>NZ_QTLL01000002.1:729355-959449 GCF_003434675.1 Coprococcus sp. AM14-16
TTATAAAAGGCAGTGCCAGCAGCGGGACGATGAAACCGATGTGGCGTTGCCTTTTTATGTGCAGACACAATAGATAAAATGTTACTTGACAACTTTTGCCTTTACTGAGAAAATTACTAGATAGTATATGGTGAACTGTATATACAGTGAACTATGTATATAAGAGTTTATGAAAAAGAGGACGTGTGCATGTATATGCACACATTTTTGAGTTAAAGGTATTTGGTTAGAGGTATTTATGTTAAGATTTATTTGGGTAATAGTTTCGTGCTTGTTTCTGATCATGTACTATGTGCCAAAGATGTCGTATTATGCTAGACACCCGGAAAAATATGGTGAGGATATATGTTATCAGATGGCACAGGTTATGTGCAATCATGTGAGACGTCGTGCTTTTATCAAGACGGTTGCCACGGGTATGGAGAACCTTCCTAAGGAGGGTGGATATATCATGTATGCCAATCATCAGGGTAAGTATGATGTACTGGGAGTTATAGTTTCCCATGACAAACCGATTACGTATGTCATGGATGCCAAGAGGTCGAAGCTGTTCATAGCAGATCAGCTTACGGATCTTGTGAAGGCACAGAGACTTGACAAGGAAGACATAAAGCAGCAGGTACAGGTTATAAACGATGTATCCACGGAGATCAAGGCGGGAAGGAGATATATTTTATTCCCGGAGGGAGGATACGATCACAGTCACAATGAGCTCAAGGAGTTCATGCCGGGAAGCTTCAAGATCGCCAAGAAGGCGAAGTGTCCTATCGTTCCAGTCGTGCTGTATGATTCCTTCAAGCCATTTGAAGGATGGTCACTGAGGCGTGTGACGACACAGCTTGCATTTCTGGAGCCGATCCCATATGAGGTTATAGCGGATAAGACGACCACAGAGATCAGGGATATGGTCGTTGACAAGATCCAGAGGAAGCTTGATACGATGGAGACAATGAATTGTTGGTAACGATATATGGATAATTATTCTGAACGGGCAGGTCATGTTGATGATCTGCCCGTTCGGGGGTTACGGAAGCTTGGTGTTGACTATATCAAATCAGGTGAATACAATATAAAAGGGTATTTAACCACAAAAACAAGGATTGGGAAGTAGAGATATGGGACAGAGTAAAGAGAGAAACAGTAATGAAAAAAGCGGATTCCTCAAGAAGCTTATAATAGTTCTGGCAGTGGCGATCGTGGTAGTATTTGCGGTATTTTATGTGATCTATTACAGATTTTCATATCAGGCGGACAAGCTGGCAAAGGAGACCGCCCGCATATACGCATTTGGCGATGGCGGAGAGATGGCTGACATGATAGCCCCGGGATACGTGAAGAAGTTTGAGGATTCGTCAAAGGTTTTGTCGGTGAGTGACATACAGGACATATATATAAACAAGTTCAGAGCGTATACAGATGAGCAGGTTGGGGATATAGATACGATCGAGTGCAAGGTCACCGATATACAGGCGGTGAGCAATATAGAGGATGTGCAGCAGCAATTTGCGGACAACGGAGTTAAGGGCGTGTCCCAGTACAGAAGTGTGGAAGCCGACTGGATAGTGACAGGCAAGGATGGCGGCGAGGTCACGGTACACGTTCAGGAATGTATGTTGAAGTGCGACGATGGCTGGTATGTGGACTATGTCCGTATGCCGGATGAAATAGACAGCATGAGTACGCCGGTCGATTCCGGGGATGCTGACAGTGAGGAGACAACAGAGGCGGAGACCACTGAATAATATTGTGTGTATAAGATTGGAAGGGCATACAGTATACAAGAAAGAAGGCTGACAAAAAATGTATGATGTGAGATCCATGAAGGCAGAGGACTTCATAGATGATGGCGAGATCCGTGAGACGCTGGACTATGCGGATCAGAACAAGGACAATGTGGAGCTTATCGACAGTATCATAGAGAAGGCAAAGCTCAGGAAGGGGCTTACCCACAGGGAGGCATCCGTGCTTCTTGCGTGTGAGATGCCGGACAAGATAAATGAGATATATGATCTGGCGGAGCAGATCAAGAAGGACTTCTACGGCAACAGAATAGTTATGTTCGCGCCGCTGTATCTGTCCAACTACTGTGTAAATGGGTGTGTGTATTGTCCGTATCACATCAAGAATAAGCATATAGCCAGAAAGAAGCTCACCCAGGAAGAGGTGAGACGGGAGGTCATAGCACTGCAGGATATGGGTCACAAGAGACTGGCCATTGAGGCCGGTGAGGATCCTCAGATGAATCCTATCGAGTACATCCTGGAGTGTATAGACACGATATACAGCATCAAGCACAAGAACGGTGCAATAAGGCGTGTAAATGTAAATATAGCGGCGACCACAGTGGAGAACTACAGGAAGCTGCACGAGGCAGGAATTGGAACGTACATCCTCTTCCAGGAGACCTACGATAAGGAAGCGTATGAGAAGCTTCATCCATATGGACCGAAGCATGACTATGCATATCACACAGAGGCTATGGACCGTGCTATGGAAGGTGGTATAGACGATGTGGGTCTGGGAGTGCTCTTTGGTCTGGACAAGTATAGGTACGAATTTGCGGGGCTGCTGATGCATGCGGAGCACCTTGAGGCTGTTCATGGAGTTGGTCCGCACACCATCAGTGTGCCAAGAGTCAAGAAGGCTGACGACATAGATCCTGAGGCATTTGACAACGGAATAAGCGACGATGTATTCTGCAAGATCGCAGCATGTATCAGAATCGCCGTTCCTTATACAGGAATGATAATCTCCACAAGGGAGAATCCAAAGGTCAGGGACGAGATCATAAGGCTTGGAGTGTCGCAGATAAGTGGTGGTTCCAAGACCAGTGTGGGGGGTTACTATGAGCCGGAGCCAGAGGATGAGAAGTCGGAGCAGTTCGATGTCAGCGACACGAGAACTCTGGATCAGGTTGTGAACTGGCTGATGACCAAGGGCTATATACCATCATTCTGTACGGCATGTTACAGAGAGGGCAGAACCGGCGACAGGTTCATGAGCCTGTGCAAGAGCGGACAGATACAGAACTGCTGTCATCCGAACGCACTCATGACGCTGGAGGAATATCTGGTGGATTATGCTTCACCGGAGACCGCGGAGATAGGCAGGAGACTCATACAGAATGAGCTGAAGAATATTCCGAATGAGAAAGTCAGACAGATAGTGGTCGAGAGACTTGACAGGATAAAGCACGGAGACAGAGATTTTAGATTCTAACACATTGTGGAGGAGCAAAATGAGTTTAAACGATACGCCGTCGGCAAACAGAGTGCATATAGGTTTCTTTGGATGCAGGAACGCAGGCAAGTCCAGTCTGGTAAATGCAGTGACGGGGCAGAGCCTTGCTGTTGTGTCGGATGTGGCGGGAACCACCACGGATCCGGTGTACAAGTCCATGGAGCTGCTTCCGCTTGGACCGGTGGTCATCATAGATACACCGGGAATAGACGATACCGGCGAGCTGGGTGAACTCAGGGTGTCGAAGACCAGGCAGGTGCTTGCGAAGATAGATGTCGCTGTGCTCGTAGTTGATGGTTCGGTTGGCCTTTCGGCGGCGGACAGGGAGCTCACAGAGCTTTTCAAAGAGAAGAATATAAATTATATAATTGCGTACAATAAGAGTGATCTCGTTAAAGATGATACAATGGTTCAGAATTCAGCGGAGAATTCCATATGGGTCAGCGCAGAGCGCAGACAGGGAATAGAGGAGCTGAAGGAATTGATAGGAAAGCTCACGGTGACAGACACCATGACCAGGAGACTGGTCGGAGATCTGATACAGCCTGGAGACATGGTGGTGCTGGTCATACCGATAGATTCTGCAGCTCCGAAGGGCAGGCTGATACTTCCGCAGCAGCAGGTCATAAGGGATGTTCTTGATACCGGAGCTACGGCTGTGGTGTGCAGGGACACGGAGCTTGAGGATACTCTGAGACGGCTGGAGGGGAAGGTATCTCTGGTGGTCACTGACTCCCAGGCATTTGCAAAGGTTATGAAGATCGTGCCGTATGACATATATCTGACGTCATTCTCAATACTGATGGCAAGATTTAAAGGGCAGCTTGATGCGGCGGTAAATGGCGCATATGTCCTGGACAGGCTGAGGGATGAAGGCCAGCGTACAGATGCGGACAGCAGACCTCCAAGGATACTCATAGCTGAGGGCTGCACCCATCACAGACAGTGTGATGATATAGGAACTGTGAAGCTGCCGGGATGGATACGCAGATACACAGGACTTGAGCCTGAATTTACATTTGTCAGCGGAATGGAATTCCCGGAGAATCTGACAGGATATGATCTGGTGATACACTGCGGAGGCTGTATGCTGAATGAACGCGAGATGAAGAGTCGTCAGGGAAGGGCGGAGCACCAGAGTATCCCGATGACGAATTATGGAACTGCTATAGCTCATATGAATGGGATTCTTGACAGGAGTCTGAGGATTTTTCAGACAAAGACGGACATATAAATATTTGGATGAAAGGTGATCGATATGGCAAAGACAGGTTTGGTACTTGAGGGCGGCGGCCAGAGAGGCATATATACCGCCGGAGTCCTGGATGTGTTCATGGACAATGATATAGAGGTCGACGGTGTCATAGGGGTGTCGGCGGGAGCCATACATGGACTCTCCTATGTGGCGAGACAGAGAGGGCGCAACATGCGTTACAATATGAAGTACAGGAACAACAAGCACTACATGAGCCTGTACTCCCTCATAACTACAGGAGATATCTGCGGTGAGCAGTTCTGCTACCACGATATCCCGGAGAAACTGGATCCACTTGACTACGATGCATTCCTTGCAAATCCTACGAAGCTCTATGTGGGATGTTCTAATCTGGATACAGGGGAGGCGGAGTATCTGGAGTGCACGGACATGAGAAAGCCTGAGGATGTGAATAAGGTGAGGGCTTCGGCATCCCTCCCACTGGTGTCCAATATTGTAGAGGTCGATGGAATGAAGCTGCTGGATGGAGGTGTATCCGACAGCATACCGATATTTGCATTCAGAAGGATGGGCTACAGGAGAAATATAGTAGTTCTGACAAGACCGGAGGGATACCGCAAGGGCCCGGACAAGATGCTCAGGCTGGAGGCCGGAAGGTACAGGGAGTACCCTGAGTTCGTTAAAAGATGTCACATGAGACACATGTATTACAACAAGACCCTGGACAAGCTGGAGGAGCTTGAAAAGGAGGGTGATACGTTGATAATCAGACCGAGTGAGACTATAGAGATATCAAGGCTTGAGAAGAAGCCGGAGATGATCGAGGCCATGTATGAGCTGGGTGTGTACGATGCAAAGGAGAAATTGCAGCAGGTTAAGAAATTCCTGCGTGAGAGTAAGGAAGAAAGCAGGGACTACACACATGGACAGGCGCAGCAACAGACGGCGGTTACACAGCAGACCCGATAATGGAATATATGACATATTGATACTTTCGGGAATGGACATTCCTGAGAGTGTGGATACACAGAAGAAGGCACAGGAGAATCACAGCAAAATGGCTGAGACTCCTGTGCCTTCTCTCATACTGTCACTTTCGGTATCTACAATATTCACCATGCTGGTGGCAACCTCCTACAATATTGTGGACACTTATTTTGTCTCAGATCTTGGAGAAAGCAGTGTGGCCGCAGTGGGGATCATGTTCTCTGTCATGGCATTGATACAGGCTGTGGGTTACACCTGGGGCATGGGAGCTGGAAGTGAGATAGCGAGACTCCTCGGTAAGCAGAAGAAGCGTGAGGCGGAGCAGACGCTTGCCACGGCACTGGCGGGAGGAATACTGTCGGGCGCGGTCATGGCGGTTATATTTGCCGTGTTCAGGGAGGATGTGGTAAGACTTCTGGGGGCCACGGACACAAGTCTTGCTCCTGCTGGGCAGTATGGAATATATATCATGCTCGCGGCTCCGGTCATGTGCGGTGCCTATGTTCTGAACAATGCCCTGCGGGCTGAGGGGCAGCCGTATCTTGCCCTGCTGGGTATTCTGGCAGGAGGACTGTCAAATGCGTTATTTGACTATATATTGGTGAGAGTGCTTGGACTTGGAATAGCTGGTGCAGGCATAGCGACCCTTGCCGGACAGGGGATAAGTCTTGCCATAATGTATATATGTGTCAGGTCAAGGTGCAGCGTGGTAAGGCTTCATGTGTCTGATGTGTGGAGCTTCAGATATGGGGTGCGTATAGTGAGAACAGGGCTGCCATCCTTCCTGAGACAGGGGCTCATGTGCCTTGCGGCGGTCATGATAAGCAGAAGCTGTAGGCAGTACGGAGATGGAGCCATGGCGGGCGTCACAGTTGCAAATAAGATATTTGCAGTCATATTTGCGGTGCTGGTGGGCTATGGGCAGGGATTTGCCCCGGTGTGCGGGTTTGCCTATGGTGCAGGACTTGAATCCAGAGTGAAAAGGTCGCTGAGATTTACCATGATAACTGCGGTGATATTCATGTGCGCTATGGGTGCTGCGACCTGGGTGTGGGCATCCGAGGTGGCCGGGGTATTCCTGATGGACGGTGGCAAGCAGTCTCTGCAGCTTGCGGCGCTGTCGCTCCGGGCGCATGCCGTGTCCATGCCATTTGCTGCGGTGTGTCTGGTGACTGGAATGTATTATCAGGCTCTTGGAGCATATGGAAAAGCCACCCTCATATCCTCCCTGCGGCAGGGAGTATGTTTTATACCATTGGTATTCATACTGCCGCGCATGTATGGCATAGATGGAGTGGCTTCCGTTCAGGCCGCCGCCGATGTGCTGGCGGGGATTGTCTCGGCCATCTATCTGTTATATACAAATGAAAAATAGTCCGTGTTTATCATCTCGTCCGATATATACAGCCGGTTTTCAACTTCCTCGATCATCTGATCCACGTATCCATCAGGGATCTGTGACTCAGGGACGAAGTAAGAGGTCTCCCCCGTGCTGGCATCGTACCTGACCTTGTCGGTCATAAAGCTTTGATCCGCGAAGATCACAAGCTCATCGGAGTCGGATAAAATGTTGCGGCCAGCCAGAAGTCTTGAGTCAAAGTCGGCTCCGAGAAGGTTTAACACAGTTGGAAGTATGTCCACACTGGAGCAGAGCTTGTCGACAACTACTGGCTTCTCCATGGATGAGCTCCATATACCAAACTGGTTGTGGTGAAGCTCAAAGTCATCATTCTCTATGTCCTTGCCCGCAAGCTCGTTGTAGGTGCCGTCGCTGAGTCCGTAAGGATAGTGGTCAGGTGCCACGATGAACAGAGTGTTGTCCAGCTTGCCAGTCTCTTCCAGCTTATCCATCAGGAATTCCAGAGCCTTGTCAAGCTCCATCTGGGCTGCAACATAGGCTATGGCCTCATCTGAGTACCCTTTTCCGGAGAGGACATTCTCGGCTCCCTCCCTGTTAATCATACATATATACTGATTGTCGTAATTGTAAGGCAGATGGCCGGAGAAACTCATAAAATACATGTTAAATTTGTCATCCTGAATGAAATCCCCATACACAGCCTCCATACATTCGAGATCGGAATACATAACGTGGTCAGGAATATCCAATCCTGCGCCGATGGCCTTGAAGGTGGTGTAGCCCATATTCGGATGGGTTCTTGTTCTGTCGTAGTATGTGGCATCAAAGTCGTGGTAGCCGTAGCTCTTGTAGCCCTGTGCGTTCAACATATTGCCGAGGGCGTATGGCTGATAGGTGTCCGCGGATGCCTCAAAGCTCCATTTGGAGGATGCCGGATACTGGCTGAGGCAGTTGGTATATTCGCCGTCTATGGTGCTGTGATACCACAGTGGGTTGTAGAAGTTAGTAAATTCAAAGCCTTCGTGATAAATCTTGTACAGTGTCGGTGTGGCCTCCCTGGATATTCCATATGTACTGAGACTTTCAGCGGTGACAAATACCACATTGTACCCCTCGAACATGCCGGTGTATTCGTCCGTGTAAGTTGGCTGTACCCCCGAGAAATATGCCGTCAGGCTTTTAAGCTCCTCGTCATCTGTCTGATTGTACAGACTTTGGAAATCTATGCTTTCATCGACCTGCGGAACATATACAGGCTCGTCGGCCTGGGTTGATCCTGCCGCCTGATCTGAGCCGCCGGTCTGAGAAGCTGATGAAAAATCTGTCTCGTCCGCAGATGCGGCATTGATATCTGATGCGGCAGTCTGTTCATCTGACTGATTATCTCCAATATCTGCAAGCTCAAATGTCTTGCTCTGGCTGTTCTGAGTCACCATGGTCACACAGTCTCTTCCCGTGGTGACCATGACTCCAAGCTTGTTCATGGACAGTTCAAGTACATAGCGTCCGTGGAACAGCGCATATGGAGTGTAGGCCGCAGTCCCGTGCACTGCCAGAATACAGATGGCAAGTACCCATGCAGCTGCGGAGATACCCAGCTGCACCAGCACTGCCCTGAGCACACCAGGCTTCTGCCCGATGCGGCATCTGCCAAATGAAAACCAGAACCTGTTCATGATGATAAGACATATAAGTGGCAGCAGGAACAGCACTATGATATACCAGTTGGATCGCAATGCTGAAAAAAGCACAGTCCTGAAGTTCATAGCATCCTGGGCACCGCCGATGGACACCAGACTCAAAAATGTTCTGAATATCTTATAGTATACAAATTGTGCAATATAGTAGATCGTAAATATACTCCACAGCAGGTAGGCTATGGCTGCATTTGCATATCTGTGCCAGAAGGAGGTCAGTGCTGACAGGGTAAGTCCGCATGCCAGCGCAAATGTCAGGGGATGTAGTATGCTGCTGCCTGCAGATCCATAAATTGCAATGTGAAACAGGAGCTCCATATAAATAAAGGCCAGCGGAAAGAATATGGAACGCCACAGCAGACCACTGTGTCTGCTTTGAGTTGTATCTGTTTTCATCGGGCATCTCCTTATTCGCGTGTGAGTATGTCGTCAAGTGCGCCCCTCACTCCTATAGGATCTGTGACCAGAAGAGTGTGGAAACCAAGCTTTGCGGCGGCATCGAGATTCGCCTGCCTGTCATCAAGAAAAATGGATTCCTCAGGGACAAGGTTATATTTGTTGCAGAGATGCTCATAGATGGCGGCGTCTGGCTTGGTCACGTGGTATTCATAGGAGACCACTCTTCCGTCCGTGTAAGGCAGGAAGTGGAATCTAGGCGTGTGGAGTGCAAACAGTCTTCTTGGGTAGTTGGACAGGAGGTAGATGTTGTAACCTCTGGACTTGAGATCCTTGAGCCACATGTCGGCTCCCGGGAACATATCCACCACTTCATCGAGATTGTTCATGAACAGGTCTATGTAGCTGCTGCATTCCGGGCTGAGTTCCTTGAAACGTTTGATGAGCTCTGGCTCAGGCATATCGTCCAGGTCAAAATGATTCCACATAGGGTGGTTTATCATGTTGTGATCAAGAGTATCTATCACGTCCGCTGGTATGCCAAGCTTCTCCATGGTGCTTTTCCAGTGGAAGTCTACGAGGACCATGCCAATATCAAAGATTATATTTTTCATATGTATATTCCTTTCGTGTCGTATGCTGCCGTATAAGTGCATATTATGTCGTCACAGAAATTTTAACTCATAATAGGACAAAAATATACTCAAATATTTGCGGAAATGCTGACAAATACCTAATATGCTTGTTTACAGTTTTCCGGTCACAGTGTTACAATGATTAAATCGGCAATGTAAGGGGAAATACAGTGTATGATATACGTATTTGTGGACTTTGAAATGAATATGATAGATTCAGAGTATAAGAAGGAAAAGAAAATATGTAAGAGCGAGATCATAGAGATCGGTGCGGTTAAACTGGATGAAGATTATAATGAGATAGATTCGTTTAAGAGTTATGTGAAGCCGGCATATGGAACCATGGCTTCGCGTATAATAAAGCTCACAGGAATAACAGATGATATGGTGGAGGATGCTCCTTCATATGCTTTTGCCATGGGGAGCTTTATAGAGTGGTGTGCTGATGCCGATGTGATATACGCATGGAGTGAGAATGACCTGAGACAGCTCCGCAAGGAGGCCAGGCTGAAGGAATACACGCACCCCGGGCTGGAAAGTATCATATCAAGGTGGAAGGATTTTCAGAAGGAATATGCCAAGCTCATAGGAACGTCAAGAAGGATATCACTGTCGGACGCTGTGTTTTATCTGGGAGAAAACTTTCAGGGGGCAGAGCATGATGCCCTGTGGGATGCCAGGAATACCGCTGAGGTGTTCAAGCTCTCAAAGAATGAGGAGAATTTTTTCAGGATCATGGCCCCGGTCATCGATGTGTACAAGCCCAAGAAGAATCTGACATATTCCCTGTCCGAGGCATTTGGAGATATACATCTGGATGAATAGATATGTAATTGATGACTACATAGAATAATAATGTGGATTATTAGGAGGACTTCATGAACTGGAATAAGAGGGATACAGTGAGGACCGTGATTATATTGTGCGGTGTGGTGCTGTTTGCATATGTACTGTTTAATTTTGATAAGGTGTCCAGTATGTTCAGCTGGCTCATCAATATACTCATGCCATTTGTCATAGGATTTGCCATAGCATTTGTGGTGAATGTACCTATGAAGGGACTTGAAAAGGTATTGTTTAAGAATAAAGACAGCAGACTGTACAGGTTCAGGAGACCAGTGTGCCTCATACTGTCGTTTCTGTGCATAATAGCTGTTCTCACGTTTGCAATAACTATGATCATACCTGAGATGTCCAAGACTATAACTATGTTTGCAGAGAAGCTGCCATCGGCCATGGATGATATACAGAGGAAGGCAATCAAGCTGATGAAGGACCAGCCGGAGATAGTGGATAAGATAAAGAGTATCAATATTAATTGGGATGCACTTATATCAAATGTGGTTGGTATTGTGAAGAACGGCGGCAGCAGTGTATTGTCTTCCACGTTCTCCATTGCCAGCAGTGTGGTAGGCGCCGTGGTCGATGTTCTGGTGGGACTGTTCTTTGCGTGCTACATACTGGCTCAGAAGGAGACTCTGGAGAAGCAGGTAAAGGGTGTATTGTATGCGGTGTTCAGGGAAGAAAAGGCGGACCGATTCATTCAGACTTGTGTTCTTGCGGATAAGACCTTCTCCAAGTTCATCTCAGGTCAGTGCCTTGAGGCGTGCATACTTGGACTTATGTTTTTCATTACGATGACCATATTCCGTATTCCGTATGCGCTTACGGTCAGCATCATCATAGCAGTATTTGCACTGATCCCGGTCGTTGGAGCATTTGTCGGATGTTTTGCCGGAACGATTATGATCCTGGTAGAGGATCCGAAGCGTGCCATAGTGTTTCTGATCATATTTGTCGTGTTGCAGCAGATAGAGGGAAACTTCATATATCCTCATGTTGTTGGCGGTTCGGTGGGACTTCCATCTATATGGGTACTTGTGGCGGTCATGCTTGGAGGTGATATGTTGGGCATTCTGGGTATGCTCATATTTGTACCGCTTTTCTCCGTCCTGTATGCGATGTCTGAAGAATATGTGGTTAAGAGACTCAGAGACAAGGGCATATCGTGGAGGAAATATAATCTGGCATGCAACATCCCCGAGGGGCGATGGAATGGAAGGCTGGATGAGGAATGTGCGTCTGATGTCAGCAAGGTGGACGCCGGGCAGACCGGGACGAATGAGTCAAATGCACCGGGCAGTACAGCCGGAAGCGGCAATTCTGGGAAAAACAACACAAGCAGAAACAATACGGGAAGAAATAGCTCAGAAAGAAATAACATAGAAAGAAACAATACAGTCAGAAACAGTAGCAGAAATAAAAACTACAAGAAGAGAAAGAAATAACGGCTCATATATGGCATCATCTGTGTGGTGATACATATAGCCGTTCAGAAAGAAGGATATACACATGTACAGAGACATAGCGAAATTGGTTTTATACAGAGATCTTGGAGAGGACAGTATACTTATGAAGCTGTCTGGAATATTTGAGGATTTTGATCTCAAGAGGTGTGAGAATGCGGAGCTGTGTGCCCGCATATATGATCAGATCAAGAGACTTCTGGATCTTGCTACCAGTTATGGATTCGATAAGAATCTGTGGCACAACTATCTGGCATTTATACTCATCACCAATGAGAACTCATTCAGTATAACAAGTGAGAAGGTAGGAGCAAATGACGGAACAGTCAATTATTTCGCCAAGAATGATTTCAGGATATTCAAGAAGCTGTTCGACTTTGATTTCTCAGAGATAGAGAGCGCACTTGGAATAGATTGTTTCTCAACTATCAACAATTACAAGTCTATTGGCAAGAAGGAGAGAATGTACAATAAGAATGTCAGCGAGAAGGTTCAGGCTGTCAGCAATGCGATAGAGGAGGCTGAGAACGAGGACCAGATATTTGATATAGTGACATCATTCTACAAGGCATATGGTGTTGGTATGTTCGGTCTCAACAAAGCGTTCAGGATCACCCGTGAGCATGGAGATCTGGAGTTTGTACCTATAAATAACACAGAGGATGTCATGCTGGATGATCTCATCGGATATGAGATCCAGAAGAAGAAGATCGTGGACAACACTGAGGCATTTGTGGAGGGCCGCAAGGCGAACAATGCACTTCTCTTTGGTGACAGTGGAACAGGAAAGTCAACCACGATCAAGGCGATCATCAACGAGTACTATGACAGAGGACTTCGTATGATAGAGATATACAAGCATCAGTTCCAGGATCTGTCGCAGGTCATATCGCTTATCAAGAACAGAAATTACAGATTTATCATATACATGGATGATCTTTCATTTGAGGAATTTGAGATAGAGTACAAGTACCTCAAGGCTGTCATCGAGGGTGGACTTGAGATCAGACCTGACAATGTGCTCATATATGCCACATCCAACCGTCGTCATCTCATCAAGGAGACATGGAACGACAGGAATGATATGGAGAATAACAATGGTATTCACAGAAGTGATACCATTCAGGAGAAGCTGTCACTGGTCAACAGATTCGGAGTCACGATCAGCTACAGCGCACCTTCACAGAAGGAATACTTTGAGATTGTCAAGGGACTTGCTGAGAAGGAGCACATCACCATGGACGAGAAGGAGCTCTGCGCAGAGGCAAACAAGTGGGAGCTTGCACATGGCGGCATAAGCGGACGTACTGCACAGCAGTTTATCAACTACCTTAAGGGGCAGGGATTGTAAAAATAATTGCTGTTGAACTACGGTTTATATTTTGTTATTATTAAGTTAATTTTGTAGAGCAAGATACTTTGATAAGGAGTGTGGAAAGATGATAGATCTTAGCAGCAAGAAAGGTAAGACACTGGTATCCAGAATAATTGTTGTGGTTCTGTGTATCGCAATGGTTGTTACACTTTTAGTTTCAGCATTCTAATAGGAAAACAGGTCGAATTGGAGAGTAGATATGAGAGGAAAGTTTGGAGAGCACCAGACGGTGCGATCGATACTTAAGAGTCTGCCACGTACTGTCCACGACGATGTGACGAGAGCCGGAATAGGAGATGACTATGCCCGGCTCTTGTTGCGTGATGGGGGTAGCGGAGACACCGGCGCAGCTAAAAGCGTGAATGTTGCGGCTGGTGTGTGCTGTGACAGCGGGTATATGGGACTCAGACTTGATATAGCGAGACTTTACAACAGTATAAGGATTGGCGGATATATGCCATGGGCGGCAGTAGATACCATAGTTATGCCTGATGACGATGAACGACGCATGAAGAAACTGCTCAGAAAGCTTGCGGGCATATGTGCGGAGTACGGCGTTGACATAGTGACGGGACATACTGAGGTGAACAGTGCTGTTGCCGAACCGGTTATATGTTTGACAATGATGGGAATATCTGTAGGTCAGGAACATGCAGGATATGATGATTTAGACCTGTGTGGATCAAAACGACTGGCCGGTATGGACATTGTTATGTGTGGACAGACTGGTGTTGGTGGAACCCTGAAGATCTATTATGATACTCAGAAGGAGCTTTTTGAGAGGTATTCGGAGAGCTATCTGAGACCTGTGGAGCAGCTCGAGCAGCTTATACTGCTTGGCGGCCAGGTTGACATAGCATTAGATCATGGCTGTATATATTCACACGACATATCGAGGGGCGGCGTATTTGCAGCTCTCTGGGAGATGGGAGATGCGCTGAAGTGCGGGCTTGAGGTATGTCATGACAATATACCGATACTTCAGGAGACAATAGAGATATGTGAGCACACCGGGGATAATCCGTATATGATAGATGGTTGTGGTTCTGCACTCTTCGTAGTTCCGGATGGAAAATTGCTGGCTGATAAGCTCTATGAGGCAGGATATGAGGCTTCAGTCATAGGCCATCTTACGGAAAAAAGCGATAGGGTTGTAGTGCACGACGACGAGAGGAGATTTCTTACACCGCCAAGGTTTTTATAGGAGGAGTAGTATGCTAAATATAGTATTACATGAGCCGGAGATCCCGGCCAATACAGGCAACATAGGAAGAACATGTGTGGCAGCAGGCGCAAGACTGCATCTCATAGAGCCGCTGGGCTTCCAGATAAATGAGAAACAGCTGAAGCGTGCCGGGCTTGATTACTGGGACAAGCTGGATGTGACAACATATGTGAATTTCGAGGATTTCCTTGCAAAGAATCCCGGAGCAAAGATATACATGGCGACAACCAAAGCCAGGAAGAAGTATACAGATGTGAAGTTTGAGGATGACGCATACATCATGTTCGGCAAGGAGAGCGCGGGTATACCTGAGGAGATCCTGGTTGATTATAAGGATACATCTATCAGGATTCCAATGTTCCCGGACATTCGTTCACTGAATCTGGGCAACTCTGTGGCAATAGTGCTGTATGAAGCACTCAGACAGAATGATTTCCCAGGTCTAGAGGAAGCAGGAAATCTACATCGCCTTAGTTGGGACATGTAGTGATAGAGGGGGAATATACATGGCGTATCCTACAAGTGGAAAAAAGATGCTGAACATATGCATTCTGGATATACTGAAGAAATATACGGACTGTGACCACACCATGGATCAGAAGGATATCATTGCGAAGCTCAAAGAGGATTATGATATAACTGTGGACAGAAAATCCGTAAAGGCAAATCTCAACTGTCTGGTGGATTATGGCTATGACATTGAGTACACCGAGACTGAGCGAGAAAAGAAGGATGGCACAAAGGAGACACTTACATCAAACTGGTATTATAATCATGAGTTTGACGATGCAGAGCTTCGAATGATGATAGACAGTATCCTGTTCTCAAAGACCATACCGGCTGGTCAGGCGAGCCAGCTCATAGACAAGATAGCAGGTCTGTCAAATATATATTTTACAAACAAGATGACGCATGTGAGCAGTCTTCCGGGTCTCGAGCACACCAGCAACAAGCAGACACTGTTCAACGTGGGAATGATAGACGATGCCATATCTGAGAAGAAGCAGATATCATTTGTGTACAATAATTATGGTGAGGACAAGAAGCTTCATCCGAGGCGGGAGGAGCCGTACGTAGTCAATCCGTATCAGATGGTGGCGAATGACGGAAAGTATTACCTCATCTGCAATTACGACAAGTATGACAATCTGTCGAATTACAGAGTGGATAAGATGACACAGGTCCAGATAGTTGACAGGCCTGTGAAGAACCGCACAGAGGTAAAGGGAATGGAGCATGGACTCAACCTTCCAAAGCATATGGCTGAGCATATCTATATGTTTGCCGATGAGCCGGTGACCATAGTGATGCGTGTCAGAAAGGCTGCCATATCGGATGTGGTGGATTGGTTTGGAAGAAACTTTGATGTGGTCGATGAAAATATAGCCAGACAGTACGAAGGCTTCAGGGAGACTGAGGATGATGTAACTTACGTGCGGCTTGTGTGCAGCCGTCAGGCGATGGCGCACTGGGCGATGCAGTATGGAACCTCGGTGGAGGCCATTTATCCCACAGAGCTCAGAGCCCAGATCGGTGAGGCTGTAAAGGAAATGAATAACAAATATAATAATTAAAGAGATGGCTGTCAGTATAATTCAAAAAACTGGCAGCTTTTTTATAAAAAAAATTGCTTTTACTGCAAGAAAACACAGATTTTGATCGGAATATATATTAGAAACACACGGGGAGGTGAATGATATAGTAACCAGGAACAATTATATATCGAAGCTGAAACGGCATAATGAGAAAGCTCTGGAGTTTGTGGTTCAGGAATATGGCGGGCAGGTGAAAGCCGCTGTGTACAAGAATCTTTCGGGCATGCCGGAGGAAATTGAAGAGTGCATGGACGATGTGTTTCTGGATGTATGGAACAATATAGACAGATTTGACGAGAGCAAAGGCTCGTTCAGAAGCTGGATAACGGCAATTGCAAGATTCAGATCCATAGATTATCTGAGAAGATACAGCAGAAGATGTTCGGAGGAAGACATAGCAGACTATGAGAACAAGCTTGCAAATGACAACCTGCTGGAGATACTCAATGAGGAGATATCGGACAGCATGGAAAAGCTGCTGAGTGGTCTGTCGGATGAAGACAGGGACATCATTCTGAGGTACTACTGGGATGATCAGGATGTAGATGAGATAGCGGAAGATTATGGGGTATCTTCATCATCTATCTACAGCAGAATGTCCAGAGCAAGAAGTCGATTGAAACAAGTGTAAAGGCGGTGAATGATCATAAAAAACGGAAAAGACAGAAATGTATATGACGTTATGAACGATGTAAATGTGGATATTGAGACCATGGATATGTCGGATGAAGAGAAGGATGCCTGTGTGAAGAGGCTCAGGCACAAGGTGAAGGCGAGGAAAACCGGAAGAAATCATGGATGGAGGACGGCGGCAGCGGCAGTGGCGGCTGTTCTGATCCTGTCGGGAGGCGGACTGACATATGCGGCAGAGAACGGCTCGCTGGCATGGTTTTTTGACAGTCTGAGCAGGGAGACAGGAAGTGTTATTCCATCAAAATATGTGGACGAGAGCTACATAAATAACGAGTATAAGGGCAGTGTAAAGGTGATAACCGAGTCCGATGCAAAAGTAAGCTTTGATCTGAAGAAGGTAGCAGTGGATGGAGATCAGGTCAACATTGCGATGGTGATCACATACGATGACTTTGACACAGAAAAATATGAGAGCTTTGATGCTCAGATGCAGATAATAGAAGGCGGTGCGAATATCGTCAGTGAATATGCGGGCAGCACGGCTCCTGGCGATGGAATCTCGCTCACGAACAAGCAGACAATATCTGATATTGTATACAAGTTAAAAAAGAAAAATGTATACAAGGTGGGGGATGTCATCACCATGAGATGTAACAGCATTACCCTGTTCAACAAAAATAAATCAAGTGATGGCGCGGTCACCTATGTAGCAGACGAGGTGGATGGCCCTTGGACCTTACAGTTTAAGGTTCAGGATGATATGCAGGGACATAGTGTGGATATATCCGGCATAGATGGCATTGAAAAATGTACAATAAATACAAAGGGCATAACCATTGACATTGCTGAAAATGCGGCGGTCGATGATGACTCGCTGGAGAATATAATACTTGAGATGACAGACAATAAAGAATTGAAAGATGTAGTATATGGAATCGGCAAGACCGGTGATGGCGACAGCATACAGAGAATGGAGTTGAACTTCACTAAGCCGATAGATGTTTCACAGGTGAAAAATGTGTGGATAGATGGTAGGAAATGTAAAGTGAAATAAATAGAGCCGGGGTATTACAACAGAGACATTCTCTGGGGTAATACCCCGGCTTTAATATTCTGCGATATGTTATGAGTCCTTGATCCTGAATTTGCCATTGCTCTTCACGCCAGACGATGATATGTCTGTATCGGAGTGGTGTTCAGTGTGCTCGACATGCACAGGCTTGATAGGCACCTGCATATCCTTCTCCTTAGGAAGAGAGAAGATAAATTCGCTTCCCTCGCCCTCCTCGGATGTAAGGGTGATCTGCTCGCCGTGAGCCTTGATGATCTCCTTGGTTATGGCCAGTCCCAGTCCGGTTCCGGTCTTGTCCTTGCCGCGGCTCGGATCCGTCTTGTAGAATCTCTCAAATACCTTCTTCTGGGCATCCTTTGGAATTCCTACACCCTCATCCTTGACACTTGTAAATATCTTGTTGTCCTTCTCGGTCACCTGAACTCTGATTTGGCGTCCCTCAGGTGTGAACTTTATGGCGTTGTCAACCAGATTGTATATAACCTGCTGTATCTTGGTCCTGTCGGCGTATACCACTGTGTTGTCGGTGAGGAATACGCTGTCCAGGAAAATTCCCCTGTCCTTGCACCTTTTCTCAAATGTGTTGATGGTCGGTGTGATGATATCCCTGATATCGAAGTTGGATTTGTCAAGCTGCAGGTCAAATGAATCGAAGTTGTTCAGCTCCAGAAGTCCCTGTGTCAGCTTGGTCAGTCTCTGTGCCTCATTTAACACTATGCCGAGGTACTTCTCATGCTTTTCCAGTGGAATAGTGCCGTCCAGCATGGCCTCTATGTAACCCTTGATGGATGTGAGTGGCGATCTGAAGTCATGGGATATATTTGATATAAATGACTTCCTGTACTCATTTGAACGGCTCAGCTCATCTGCCATCTCCTCCATGTATCTCGCAAGTTCGCCGAATTCGTTCTTCGCGGTCACATTTACCCTGGCATTGAAGTTACCCTGGGCGTATGACTTGGACGTCTTGATGATCTCACGTATAGGCTTGAGCAGGCTGTTTGACATGAGCATAAGCGCGATCATGGCTATCAGCATGAGAATCAGGAATGGCACAAATGTCGTTGAAAGCATCCTGCTCTTTATATCCTGCTTGAATGTCATAGGTGATGTCAGGATGATAGTTCCCATGTAATTGTTCCACGAGTAGAGAGGCTGGCCGATCACCAGAGTGTCCTCCGAGAAATAGCCGCCAAATGTATTCTCGAAGCAGAATGATGCAAACAATTCATCCGGTTCCACATAATTCTTGAGGTTGTCATTTGTGCTGCTGTGTGAATCTGAATCCTTGGAAGATCCACCGGATTCACTGCTTCCTGAAGAGCTTCCCGACCTGAAAATAATGTTGCTGCGTTCATCGGTGAGCCAGATTCCCATGTCCAGGGTATCCGCCGCATGTTGAAGCTCCTTGTATAATTCCTTGCTGTCAATGGTTCCGTTGCTGTAATCAGTCATGGCGCCGTCGGCAAGCATTGTGATCTCGTTTTTCATGGTGGATTTGCGCTCTGAGAGAACAGAATTCTGTGCTGTTGATATACTGTACACCATGAGCAGTGCAAATATGATCACAACCAGCACTACGAATCCGACCACGATCTTGTCAAATGCTGTTTTCTTCATTATGATCTCCATTCAAACTTGTAGCCTATGCCCCATACAGTGGCAATGCTCCAGTTATGGTTGTTGTTCAGCTTCTCACGAAGTCTCTTGATATGTACATCCACGGTTCTAGTGTCGCCCACATACTCGTATCCCCACAGCTTGTCCAGAAGCTGCTCCCTGGTGAATACCTGATTAGGTCTGCTGGCGAGGAAGTAGAGGATCTCCAGCTCCTTTGGCGGCATCTCGAGATTGTGTCCCTCAAAGGTTACTGTGTAGTTGGAGATATTTACGACCAGCCCGTCATACTCCACAAATGTACCTACATGGTCCGCACTTGTGACATCGTAAGCTGCGCTCTGTGGCTGCTTCTGTGCATTCTCAGTCATGGCTGACCTTCTGAGAAGGGCGCCGACCCTTGCCACCAGCTCATTGGAGTCAAATGGCTTGACGATATAATCATCTGCACCGATCTTAAGCCCCAGCACCTTGTCAAATACCTCACCCTTGGCAGAGAGCATGATGATAGGCGTGTTCGATGTCTTTCTTATCTCTGTACACACCTGGTAGCCGTCCATTCCCGGAAGCATGACATCCAGGAGAACCAGATCAGGTGAATATTCCTCAAATAACTGTAGAGCTTCCGTTCCGCTTGCGGCTATCTCGGTCTCATAACACTCTTTGTTGAGGTAGAGTGATATAAGCTCTGCGATGTTCTCGTCGTCGTCAACGATGAGAATATTATTTTTGCTCATATATATAACCCTCCCAGTAAATTTATAATAATATAGTTTGTAATAAATCCGAAGGCGTACACCGACTTCATTGCTGAAGCATTATTTTAGAGTTCCACTATGGTAACTCCCGCATCGCCCTCTCCGAATTCGCCAAGTCTGAAGGATTTGACATGTGGCTGTGATTTCAGGAACTGATGTATTCCCTTTCGAAGAGCACCGGTGCCCTTTCCGTGGATGATGGTGACTCTGTGCAGATGTGCCATAAGGGCATCATCAAGGAATCTATCCACAAGTGATGTGGCTTCGTCGACCGTCATACCGAGTACATTTATCTCAGGCTTGATATTCATCATCCTGTTCATGCTCTTGCCACCTGTGACTGTGGCCTTCTGCGGTTTCTTCTTCTCATGCTCAACCAGCAGAAGATCAGTAGGTGGAAGAGCCGCGCTGATTATACCCATCTGGACCTTCAGCTTACCCTTGGAGTCAGCCAGTGCCATGATGGTTCCCTCGGAATCCATGCTGATAACATGTACGGTATCGCCAACTTTGAAGTCGGATGCCTTGTGGTCTGACTTTACAGTCTTGCGCTTTTCCTCGTTCATCCTGCCGAGGTCGTTGATCTTCGCGCGGAGTTTCTGTCTCTCGGCCTCCATCGCCTTGGCATCGGCCTTTGACGGGTTAGTGGTCCATTTGTTGTATTTTCTTATAGCGGCATCGGCCTCAGCCTTCGCCTCCTCTATGATCTCGGATGCCTCCTGGCGCGCCTTTGCCAGAATCTCGGATTTTTTGTCTGAGAGCTCTGTATCCTTCATCTGTGCACGTTCCTGAAGCTGCTTTGCATCCTCCTTGAGTCTTGCAATGTCGGCTTTGTCCTGTTCAATCTCCCTCTTGCTTCTCTCAAGATCCGCAATCAGGGTCTCAAAGTCAACTGTATCGCTGTCGATATTGGCCTTGGCGCTCTCGATGATGCTATCGTCGATTCCAAGCTTCTTCGCTATGGCGAAAGCATTTGACTTTCCAGGAATACCGATCATCAGTTTATATGTCGGCTGGAGTGTTGCCACGTCAAATTCGCAGCTTGCATTTTCGACACCCGGTGTGCTCATGGCAAATGTCTTGAGCTCACTGTAGTGTGTGGTTGCCATACATCTGACACCCATGTCGTTCAGATGTGACAGGATGGCGATGGCAAGTGCTGCACCCTCTATAGGGTCCGTACCGCCGCCCAGCTCGTCGAAGAGAACCAGACTGCCGGGGGTGACATGATCCAGTATGTACACGATGTTGCTCATGTGGGATGAGAATGTGGACAGATTCTGCTCTATACTCTGCTCATCTCCGATATCGGCAAATACGTCGTCAAATACATTCAGTCTTGAACCGTCAAGTGCCGGAATATGAAGTCCGGACTGTCCCATGAGTGAGAAGAGTCCCAGAGTCTTAAGTGATACCGTCTTACCACCGGTGTTAGGACCGGTCACGATGAGGAGGTTGTAGTCCTCACCCAGTTTGATGTCCACAGGTACGACGGTGTGCTTCTCCAGCAGCGGATGTCTTCCCTGCTTTATATCGACGATCCCATCGGTGTTGAATACCGGTTCGGTTCCCTTGTAGCTTCTTGCAAATGAAGCTCTTGCAAAGATGAAATCCAGTTCAGCCAGAGTGTCGAAGTCGTATTTTATGTATTCGATCTCCGCTGCGGTCTGCGCTGACAGAGATTCAAGTATCTTCTCAATCTCGGCAAGCTCCTGATTGTCAAGCTCCTTCAGCTCGTTGTTCAGGTTCACGATGGCCATAGGCTCGATAAACACTGTTGCTCCGGTCGACGACTGGTCGTGTATCATACCAGGAAAATGGTTCTTGTACTCGGCCTTGACAGGGATACAGTATCTGCCGTTTCTCATGGTTACCAGGTTATCCTGGAACATGGTCTGCTTGCTGGTATCGCTGACAAGCTTTGCAAGCTGGTTGTGCAGCTTTTCATTTGTCAGACGCTTGTTCCTTCGCACGGCCTTGAGCCCTGATGAAGCGTCATCGGCAAATTCGTTCTCGGAAATTATGCATCTGTGGATCTCCCTAGACAGATGCTCCAGAGGCATGAGCTCCAGAAATCTCGTGCGCAGGCTGTCCGGACATGTGGTGCCATCCGGGTTCATGCTGAGCCCGAGCATCTTGTTGGAAGCTTTCTCTTCCTCGATCTGCTCCTTGCTGCGTCTTCTCGTATCTGTCATGCTTGTGCCTTCGTTCTCACCATATCTTTTGGCGGTGAGTGCGAGGTCCAGCATGCTTGCCACATCAAGCAGTTCTGCGGTGGTGAGGATTCCCTCAACCTCAAGTCTCTTTAGAGATGCCCCGATATCTTTAAGTCCTGCAAATGATAGATTGCCCTGGGTGTTCAGACGACGAAGAGCATCCCTTGTCTCCTGCTGGAGCGTCTCGATCATGGCGAGATCCTTGCGGGGCTTTATGCGCTGACACTTCCTCTTCGCCATGGGTGATGAGGCAAATGTTGTCAGCATCTCAACTATTTTGTTGTATTCTATAACTCTTAATGTTCTTAGATTCATTTTCTGTGTTCCTTATTATTTAACTTTTTATTTTATAGTGCTTATGTAAATTCGTTTATATAAATATGTTCATACAAATGCAGATTTGTAAAATTCATATGCACGGGCATGAATCTTGTGATCATATGATGAATAGGATCAGTGTTTAACTCGATAAGTGCATGAAAAGCATAATTAAATATACATAAAGTCTCTAATTCTACACATACATAATTGATTATACCCCTTATAATTATAGAGCGTCAACATATTGCAGGTGTAGAAATAGGCACATTTTCCCTGATTAATTCAGCGGCTGTGGTTGCGGGAGAAACACAAAGCTGATATTATAAAATACAGTTTGATCTGGGAAAAATAAAGCGATATATGACTTAAGACAAAGAGAGTTACGTATTACAAAAGGAAGAGGAGAAAAAGCGGATGAAAGAGTTATTGCAGTTTTTGTTGGGGATAGTATTGATGATAGCAGGCGGTGTGATGTTTCTTAAGAATGTCGTCGTGTCCGACTGGGGACTTTTAAGTTCACTGTTTCGTATAGGTGGTGGTGTGAATATTGGAGGAATCTTTATTGTCCTGCTGGTCATCGCATTTATCGCACTTTTGGTTAAGCCGAACATGGGAACAGGACTTGTGTTCACAGGACTTTGTATAGCATTCTTTGTATGCATCATAATATCATTGAATGTTTCACTGAGATATATGTCAGGACTTGAGCTTACACTTATTCTTGGAACACTTTGCGTGGGAATAGCATTTGTCATCAAGGGGCTGTTTGGAGTGAGAAAGCTTGACAGGGAAGAATCACGGAAGAATGGGAAGGCTGCTTCAGATAAGCTTCATGAGTATGATAAGATGTGATGTGGGGGGATATGGTAATATAGGCGGTTGTGGAAATGTTCAGTAAATACTGGATTTTCACAACCGCCTATTGTATTCTTATATATGATTAAAATGTAAATAACATATTAATAATTAAGCATAGAAAGAGGAAAGAAAAATGGTATTTATAACAGATTTCAATGAAGGCGACATGATATCAAATGTCTATCTCTGCAAGAACAAGCAGACAGGAACTACAAAATCAGGAAAGACATATTACAACCTGGAGCTTGTGGATAAGACAGGAAGTATAGCCGGAAAGGTCTGGGAGCTGAGCAATGCGATAGGACACTTTGAGTCAAAGAACTTTATCAAGGTGGATGGTCAGGTCACATCATTTAACAATGAGCTTCAGCTCAATATCAAGAAGATTCGTATTGCAGATGAGGGAGAATACTCAGAGGCTGATTATATGCCGTGTACCAAGAAAGATATAGAGCAGATGTACAAGGATCTTATGGCTCTCGTGGAATCACTCGACAAGGATTATTACAAGGTGCTTCTGAAGAAATTCTTCGCCGAGGATCCTGCATTTGTCAAGGAATTCAAGAATCATTCAGCGGCAAAATCTATACACCATGGATACATAGGAGGCCTCTTGGAGCACTCGCTGGCAGTTGCCAAGATGTGCGACTACTACACTACATATTATCCGGTGCTCAACAGAGATCTGCTGATCACAGCGGCACTTCTCCACGACATTGGCAAGGTCTACGAGATCTCCAAGTTCCCTGAGAACGACTACACAGACGCAGGTCAGCTTCTGGGACACATAGTCATGGGAACGATGATGATCCGCGATAAGATCAATACCATAGACAATTTCCCTGCCAAGGCGGCAAATGAGCTGGAGCACTGCATACTGGCTCACCACGGGGAGCTTGAGTACGGCTCACCAAAGAAGCCGGCACTCATCGAGGCTCTGGCACTGTCCATGGCGGACAACACAGACGCCAAGATCCAGACATTTATCCAGGAGCTGGATGCGGCAAAGGACAACAATGGCTGGCTGGGCTTCAACAGAGCTCTCCAGTCCAACATCCGAAAGACGTCGGATAATTAATAACGGCAATAGGAAGAGAGATAGTATATGTCAGATATTAGGAACAATAGGAGACCTAAGAACAATAGACGAGTAAATGGTATGCAGAGAAAAAATACCATGGAGGCAGTGAATAGTGCAAGTTCAGTTGTTAGAACATCCGGAACGGATGCGGCAAATACTGGTGAAGTCACACTTGTCAAAAATGAGGATTATCAGGTGCTCATCGAGGACATGGGCAATGACGGAGAGGGCATTGGACACGTTCAGGGCATGACTGTATTTGTCAAGGATGCCGTGGTGGGCGATCTGGCGGAGGTGAAGATCGTCAAGGTGAAGAAGAACATAGCCTACGGAAGATTGATGAAGCTCATCACACCATCGCCATACCGTGTGGAGCCGGTGTGCGACAAGGCGAAACGATGCGGTGGATGCACCATGCAGCAGGTTTCCTATGAGCAGCAGCTCGAATACAAGTGGAACAAGGTGAAGAACTGTCTGCAGAGGATCGGCAAGATGGAGAACGTGGAAGCCATCATGGAAAAGCCAGCCTACGGCATGGATGATCCATTTCACTACAGGAATAAAGCACAGTTCCCTGTCGGTAGGGACAAGAACGGCAATGTGGTCATCGGATTCTACGCAGGAAGAAGCCACGACATCATAGACACAGAGAGCTGTGCCATCGGTGCGCCAGTGAATGACAAAATAGTTGCTATCGTCAGAAGCTTCATTGAGGACAATCACATATCGACCTACGACGAGGAGACTGGAAGAGGTCTGGTCAGACATATCCTTATCAGAGTTGGATTTACCACCAAGGAGATCATGGTGTGTCTGGTGACAAATGGCAACAAGCTTCCGCACAGTGAGATTTTGATAGATGAACTGGTTAAGATAGACGGCATGACATCCATTTGCCTGAATGTCAACATGGAGAATACGAACCGTATACTCGGTGATAAGTGCATAACCCTCTGGGGACAGTCATACATCACGGACTATATCGGTGACATCAAATATCAGATATCCCCATTGTCCTTCTATCAGGTAAATCCTGTCCAGACAAATGTCCTGTACAACAAGGCTTTGGAGTATGCGGACCTGTCCGGTGACGAGACCGTGTGGGACATGTACTGCGGAATAGGAACCATATCCTTGTTCCTCGCGCAGAAGGCAAAGAAGGTATACGGAGTGGAGATCGTTCCACAGGCTATAGATGATGCAAGACACAACGCCGAGATCAACGGGATCACAAATGCCGAGTTCTTTGTCGGTAAGGCAGAGGAAGTCGTTCCCGACATATACAAGAAGGGCGGCGACGGCTCCCACGCGGACGTCGTGGTCGTAGACCCGCCACGAAAGGGCTGTGATCAGGTTCTTCTGGATACTCTGGTCCATATGGCACCGGAGCGTATCGTCTACGTGAGCTGCGACCCGGCAACCCTGGCGAGAGATGTGAAGATACTTCAGGAGAAGGGGTATGAGGCGAAGAAGGTGGCGGTCGTGGATCAGTTTTGTCATAGTGGGCATGTGGAGACGGTAGTTAAATTGTCCCTAAAAACTGATACACCCAAATTTGAGGTTATTATGAAGCCTGATGAAGAGGGTAACTACACGTCAGAGGAAAAGGCTACTTATTCGAAGATTAAGGAATATGTGAAGAACAAGTATGGTGTGAATGTGCATACTTCTTACATTGCACAGGTTAAGCGGATGTGTGGAATGGATATGGGCGAGAATTATAATAAGTCCAAGAAAGAGAATCCAGAGGTGAAGCAGTGTCCACAGGAAAAGGTGGAGTATATTAAGGATGCGTTGAGGCATTTTAAGCTGATTTAGTTTGTGGAGATTGGTATGCAGAGATATTTATTAACAATGTGTTATGAGCATGAAAATTATGTTAATGATATAGAAAGAAAAAAACAATATAAAAATGATATTGTGTCAGCAATACATAAACAAAAGCTTCCTTTTTTCAAGAAACGGAAAATATTGAAACTAGTACAAGCTTTATGTGATATGCAATTTTTATTAGATGAATCGGAACAAACAGATTTAGTATTAAATGAAGAAGTCTGGAATTCGGATTGTTTAGAATATAATATAAATCGAGTTTATGAGTTTATAGTACAGAATTCTATAGAATCACAAAGTGTAGACACGCAAGCAATTTGTGAGTGTTGTCGAGTTGAATCGGATATGGATATAAAGTATATAAAAATGAATGATACTTTACGAAAGAGCAAGGAAGATAACCCTATCATTGTTTTGGTGAGTGATATGTTTGTTCAACCATTTGTGATTAATGGAAATCACAGGATAAAAAAAGCATTTAATTCTGGTATTGATAGAATAGAAGTATATATTCTAGATGCTGATAATGTTATTCAATGCCTAATCTCGGAGGACTATAGAACTGCTTATAAGATTTACAAGAAATTACATAAATTGGTAGGAATGAAGTTGAACTGTTAACTTAATTTGAATAGGTTCAAAATTTAAAAATAGTGACACTGCTCCAAGGGGTTGAGGCTGTGTCAAAAAGTGTACATTTAGAAACTGAATAATAAGGGCATAAAATCAGTGCCAAAAAGTAGAGACTTTCCATTATGGGAGGTCTCATTTTTTATGTAAGCATTTTAAGACTAGGAAAGGAGCAAATAATAATGAAGAGATATGGTTATCACAGAACAAGTACAAGAGAGCAGCATTTAGACAGAGGTATCAAGGAGATTACAGCATACTGCGAGCAGAATGGTTTGGAGCTGGAAAAGATTTTCACAGACCAGCAGACAGGCAAGAATTTTAATTGTCCGAGGTGTTGGAGAAGGGCAGCGTGTTTTTCATTGATGGATTAAATGCCCGTTTGCATCCGTTACTTGTAAGAAATTTCTTGCTTACATTCTTGAATCCGGAAATCAACACCAACCACGCTCAGATTGTATTTACAACCCATGATACATGGCAGATATCGAACCAGTTGTTGTGCCGTGACGAAATTTGGTTTGTGGAAAAGGATGAAAGAGGTGTATCCACACTTTACTCATTGGCTGACTTTGTGGATGAGGATGGTTCTCGTATCCGTAAGGATGAAAACTATGAAAAGAATTATTTGATTGGAAAATATGGTGCAATTCCTATGCTTAAGGCATTGGACATCTTCAAAGATGCCCTTATAGAAGTGTCTAAGGGAACAGGCTTATTACCTCATAAAGAGGAGGATTGAGTATGGCGAAAAAAGACAGAACAGGTAATAGAAAAACGAGAGATCAGAGAAAACAATTCAAAGTACCGGAATTAGGCTACTACTTGATTGTTACGGATACAGAAGCTACGGAACGCTGTGACTACACTTTTGATATGGGGGGGGAGGTTGTAGAAACACTATTGTTAAAGGGTATAGTTGTGGATACATTATGGTTAAGTGGTATGAAAAATGAAAATATAAAATAATTGCAAAAATGCAATTTAATATATTGACAATGAAATTGATGTGGTGTATATTGAGATTAAGTTCAAGAAGGAAGGTAAATGAAATATGACATGGAGAGAAAAAGTTAGCCAATTAATGAATGAGAGAAACATTAATCAGAAGCAATTATCACAGTTATCAGGAATAACTGAAAGTTCAATATCAAGATATTTGCATAGTTCACAGAGACCAAGAATGGATATTGTTGTAAATATAGCGAAGGCACTTCATGTTGAAACAGAATATCTTTTAGATGAAGATGAGAAAAGTGAGTCAGCATATAATTCTATAGCAACAGCTATTGCCAGAAAGGGTAATGAGCTATCGGCAGAAGAAAAAAATCAACTGATTGCACTGATTTTAGGAGCTAAGAAGGATGTATAGAAGTGATTCAATATACGGTGAAATCAAGAATGTTATAATCGATATTTATATTGATTATTAGGTGAAATTGATGGGGTGAAGGTTATCGTTAGAGATAAGGGGTCTGTTAAGGCTCCAGAATTTTCGCATACAGCTAATCGAATATATGCTGTAGTGCAGGATGGGAAATTAAAACATCTTACATTTTATGGTGATGACCATAAACAAGCGGTTAGTATAGATTTATTACATCCGCACCATGGATTGATGCCACATAAACATCTTAATTTGGATCATAGCGATAGTGGTATTCCGTTATCTGCTGAAGAGGAGAAGCTTGTCAAAAAAATAAAAAGGAGATTTGGATTGTCATGAGAATAAATGAATATAGTTGTTTAGAAGATTTTATTTACGAGTACGAAAGTGGAAAATCTATTCCTTCAGATAATTTGGAAAGGCCTAAATATATGGGGATAGAGTTCAAGTATAAAGATACCTATTATAGAATGTGTAGAGAACCTATGGATGAGAACAATAAAGTAATCTTAGATGATGGACGAGTAGGACGATACGATGTTATGATAATGCACTGTGAACAAACGGGGTATCCGTTAGCAGAATCATTTGAGTTGATTGGGTGGTATGCTGATTTAAATGATGTTCTAGAGAATTGTATTTTGCAAAATAAGAAATTTAAGGATGTTATAATGGATGATATGACGGAAATATTGGGTCAGGATTAAAAGTGGTAAATAAAAATTATTACTCCTTAGTATAGTATCCAAATAAAGTTTGTTGGATGCAAGGAACTAAGAAGATGAACAAATTATCTGAATGTATTAAACCACGAAATAAATAAAATGGAAGGAAGTAACATAATGCAAGAAAATATGATTGAGATAGATAAGAAAGAACTTTGCAGGTTGAAGAAAGCAAAGGAAATTAAAAGAGTTTTCTGTTTGCCAATGCTTTGGGTGATGCTGGTAACTTACTCTTTGGTGGGACTTTCATTCATTTTATATGGTATTTTTTCAATGCCGGACTGTTGGTTCAAAAGATATATTATCGGGAATCCGGCGGTGGGCATAACGCTTTATCTTGTGATTGGAGTTCTCATCGTACCCTTATATTTGGCGATTCTTAATAAGGCAGCCTCTATGGAGAAGAGATTTGGCGAATATCTATGTTCCATAGATATATCTTCAGATGACGTATTGTTAATAGGGGAAGAATATGGATTTGATGAAGCCTTTGAGGTGGCACTTCAGAAGAGATTGAGGGAACTTGGAATATCGGAGGTTCCGCGCAAATGCACAGATGGAAGAGAAATCCTCAGACTGCCAACAAAAGAGGATTTGGAATGATTAGGAACATTTTTCCGAAAAAGAAGGATAAATCGATATATGGAATAGTAACTTGAAAAAAATATGGCGACAGAGCCTTTACTAATACCCCCAAATAGGAGCAAAGTTATGACGAAATATTATTTGACAAAAATCATTTATAATGGATTAACTTATTTTTTGATATGGTATAGCAATGATGAAGATGGTTTCTTACTTTTTAATCAACGGCTGTTATTTTTTTTGAGTGTCGAAGAAGCAAATATATTTGCGAATAAGGAACAGATTATTTTTGAAAAAGGAATAACGGTTTTTGATCTATCTAAAATTACCGAGGCAATAAATAATGTAGAAATATCACAAAATTGTCGAACTTTGATAGATACATGGCATTTATTTAGTGATTTGTCAAGATCACTGAATGAAGAGTTTGTAGGAGATTGTAACGATGAAGAAATTATTGATATTTATAATAAGTTATTCTATGGAAGTAATTTGAAACTTTTAAAAAATGAAGAATATCATCCTAGTTTCTGTGTTGATGAAAAACATAAATGTTCGGAGACTTTTCAAAGTGGGTTCTCTATACTAAACAAATGGCTTAATTATGATATGATGAAGTGGGGGAGATAGAGATACAATGTACTTCACGCATCATTGATTGTTAGACATTCTGAAGATAGCAAATTATATCTATATGAAATTTAATTTGTTAATCCGATGTTTTGAATGAAGATAGAACCTGTGAGAGAATAGGAGCAGGTAGTGGTGATGGAGATTATCATGTTTATGTAAATATGGAGTATTTGCGGAAAACAACATGTGACTGTTTGTTGGATAATGGAAATAAAAGTACGGGAAATAAAAGGGGGACTAGATTTGGCAAAGAAAAAAGATGAGATAACCATCCGTTCCAGTGCAGCAGAATACTTAACCTATGTTGCCTCTGTCGGCGATCAGCAGGACAGTATTGAGATGCGCTATGAGGATGAGAATATATGGCTGACACAGAAGATGATGGCAACATTGTACGATGTCGGCACTAACACTATAAATTATCATATTAAGAAAATCTTTGAGGACAGTGAGTTACAAGAGGATTCAGTTATTCGAAAATTTCGAATAACTGCCGCCGACGGAAAAAGCTACAGCACAAATCACTATTCCTTAGAGATGATCATTGCAGTAGGATTTAAGGTAAATTCTGAGCGTGCGGTGCAGTTCCGTAAATGGGTCAATCAAATTGCAAAGGACTATACCATCAAAGGCTGGGTTATGGATGACGAGCGTCTCAAACGCGGAACTTATCTGACAGAAAAGTATTTTGTTGGGAGGATTTAATGACCTTGCAACACTTCTGCCGGATATAGCAGCCGAGTGGTCGGACAGAAATTATCCGTTACTTCCAACTCAGGTTACGGTCTTTGCCAATCGTAAGGCTTGGTGGAAGTGTAAGGATTGTGGCAGAGAGTGGAACACTCTTATTTCTACCCGTTGCAAGTTATGGGATGCAGGAGAAAAGGGACTTACATTATCTGCTTTTGAATGGGAGAAGGATAGAAAAACGCTGATATATGGGCAGGTAGACTATATGTATGGAGAAGCACTTTATAAGCCTGAAATGAAAGAAGGAAATCCTATAAGGTTATATAGTTTGGATGAAATCACGGAGATATTCTGTAAATTAGGACTTCGTATTTGTAACAGCTTTGCTGATTTCAGTGGAAAGCCGAGTCCTGATAATGATATTCAATTGTTGGTTTATTCCATACGGGAATAAATCTTCATCAAATCTTTATTTTTCCCTGATAGATTATATTTCAGTGAGAAATGAAATATAGAAGGAAGGATAGTAAAGATGGAAATGATGTTGCAGACACAAAATCTATGTAAATATTTTAGAAAACAGAAAGCGGTAAATAATGTTTCGCTTAATATCGAAAAGGGACAGATTTATGGACTGCTTGGACCGAATGGTGCGGGAAAATCTACCACATTGAAAATGTTGACCGGTATGATGAAACCCACTGCAGGAAAGATTTACTTTGATGGAAAACTTTGGGATAGGAAAGATTTATCAAAAATAGGAGCGCTAATTGAGAATCCGCCTATTTATGAAAATCTTTCCGCCAGAGAGAATTTGAAGGTAAGACAATTATTGCTTAGTACAGATGAAAACAGAATTGATGAGGTCTTGCAGATTGTATCACTTACAAACACCGGAAAGAAGAAAGCAGGACAGTTTTCTTTGGGGATGAAGCAAAGACTAGGCATTGCAATGGCATTGCTTGGAGAACCGGAACTTTTGATATTGGATGAACCTACGAATGGATTAGATCCAATAGGCATCGAGGAATTACGAGAGCTGATCCGGTCTTTTCCGGAACAGGGAATCACTGTAATTCTCTCCAGTCATATTCTCTCAGAGGTACAGTTACTTGCAGATAAAGTCGGGATTATTTCAGGTGGAATCTTAGGATACGAAGGAGCATTAAAGCAGGGAGATAATCTTGAAGATTTGTTTATGAATGTGGTAAGAAAAAACCAGAAAGCAGGTGAAATCCATGGTTAATATTATAAAAGCAGAACATCAAAAAGCCAAAAGAACCATGCGAAAAAAGTTTATCTGGGGATTTCCTCTTCTTACATTTGTCATGGCATTTATATTTACTCTTGGGATGACAAATGCTTATGCAGAAAGTGTTTGGAACTGGTGGTATACACTTTTGCTGCCGGGGATGATTGCTCTATTTTGTTATCTTTCTGTGGCGCAGGAGAAAAAGATAAAATACTATCATTTGATGACTATTCCCACAGACAGAAGAAAATTGTTGCTGGGGAAAATTATTTATATTGGGTACATGATTTTGTTTTCTAATGTGATTGTGTTTGCAGGAGCAACGCTTGGAGGCTTTCTTCTAACGACACATGTTCCAGTTGGAGGAGCGTTGATTGCAGTATTGTTTCTGACGGTTTCTGAGTTATGGGAGATTCCGGTAGCTTTATTTTTAAGTGAACGATTTGGAATGATTGTAAACCTGTTCGTCTGCCTATTTATTACCGTCAGCGGTGTGGTAATATCACAAACCAGAATCTGGTATGTACTTGTCTCTGCAATCCCTATGCGAATGATGTGCCCGTTGCTTCATGTTTTACCAAATGGACTTGCCGCAGAAGCAGGGAATCCTCTTTTGGATATGGGAGTCATTGTTCCGGGAATGTGTCTCTCAATCATCTGGTTTGTTTTTGTAACGGTTCTGTTTTTGAAATGGTTTGAGAGAAGAGAGGTGAAATAAGATGATTGGAAGATCTCTTAATGCAGACTTGCGAAAGATGAAAGGAACATCTGTGATTCTGGCACACTTACTGATTCCGATTATAACCAGCGTTATATTTTTAATATATTACTTTTTTTCACCATGGAATGAAAATATGAAAGTGATTGCATTTTATCAGGCAATAGGAGCAGGACTTCCGGTACTTATTGGAATTTTTACAGCAAGTGTGATGGAACAGGAACAAAATGCAGGTGATTTTCAAAATCTGTTGTCTTTACCGGATAAACCTGCAGCATTTTTATCGAAACTGTTGATGCTACTGGTTTTGTGTCTGTGCTCTATCCTATTGACAGCAATCATATTCGGAATTGGATTTGGAAGAATCGCATCAAGCGATATCGAAATCATGAAAGGATGTATATTTGCAGCATTGCTGCTGTGGGGAAGCAGTGTTCCACTTTATCTGTTTCAGCTGATTCTGGCTTTTCAGTTTGGAAAAGGGGTATCCATTGGAGCAGGGATTATATCAGGACTAATTAGTGCATTGATGCTTACCGGACTTGGAGATTATGTGTGGAAATATGTATTTGTCTGCTGGACGGGTAGAGTACCATATACTTATCTGCAATCTGTATTGGGAGAAACTAGTGTAGGTGAATGGTTGTCATTCATACCAGGTTGCTTAATATTTACAGGGATTAGTATGGTATACTATTTTTGGTGGGTAAACCACTGGGAAGGAAACAGAATATCGGAATAGAATCGAGGGAAACTATGGCAAACATACTGGCAGTTGATGATGAACCGGCAATTCTGGAAATGATAGAAAGCATTTTGAATAAGGATGGACATCTGGTTACCAAAGTAAGTAATCCGCTGAAACTTAATATGGAAGAATTACATCGTTATGACCTGATTTTACTTGACATTATGATGCCTGGAATGGACGGCTTTGAATTATGCAAAAGAATCAGGGCACTTGTGGATTGTCCGATTTTGTTTCTTACCGCAAAAACGGAGGAAAAAAGTCTGGTGAACGGACTTTCGTTGGGAGCAGATGATTATATTTCAAAGCCATTTGGAGTGATGGAACTTCGGGCAAGGATTCATGCACATCTTAGAAGAGAGCACAGGGAACATTCTGTCCGGATGGTTTTGGGGAGGGTCTGTATTCAAATATCTCAAAAGAAACTATTGGTTGATGATAAGGAACTTCCTCTTACGAAAGCGGAGTACGAAATTTGTGAATTCCTGGCTAAAAACAGGGGACAGGTTTTCTCGAAAGAACAGATTTTAGAAGAGGTCTTTGGTTTTGACAGTGAGAGTAATGACAGTACCGTTATCACGCATATCAAAAATATAAGAGCAAAATTTGCGGATTATGATTATACACCGATAAAAACAGTCTGGGGGATTGGATATAAATGGGAAGAGTAAAGAGAAGCAATGCACTCAGCTGGATTTTTATGAGATATGTACTGGTCATGCTTGGATCATTAGTAGGTTTGGTGATTGTTGCTTGGCTGCTGCTGTCCCTTTTGATTAGTGTGGGCTGTATCTATCCGGCGAATTATGCAGAGCAAAAGATTAATGAAGCATATGATACGATTTTACGTGCGGATAAAGTAACTGCTGAGATGATTCCTGCACTTTGTGATTATGTAATCTTTTCAGAGAATGGAGAGAAAATAGGTGGAGATCTGTCAGAACAATACGAACAGATAGCATGGAATGTTGCAAAGTACGGAAACGCATCCGGGAAATATTTTTATAAAGTAATTGTAAGGGAAAATGAATATGTTGTATTGCAATATCGCCTGACACCTCAATATCATTCAGCTTTTTTGAGGGAGCATTTTATAGAACCACAGAATGTGATGAGTATTATGTCAGTGATTGGAGCGGTAGCGATTATCATCATTCCGTCCATACGTTTTGGAAAAAGAATCAAAAAGCAGATGCAGCCTGTATTAGACGCAATCAGACAAATAAAGGATCAAAATCTGGAATATGAGACATCCTGTTCCGGTATCAAAGAGTTTGATGACTGTTTATCGGCAATCGATGATATGCGAGATGCATTGCGAGAATCTTTAGAAAAGCAGTGGAAAACAGAGCAGGAAAAGAAACAACAGATGTCTGCTTTGGCGCATGATATTAAAACACCTCTTACGATTGTACGGGGAAATGCAGAACTACTTTCAGAGACTGAACTGACCACAGAACAGAAGAATAATATCACTTATGTTTTGAACGGCACAACACAGATACAAAGTTATGTAAAACAGTTGATAGATGTCACAAAATCATGGAATTGCAGTGATGTTACCTATACAACGGTGAGGTTAGAAGATTTTTTCGCAGATATAAAGGAACAGGCACTCGGACTGGTAGAAATCTATCACCAGAAAATAGATTGGAAGGCGGGACAAAGTGATAAAAAAGTAACGATTGCTTATGATCCAATGTTTCGAGCCGTAATGAATGTGATTCAGAATGCAGTGGAGCATACAAAAGAAAATGGAATCATTTATATTGATGCAAAGGAGCAGGATGACCGGCTGACATTCATTGTGGAGGATAGCGGATCAGGATTTACAAAAGAAGCATTATTGCATGGCACAGAGCAGTTTTTTATGGATGACACAAGTAGAAATGGCGAAGCCCATTATGGGATGGGGCTATTTTTTGCAAAAACTGTGGCTGAAAAATATGGTGGAGGTATTAAACTTTCAAATTCTGAAAATACAGGTGGGGCGAGGGTAGAAATATTTTTCCTGAGTAGTCAAGAAACAAGCTAAATAGACCGCAAGACAGATTGAAGAATACTATGCTCAGTGTGAACTTGAGGGAGCAAATGAACATCAAGTAGAAGAAAGTCAGAAAGCAATTGCCCAAATGGAAGTTATTATTGGCGACCCTGACAGACTTCGTGCTGTTGTGGAGAACTTTATCAAACATTATGAAACCCGTGTGGCAGAAGGTGCAACCGTACAGTTTTTAAATAATGCTATTGAAGTCGGACGAAGTGCATATTTGCGACTGGGACAATTATTTATGAGATTATTTGCTGGATTGCTATAAGAATCTGATGAAACGACCTTTCAAAAAACAGTTGATTTAGAAGTTAACTGTTTTTGAAAGGCCGTTTTTGCTATATCTAACAGTCTGTTGTACAAAGAAGATTTTGCATGGATGAAAAATAAATTTTGTTGAGGTTAAATTGAGATTGACTTTGTATTGTATAAGGAAAGAATCTGCGAGACCGGTTATACGGACGAAACTTTTGAGACAGAAAAGATTACATTAGTGTCAAATCCTATTCACACAGGTTCCAAAGAACCAGTAGTGTGGTATCAGTTGGGAGAATTGATGAAAAATGCAAAAAATCGTGTGAAGATCCACACGCCATATATTATCTGTAATGATATGATGTATAATACATGGGAGGAGATTGCAGAGAACGTTTCAGATTTTTCTATCATGACAAATTCAGTTGCGAATAATAGGAATCCATTTGGGTCTGCCGATTATGCGAAAAACAGAAATAGAATCCTGTTCTGATAAAGGAGGAAGAAGATCATGTTTCAAATATTAATTGTAGAAGATGATAAAGAATTAAGCCAGCTATTCCAAAAAGTGCTTGAGAAGAATGGATATCAGGTCAAAAGTGCATCGGATGGAGCACTGGCATTAGAAATATTGGATAAAGAGTATATTGATCTGATCATTTCCGATATTATGATGCCGGTTATGGATGGTTATGAACTGGTGTCGGAACTCCGTTCAGCAGGATATCAGATACCGGTACTTATGATCACTGCGAAAGGTTCCTTTGATGATATGCGCCAGGGATTTCTTTCGGGAAGTGACGATTATATGGTAAAACCGGTAAATGTGAATGAAATGGTTTTAAGAGTCGGAGCACTGCTTCGCCGTGCACAGATACTGAATGAACACAAAATTGTGATCGGTTCAACAGAGTTTGATTATGATGCAATGACGGTTACAACTGATAAGGAAAGTCTTGTTTTGCCTAAAAAAGAATTCCTGCTTTTATATAAGCTTGCAGCTTCGCCAGGCAGAACATTTACAAAACAACAGTTGATGGATGAAGTATGGGGATACGAGACGGAGGCAGACACACATACGATAGAGGTACATATAGGAAGAATCAGAGAGCGTTTTAAAGATAACCCTGATTTTGAAATCGTAACAATGCGTGGAATTGGATACAAGGTGGTGAAAAAATAATGGAACAAAAGAAAGAAAAAGGATTGCGGATCCGATCCTGTCTGACTGGTGCAATCTGGCTGGCACTTGTATTTTCAACAGTCATATCTGCTTTATTATTTGCTTTTTTGAATCATTTTTTTAATCTGCCGGGCAGCATACCTGTGCTTGGCTGGCTTTTGATTTTCAATACATTGATTGCCGGGCTGATCACTTCCTTTATTAATGCAAAGTTACTGGAACCAATTACCAGACTTAGTAAAGCAATGAAGGAAGTTTCTCAGGGAGATTTTGAACAGCATTTGGAAACGAACAGCCGTATAGCAGAAGTTGGAGAATCTTATCAAAGTTTTAACGTTATGACAAAAGAACTTCGTGCAACAGAGGTGTTGCAGATGGATTTTGTATCTAATGTTTCTCATGAGTTTAAGACCCCGATTAATGCCATTGAAGGATATACAATGCTGCTTCAGGGAGAAGAACTGTCTCCGGATCAAGAGGAATATGTAGAAAAAATCTTATTTAACACCCAAAGACTTTCCGGATTGGTTGGTAATATTTTGCTGTTATCCAAGTTAGAGAATCAGAATATACCAATGAAAAAAACAGAATATCGTCTGGATGAACAGATCCGCCAGGCATTTCTTTCATTGGAAACAAAATGGACAGAAAAAGAAATTGGTTTTCAGGTAGAATTGGAGGAAGTTAAATATACTGGGAATGAAGGACTTTTTATGCATATCTGGTTAAATCTTTTGGATAATGCGATTAAGTTCAGCCCTTCAAAGGGGACAATTATGATGTTTCTGAAACAAGAACAGGATTCTGTTAAGTTCATTCTGGAAGATGAAGGACCAGGAATAGAGGATGATGTAAAATCCAGAATATTTGACAAGTTCTATCAGGTAGATGGATCTCATAAAGCAGAAGGAAATGGCCTAGGTCTTGCACTTGTAAAACGGATTGTAGATAGTGCCGGAGGAACAATCAAAGCAGAAAACCGTGAATATGGTGGATGCAGATTTGTTATAGAGCTGCCAAAGCAGAAAGATGAGATTATATAGTTTTAAGATAAATTAGAAGATGGGAGAATTCATATGACATTTTATCAGGAGTTGCAGTTAAATCAGGCAGGTTCTAAAAACCTGTTGAAAAAGAGTGAAACACTAAAAGAAAAATTATATCATATGTGGGTATATCTGGTGAAGATAGCTGTTACAATGGCATTTTGTTTTTTCTTTGTTAGTATTTTCAGCATCCTATTTGGAAATGAGAACAGCATTGTAGGTGTAGTAGTCTTATTATGTCTCATGGTGTTTAGAAATGCGGATCTGGGGATCCGCACCGGACAATCTACGATGCTTTTGGCTTTGTTCTTTGTAATTATGACTGTATGTCCGCATTTAGCAAATCAGTTTTCACCGGTATTGGGAATGCTGTTAAATATTGCGGCACTGGCTGTGTTGATTCTGTTCGGATGCCATAATCCATTCATGTTTAATCAATCTACATTGGTTCTTGGGTATCTGCTGTTATATGGTTATGATGTTACGGGAAAAAGCTATCAGATGCGATTAGTCGGAATGGCTTTAGGTGCAGCAATTACCTGCTTCGTATTTTATCGAAATCATAAAAACAGAACTTATAAAAGAAATCTGAAAGATCTGATACAAGAATTTGATATCACTTCTTCCAGAACAAAATGGCAGATATGTCAGATTTTATGCGTACCGATTGTTCTTTGCATTGCAGAACTTTGTAATATGCCACGTGCAATGTGGGCTGGTATTGCGGCCATGTCCGTGATTTTGCCGTTTATGGAAGATATGCACTACAGAGTCCGTAAAAGGATTGTCGGAAATATTGCAGGTGTTATATGTTTTACAGTATTATATTTTCTGCTTCCTTCGTCAATATATGCATATATAGGAATTCTTGGTGGAATCGGTGTAGGATTTTCAGCACAATATGGCTGGCAGGCAGTATTTAACACATTTGGTGCTTTAGCCATTGCTGCAGAGATTTATGGACTACAAGGAGCGGTTAGTCTTAGAGTGATTCAAAATGTTTTTGGTGTTGTGTTTGCTTTAGCATTTTGTGTTATATTTTATTGGTTTATATCTAAAAAAAAGAAAAGTGAGGTGACCGTACATGCAGAGTGAAGTGAATCAGGAAGAAAAATTGAATAGAATTATTACGGTTTCTAATCTTCTTTCTTTTTTTTCGGCTTTGTCTGATTCCGGTAATTATATGGAGTTATTGTGTAAAGAAAATCACATGAACAGGCAAAGACGATCCCGATTATTGCCATGACTGCCAATGCATTTTCAGAGGATATGCAGCACTCTCTCGCTGCTGGAATGAATGCTCATATTTCAAAACCAGTTGATATGAAGTTGCTGAAGAAAACCATAAGAAATATAAAACTTGGGAGGGAGGAGGCCCAATTTATTGATCAATAATCACTAAAGAGAAATAAGAAGGACAAGAAACAAAAAATACTCATTGTAGATGATTCAAAATTTAACACTTTTGGATATCGATATGCCACAAGCAGATAGTTTTGAGGTCTTCGGAGTAAATGAAGAAGATGTTCAACTTGATATGATGAAATTGAGGCTTGCAGCAATAAGCCAAATAGAAAAGGAGAAAAGACGATGGAATTTATATGTTACCCAAAGTGTTCAACCTGCCAGAAGGCGAAGAAATGGCTGGACGAGAATAAGATCGAATACACGGAGCGCCACATTGTGAATGACAATCCCACATATGAGGAACTGAAGAAATGGTATGAGAAGAGCGGACTTCCGCTCAAGAGATTCTTCAATACGAGTGGCATGCTGTATAAGGAGATGAAACTGAAGGACAAGCTTCCGGACATGAGCGAGGATGAGCAGTTGCAGCTTCTTGCGACAAATGGCATGTTGGTGAAGAGACCGCTTGTCGTTGATAAAGATTTTGTATTGACTGGATTTAAGGAAAAAGAGTGGATAGAGAAAATGTTCTAGGGGGTAAGTGATGAGTTTTGCATTGTTTCTGGACATAGATGGTGTATTGAATACCCGGACGACAGTTGTGGGAGCGCCGAGTGGAAGAACCGGGATAGACGAGTCCAGAGTGAGGCTGCTGAAAAAGGCGCTAAAACAGTTTGGCGATGCAGCAATCGTTCTGACTTCTGATTGGAAGCTTATGAGAGAAGACGGGGATGACTTCTCATATCTTGTATCTATGCTGGGCAAATTTGGACTAAGCCTGTCTGGAAAGACAACCGATGTCTGGGTTGGCAGAGGTGAGGGTATCCAGAGCTATCTGGCGGAGCATCCTGAGATAGATGAATACGTGATATTGGATGACAATACATTTGATTTCTCCAATTATCCTAAGCTTTGGGAACGGCTGTTGCTTACCAATGGCATAGAAAATGCCGAATATGCTTCAAAGACACCGGCGATTGAGGCAATGCTTTTTCTGGAGGCTATCTCTTAGTTTCTTCCCACTCTCCTTCTGTGATCTCTATGTCATTCAGGCATACTTGGAGATGTATGGCTTTGTTGAGCTCGTATACCTTCTCGAATCCATCCATTTTCCGATTATAGTAAGTCTGGTATCAGCGACAGCCACAGCTATCGAGTAGCTAGGCGGATGTACTTCATAATTTTCAAGCTTTATGATCTGAGTATGAGCCAGTCAGAGCTTTCGAGAAGAACGGGGATTTCCACCAGCACGATAAATGACTGGAAAAAGAAGAAGATCAATCCGCAGGCGGACAAGCTGGTTGTTATCAGCAGGGCGCTTGATATGTCATTGGCAGATCTGCTTGGAGAAGATGGGGATGAGAACAGCAGCGTCGATTACAGTGCCGAGGAGAAGTATCTCATTGAATGTTATCGCAGGTCGGATGATCAGGTGAGAAGGCATATGCTCAGATATATGGAGCTTATTGACAAGGATGATACAAAAGAGATCAGGACACCACAGAAAAACATAGCCGTAATGCTAAAAATGGATGGTATAGATATGATGCCAGATTTGCGTTACCGGTTTACGATGAAAGTGGTGAGGTTGAGCGGTACAATGTGTTTAGTGCAAGATTATTGATCAGACATGCCGCTTCTGGGAAAATGTATCTGTACGATGTTTTAGAAATAAAAAAAGAAACGAGCAAGCCTTGTCAGGTATAAACCCTACCCAGTAGAAAACCCATTTCTTAATGAAATAAAAATAAAACAAGCTACAGGAAAAGTCAACAGTTATATTGTGGAAAGGACATAGATGACATATGAAGATAATAAATGCAACACCAAAAGACAAAGAAGAACTGCTCTCGCTCTATCACGCCATGATAGGCGGACCGTGTGAGTGGAGCGAGAATTATCCTGACGAGAATACCATAGCATTTGACCTGAAGAACGAGGATCTGTTTGTTATGAAGAATGACAAAGAAGAGATTGTAGCCACAATATCCATAGATCACGACGATGCTGTTGAGGCACTTACGTGCTGGAGAGCAGATCTGGCTCCATCGGGAGAACTTTCAAGGCTGTGCGTCAGGAAGGATATGCAGGGCCAGGGAATTGCGAAGACTATGATGAACTATGCCTGTGATGTCCTGAAAAGCAGAGGCATGAAGGGCGTTCATATACTTGTCAGAGAGGGACATGTGGTGGCGCTTTCGACATACGCCAAGATTGGTTTTGAAACGGTTGGAGAGTGTGATCTTTTTGATAAGCATTTCGTATGTATGGAACGGGGATTCTAAAGAGGTAGATATTGCAAGTTATAGGATGCAGCTGCAGCTATATTGTAATATAATGGTGGTGTATTGTTTGATGAGTTATAGAGATGAGACATTTCTATTATATAAGAATGATGAGCGGAGGTGCACAGAATGATAATTACAATAGGCAGAGAGTGTGGATGTGACGGCGATGAGGTGGCAGCAAGACTTGCCTCAAAATATGGTATAGCCTGTTACACAAAGAAAGAGATAATAAGGCTGGCAAAGGAGAAGGGTGTGTATGACAAATATCCGTTTTTCTTTGGAGAGAAGGCTATAGATTCTATGATGCAGTCGGTGTCAGATGACTTTGTCGTGAAGAGAAGAAAGACCCCGGAGGAGGTACTTGAGAGATTGCTTGACGGACAGGATGGCGTTGTAGTGGGAAGAGCCTCGGACTTTGCATTCAAGAACAGGAACGATGCAGTGAGAATATTCCTGTGCGGAGATAAAGACAGCAGAATAAAGAGGATAATGGACAAGCATGGCATATCAGAATCAAAGGCAAAGAGTATTGTGGAGGAGACTGATGCCAAGCGAAGAAGCTATCATGACTATTACTCAGGAGAGAACTGGGGATATTCAGGACATTATGACCTGTGCCTTGATGAGGCGAAGCTCGGCGTGGACGGCGTAGTGGAGATGGTCGCGGCGTATATGAAGGTAATTGGCAAGTAGAATTGAGACAGATGGCAGGCAGATAGAAGCCGGATAGTGTGAGTTAGTCAGAGAGGTTTCTGACATTATGAATTGAAAGGTATAGATATGGGAGAAAAAGCAACAGGAAAATACAGCCTTTTGGTTCCGGAAGGGAAGTATTCGTTTAAAACACTGAGCCCTGTGACCATGCATGATCTGGGATTGGACATGATATGCAGGCAGTTGTCTGCAAATGAGTCCGAGCAAAATTATATAATGGGCGTTATGTCACGGATATATGCAGGGCCGTCTGTTACAAATTACAGATGTGGCGTGTTTGACGATGTCATAGGGAATAAGCAGCTTCGGGACGATATGATGGAGATCCTTGGGAAGATAAGCTTTCTCAAGGACTATGGCAGCTTTAAGCGTGACTATGATGAGAACTCAGGTATATGGGATCTTATGCACAGACTTGATGAAATTGGAGATTATATAGAGTGTGTGGATTCATTATATTCCAGCCTGAAAGATAGGAATCTGCATTCTGAGGGATTTACAGGCCTTAAGGCGTATGTTCAGAACATATATGAAGATAATGGTTTTAGTGAACTTAAGAAGGATATAGCAGAACTTAAGAAGGTGAGCGGTGAGGTTAGGAGTATAACCATAGGAATCAATCTGAATAACAGATATGAGGCAGATGGTGTCGGCTTGATATCAGTCAACAGCAAGCAGTTTACAAGGGGCGGCGTGCTGAGTAATTTCTACGGACATCTTATGTCCAGAGACAAAATAAATGATAACATTGAGGCAAAGAACGACTATAAATTCCAGCCGTTAGATGCGGTAAATGAAGCACTGTCAAAATTTCAGCAGGAGCTGCAGGGAAGAGTCGTAACCGGGGGCGCAAATAATCTGGCGGCAGGTATGGTGGGAATCCCTGATTCTGACAAATCTAAAGACATTACGAGGTATACAGACAGGGTAGTCACTAAGCTCATAACAAGAATTGTAAAGAGAATGAGGGAGACGTTAAATAAGTATGTGTCGATTACCATAACTGACATGACGGATCTCATACCGGAGCTTACATACTATATAAGATGGGCTGAGTATATAGAAAAATTGCAAAGCAGAGGTGCGGTATTTTCCAAGGCAAGGGTTGTGAACTCTGCATATCAGCCGGACGCAGGTACATCTAAGGAAGCCAATTCCAAGAGCAGATATTATATGAAGGCTCGTGGCGTATATAATATCAAGCTTGCAGCATTTGATACGGAGGAGTCGGAGCACATAGTGACCAATGATCTGGACTTTGACAGCGAGCACAGAGTGTATATCCTCACAGGTGCCAACAGAGGCGGCAAGACGACTATAACCCAGACGATAGGACAGCTTTTTGTACTGGCTCAGGGCGGTATATATATCCCGGGTGATGAATTTGAATTTGCTCCTGTGGACTGCGTATTCACGCATTTCCCTGCTGACGAAGACAAGACCCTGGATCTTGGAAGACTTGGTGAGGAGTGCAAGAGATTCAGGGAGATATTTGACGGTGCGAATGATCGCAGTCTCATACTTCTCAATGAGACATTTTCAACCACATCATTTGAGGAGGGCTATTATATAGCCAGGGATTCCGTGAGAGCTATTCTGACAAAGGGAACGAGAACGATATACAACACCCATATGCATAAGCTGGGCTTTGATGTGGATGAGATGAATGAAGGGCGTACAGAGGGCAAGGTATATTCGCTGATCGTACACAACGAGGGCTCACAAAGATCTTACAAGATCGAGATAGCGCCACCCGCTGGCAGATCATATGCCAGTGACATAGCGGAGAAATATGGTGTTACATATGACATGCTGGTGAATAAAGAAAAATAGTTGGCTGTATGCACTGCTTGTGGATGATATTACAGACGATATGTGGGCAGTTTAGAGTCATATAATATGAATTGTCTACAGTGAAGATATTGGAGGGTATAGGATGACAGAAAAGCATACAGACAAGAGAACAATACTTATAGTGGATGATGACGCTGATCTGTCTATGCTGATACAGGATATGCTGGAGGACAACGGCTATGCTTTTCTGTACGCAGCCAGCATAGACGATGCATATGAAGTGCTGACAGATAACAAATGTGATCTCATACTTCTGGATATCAATCTTCCCGATGGTACAGGTTTCTCATTCTGTAAAGAACTCAGGCATACTTCGCAGGTGCCAATCATATTTGCAAGTGCAAGGACGAGTGAGGATGACAAGGTGAATGGCCTTGATATGGGTGGAGATGACTATATCGCAAAGCCGTATTCACTGAAAGAGCTTATGTCTCGTATCCGTTCGATACTCAGGAGAACTTATGGTGTTGATGACAATAAGTCTGAGATGTTGACCCTGAACACAGACGGGAACGAGATAGAGATCAACAGGCACGCACGGACTGTGAACAGAAACAAAAGTAATGTGGATATGAAGCCGAAGGAATTTGACCTGCTTGTATACATGGCGGAGAACAGAGGCAGGGTATTGACCAAGGAACAGATCATGAGTGCCGTGTGGGGGTTGTACAGCGATGTGGAGCCATCCACGGTTGCGGTGCATGTAAGGTGGCTCAGGGAAAAGCTTGAGACAGATCCTTCACATCCGCAGCTTATCCGTACGGTATGGGGAACGGGATATGTGCTGGGAGATAGTGAATAGACAAAGACAGTGAGAATAATATGAGCTTGTAAGGTGGATGTCCACTTGGCAGCTATAGGGAGTTTATATGAAGCGACATTCAGTAAGAAGCAATATAATAAAAATGCTGATCGTGTTCATGTGCGCTATAACCATAGTTTTTGGTTGGCTGTTCTACAGGGAGAAGCAGGACGAGACACGGCGGATAAAAGATGATGAATATGGGCAGTATATAGTGGAACTGAATGAAGTGAAACAACTGTATGATTCGGGATCCACAGATGCTGACGAAAAGCTTGACGCTGTAATGAATGAACTCAGGGAACAAAAGATAGATACCGGCAAGTCAGGACTTAGGAATATAGTGATCATGTATATCGTTGTCTTGTGTGTTGTGATTGTATTATTCCTGTACATATACGTGTGTGTTCTCAGGCCATTTGACGAGCTGGAGGATTATGCATCACATCTGGCAGCAGGGGATATGGACACCGAACTTAAGTACAGACGGGTAAATATGTTCGGAAGCTTCACGTGGGCATTTGACCATATGAGAACGGAGATAGTGCATGCAAGGCGTAGAGAGCAGGAAGCGATAGAGAACAACAAGACAGTTATAGCCACGCTGTCACATGATATAAAGACTCCGATCGCATCCATAAGAGGATATGCGGAGGCATTGGTCATGAATATGGATGCCACCCAGGAGCGCAGGGAGAGGTATGCGTCGGTCATCATGAAGAAATGTGATGAGGTGACGTCCATAACGAATGACATGTTTATTCATTCCTTGCATGATCTGGACAGACTGGTGGTGAACAGTGATGAGGTTGAGATAAAACCTCTGCTGGAACAGGTCCTGTCAGATATAGGTCTCGGAATGGATATCGTGGTGAATGGAGATATAACCGAGGCAGTGCTTGAGCATTCAGATTCGGGAAGAGTGGTTCAGGTGATAGAAAATATACTGTCAAATGCCTCTAAGTATGCCAGAGACACGGAGATAAGTATTACCACTGGATATATAGATCCAGAAGAACTTCCAAAAAATGTGCATGTAAGTGGTTCGGATGCAGTATATCGATTGTCGATAAAGGATCAAGGAACAGGAATCCCGGATAAGGATATGCCGTTCATATATGAGAAGTTTTATCGAGGGGAAAACTCCGGTGATGAGCCTGGAGCGGGCCTGGGACTGTTTATTGTCCGCTATCTCATGGAGAGAATGGGCGGATATGTGGAACTTGTAAATCATTCCGATGGCCTGGAAGCAGTGTTATATTTTGCAGCAAGAAAAGTTTGTTAAGGACTTGTTAATAAATAGGGTGGTATGGTTGTAGCACGGTGGCGAAGTGAAGATCCGTAGAGGATGTCTGAACGCCCCACCGTGCTACAACCATAAAAAGGAGAGAAAAATGGCAGATATAATACTTCAGGCAAGAGACCTTTGCAAAAGCTTTTCCAGTGAGGGCATGCAGAATCATGTGCTCAACAACATGGATCTGGATATCTATAAGGGAGATTTTACAGTCATCATGGGAGCGTCAGGCTCGGGAAAATCCACACTGCTTTACAGTCTGTCCGGGATGGACAGACCGACTTCGGGAAAGGTCATATATGATGGCGAGGATATAACAGAATATAATGAGAAGCGCATGGCAGAACTCAGGGTGTATGAGTTTGGATTTGTGTTTCAGCAGATACATCTTGTTAGTAACCTCAGCATTAGAGAGAACATACTTGTGCCGGGTTATATGAATAAGAATACGAGCACAAAAGAGACTGAGAACAGGGCTGATGAACTCATAAAGAATATGAATATAGAAAGTGCTGCTGACAGACTTCCTGCACAGGTGTCTGGCGGAGAGGCACAGAGGGGAGCTATTGCCAGAGCGGTCATCAACAGTCCGGGTATCCTTTTCGCAGATGAACCGACAGGCGCATTAAACCGCAGAAATACCCAGGATGTGCTGGATCTTCTAACCGAGCTCAACGTGGAGGGACAGAGCATACTCATGGTTACCCACGATGTGAGAGCTGCCATCAGGGCGAACAGGATCATCTACATAGAGGATGGAAGAATCATAGGTGAGCTGAAACTGTCACAATATATTGAAGAAGACCGCAAGAGACGTGAGAGCCAGATAGATGCATGGCTTGGTTCCATGCAGTGGTAGGAGGTAAAGAATGAGATATATCATGATGGTGCTTCGAGGAAATATGAGAAGAAACAAGGGCGTGCATATAAGTGTGTTCGTGCTCATGCTTATCATTTCTCTGGCATTCTGTTCAGTGCTTTCTTACTACACGAATTCCATAAGGCATGATTCGGAAGCTATGGAAGAGGTTGGTTATGGAGGTATGCTTGCCGCACTTTATGGGGAGAACAGGCTGGATGCCTATGGAACAAGTGCAGACAAGATAATAAAGAACATTGGCAAATGTGATGCGGTGCAGGAAGTGAAAGCAGCAGATGTTGTGTATCTGCTGCTTAAGGACTGCAATGGAAAAGGCGGAAACAGCAGCTTCGTTTTGAATGATACAGACAGCGTGCTCACATATGATCAGTATGATGTGGATAACAAAATGACAGATCGCCGGCTTGAAAAAGGTGAGGTAAGTGTGCCGTTCAGTTTCATAGGTATGTATGACTGCAAGATTGGTGATACAGTCGAGCTGGGCAATGATAACGGTTCTTATACCTTCAAAGTTGCGTCATTTTTCGAGGATCCATATATGGGATCTTCGGTCATGGGAATAAAGACGATATTGATCTCAGATGAGGATTTTGCGGATCTCAAGGCAAAGGCTGCGGAAGATAATAGAAGCGGACTGGAAGATGACAAGAGATCCTTTGAATTGTCAAAGCTTATCATAATAGATAAAAAGCCGGGCCTGGACCTTACGGAGATGGAGTTTGAGAGAGAACTGAATAATGTGAGTGATTTCGCGTCATATTGCTGGATAACTTTATCAAAGGAGCAGGCGGGAAATTACATGCTTCTTATGACAAAGGTATTCTCCGCGGTGCTGCTTATATTTGTTGTGCTGCTTCTGGTGGCGGCTATGATAGTTCTAGGACACAACATCGGCAGCAGCATAGAGATGGATTTTGTTAACATAGGAATACTCAAAGCGGTCGGAATGACAAATGCATCGGTGAAGCTGGCGTTGCTTGCCGGGTATATGTGCACTGTGGCGACTGGACTGTTTGCTGGAATACCACTGGCCATTCCGATACTAAAAATTATAAATGGTGCCACAAGATCTTCTTCAGGACTTGAAGTTCCGTTTGATATTAATGTAGGACTTGTGCTGTGTGTCATATTGGCGATACTGCTTCTGGTAGCAGCATTTATCATGTTGAAGACAAGGAGAATATCCGAGGCCACACCTATAAAGGCGATAAGAGGTGGACGGGACAGTGTGCATTTCTCAAGCGTTCTGAAGCTTCCGGTCTCAGGCAAGAAACTTGGTGTGAGTCTTGCATACAGACAGTTTATATCTGAGAAGAAACAGTATGCCGCAGCCATCATAGTGACTGCTATACTTGCCATGTTCATGATACTTATGAATGATATGATGCGCTGGTTTAATTCACAGAATATGCTGGTGGATATGTTTTCAGTCACGAAGTATGACCTGACTGCTTCGTTTGTCGATGAGGATACGCAGAAGGATATAGAGAATGTTATATCAGAACACACAGCGTATAGAAAATATCAAATGTCCAGCGAGTACCTTCTGTTCGATGATGTGCAGATGTATTGTTATATAGTGGAGGACCCTGATATGATCAACACGATAAGAAAGGGAAGAACCTGCACATATGACAATGAAGTGCTGATAACCCAGTATGTGGCTGATGGATTTCACATGAACGTAGGTGACACAGTCACAGTCAAGCGCGGCGGCGTGGCAAGGAAGATGGTTATCTCCGGCATATATGATTCGGCAAATGATATGGGCAAGAACTTTGCAATTAGTAAGGCTGCATATAGTAAGTTTGCCCATGAAGAGACCGTAAGTGAGTCTGGTGTCAGTGGAGCTGCCAAAAGCAGTTCAGATGAAGAGGAATGGAGCGGCAAAGGAATATGTTATGATCTTGACAATACTGATGAATGTGATGCGATAATCCAGGAGATAGATAAGAGATATGGCGATAATCAGGGCATCACGTATTCAATACATTCAGCAAAGGATGATTTTGAAGGAGTGGCGGGTACAGTCAACATTGCAATACAGGGACTCACATTGCTCACATATATGTTGGGGGCTGTATTCGTGATAGTCACGGTCATAATCGTGTGTGGCAAGGTTCTCATGCGTGAGCAGAAGGATATCGGAATATACAAGGCACTTGGATTTACATCCTTCAGACTCAGATGCCAGCTTGCGGTCCGCTTTATCGTGACGGCAGTTGTGGGTTCGCTGCTTGGTATAGTTCTTGCACTTATCGTCAGCAAGCCATTCTTCAAGGCAGGATTTGAATCATTTGGAATATACAGTTTTAATTTAAGTACAAGCGTGATATCACTGGTTATACCATTGGTATTTATGAGCGTGTTATTCTCTGTGGTAGCATTTATCAGAGCGGGGAACATCAGAAAGGTTCAGCCGCAGGTGCTCATCGCAGATCAGTAGAAGTATATAGGAGAGTGGAACTATGTATACAATGTCAGTAGACAAGGTGGGTATATATAATGGATAAGTTGATCATATATCTGATATGTATAAATATACTGGGAGCTGTCCTTGATGGAGTGACGGCTGCGAGACGCAGGAGAACAAGCCATAAGGCGCTCAGTGTTCTGCTGGGGATCATAGCCATTGCCGGTGGTGCCCCTGGCATGATAATAGCATTTGCGTTGTGTGACAGGACTGCATCCAAGACGAATATGATGCTGAGAGTGTTCACAGTGTGCGTGTGTGTAATAGAGCTTGCGGTGTTCATGACTTGGAAGCTCAGACCTATGGGCAAATGGAGCTTTGCATTCTGGGATGTGTTTGTGGAATACAGATGGACATTGTGGTTCGTTGCGGCAGTGAGTGCTGTAACATTTGTCATGTTCGGAATTGACAAATACAGAGCGGTCAAGGGCGGATACAGGATACCTATAGCTGTCTTGCTTGGAATGGCATTTGCCGGGGGAAGTATCGGTGCTCTGCTTGGAATGGTGGTGTTCAGGCATAAGATAAGGAAGAATTATTTCTCGGTTGGAGTGCCACTTATACTTGTAATGCAGGTGGTGCTTTTGATGTGTGTGGTTAATCTGTTGTAGGATCCGCAAATATCCCCAGTTCAGGCGGATAGTTGGTAAATGCAAAGAATGCAACCGCGAGAATTGCCAGGATAGTCATGGAAACGTAGTCGTTTATGCACATTTGTCTGGATTTTGATCTGTTCTCGGTTCGCAGTGCATATATAACCCCGGCGAAATAAAGTGCGATGTTCAGAATTTCATAATTCCTGCCCAGTACACCGTTTAGTGTGTAAAACACGACAACAATGAATGCCATACCTGATAGGATACCGATAGTCCTTGCCGGAAGAAAATTTTCCGGCAGGGGCTTTTCTTGTATATGCGCCCAAAGAGATTCGGTCAGAGTCAGGAGGAGCATGGGAAAGAATATGAGTTTCAGGTGCTCCCAGGTCGACTCGTTCACGGCTGAGAACAGGCCGACAGCAGGATTGTCGCCCGACCATTCGTATGTGAAGTGGAGCAGGACGCCGAGGATCGATATGAAGATGAAGCGGAAAAGGTTGAGTTTGGATTTTATTTGCATTAAGGATTCTCCGATGAAAACAAGTGCTATATTACATAGTATATGACGAATATGGTATTTCATGTAGCGGAGAAAACGAAATTGCCGAAATTAAGATAAACATAATTGGGATATATTGTCGGTGATGTTATAATTATTTCAACGAATGTTTTGTTTAAAGGGGAAGTACATATGCGTTTGATCCATTTATCTGATCTTCACATAGGAAAGCGTGTAAATGAATTTTCCATGCTGGAGGATCAGGAGTATATATTAAAAGAAATACTGTGCATCATCGATGATGAGCAGCCGGATGGAGTCATCATAGCCGGGGATGTATATGATAAGTCTGTGCCGAGCGAGGAGGCGGTGAAACTGCTGGACAGATTTCTGACTTCGCTTGCAAAGAGAAAGCTGCAAGTATATATCATCAGCGGCAACCATGATTCGGCGGCCAAGCTGGCATTTGCATCAAGTCTGATTGATCTCAGTGGAATCCATATATCGCCGGTATATGATTCGGCACAGATAGCCATGATGGGAGATGGGTTGGTCAGACCATATAAGCTGGAGGATGGAAAAGGACAGATGGTGAACATATACATGCTGCCATTTGTGAAGCCGGCAATGGTCAGATCGGTGTTCCCTGATGAGGCGGATGATATAAATGATTACACGGATGCCTGCCGTGTTGCGGTGGAGTACATGGATGTTGATGAGAAGGTTACAAATATCCTTGTGGCCCACCAGTTCGTGACCGGGGCTGTGCGCTCGGAGTCGGAGGAGAATGTGGGCGGTCTGGACAATGTGGATGTGTCGGTATTTGACTCATTTGACTATGTGGCGCTGGGGCATATACATGGGCCGCAGAAGGTGGGCAGGGAGACTGTCAGATACTGTGGAACACCGCTTAAGTATTCACTTTCGGAGGCTAACCACACCAAATCGGTGACGGTTGTTGACATCCCTGAGAACAAGAAAATAGAGATAAGGACTGTTCCGCTTGTTCCGATGCATGAGCTGCGCGAGGTAAAGGGAACATTTGACGAGCTGATGGACAGGCGAAACTATGAGGGGACGGCTGTGGATGATTATCTGTATGTGGTTCTCACGGACGAGGATGACGTGCCGGATGCTTTGGGAAAACTCAGAACGGTCTATCCAAATGTGATGAAGCTTGGATACGACAACACCAGAACCCGTGTGACGCAGACGATAGACGATGGCGCTGTGCTTGAAGGGAAAAAGCCTATAGATCTGTTTGAAGAGTTGTATGAGAAGCAGAACAACCAGGAAATGAGCGATGAACAGAGGAGTTTTGTTCAGGATATTATAGACGTTATATGGAAGGAGGCCTGGTGATGAGACCCATAAATCTTACGATGTCGGCATTTGGACCATATGCGGGAGTCCAGATGCTTGACATGGCCCAGCTTGGGGCTGAAGGCTTGTATCTTGTGACTGGGGATACAGGTGCGGGAAAGACCACGATATTCGATGCCATCTGTTATGCGCTGTATGATGAGCCGAGCGGAGCGAGCCGTGATGCGAGGATGATGAGATCAACGTATGCCGATGTGGACACAGATACCTACGTTGAACTGACATTTGATCATATGGGGAAGACTTACAGAGTTAAAAGAAATCCTTCCTATGAGAGACGTAAGAAAAAAGGTGAGGGAACTACCCTGCAGGATGCGGCTGCAGAACTGTATCTGCCGGATGACTTGGTCATTGCCAACAGAACGAAGGTAAATTCATATCTTCAGGAATTGTTGGGTGTGGACAGAGAGCAGTTTTCGCAGATATCCATGCTTGCTCAGGGTGAGTTCAAGGAACTGTTGGTGGCGGAGTCCGGGGACAGACAGAAGATATTCAGCAAGCTTTTTCACACATCAAGGTATTTTGTTCTGCAGAAGCGTCTTCAGGATGAGACGAGAAGGCTTCAGAGTGAACGCGACGATATGAAGAAGAGTATAGAGCAGTATATATCCGGGATAGTCTGCGGAGAGGATGACCCGCTGGGGATCGGTGTCCAGAAAGCAAAGGACGGCCAGATGCCAATTGATGAGGTGATCACACTCATCGGAAAGCTTATTGTAACGGAGAAGGCAAGAACGGATTCATATGAGAAGCAGATCAGTACACTTGAGACCCGGGTCGGGGAACTTGACACGCTGATAGGCAAGGCACAGCAGACAGAGAAAGCCAGAGTGCAGCTTGAAAAGACACATTTGGAGCTTGCAAATGTACAGAATGACAGAACTGCTGCTGAGGCAGAGTTAAACAGGACAAAGGAAGCGCGCCCAGAAACGGAAGAGCTCCAAAGGCAGGCAGCAGTTATAAATAACGAGCTTCCAAATTATGAGAAACTGGACGAGAAGCGAAAAAATATTGTAGACGAGGAACAGCTCCTGCAAAGGCAAAATGAACAGGCAGAGAAGGGCAGAATGCTTGTGACAGACAAACAGAAGAGCATAGAAAAGCTGAGGCAGGAGCAGACACAGCTTGCGGATGCGGGGGAGAAAATAGTTGCAATCACGGCATCGAGGGAGAAGATGGCTGACGCTGTTGACTATCTGAATGACATAAGCAGACTGCTCATGGAATACAGCAGAAGAAAACAGGCGGTGGACAAAGCACAGAAGCAGTATCTGTTTGATAATGATATGTATACCAGAAAACAGGATTTGTATGAGCATATGAGCACGCTCTACAGGAATGCCCAGGCGGGAATCCTTGCAAAGGATCTGAAGGAGGGACAGGCGTGCCCTGTGTGCGGTGCGACGGAGCACAAACTCCTTGCATCGCTGCCAAAGGAGGCTCCGACAGATGCGCAGTTAGATGGTGCGAAGAAGGATGCGGACAGAGCACGCGACAGGGCAAATGCCAGTGCTACGGATGCAAAGGTAAAGCTTGCCAGTGTCATGGAGATCAGAAACAGCATTATTGAGCAGGCTGGAAGGAAATTTGACGATCCGGAGGATATAGACGGTCTGCCGGAAAAGGTTGAGAAGAATATTGGGTACTATAATGAGAAGATTGCGAAGACTGACAGACAGATCGAGGCTGAACGCAAAAGGGTCAGCAGAAGGGATGAGCTTGCTGCAAAACTTCCTCAGGAGGAAGAAGCATTTGCCGGGATGCAGGTGAAGCTGGCGGAGCTTGAGAGAAATATATCGGCGCTCACGGCAAAGATTGTCTCAGACAGAGAACAGGCGACAGAACTGGCCGCGGGGCTCAGATTCAGGAATCGGAGTGAGGCGGAAACGAAGATGAACGAGATTCTTGGCAGAGCAAAGAAACTGCAGAATTCATTTGACGCCGCTGAGAAGAGATATAATGCTGTGATCCAGGATATTAAGACGCTGGAGGGGCAGATAAAGGCTCTGACAGACACGCTGGAGTCAGCAGAAAAGCTCGAACTTGCCAGGCTTGAGGAAGATAAAAACGCAGCAAGAGATGAGCTGGGAAGGATCAGACTTCTCATGCAGGATGGAAACAGCCGCATCCGTGCAAATGAAACGGCGATGGCGAATATAAGCAGAAAGTCCGATGAGCTTTTGGCAAAAGAAAAGAAATATGTAAGCGTGAAGTCGCTCTATGACACTGCCTCAGGAAATGTATCCGGCAAGAACAAGATAAACCTTGAGGCGTATATACAGATGTCGTATTTTGACAGGATAATTCAGCGTGCAAATCTGAGATTCCTGAAGATGTCAGACGGTCAGTATGAACTGGGGCGTGTGACGGACAGCAGTGACAGGCGAAGCCAGATCGGCCTTGACCTCTGTGTTGTGGATCATTACAACGGCAGCAGACGAGACGTTAAGTCTCTTTCTGGGGGCGAGTCATTTATGGCATCACTCTCCCTTGCCCTTGGACTCTCTGATGAGGTGCAGGCTTCGGCTGGCGGCATACAGATAGATACGATGTTTGTGGATGAGGGCTTTGGCTCACTGGACACAGAAAAGACTCTGCCACAGGCATACAAAGCGCTGGTCAGCGTGACCGAGGGACGAAAGCTGGTGGGAATAATATCGCACGTGACTGAACTCAAGGAGAAGATTGACAAGCAGATCGTGGTGGAAAAGGACAGAACCGGCAGGGCGAAGGCGCGGCTGGTGGTGTAGGAATAGAAGGACGGTACAAAATAATGGAACTTTTTGATATATGCGACGAACAGGGCAACCCTACCGGAGACACAGTGGAGAGGAGCGAGGCACATGCAAAAGGCATATGCCACAGGACTGCCCATATCTGGATAGCGAAGAAAGAGAATGGCAGGTATAAGGTCCTTCTGCAGAAGAGGTCGATGGATAAGGATTCATTTCCTGGAAGGTATGACACTTCCTCTGCCGGACATATACAGGCAGGTGATGAACCGATGGAGTCGGCACTCAGAGAACTGGGTGAGGAGCTGGGAATAAATGCAAAAAAAGAAGACCTCGATTTTGCGGGAACATTCAGAATACAGTATGAGAAGGAATTTCACGGCAAAATGTTCAGGGATAATGAGGTGGCATTTGTGTTCGTGTACCAGAAACCGGTGGACATAGCAGACCTGACGATCCAGAAGGAAGAACTGGACGGCGTGAGCTGGTTTGATCTGGAGGAAACCTATGAGGCATGTAAGAACCATGACCAGAAGTTTTGCGTGCCGATTGGAGGGCTTGAGACGGTAGGGAAATACCTTAACGAAAGAATACGTTAAAGTTACTGAAAGAATTTTGCATGTAGCGTTGGCTCACGATGAAGACGTCTATAAAAGCGCTGACGTTTGTCAGATATCGTAAAGTGATTTATGAAAAAATAATCCAAATAAAAGGCTCAAATGAATCTTGATGATTGTAGTTGACTGGAGGAGAAGAGCGTGGAATACGATGAAAAATATTTAAATAAGCTCAGCCGTTTTATGAGTCTGATTCTTCGACACAGACCAGAAAGTATCGGAATCAGTCTGGATGAGCATGGCTGGGCAAATGTTGACGAGCTGTTGTCTGGTATTGGAGAACAACACTCGATCGATATGGATATGTTGGAAGAGATTGTCCGTGCTGACAAGAAACAGAGGTATTCATTCAACGAAGACAAGACTCTTATAAGAGCAAATCAGGGACATTCTATACCTGTTGATGTCGAGCTGGACGAGGTGAGTCCGCCGGAAGAATTGTGGCACGGCACGGGTGAAAAGTATGTACAGGATATAGAAACAGAGGGACTTCTGCCTAAGAGCCGTCTGTATGTCCACTTGTCAAATGACAGAGACACAGCATTTAAGGTGGGACAGCGACATGGAAAACCGGTTTTGTATATTGTAAGATCTGGAGAGATGTACAGGGATGGATATAAGTTCTATCTTTCGAAGAATGGCGTGTGGCTTACGAAAGCAGTTCCGGTGAAGTATCTGCAGAAGCAGTAGAATACAGCTCTGTCAGTTGGGGGATAGTAGGAAAAGTAAGGATTTGTATAAGTCAGGAACAATGGTTACAGCTCTGTCAGTTAGTGGATAGCTGGAAAAAAGCCAGGGCGTAAAGAAAGGCATTACATATAAAAAATATGTTGCCAGACTAGTTAGCTTGTGCTAACATAACATATGTTATGGAAAACGACAAGCGCAGTGAAACGATAGAAAAACTGAAAAAAGCAGGTAAAGAGGAATTCCTTAAAAATGGTTACCAGAGGGCAAGTCTTAGAATGATATGCAATAGTGCGGGAGTTACCACCGGAGCCTTCTACTTTTCATTTGAGAGTAAGGAGGCTCTGTTCAAGGCGATACTCGAACCGCTTGTGAATCAATACGAGGTCATGCTTGGAAAACTTATGAAGGGGGAGATTGAGAACCCCGGCACGGGCGTAGATGCAGACAGGATCATGATGCAATTTCTTCTGGCACACAGGGAAGAGGCAATGATCATCATGCATGGCGCTGACGGCAGCTGCTATGAGAATTATCACCAGAGGGTTGAGGAGTTCATGAGACATTCATTTGCGGCATATTACAGGTCACAGCTTGGATGCGAGCCGGATGAGACTTTGGTTCGCGTGCTGGCGAAGATTCGGCTTGAAGGAGCCATGGCGATACTGGACGAGGATGTAGATGTGGAGAAGAAAATGTATCTGACAGAAAAGATCGGCATTCATGCCACTGGCGGTACAGAAAAGTTGATAGAGAGTTTAAAGAAAGAGGTTCATCGATGATGAACCTCTTATTTTTACGAACATAACAAAACATGACAAATGTTATATTTCATAAGGAGGGGCCCACGTAAGTGGGAGGATTCCGGCAGAGGAAGCGCACTGATGTGCGCGCAGGTCATCAAGCTGCGCTTGACGACATGTTGTGAAGCACGCAAACGCCGCGCGCAGCGCCTCTCATGCGTTTGCTCCATATAAGGAGGGGCCCACGTAAGTGGGAGGATTCCGACAGAGGAAGCGCACTGATGTGCGCGCAGGTCATCAAGCTGCGCTTGACGACATGTTGTGAAGCACGCAAACGCCTCATGCGTTTGCACAATTAAAAAGCAGGAGGAAATGAGAAAATGGTTAGCACACAGAACGATACAGTACGCAGATCAAAGGTAGACATAACGGGAGTCCCGGAGACGATGCTCCAGACACTCTATGCCAGGGCGAAGGAATCGAGAAAGTCGGATCATGTCATATATGACGGCAAGGCTATAGAGATAGTGGACAGTCTGGATTATGACTTTTCACTGGCGGACAAGGATCTGGCGATGGGAAGCGGAGTTATAGCGAGAACCATAGTGCTTGATAAGCTTGTATCAGAATTCCTGAAGAAGCACAAGGGTGCTGTGGTTGTGAATATCGCCTGTGGTCTTGACACCCGTTGCTATAGAAATGAGGGTAAATATAAAGGCTGGTACAACATTGATCTCCCGGAGACCATGACTGTAAGGGCAAAGTTCCTGCAGGAGGACGGACCGGTGTACCAGATAGCAGAATCCGCCATGGACGGCAAATGGGCAGACCTGGTAGAGTATGCAGGTGAACCTGTGCTGGTCATCATAGAGGGGCTTACGATGTATCTCACAGAAGCTGATGTGAAGAAAATATTCGACATAATAGACAGGAAATTTACTCATGCTACGGTGCTCGTAGAGACTATGGCTCCGTTCATGGCAAAGCATATCAAGGAGAAATCCATCCATGGAAGCCATGCCAGGTTTTCCTGGGGCGTGCCAAATGGAAAGAAGCTGGCGGAGATCATACCGAAATACAGATACATAGAACAGCACAGTCTTGTAGAAGGAATGGCTGAGTTCATACCGGTATATAAAGTCATTGGCAAAATACCATTTGTCAGCAATATATCAAACAAGATAGTAGTGCTGGAAAAGTGATAAAAAAGTGTTGACATAAAGTTAAAAGCCATTTATGATACAGTAAAATGCAAATGACTTGCAAATTCGAAAAAGAGGAATATTATGGCGAGGGAGTATAAAACGAGAATAAGTCAGGCTATAGAGGCATTTGCTGCAGAGAGGCAGGACAGAGGGTTTTGCGCGGCTGATGTAAGTGTGTATTTGGATGAGAATGGCATAGATGCGAATACAACAACTGTATATCGCAATCTTGACCGCATGGTTACCCAGGACAAATTGATAAAGTATCAGAGTGCTGATGGTGGTTCAAGTATGTATAGAATGGAAAAGGCTGATCATAGTTGTCACGAACACCTTCATATGCAGTGTGTTAAGTGCGGAAGAGTCATACATATTGACCGCGATACCATGAATCACATAGCTAAAGGAGTTCAGGAGAGGTATGGATTTATGATCGACTGTGACAGATCGTCGATATGTGGTATTTGCAAAGATTGTCAGAGGCGTTGTGGAGTCGCTGTAGTCTAAACTAAACGTGATTGTTACAGATGGGATTGTATCGTTACGGTCACAACGAAAACTATATATCCCCAAATTCCTACAATGAAAATGAGGTGTGCAGAATGAGTAAAAAGAGAATAATGTCATGGATTCTTATAGTGTTCTTTATATCGGGAGTACTTTTCTCTTATGGCTATATTGCGTGCAATGTGGAGCATGACTGTACGGGGCAGGAATGTCCTATATGTATGCATTTGCAGCAGGCTGCACAGTTCCTTTCAAATATAAAGACAATGTCAACTACGCCAGTGTTCCTGGCGTTCTTAAGTGTGTTCACACTTGGAGTTGTATTGGTGTATACCCACGAGTATTGTACCGATACGCTCGTTTCCCTGAAGGTGGAATTGCTGAATTGATTTAAAGTACGGATATTGGCTGAGAATTGCGTCTGGAAATACATCTAAAGATAAGGGCGAATACTTATTATTGATGTTTTTTGATCTAGAGGCAGTTTATTAAATTTACCCAATTATAGGCATCAAAATATGCCTGTCAATTTTATCAATCAATTCGGAGGTTTATTGATCATTATGAAAAATAGAATATTTGGCCTTGTTATGGCATCGGTACTTACTGTTTCAGCATTTTGTGGCTGCGGAGCATCAATGATGGCAGCAGATTCTGATCAGAAAGGGGGCAGTGTGCCTGAAAATGCGGCAAGTGCTGCGGCGTACAGCATTGTATGTACGACTTTTCCTCAGTATGACTGGATCCGCAATATTATAGGCGGTGATTCCGACAAGTTTCAGCTTACTATGCTGCTCGATCAGGGGATGGATCTTCACAGTTATCAACCAACTGCAGAGGATATAGCAAAGATAGCTGACGCAGATATGTTTGTGTATGTTGGCGGTGAGTCTGATGGCTGGGTGGATAGTGCCCTGAAAGAAGCGACTAATAAGGATATGAAGGTTGTAAATATGCTTGACGCTTTGGGAACTGCAGTCAAAGAGGAAGAGGTAGTTCCAGGCATGCAGGCAGAGGAAGAAGAGGAAGGAGAGGAAGGCCCGGAGTATGATGAACATGTATGGCTTTCACTCAAGAACGCAGTGGCATTGACGAATGTGTTGGCGGATAATATCCAGGCACTTGATCCAGATAATAAATCTGATTACATGGAGAATGCAGGCAAGTACGTTGATGAACTCAATGATCTTGATGGAAGGTACGAACTAACAGTTTCTAAGGGAAAACGTCAGGCAATTCTGTTTGGCGACAGATTCCCTTTCCGATATATGGCGGATGATTATGGCCTTACTTACTATGCTGCATTTGTGGGATGCAGTGCTGAGTCGGAGGCAAGTTTTGAGACGATAACATTCCTTGCGCAGAAGGTGGATGAGTTAAAGCTTCCGGTTATTCTGACGATAGAGGGTGCAGATCACAGTATAGCAGAGTCGATAAAGAAGACAACAGATTCGAAAAATCAGGAGATCCTGACGATGAATTCCATGCAGTCTGTGACTGCAAAGACTGTAGCTGATGGTGAGACGTATCTGAACGTGATGGAAGATAACTTGAACGTACTTTCTCAGGCATTGAATTAATTGCTGAACAATAAAACAAATTTAGATTTATAGGAGAAAACAAATGTCATATATAACATGTAAAGACCTGGCAGTCGGGTACGACGGAAGAGCAGTTGCGTCAGGCCTTAATTTCAGTATAGACAAGGGAGACTATCTCTGTATAGTTGGAGAGAACGGAGCGGGAAAGAGTACCTTGGTAAAAACTCTGCTTGGCCTGTTGAAACCGGTTTCAGGAGAGATAAAGTTTGGCGATGATCTGACATCGCGTGATATAGGCTATCTGCCGCAGCAGACACCTGTGCAGAAGGATTTCCCTGCGACTGTATGGGAGGTGGCTTTGTCGGGAACGCTGCCTAAGTGCGGAGCACGTCCTTTTTATGGCAGAAAGGAAAAGCAGCTTGCGCAATCTCAGCTTGAACGACTTGGAATGTGGGATATACGCAGGAAATGTTACAGGCATTTGTCGGGAGGACAGCAGCAGCGCGTCCTTCTGGCGAGAGCCCTGTGTGCAACTGAGAACCTTCTTCTGCTTGATGAACCGGTAACTGGCCTTGATCCTGTCGCAACGGCACAGTTCTATCAGATGATACAGCAGTTAAATGAAAATGGTGTGGCAGTGATCATGATATCACATGATCTGAGGGCAATAGATTGCGCCAGACATGTGCTTCATATGAATCATGGGGGCTCGTTCTGGGGCAGCAGAGAGGAATATAAGAACAGCAGATATTGGAACATCATTTCGGTAGAATATGAGAAAGGTGGTGGACAGAGTGCAGCTTGTTGATAAGTTAATTTACTATATGCAGTATCCATTTGTTAAGTATGCTCTTGTGGTTGGTATTCTTATAGCATTGTGTTCGTCACTTTTCGGTGCAACATTGGTTTTGAAAAGATTTTCATTTATCGGCGATGGACTTTCGCATGTTGCATTTGGAGCAATGGCGGTAGGATCTGTTCTGAAACTGACAAACAACACGATCATAGTGATGCCGGTGACTGTGGCTGCTGCAATTCTCATACTTATGTCGGGACAAAATGTGAAGCTTAAGGGAGATGCCGCGATAGCCATGATGTCTGTCGGTGCTTTAGCCGTAGGTTATCTGATAATGAATGTATTTTCCACGTCGGCAAATGTATCTGGCGATGTGTGCTCAACGTTGTTTGGTTCAACATCCATACTGACATTGACAATGGGAGAAGTGTGGCTGTGTATAGTTATGTCAATATGTGTAATAGCGTTTTTCTGTTTGTTCTACAACAGGATATTTGCAGTCACATTTGACGAGAGTTTTACCAGGGCAATCGGGAAAAATGCAGGGGCATATAATCTGGCGCTGGCGGTGATAATCGCTGTGATAATAGTGCTTGCAATGAATCTGGTGGGCTCCCTGCTCATCACGGCGCTTCTGGTATTCCCTGCACTTTCGGCAATGAGAGTTATGTATAGTTTCAGGTCAGTGGTATTATATTCGGCTGTATTGTCAGTTGTGGGAACTTTGACCGGCATGCTGGTATCCATATTATTTTCAACACCGGTAGGATCTACGATAGTTGCGTGTGATATGGTTATATTTGCATTTAACAGTATAGCAGGGAAAGTGATGAGGAGATAAGAATATGTATATGAATAGAAATAGAAGAATGCATGGATGCAGACACAGATTTAAGCGATTGATTATGTCAATATTGGTGCTGAGTATGTTGCTGACTGTCACAGGCTGTGGTGGAGCATCTCAGACTGCGGGCAGTCGTTTGAACACACAGAATGCAGTGGATAAGGTGCTTAATCAGAAAACAGGCGATGGTGATGTGGAAAGCAAGTCGTCGGCGGGAGCCACAACAGAGACGACGATCACAACAGAGACGACGATCACAACAGAGATGCAAACCACGACAGAGACAGAATCCGCATCTGTAACTGAGGCGACATCAGAACCAACATATGGACAGGTCGTGAATGGAGACAGCTCAGTTATAGCGCAATACAAGTCTGAGGGTGTGGATGTGGATCTCACACTTATGGGAAGCGATCTTGTATATGCGACGGTATATCAGATGATGTCAAAATCTGAGGAATATGAGGGCAAGACGATAAGAATAGAGGGAAAGTATTATGCATCCTATTATCCAATAACAGACAAATATTATAATTACTGCCTTATAGCCGATGCTCTGGCATGTTGCAGTCAGGGACTTGAATTTGAACTCGGTGGAGATGCCGTATATCCAGATGATTACCCGGCGGATCAGAGCCAGGTGATAGTGACGGGAGTATTTGAAACTTACACAGAAGAGGCTGGACAGACATTTTATTATTGCAGGCTGAGAGATGCAGAATATCAACTGGTATCGACAGAGAATCAGTAGAGTATAAATTGCATAACATTTTTGGAATCCGGGCAGATCAAAGTGCCCGGATTTTTTGAGTAAAAAATATTCAGAATCAGGAGGCACATAGCTGCATCAAAACCAGGAATCACATAGAAAAATATGGCAAAATGACGCAAATATACTAAAAAGCATTAAAAATAGCTAAAAAATGATAAAATTACTTAAAAAAGAATTTGATATATTGTAAAAACTATGCTAATTTTGAATAAAGGTAAATATTCAGCGCAGCAGCGAAAGAGCACGGGAACCGTGCGGTTTTGCGAATGTATGGTCGGCTGAATACATTAAAATACACAGAAGGGATGTGATGAAGTGAAAGAGAAATACAAAGGTGTACAAAAACTCACAGACAATCCGTTCCTCAACCTCTATCATATAGATGCGGTTGACACGGCTGGAAAAGACTTCAATTATTACTTTGCTTCAAGGAATAAAGAGAACGACATCAAGATAAAGACCCACGATATAAAACCGGAAGGAATAGTTATATATGGAGTTAAGCTGGAAGATGAGCCGAAGCTGGTGCTCATAAGGCAGTACAGATACCCACTCGATACATATATATATGAACTTCCTGCAGGACTGGTGGATGGAGATGAGACTCCGGCGCAGGCAGCAGTCAGGGAGATGAAGGAAGAGACGGGGCTTACCCTTGATGTATATGAGGGCGGAGAAGAACTCTACAGAAGGCCATTCTATATGGGCCCGGGATTTACGGATGAGATGAGCAGTGCTGTATTTGGAACAGTTACAGGAACACCAAATCTCGACAGCAAGGAGAGCACAGAGGACATACAGGTCATACTCGCAGACCGAGGTGAGGTCAGAAGAATCCTGTCAGAGGAACAGGTGTCGCTCAGAGGAGCATACCTCATGACACATTTTCTGGCTGAGGGAGATCCACTAGAATTCCTGAGAAAATAGGAAGCGCTGAGCAGTGATTGCTCAAACAGCAGAACGTTCATAAAAGGGCATACTAAATGAGAAAAAAGAAGGAGAAGTAGAAAGATGAGTTACAGAGACACATATGATTTTTGGATGACAGATGATTATTTTGATGAGGACACCAGGAAGGAGCTTGCAGCCATAGCTGATGATGAGGCTGAGATCGAGGACAGATTCTATCGTGATCTTGTATTTGGAACTGGTGGACTCAGAGGTGTGATAGGCGCGGGAACCAACAGAATGAACTTCTACACCGTCCGCAAGGCTACACAGGGTCTTGCAAACTTCATTGTGAAGCAGAATGCGCAGGACAAGGGCGTGGCAATAGCATACGATTCAAGAAAGTATTCTCCAGAGTTTGCAGCAGAAGCAGCTCTCTGCCTGTGTGCAAATGGAATCAAGTCATATCTCTTTGAGTCACTCAGACCTACACCTGAGCTTTCATATGCAGTCAGAAAGCTTGGATGTACAGCAGGTATAGTTATAACAGCCAGCCACAATCCACCAGAGTACAACGGTTACAAGGTATACTGGGAGGATGGCGCGCAGATCACAGCTCCAAAGGACAGAGAGATCATCGCAGAGGTTAAGGCTGTAACAGATTTCCATACAGTAAAGACCATGGATAAGCAGGAGGCACTTGACAAGGGCCTTCTCACTATCATAGGTGCCGAGATAGATGACGCGTATATGGAGGAACTAAAGAAGCAGATCATTCATCCTGAGATCATCAAGGAGCAGTCAGAGAACATCAAGATCGTATACACACCGTTCCACGGAACCGGTCTTGTACCTGTAAAGAGAGTTCTGTCCGAGCTTGGTTTCAAAAACGTATACATTGTTCCTGAGCAGGAGCTTCCAGACCCTGAGTTCACAACGCTTGAGTATCCAAACCCAGAGGATCCAAAGGCATTTGAGCTTGCCCTCAAGCTGGCAAAGGAGAAGAATGCGGACATAGTTCTCGCTACAGATCCTGATGCAGACCGTCTTGGAATATACGCACTCGATACAAAGACAGGCAAGTATATGCCATTTACAGGAAATATGTCAGGACTTATAATCGCTGAATACCAGTTCAGAGAGAGAACAAAATGCGGTCTCATGCCAAAGAATCCGGCCATGGTCAAGACTATTGTAACCACAAATATGGCTGATCCACTGGCTGCAGATTACAATGTCAACCTCATCGAGGTTCTAACAGGCTTCAAGTTCATCGGTGAGCAGATCAAGTTCTTCGAGCAGAATAATTCATACAATTTCGTAATGGGTATGGAGGAGAGCTACGGATGTCTCGTTGGAACATACGCAAGAGACAAGGATGCTCCGGTTGCAGTTATGTGTCTCTGCGAGGCTGCTGCATACTGCAAGAGCCAGGGAATCACTCTGTGGGATCACATGCTTGATCTCTATGAGAAGTACGGATATTACAAGGAAGGCCTCTACACAATAACGCTCAAGGGTGTTACAGGAGCAGAGAAGATCCGCAAGATCATGTCCTCACTCAGAGCTGAGTCACTTACTCAGATCGATACACTCAAAGTTCTCAAGGTTCGTGATTACGAGAAGAACACGATCACAGATCTTGCCACCGGAGAGGTCACAGAGTCAGGACTTCCACAGTCCAACGTTCTCTACTACGACCTTGAGGATGGCGCATGGGCATGTGTACGTCCATCAGGAACAGAGCCAAAGATTAAGCTGTACTACGGAATCAAGGGAACAAGCCTTGATGACGCAGATGCAAAGCTTGAAGCTCTCCAGACAGCACTTGTTGAGAAGCTCAACAAGCTGGCAGAGTAGCATAAGTATAATATATAGCAAATACAAAAAAGCGCCGTCTGGTCTGGTGACCGGACGGCGCTTTGCTGTCCTTATACGATGACGTCGAACTGTATGTAGTCTCCCTGGTCGGTATTTACCGTGTCGAGATATATTTTACCATTGTACTTGTCGGTCAGTTTTTTCAGGTTGTAGAGACCGTAACCTTGGCCATGTCTGTCTCCGGTTTTGGTGGTATATCCCGGTGAGAACATATTCTGGCGGAATTCGTTGGTTTTGACGGAACCCTTGTTTCTTGTTCTTATTTCTATCTGGTTCTGCCTGCTGTCCAGGTACAGATATGCAGTGCCAAATGGGGCGGTCGATTCAAGCGCATTATCGATCAGTATACCGATGATCCTGATCAGTTCATACTCCGGCATTCGGCTCTTCAGATCCCTGGATGCCACCTGGACTACGAGCTCCTTCTGATCCTTCTGTGCCTCCGTGATCTTGCTGTACACAAATCCGGCTACAACGCTCAGGTTGATCTTGAGCAGATCACAAATGGCCTCTGTAAAGGAATAAAAAAGGTCGGTTATATTACAAGTCAATTGCAGAAAATATAATTCTTTTAGTTAATACCACCATAATAAAACGGCTGCAATATACATCTGCGCAACAAAGTGATATAAATTGCAAGATTAAATATTGAATTTAAAAACTGCTTAATATATTATACAAATAACAATAAATTAGCTAAAAATAGCCTAATAAAATGAACGGAAGATAAATTGTGGATAGATAAAAAGGAAAAATCTGTGTGGCCTGTGAGGTCAGGAAAGGGGTAGAAGATGGACGCAAAGCAGAGATACGAGATGTGGCTTGGCAGCGATCAGGTAGATGATGTTACGAAGCAGGAGCTCGTAAACATAAAGGATAATGAAGCGGAGATTGAAGATAGATTTTACACAAACCTTGAGTTTGGAACAGGTGGACTTCGAGGCGTGATGGGAGCGGGAACGAACCGCATGAACATTTACACGGTTCGCATGGCAACACAGGGAATTGCTAACTACCTGGCGAAGATCGGAATATCAGAGCCGTCGGCAGCTATAGCATTTGACAACAGAAACAATGCTTCGCTGTATGCGCTTGAAACTGCTCTCTGCCTGTGTGCAAATGGCGTGAAGGTGTATCTGTTTGATGCGCTCCGCCCGACACCGGAGCTTTCATTTGCAGTGAGACATCTGCACTGCAATATCGGCGTGAATATAACGGCAAGCCACAATCCAAAGGAATACAACGGATATAAGGTTTACTGGGATGATGGAGCCCAGATCGTATCTCCTCAGGATAAGGAGATTATTGCAGAGGTCAACAATATAGAAGATTTCTCCATGGTTAAGACTATGGACAAGGACGCTGCAATAGATGCAGGACTGTTGAATGTGATCGGTCAGGAGATCGATGACGCATATATAGGAGAGCTTCACAAGCTTGTCATGAATCCGGAGGAGATTCAGAAGGCGGGAGATCTGAAGATCGTATATTCTCCGCTTCACGGAACAGGCCTTAAGCCTGTTACAAGAGTTCTCAGCGAACTTGGTTTCAAGGATGTACATGTCGTTGAGGAACAGGCTGTTCAAGATGGTAATTTCCCAACTGTAAAGTCCCCAAATCCTGAGGGCGCAGAGGCGTATGCCCTGAGTCTTGAGCTGGCGAAGAAGGTCGGCGGAGAGCTGATTCTTGTCACAGATCCTGATGCGGATAGGCTTGGAATGTATGGATATGACAGCAAGAATAATGAGTATAAAGAATTTACGGGCAATATGTTCGGTGCGATCCTCTGTGATTACGTGCTGATGCAGAGATCCCAGAGCGGAAGACTGCCTGAGAATCCGGCGATTGTAACTACGGTTGTTATCACCAATATGGTCAAGGAGATATGTAAGAAGTACAACACCTTCTGTGACTGCAACAACCTGATCGGATTTAAGAATATAGCATCGAGAATGAGGGCTTATGAGCAGACAGGTGAACACAATTATGTGTTCGGGCTTGAAGATACATTTGGATGTCTGCCTGGTACATATGCAAGGGACAAGGACTCGGTTGGAACGCTGATGCTTCTCTGTGAGGCTGCGGCATACTACAAGAACCGTGGCATGACTCTGTGGGACAGAATGGTTGAATTGTGGCAGGAATATGGTTACTACAAAGAGAAGGTTCAGACCATGAAGTTTGATGGACGCGAGGGTGCTGCAAAGATACAGTCTATGATACAGACGCTGAGAGATAATCCGGTGCAGAAGGTCGGAACTTACAGCGTGGAGAAAATCTACGACTACAAGCTTGGAACAGAGACAGACGCAGCGACAGGCAAGTCCGAGGCGGCGGTGCTTCCAAAGTCCAACATGATATATTATCAGCTTGCGGATGGCGCATGGTTCCTTGTGAGACCTTCAGGCACAGAGCCGAAGATTAAGTTCTACCTCGGGGTAAAGGGAAGCTCTCAGGAGGATGCGGCAGAGCAGCTTGACGAGCTTGCGGTAAATGTGAAGGCGATGTTCTCGTAAAACGGGATAACTGGTAAGAAACGGAATGGCTGGCAAATAAATGTCAGCAGAAAATAGGCTAGAAGATCGCGGTAGCGACTAAAAATAATTACAAGGTGGAGGTAAAAAAGATGGGTTACATGGACGAATACAAGTTCTGGCTTGAGTCAGACTGCTTTGATGAGAAGACCAAGGAAGAACTTAGAAGTATCGCAGATGATGACAAAGAGATCCAGGACAGATTCTACAAGAATCTGAAATTTGGGACCGGCGGAATGCGCGGAATCATGGGTGCTGGAACCAACAGAATGAATATATATACAGTTACAAAGGCAACACAGGGACTTGCAGATTACATACTTGAGGTCGGCGCGGATGCTGCGGGGAGAGGTGTTGTTATAGCACATGACTGCCGAAATATGTCAGCAGAGTTCACAGAGGCATCAGCTCTGTGCCTCAATGCAAATGGCATAAAGACTTATGTGTTTGATGCACTCCGCCCTACACCGGAGCTTTCATTTGCAGTGAGAGAGCTTGGATGTATAGCCGGAATCGTGGTAACAGCAAGCCACAATCCACCTGAGTACAACGGCTACAAGGTGTACTGGGAGGACGGCAGTCAGATCGTATCTCCTCAGGATCAGGATATCCTGAAACATGTGGCGAATGTTGAGAGATACGAGGATGTCAAGACCATGGATAAGGACAAGGCTATCGCAGACGGCCTGTTCTGTATGGTTCCTACGAGTGTTGATGAGAATTACTATCAGGCACTCATAAAACAGACCATCCACGGCGATATAATTCCGAAGGTTGCAGACGATATCAAGATAGTATACACACCACTTCACGGAACAGGAAATGTACCTGTAAGGGAAGTGCTAAAGAGACTTGGCTTCAAGCACGTATATGTTGTAGAGGAGCAGACTGTTCCTGACGGAGACTTCAGCACAGTCAAGTCACCAAATCCAGAGGAAACATCAGCATTTGCCATGGGAATAGACTTGGCAAAGAAGGTGGATGCGGACGTTATCATGGCCACAGATCCTGATGCAGACAGACTTGGAATATACGTCAAGGACAGTACGGGAATTTGGAAAGACACGGAATTTGCAGATGATCCTGCATATCCATATGTCCGCTTTAATGCCAATATGACAGGAGCCTTGATCGCAGAGTATGTCTGCCGTGAACAGAAGGCAGTCGGCAAACTGCCGGAAAATGGTGCTATCTGTAATACAGTAGTCAGCACCAATCTTACAAAGGCGATAGCAGAGAATTACAATCTGAAATATATAGAGACACTCACCGGATTCAAGTACATAGGTGAGCAGATCCTTCTCTTTGAGAAGAACAACACATACAAGTTCATCTTCGGAATGGAGGAGAGCTTTGGATGTTTAGTAGGAGACTACACTCGTGACAAGGACGCTTGCGCAGCCGTTGTCATTTTATGTGAAATAGCAGCATTTTATAAGCTGCAGGGAGAAACCATCTGTAATGCCATGGAAGAGGTTTATCACAAATATGGCTATTACTTTGAAGGTGCGTTTGGGATAACTCTAAAGGGTGTAGATGGTGCAGCACAGATTAAGGAGATGATGGAGAACTTCAGGAACCATCCACTTACGAACTTTGCAGGTATCAAAGTTACCGGCATGAGGGATTATGTGAGCGGAATCCGCAAGCCGCTTGATGGCGAAGAGGAGCACATGGGTCTTCCAAAATCAAACGTGCTGTACTATGAGCTGGAAAATAATGCGTGGTTCGCGGTTAGGCCTTCTGGAAATGAACCAAAGATCAAATTCTACTTTGGCGTGAATGAAATCAGCCTAAAAAATGCCATGTCAAAGATAGATGAGATGAAAGCATGTGTGCAGGAGCTTGCTAAATAAACAAACACAAAATATGGCAGAATTTACTGCCGAAAAAGAAAAACATTCCTTCCATATACTACAAAATTAAACATGTAAATGCACTTTCCAGCCAATGCGCTGAACAAGGGGGATCTCGGCCTTGATGCTGAGGTCCCTTTTGTATAAAAAGAAGGCAGGGAATCAGGAGCTTCAGGGGACGAGATAACTGAACGCTGTTATATGTCACAAAGTAAAATATAGTTAAAAATACTAAAAACTGTTTAAGAATTAACTAAAAAATGTTATAATATATAAAGTAACGGCAGTGTGTGGCAAACGCGTACAGGAGTAGTATAGGAGATTATATGCCAGAAAAAGAAATAGAAAAAGAAATAAAAAAAGAGAGAGAAATAGAAAAGAAAAATATAAAAAGTATCGCTGGACATATCATCGATGAGAAAACCGGTGAAAAAGAGAAACGAGAGCCGGAGAGCGTCTTGGATGTGGATGAGCATATGTCTGAGAAACAGAAACTCAGCCTTATGAACAAACAGCAGAAAAAGGAATACATACTGGAGTATTATGCTCCGAAGGCTCTATTTGCACTTGTTGTTGTGGGCATAGTTGTATTCCTTGTCGTAAAACATTTTACGGCGGAATCTGCGGCACTCAACATCCTTGCGGTCAACACTACACAACAGGAATCCGCGGCGAATGACAAGGCGTATTATGAGGAATTCCTCAGTGAAAATGGTCTTGATGCGGAGAAGGAATATGTCAGTATAAGTACAGGAATCGGCGTGTCAACTGATCCGAATGATGCCATGAGTCAGGATAGTCTACAGCTTATACAGAACAAATTTATGGCGAATGCGGTGGACGTGTTCTTTGCCGACACAGACCTTGTCATGAGTTTTGGAGAGTTCGGATATATGCAGGATCTTGATAAGGTGCTGACTGATGAACTGAAAGAAAAGTATAAAGATTCGTTTGTGTATGCAACGGTTATTGAAACGGGTGAGAAGATACCTGTCGGAATAAAGATCGGTGATAATTCCTGGGTGAAGGATACCGGCTGGTATGAAATGGATGCTGCAGTGGGATTTGGCGAGAATGCCAAGAATATGGATCTTGCACTTGAATTTCTTGAATACATAAGCAGAGAGTGATACCCATAAATAAAACGAGGAGACTATAGATACATATGAGCATAAGATATGATGAGGCAAACAGAATATTTGAACTTGATACGAGAAACACGAGTTATCGTATCGGAATCGCCGATGAAGAGGGGTTTGTCGGACATATATATTATGGACAGAAGATCCGTCCGCAGAAATGTGATCAGTTTTTGAGAACGTGTGAGGCTCCTTTTGTTCCGTCCAAGAATAACAGGGAGAGATGTTCATTTATGGACACATTTCCGACAGAGTATTCCGGAAATGGAATAGGAGACTACAGGGAGAGTTGTATTGCGGTAAAGACCGCAAATGGCAGCAGAACCGTTGATCTGAAATTTGTGGATTACGATATTGTAAATGGAAAGCCGGGGATTAGTGGCCTTCCGGCATCATTTGCGGGAGAAGAGGAGGTTCAGACTCTCGTTGTCCATATGATGGATGGGGGATGTGGCATTGATGTTGACCTGATATATTCTGTGTTTGAGGATGAGGATGTTATAACCAGAAGTGTGAGCGTGAAAAATGCAGGTGATAGGGATATCAGGCTCACAAAGGTATATTCTGCATGTATAGACATGGATGACGAGGATTTTGAGATGCTCACTCTTCATGGCTCATGGGCCAGGGAGAGACAGATTGAGAGACGCCCGATAGCTTATGGCAAGCAGAGTGTAAGCTCTCTCCGAGGTGAGTCATCCCACCAGGACCATCCGTTTATGGCATGGATGACAAAGGGTACAGATCAGACTACGGGTGATGTATATGGAATGCATTTTGTGTACTCGGGTAACTTCATCGCACAGATAGAGAAATCACAGTTTGATTCCATACGCGCAGTCATGGGCATACATTCAGAGGGATTTGAGTGGTGGCTCACGCCTGGAGAGACGTTTACAGCGCCTGAGGTTGTGCTTACATACAGCCATGATGGACTTGGACAGATGACTAGAAATCTTCATGATTTTTACAGATGCCACATGATAAGGAGCAGATATCTTCATCAGAAGAGACCTGTCCTCATCAACAACTGGGAGGCTACATATTTTGACTTTGATACCGATAAGCTCCTTGCGATAGCGAAGAGTGCGGCAGAACATGGAATAGAGATGCTGGTCATGGATGATGGCTGGTTTGGACATAGAAATGATGACGCCACAAGTCTTGGAGACTGGTTTGTAAATGAAAACAAGATCAAGGGCGGTTTGAAACATCTTGTTGATGAGGTGAATAGGCTGGGGCTGAAATTTGGAATATGGATGGAGCCTGAAATGATTTCTCCTGATTCTGAACTTTACAGAAAGCATCCTGACTGGGCGTTTGCGGTTCCGGAGAGAACGGCTACATTATCGCGAAATCAGTACGTGCTTGATCTCTCGAGAAAAGAAGTTAGAGACTACGTGTATGAATGTGTGCATAACGTGATATCATCCGCAAATATTGAGTATGTTAAGTGGGATATGAACAGACAGCTCACGGATATCGGCAGCGTAGAATTCACCGGAGACAGGCAGGGAGAATTGGCTCACAGGTATGTGCTTGGAGTATATGAGCTGCAAGAGCGCCTTGTTAACGATTTCCCAGATCTTTTGCTTGAGAACTGCTCGGGCGGTGGTGCAAGATTTGACCCTGGCATGCTTTACTACAGTCCGCAGATATGGTGCTCCGATGACACGGATGCCATAGAGAGACTTTCTATACAGGAGGGAACGGAACTGATATATCCGCTTTCGACCATGGGCGCCCATGTGTCGGATTGCCCTAATCACACAGTTGGAAGGAGTACACCTTTTATGACCAGGGCACATGTGGCTCTGGCGGGAACATTTGGCTATGAGCTCGATATCACAAAAATAAGTGAAGAAGAACGTGCGATGATCCCTGAGCAGGTGTCTATGTATCATAAATATAATGATCTTGTAAGGGAGGGTGATTATTATAGGGTTGCATCGTACAGGGAAAATGGACTGTATGATTGCTGGATGGTTGTTGCAAAGGATAAGAGTGAGGCATTGGTGACTTACGTTCAGGTGCTTGGAAGACCTAACGTACACAGTAGAAAGATAAAACTTTTAGGGCTTGACGTGACTGCTGGTTACAGACTTGACGGAACGGAGAATGTGTATGGGGGAGATCTCCTCATGAATGCCGGAATGCTCATTGAAACTATGCGTGGAGATTATATGAGCAGACTGTATCACTTTGTACTTGACAATAGTTTAACTTAAAAATAAAATAAAAATTAAGTTATTTAACCACGTGAAAAAATAAAGTGAGAAGGACTAGTTATGGCAAAATCAGTAAAATTGGGAGACATAGCTGCCATTGTTGGCGTGAGTACCGTTACGGTCTCAAAGGCACTTTCAGATCAGAAGGGTGTCAGCGAGGAACTCAGAGCACAGATCAAACAGTTGGCAGATGAGATGGGATACCAGTCACCATCTGAGATCAGAAAGAAGACGGCAAAGAAAAAGTATAATATTGGTGTTCTCATTCAAGAGATATACCTTGGAAAGTATCCGTCGTTCTATTGGCAGTTATATCAGGTGCTTAACAAAAAGGCGGTGGCAAGAGGCTGCTTTACTATGCTGGAGTTTGTTTCCAGAGATAGTGTATTGAACGCTGAGATGCCTATGCTCTTGGAGGATGACAAGGTTGATGGAATAGTTGTTGTAGGTTCCATGGGTAAGGAATACCTGGAAAAGCTGGAGAAGACAGCCAAGGTTCCTATAGAGTATGTGGATTACTACGATAATTCGAGACCGATAGACACGGTTATAGCAAACAGTTTCTATGGAAGCTATATGCTGACTAATTATCTGTATGATATGGGACATAGAGATATTGCATATGTTGGCACGATAGGTTCAACGAACAGTATAACTGACAGATATTTGGGCTATATAAAGTCTTTGTTGGAGCATGATATTCCGTTCAGAGAAGACTGGGTTATTCCGGACAGAGATGTGAAGACGGGTCAGTTTGACGAGGAGAACTGTTTTAAACTTCCAAAGAATATGCCTACAGCGTTTGTGTGCAACTGCGATCTTGCGGCAGCTACGCTCATAAAGATACTCAATGCTGCGGGCTACAGAGTTCCTGAGGATGTGTCCGTTGTGGGGTTTGATAATTACATGTATCCTGGAAGCTGCGATATAGGCGTGACCACATACGAGATCAATATGCAGGAGATGGCAGAGAGAACCATGCATAAGATTATAAAAAAGATATCCAACGAAAAATATACTGATGGCATATTTGTCGTGGATGGACGAATCGTGGTAAAGGATAGCGTTGCCAGAATAGAACGATAATGGAACGATAATAAAACTACATATCAATTGTAATGCAAATCGGAAATAGACACCGGTGCAGCCTGCTTGAAAGACAGCGGAGTTGTACCGGTGTCTTTTTTGAACAGATTTATAAAATGGTTTGTGTTCTCGATTCCAACCTGGGATCCGACCTCGTGGACGGACAGATCTGTTGTGAGAAGGAGCCTTTTGGCAGCATCGATCCTGCGACTGTTGAGATAGCGCATAGGTGATTCACCGAAGTGAAATGAAAATTCTCTGCATATCCTGTATCTGCTGATCCTGTAAGTTGCCTCGAGGTCATCAAGCGACATCGGTTCGGCGTAGTTTGTATCCATCTGATTCTTTATCGATAAAAGATAAGGAGGCACACAATCCATCTTCTTGGATGAGTTTTCAATAAATACACATAATTCGGTCAGGATATCATTAAACCATTTGGAAATTCTGAAAATATCGGTGGCAGACAACTCCCCCTGGAGTCTGCTTATCAGTGAAAGATGGCTCCAGAGTACAGAGGCTCCGGCAGAGTCCTTTTTATAATATATGGATTCGGGGAGAAACTCGTGATACAGGCGAAGTGGAGCTCCGAGGATGAATGCCTCGTAGAAACGACACTTGCCGTTCGTGGTGTATGTTATTTCTGATCCTGTCTCAAAAAGCGCGGCTGTATTCTTGGAATATGATGATTTGCTGCTGCCCGATGTTACTGTAAGAGTTCCTTCATATATATAGAAGAAATGGTAACACGGAATGAAAGAGAAGGTATAACTGCATGAATAAGCAAAAGAAATATCGCCGTTGGCCAGAAGATGAATCAGGCCATCGCTTGCCATTGATTCTTCATATGTAAAGAACGCACTGTGGAATCTTGCGTTCTCAATATCTTTCTGAATATTGTAACCTGACAGTACAGTGCAGGAAATTAATTCTTTAGCTAACATGCAAACCACCTCCTATCCATAATAATACAATTATTAAACAATCATCACAAGCTAAAAGCGATATAAATTAGTGGCTAATTAGCTAAAAAAACAATAAAATACTAATTAAAGATAAAAATATATAGATAAAATGTCTATATGATATTGAAAAAAAATAATGATAATGGTAAAATTAACGAAAAGTACAAAATACTGTGATTAAAAACAAAATTGAGTGATGACTAAAAAGTAAATTAATGTATACTTAATATAAAGTTAAAAACAAAGAAGGTTTTAAGGAGGACAAAACTATGAAATCAAAGCGTATTGCATGTATCGCAATGGCTGGTCTTATGGCAGCATCACTTGCAGGTTGTGGAGGCTCAGACAGCGATAACAAGGACACAACAGAGGCAACAAAGGCTGCCACAGAGGCAGCAGGAAGTGATTCAGCAGATGACACAACAGCTGATGCTGAGGGAATCAAGTCATATGCAGACATCCAGTTAGGAACAGACTTCACAGATCTTTCAGCGGAGATCAAGTTCTACAACAACAGAACTGATATGGACTCAGATGATTACGGCGGAAAGAACTGGAAGCAGTATCTTGAGGACTTCAACAAGGAGTACCCAAATATCAAGGTTGATGTTATCACAGATACAAACTATGCAGAAGATGCTCTTACACATCTTCAGTCAGGAAACTACGAGACAGTAATGTGTATCCCGGCAGTTGACATGGCAGACCTTTCAACATATTTCATGTCATTTGGCGATTATGATACAATGAGCAGTCTTGTAAATTACTCAAACAGATGGCTGTATCAGGGTCAGGTATATGGTGTACCTCTTACAGCTACAACACAGGGTATCGTATACAACAAGAAGGTATTTGCTGATGCAGGTGTAACAGATGTACCTAAGACACCAGAGGAGTTCATCGCAGCTCTCAAGGCAATCAAGGATAAGAATCCGGATTGTATTCCACTTTACACAAACTATGCAGCAGGCTGGACAATGGGAGCTTGGGATGATTATATCTCGATCACAGCAACAGGCGATGCTACATACAAGAACCAGAAGTTAGCCCATACAAAGGATCCATTCAAGAACTATGGCGACGATACACATGCTTATGCAGTATATAAGATCCTTTACGATGCAGTATCACAGGGACTTACAGAGGATGATTACTCAACAACAGATTGGGAGTCAAGTAAGGGAAAGCTCAACAACGGCGAGATCGGATGTATGGTACTTGGTTCATGGTCATACCCACAGATGGAAGCAGGTGGACCTAACGCAGACGATATCGGATACATTCCTTTCCCTATCTCAGTAAATGGTAAGCAGTACGCTTCATCAGGTGCAGATTACTGCTACGGTATCAACGTAAACGCTTCAGATGATGAGAAGCAGGCAGCTCTTGTATTTGTTAAGTGGATGACAGAGAAGTCAGGATATGCTTACAACGAGGATTCACTTGCACTTGTTCCTGGTTCAGAGTCAAAGATCTCATTCGATGGTGTTGACTTCGTTGCAGACGAGGCAGCTCTTGAGGGCGAGGAGGATTACCTCAACCAGCTCAACTCAGAGTCAGAGCTTAACGTAAGCAATGGTGGTAATGACAAGATCCAGGCCATCATCGAGCATGCTGCAAACGGCGACATGTCATTCGATGATATCATGGCTGAGTGGAACCAGAAGTGGTCAGATGCTCAGGAGTCATTAGGAATCGAAGTTACTGAGAAGTAATAAAGACTCTATTATAACAAGTAAGAATAAGCTACAGACCGGGGGGGGATTGCCCGCCCCGGTTTATTAAAAAAGGCGGTGGAATGAGTATGGCTAACAAAAAACAATCCGGCTTTGGTAAATGGGCATCAAGCAGGAAGGGGCAGCAGGTTATAATATGCGCAGCCTTCGCAATTATCCCATTGCTTTTGCTATTAGTATTTACATATATACCATTCGGAGAGATGGTTAAATTTAGTTTCTACAAGATGAAATATACGACGCCTGTAGAAAAGAGAGAATTCGTAGGATTAGCAAATTATATCGATGTGTTCACAAGAAAAGACTGTTTCGGTGCATTAAAGCTCAGTTTGTATTACATCGTAGGAGCACTTGTACAGTTAGTGCTTGCACTTTTTCTTGCAACTCTTCTGAGTTTCAGAGTAAAAGGTGGTAACCTTTTCAAGGGATTTATTTTCTTCCCTTACCTTATCAGCGGTATCGCTGTAGGTTTCATTTTCAAATTCTTCTTCACAAGAGGATTCGTGTTTGACTCAATCCTTCAGTTGTGTGGATTTAGCTTAGACAACCTTCCATACTGGCTCAAAGACCAGAGTGTCAACAACTGGACACTGGTTTCAACCTCGGTCTGGAGATACCTTGGACAGATGATGGTTCTCTTCATTGGAGCTATCATGTCGGTAGATGCAGAACTTTATGAGGCGGCAGAGCTTGATGGTGCAAATAAATTCCAGCAGTTTAGATATATCATACTGCCAAGTATCAAGACAATCGTTACATTAAATGTAATTTTAGCAATAACAGGATCACTCAGTGCTTTCGAGCAGCCTTTCGTTATCACAACAGGTGCAAACGGAACAGGTACTTACTTCATCATCATGAACAAGATAGCACATACAAGCCAGAAGGTCGGTCTCGCTTCAGCAATGGCCGTTGTACTTCTCCTTATCATACTTATATGTGCTGCGCTTCAGAAGCTGTTCTTTGAGTACATCTTCAAGGATTCAAGCTCAGATGATGAGAGTTATAAGGCAAAGAAGCTTCGCAAGAAACAGGAGAGGGATACCAAGAAATACATGAAGCAGATGGCTGCTTCTGCGAAGGGAGGCAAGTAACATGGCAAGAGGAAAGACAGATGTGCCAAGCATAGCACCAATAAAAGAAAAACGAACCGTTGGATATTATGTAAGAGGTTTCCTCAAGTACTTTGTACTCATATTATTCTCACTGTGTGCGGTTGTACCTCTTATATCATGTGTTACAACAGCCTTCAAGACAACAGATGAGTATAAGGCTACTTCAGTTATGAAGCTTCCGGAGAGCTTCCTGAATTTCGGCAACTTTGTAAAGGCATTCACAACTGCCAACATGGGACGTGCGTTCATCAACTCAGTTATAGTTATGGTGTGCGTACTCATAGTATCAGTTGTAATAGGAACACAGCTTGCATATGTGCTTAACAGATTCAAGTTCCCGGGAAATGGCTTTATCAGAACACTTTTCCTTGTGGCATCACTGCTTCCGGCCGTTGCTATGCAGGTTACAGTTTACAACATCATGGGTGATCTTAATTTTATCGATCACTTATACGGCTACATCATCATGAGCTGTGGTACAGATGTTATCTCAATCTACATCTTCATTCAGTTCATGGAGAATATATCAGTATCACTTGACGAGTCAGCTATCGTGGATGGCGCATCATACTGGACCATCTACTGGAAGATCATACTTCCGCTGCTCAAGCCGGCTATCGTTACAGCCTGCATACTGAAGGGCGTTGTAATCTACAACGAGTACTACGCTGCAAACCTTTACCTTATAAGTCCTGAGATCAAGACAATGGCTATCTCACTTTACAAGTTCGTAGGACCTATGGGAAGCCAGTACAACCTGATCTGTGCAGGTGTTATCATCTCGATCATTCCGGCACTTATAGTATTCATCTGCTGTCAGAAACAGATTTATAGTGGTATTACACAGGGTGCTGTAAAGGGTTAATAATTTATTAGAAGAAGAGAGTTCATGAATATGAGAAATGAAATTCAAAAAGAATTAATAGATGCTATCATCCCATTCTGGGAGGCCCTGAGGGATGATGAGTACGGCGGATTTTATGGGTATATGGATTATGACCTCAACCTTGATAAAAAGGCTGAGAAGGGTTGTATTCTTAACAGTAGAATTACCTGGTTCTTCGCAAGTGCGTATAAGGCACTCAAGGACCCAAAGCTTCTAGATGAGGCTGCTCATGGATATGAATTTCTGAAAGAATATTGTATAGACAGGGAATATGGCGGAATATATTGGTCCATGAATTACGATGGTTCACCCAAAGATACGACAAAACACACCTACAATCAGGCATTTAGTATATATGCCTTATCCGCCTATTACGAAGCTTCCGGTGATTCGGAAGCTTTGGACCTGGCCCTGCAGCTTTTCCATACAATAGAAGAGAAATGTACTGACGAAGGTGGCTATCTCGAGGCATTTACAAGAGAGTTCAAGCCGGAGTCAAATGATAAGCTTTCTGAGAATGGTGTTCTCGCAGAGAGAACAATGAACACACTGCTCCATGCACTTGAGGCTTACACAGAACTTTATAAGGTATCCAAGGATTCCAAGGTAAAGGAGCGCCTGGAATGGCTGCTCGATGTATTTGCTGATAAGGTATACAATCCGGAGCTTAAGAGACAGGAAGTGTTCTTTGATAAGGATTATAACACTCTGATCGATCTGTACTCATACGGACATGACATTGAGACATCATGGCTTCTGGACAGGGCGACCGAGGTGCTTGGAGAGGCAGAGTACACAGAGAAGATCACAAAGATAACAGATATCCTTGCAGAGCAGATATATGAGCTTGCTTTCGATGGACATTCAGTTCTGACAGAATGTGAAAAGGGCGTGCCATACACGGTAAGAGTATGGTGGGTTCAGGCAGAATCAATAGTAGGATTTATAAATGCTTATCAAAAGTCGGGTGATAAGAAGTATTACGAGGCTGCTGAGAAGGTGTGGGAGTACATAAAGGAATACTTCATAGACAAGAGACCGGGATCAGAGTGGTTCTGGGATCTGAATGCAGATGGATCACCAAGAGTCGGACGTCCTATAGTTGAGCCATGGAAGTGTCCATACCACAACGGCAGAATGTGCCTTGAGATTATGAACAGACTCGCTGACGGCAAATAAATAGCATTCAATTGCTTTCAAATTATAAGGAGAATGCATAAATGATGAATGAGAAATATTATGTAGAGCTTGACAAATTGAACAAGCTTCTTGAGAGAAAAAACAAGAAGACAGATTTCTATAATGGAATCTATGACAGATATGAGTACCCTGTACTCACAAGAGAGATGATACCTCTCACATGGAGATACGACTTAAACCCTGAGACAAACCCATACTTCATTGAGCGTCTCGGAGTAAATGCAGTTATGAACTCAGGTGCTATCTACCTGAACGGCAAGTACTATCTTGTCGCAAGAATAGAGGGAAATGACAGAAAGTCATTCTTCGGCGTAGCTGAGAGTGACAACGGTATCGATGGATTCCGTTTCTGGGATTATCCAATCCTTCTGGATGATGTATGTCCGGAGGAGACAAATGTATACGATATGAGACTGACACAGCACGAGGATGGATGGATCTACGGTGTGTTCTGTTCAGAGAGCAAGGATACAACTGTGAATGATCTCTCGGCAGCTGTTGCAGCAGCGGGTATCGTGAGAACAAAGGATTTAAAGCACTGGGAGCGCCTTGACAACCTCAAGACTCTTCGTTCCCCACAGCAGAGAAATGTAGTACTTCACCCTGAGTTTGTAGATGGCAAGTATGCATTCTACACACGTCCAATGGATGATTTTATCGAAACAGGAAGCGGCGGAGGAATCGGATTCGGTCTCTGCGATGACATAGAGCATGCAGTTATAGACGAGGAGAAGATGACAAGTCTTCGCAAGTATCACACTATAACAGAGGCAAAGAACGGTGCAGGCGCACCACCAATCAAGACGGACAAGGGCTGGATCCACATCGCACATGGTGTGAGAAATACAGCAGCCGGTCTCAGATACGTGCTTTATGCATTTGTGACAGATCTCAACGATCCTTCAAAGGTTATCGCTGAGCCATCAGGAATGCTTATCGGACCTCGCGGCGAGGAGAGAGTCGGCGATGTATCAAACGTTGTATTCACAAATGGCGCCATCGTAAACGAGAACAACGAGGTGTTCATCTACTACGCATCAAGCGATACAAGGATGCATGTTGCAACAACAACAGTTGACAGACTCATCGATTATGTATTCAACACACCTCCTGATCCGGGAAGAAGCGTTGAGTGTGTAGCACAGAGATGTGAGCTGATCAGGAAGAACCTTGAGTTCCTTAAGAATGCAGACAAGTAAGAAAGTATAATATATGGGCTGCCAGATGAAACAGCACGTTGGTTAGTATGCCCTTTGCCTGTGCAGATACCATATAACGTGATAATAAAATAAAAAATCCGGCTAAGATGCCGGAAGAAAGAGGTACTTATGTCAGAAGTAAAAATGTTCAGCGAGCCTGTGCCAAACGTGCCATGGCAGGACAGACCGGCAAATGACAATCATGACGCTCCAATTTGGAGATATACAGAGAATCCTATAATAGGAAGAAACCCGGCAAAGGGTGTTGCAAGAATATTCAACAGCGCGGTAGTTCCATTTGAGGGAAAATTTGTCGGAGTATTTAGAGGCGAGCAGGTAAATGGAATTCCATACATCTACCTCGGAGAGAGCGAGGATGCTATCCACTGGAATATCAGCGAGGAGAAGATCAAGTTTGTTGATGAGAACGGTGAAGAGTTCATGCCTATATACGCATATGATCCAAGACTTGTAAAGGTAGAGGATACATATTATGCAATCTGGTGCCAGGATTTCTACGGTGCAGCGATAGGCATCGCAAAGTCAAAGGATCTCAAGACATTTGTGAGAATCGAGAACCCATTCCTTCCATTTAACAGAAATGCAGTTCTCTTCCCAAGAAAGATCAACGGTAATTTCGTGATGCTGTCACGCCCAAGTGACAGTGGACACACACCATTTGGTGATATATTCGTAAGTGAGAGCCCAGACATGGTTTACTGGGGTAAGCACAGACATGTCATGGGCAAGAGCAGCGAGTGGTGGGAGTCACTCAAGATTGGCGGCGGTGCAGCCCCTATCGAGACTTCTGAGGGATGGCTGTTATTCTACCATGGAGTAGCGGGAACATGTAACGGTTATGTATACTCGATCGGTGGAGCAATCCTTGATATCGACAACCCATCGATTGTTAAGTATCGTTGTGAGAACTTCCTTCTCACACCAGAAGAGTGGTACGAGGAGCGTGGATTTGTTCCTAATGTATGCTTCCCATGTGCTACTATTCACGACAGCGCGTCTGGAAAGATCGCCATTTACTACGGTGCAGCTGACAGCTATGTTGGCCTTGCATTCACAAAGCTTGATGAGATCGTAGATTATATCAAGTCACACAGTGTGGTAACAACTTCTGATACCGAGATCGGTAGAAGATAGTTAGTTATAGATCGCTATGAGCCCCTACTCATACGCGGCAATTGTATTAATTTTTTCTCATTTCCCAAGGCGGTGCCCGCCGCCTTCGGGGCCCCTCTAAAAAGAAATGTAATGGCAGGTGATTGCCAAAACTTTTAGACTATGACAGCCTGGCAGTAAGCCGGGCTGAATTTGGTTCTGAGAGCTTTGGCAATCATAAAAACTAAAAAGGCAGAAAAAAGACTGTAATATGTAGGAAAAAGGCAACAGATGCAATAAAATAACAGTGGCATACATTATCATGGAAATGACGAGTGAAGAAGTCATGGTCAATGTAAAAATGTGATTTCTTCACCGTCTTATATAGAACAGGCAATTGGGGAATGGTGTAATCAGTAACAGGTGTACACCGTACGGATATGCACACAATTGCCGTACGTCAAAAGGAGGAAAATGACAATGAACAAGGAAATACTTTTTTTAAATCCCGTGTTTACGCACAATATCTGGGGCGGTACAAAGCTCAGAGAAGAATACGGATATGATGTTGAGGGCGATGATATAGGCGAGTGCTGGGGAGTTGCGGCACATGAGAATGGCAACTGTACAGTGAAAAATGGCGAGTTTGCAGGTCAGACGCTTGCCGACTTATGGGACAGCCACAGAGAGTTGTTTGGCGGCATAGATGGTGTCAGATTCCCACTGCTTATAAAGATAATCGATGCAAAAGATGATCTGAGTATTCAGGTGCATCCGGACGATGCATACGCAGCAGAACATGAGAATGGTTCATTTGGTAAGATGGAGTGCTGGTATATTCTTGACTGCAAGGAAGATTCAACACTTGTAATCGGTCATAATGCAAGGACAAAGGAAGAATTATGTGATATGATCGAAGGTAAGAAATGGAAGGAATTTATCAGAGAAATCCCTGTTAAGAAGGGTGATTTCATCCAGATAGATCCCGGTACAGTACACGCGATCAAAGGCGGAATCACACTTCTTGAGACACAGCAGAACAGTGACATCACATACAGAGTTTATGATTATGACAGACTGAGCAATGGGAAGCCTAGAGATCTGCACGTAAAGCAGAGCATAGATGTTATAACAGTTCCTGCAAAGCCGGTTGAGGACAGCGTTATAAGTGTCAGGGCAGATAAGGCAAATGAACTTTGTGAGCTTATAAGCTGTAAGTATTACACGGTATACAAGCTGGATGTTGAGGGAAAGGCAGAGCTGAATGTGGGCGACAAGCCATTCCTTATCATGTCTGTAACCTCTGGAAGTGGAACAGTGGATGGAAACGCTATAAAGAAGGGTGATCACTTTATCCTGCCAAACGGATACAGCAATCCAGTATTTGAGGGCAATATGGAGATCGTGGCATCCACAGTCAGCAAGTAAGATCCCGCCTTTGGAAGAGAATGTCAAGGGGGATAGTTATGAAGAGAAAGACGATAGGTGTTCTGGTAGGCGGAATCACGGATGATTTTACGAGGCTGCTCTGTCATGGGGTTATAGAGAGAGCAAAGACACTTGATGTCAATATAGTTGTTATTCCGGGTAAGTTCCTTGACCGGGAATACTCAGAAACGTCAGATATATATTATGAATATCAGTACCAGACACTGTTCTCCTATGTTACAAAGGAGAATCTGGACGGCGTTATTGTTGCATCGAGTTGTATTGGCTGCTTTGCAACCAAGGAGCGTATCAGAGAATTTATGAAAAGATATCTTCAGATGCCGTGTGTGATAGTGGCTGCAGATGAGCCGGATCAGATTTGTGTCAGATATGACAATGGAGCAGGCATAAGAGAAGGACTCAATTACATGATTGAGGAACTTGGTTATACAAGAATAGGTATGATAGGCGGTCCGGACTCCAATTATGATGCAAAGGAGAGAAGGAGAACCTACATTGAGGTGCTTGAGGCTCATGGAATAGAGTTTGATCCGGGACTTTATGTGGAGGGCAATCTTACATCGGAATCAAAAGAGGTTTTCAGAGATATTCTGGACAGAAATCCGGACATGCAGGGAGTGTTCTGTGTGAATGATTCCTGTGCATCTGGTTTTTATGAAGAACTTAAGGCGAGGGATATTCTGCCGGGAAGAGATATATCAGTCATGGGTTACGATGATATTGAGTGGGCTACACAGATATATCCGACGCTCTCGACTGTGCGTGCAGACGCGGGAAAACTTGGCTCAGAGGCTGTAAATCTTATGGTCAGGCTCATTGATGGCAAGCAGGTTGAGAGTAAGATACTTCCTACTGAGTTTATCAGAAGAGATTCATTCTGTAAAAAAGGCGGATCAAGAAAACGTAGTAAGAATGTCATTGAGGGATATCTCTCAATGAACCATATGCTTTCGGAACAGTGGGAGGAGAGAAATAAGACTCAGTTCAAGATGAAGACATTTATCCAGAAGGTTCTGAGTTTTGACAGAGGCAATGACAGGAGTTATGGAGAGATCCTTGGCACCATGGACTGGCTGGACATAGAGAATGCATTTATATTCTTATATAAAGAGCCAATAATACATCTGATCGGTGAGCCATTTGAACTGCCTGACCAGTTATATCTCAAGACTAAGGATCTTAAAGAGAAGGTCAGCAGTGTGATCACTGTGAACCAGAAGGTGTCATCATCAAATCTCTATGATTTTGAGAGCCTCGGTGTGGAAGGAGCTGGAATATATGTACTCTTGCCGCTGTATTCCAACGAAATACTCTATGGAGTTCTTCTGTGTGATCTCACGGAAGGAGTTCTGGTGAATGGGGAGTTTCTTGGAAACCAGGTCTCAGCTGCTGTCAAGATGATCAATCTGCTCAAGACGAACGAGGAGATCATGAAGCGCCTTGAGGAGAGTATGGCGATCCTGCAGAAAAACAACATTATGCTTGACAATCTGTCAAAACAGGATCCCCTTACAGGAATCATGAATAGACGAGGTTTCTTTGACAGATCATTACAGCTGCTCAAGGAATGTGAGGAGCAGAAAAGGACGGCTACGGTATTCTACGCTGATATGAACAGTCTCAAGATTATCAATGACAGATATGGACATGATGAGGGTGATTTCTCTCTTAAGACTATAGGAGATATTCTGATTGAATCTGTAGGCGATAATGGAATCGTAGGCAGAATAGGCGGCGACGAGTATTGCTGTCTTGTACTCGGCCTTAAGGACTCTGACGCTGCAGATGCATTTGCTGAGGAAGTATACAGTTCATTTGAGAAGTTTAATGAGCATTGTGATAAGCCTTATAAAGTGAGTGTATCGCTTGGAAACTGTCAGATCGTAGAATATAACAAGAAAGGCCTTCAGAATGCCATGACTATGGCAGATGAGAAGCTGTATGAGGTGAAGAAGTACAGGAAGAAGGATGTTGTTAAGGTTAAGAATTGATAATTTATATAATAAATAAAAGGTATGATCAGGTTGCGTTGAGTGCAGCTTGATCATACCTTTTTTTGTAAAATCTATGCTCCCAGAAAAAATGTCTAAAATGTATAAATACAGAAAAAATATCTAATAATACTTGTGTGATGCATATTGCGCATGGAGGTGTTGTTGAGATGAAAAGAAATGATCATGGATGGAAACTGGTTTCGGATTCCGGCTGCAGTCTGCTTGTGCCGGATGGACCGGATGGACTGGCTGGAATAGATATAGATATAGATCATGCTGAGGTTCCGTTTGTAATATCTGTTGATAACACAGATTATATAGACGAACCGGGTATAGATATAGAGAAGATGCTTGAACATATTGCAAATTGCCGGTCAGGCGGAAGAACTAGCTGCCCTTCACCCCATGCGTGGCTCGAGGCGTGGGGGGATGCGGAAAATGTTATAGCATTTACGTTGTCAGCTGCATTATCGGGAAGTTACAACAGTGCCATAGCTGCAAGACACATGGCGCTTGAGAAGAATCCCGGCAGGAATATTGCAGTTATAAATACTTGTGGTGCCGGAACTATGCCTGGGTGTCTGATGCAGGCTGTAAGTGACGGTGTGGATGATGGGGATTCGTTTGATGTCATAGCGAAGACTGCAGAAAATATAGCGAGAAACACAAATGTCATGTTTGCCTTGGGGAGTCTTGACAACCTGATAAAAGCGGGCAGGCTAAATAAGTTTGTGGGGTATGCGGCTCATAGATTCAATATATCTGCAATAGGTGTAGCATCACCTGGTGGACGAATTGAACTCAGACACAAATTCAGAGGTATGAAGAAGATATATGGCAAGTTGATAGACACTCTCCGTGAGACGGGATTTGCAGGGGGAGAGCTGGTCATAAGCCACTGTATGAATGAGGATGGAGCAGAGAAACTGGGGCATCTTATCAAGGCTGAATGGCTTGACACGGATGTGAGCGTCGTACCTGCAAGCGGACTGTGCAGCTATTATATGGGAAAAGGCGGGATGATAATAACATATCGTGAGTAGACTGATGTGTAGATAAATCATATAAAATACTTGAAATAGACAAAATAATGGAAAATAATGGAAGGCTGGCATACCTTCTATTATTTTTTGTGTATTAACCTATTGACATAGTAGGTAAATGGGAATATCCTATTTTTGCGAGTCAGATATTGACTTATTACGCCAAAAAAATGGCGGATGAGGGTGATGACTGGAATGACCGTGTATTTGCGGCTGGAATGTGATCACACTCATATGTAAGGAGGATTTACAGATATGGTGATTTCTTCAAAGGGAGAATATGCCCTGAGGGTCATGGCAGACCTTGCCATAAACCACGACGGCAGATTCATTCCGTTAAAAGAAATAGTTCAGAAAGAGGAACTGTCCCAGAAGTATCTGGAGAGTATAATGCGCATGCTGTCCAAGGCAAATCTGATAGAGGCAGCCAGTGGACATGGTGGCGGCTACAGACTCAAAAAAGCCCCTGAGGAATATACACTGTGGGAGATACTTGAACTCACGGAAGGTGGACTTGCTCCGGTGGCATGCATGAAGAATAGCGCAATGACCTGTGACAGATCCGGACAGTGCTACACTTTGCCGATATGGCAGGGACTGGCGGAGTTGATACAGGATTATTTCCAGGGTAAGACACTGGCGGATATAGCCAGAAATGTGGAATGAGCAGAGTAATTTGATACAAGCAAAAAGATAATTAAAGCGGGACAATTGAATCGCCGGATATAGAAGTGATAAAGCAATTGCCGGGCTTGGTATAAAAGGAGGCAGACTGATGTCAGATAAAAAATTATTGGAAGTTAAGAATTTACATGTTGATGTTGAGGATAAACAGATCCTTCACGGTGTGAACCTGGAGATCGGCAAGGGTGAGACACATGTACTTATGGGACCTAATGGAACCGGAAAGTCAACCCTTGGATATGCACTTATGGGCAATCCTAGATATACAGTCAGAGAGGGCGAGATATGGTTTGATGGTAAGAACATCACAGAAGAGGCTGTCAATGAGCGTGCAAAGGCAGGAATATTCCTCTCATTCCAGAATCCTCTAGAGGTGCCTGGTGTGACACTCAGCTCATTTATAAGAAATGCCCTTGAGCAGAAGACCGGCAAGAGAATCCGTCTCTGGGATTTCAAGAAGGAGCTTGAGAGAACCATGGAGATCCTTCAGATGGATCCATCTTATGCGGAGAGAGACCTGAATGTGGGATTTTCAGGTGGTGAGAAGAAGAAGGCAGAGATACTTCAGCTTCTGATGCTCAAGCCATCACTGGCAATCCTTGACGAGACAGATTCAGGACTTGACGTTGATGCAGTCCGTACAGTATCAGCAGGTATCGAGGAATACCAGAAGAACTGCAAGGGAAGTCTGCTTATCATCACACACAGCACCAAGATCCTTGAGTCGCTCACCGTTGACTACACACATGTCATGGTTGAGGGTAAGATCATAGAGACTGGTGACGCATCACTTGTGGACAAAATCAACGAGTCTGGATTTGCAGAGTATGAAAGGATATAAAAGATGAAGGAAAAGACATATGTAGAGGACATAGACAGAAATATATATGACTTCAAGTATGATGACAAAGATGCCTATAAGCTTAAAGCTGGTCTCACACCTGAGATAGTTGAGCAGCTTTCAAAGGAGAAACATGATCCGGCATGGATGCAGAATTTCAGACTTGAGTCTTTACAGATATACAACAATATGCAGGTGCCTGACTGGGGTCCATCCATCGAGGGACTGGATATTGACAATATAGTTACTTACGTAAGACCAAATACCAAGATGAAGGGTAGCTGGGATGAAGTTCCTGAGGATATCAAGGATACATTTGAGAGACTTGGAATCCCTCAGGCTGAGAGAAAATCCCTTGCGGGAGTTGGTGCACAGTACGACTCAGAGCTCGTATATCACAATGTCCGTCAGGAGGTTGCGGACATGGGCGTTGTGTACACTGATATGGAGAGTGCACTCACAGGTGAGTATGCAGACATGGTGCAGAAGCATTTCATGAAGCTTGTCACCCCTCATGATCACAAATTTGCAGCACTTCACGGAGCTGTGTGGTCAGGCGGTTCATTTGTATATGTGCCACCTGGAGTAAAGGTTGAGATCCCACTTCAGTCATACTTCAGACTTAATGCAGCGGGCGCGGGTCAGTTTGAGCACACACTCATCATAGTAGATGAGGGAGCAGACCTCCACTTTATAGAGGGCTGTTCAGCACCGAAGTACAATGTGGCGAACCTTCACGCAGGCTGTGTGGAGTTGTTTGTCGGCAAGAACGCAAAGCTCAGATATTCAACCATAGAGAACTGGTCCAAGAACATGTACAACTTGAACACCAAGAGAGCTCGAGTTGAAGAGGGTGGAACCATCGAGTGGGTATCGGGTTCATTTGGATCACATGTGTCATACCTTTACCCGATGAGCGTGCTCAAGGGCAAGGGCGCCAGGATGGAGTTCACCGGAGTTACATTTGCCGGTAAGGGACAGAACCTTGACACAGGAGCGAAGGTAGTTCATGCGGCACCTGACACAAGCTCATATATCAACACAAAGTCTATCTCCAAGGATGGGGGTATAAGCACATTCCGTTCATCAGTTGTAGTGACAAAGGAGGCTGAGAACTCCAAGGCAGCAGTTTCCTGCCAGTCACTTATGCTTGATTCGATATCACGTTCGGACACCATACCGGCCATGGATATCAGAACCAAGAAGGTAAATGTGGGACATGAGGCACAGATAGGAAGCATCAGTGACGAGGCTGTGTTCTACCTGATGTCCAGAGGAATGAGTGAAGAAGACGCGAGAGCATGTATCGTCAGTGGATTTGCAGACAATGTATCGAAGGAGCTGCCGCTTGAGTATGCTCTTGAGATGAACAACCTCATCCGTCTTGAGATGAAGGGCAGCATAGGTTAAGGAGGTGCGGTGACATGGAGAACAATAACGAGATGAAGATCAACAAGCTCCCGGCAAAGACATGGTACTGGCTTCGCATGAACGACACAGCACTTAACTGGAATCCGGACATGGCGGGATGCAGTGTGAAGATAGATGGCGGCAAGGAAGCTGATAAGCAGGCTTCTGATTTCGATGGAATAGAGACTGGTGCAGGAAGAGATGCGGACGTACTCTTCGCACAGCGGGCAGCAGGAAGTGTACTCGTTGCGGACGAGACCAATAAAGGTCAGACAGTGCACGTGCTGATAAATGGAACCGGGGCAAATGGCAGCAGCGGTTATGCTTACGTGCAGGCAGATGCAGGTTCAGACATGACAGTCATAGAGACATTTGGCGAGAATGCGGAGGGCGGCAGTCTGGCATTCCGTACGCGTTTTAATATAGAGAAGGACGCACACATACGTCTTGTACAGATATTTATGCAGGATGAGAACACGACCATACTCAACGACGTGGGAAGTGAGTGTGCGAAGAATGGGCAGCTAGATGTGCTTCAGATATTTATCGGCAAGGGCAATCTGTACAACGGCGTGAGAACTGAGCTCATTGGTAAGCGTGCTTCAACCAACATGGATATAGGTTACCTTGGCCAGAAGAAGCAGGTCATAGATATCAACCTTGTGGTTAACCATATAGGCAAGAAGACCAACTGCAACATACAGGTGGATGGAACACTTAAGGATGCTGCGGAGAAGATATTCAGAGGTTCGATAGATTTCAAGACAGGTTCATCGGATTCGAAGGGCGCTGAGACGGAGAATGTACTGCTGCTCGGTGATGATGTGGTGAATAAGACTATACCACTCATCCTCTGTGCAGAGGAGAACGTGGAGGGCTCACATGGAGCGACCATCGGTGAGCTTGACGAGGACACTTTATTCTACTTCGCGTCAAGGGGAATAGACATGGAGACAGCCGAGGACATGATGACCAAGGGCAAGATGGAGGTCCTCTACCGCAAGATCCAGGACGAGAACACAGAGAAGCTGGTGGAGAAGCAGCTTGCGGAGGTAATGGAATATGACAGACAGGAATTATAGAGAGGATTTTCCTCTGTTGAGAAACAATGACACAGCTTATATAGACAATGCGGCCACAGCGCAGAAGCCACAGGTGGTCATAGACGCTGAGAGAGAGTTCTATGAGAAGAGCAATGCGAATCCACTCAGAGGATTCTATCCGCTCAGCCTTGAGGCGACAGAGAAGTATGAGAGTGCCAGAAAGGTAGTCAGGGACTTCATTCACGCTGACTCTGAGAAGGAGATAATCTTCACCAGGAATACCACAGAGAGCCTTAACCTTGTGGCATACAGCTACGCGCTGAATAACCTTAAGGCTGGTGACGAGATAGCAGTTACGATCATGGAGCACCACAGCAACATGCTTCCATGGCAGATGGCGGCCAGAGTCACAGGTGCAACTCTCAGATATCTCGACTGCGAGAAGGATGGAACGCTGACTGACGAGACCATCAATGCGGGAATCAACGAGCACACAAAGCTGCTTGCTGTCGGACATGTGTCAAATGTCCTCGGATGTGTGAATCCGGTCAGAAAGATGGCTGACAGGGCGCACAGCTTTGGCGCGGTTGTCGTTGTCGATGGCGCACAGAGTACACCGCATATGGCTATAGATGTGCATGAGCTTGGCGCTGATTTCTTTGCATTTTCAGGCCACAAGCTGATGGGACCTATGGGAATAGGAGTGTTATACGGAAGACAGGAACTGCTTGACGCGATGCCTCCATTTATGTCAGGTGGAGAGATGATAGATTCGGTTTCAAGAGATGGTGCGGTATATGCGGAATTGCCTCACAAGTTTGAGGCTGGTACAGTCAATGCGGCAGGAGCTGCGGGACTTGCGGCTGCTATAGGCTACATCAAAGAGGTTGGGTTTGACTATATAGAAAAGAGAGAGCTGGAGCTCACGACCCGTGCCATGGAGGGACTTGCAAAGCTTCCTCACGTACATGTCATCGGTTCAGATAAGCCGGAGAACCACACCGGAATAGTGGCGTTCACCATAGACAATGTACATCCGCATGATGTCAGCGAGATCATGGCTGCGGATGGAATAGATGTGAGGGCTGGACATCACTGCGCACAGCCACTGCTTGTACACCTTGGCGTGTACAATACGACAAGAGCGAGCTTTATGTTCTACAATACGGATGAAGAAGTTGATGCATTTGTGGAGAGTGTCGCAAATGTGAGAAGGAGAATGGGATATGCAGAATAATATTCAAAACAGGAATTTTTATAATGAGATCCTTACAGAGCACAATATGAGACCTGAATTCAAATATGATCTTCCTGCAGCAAATGTTGTGCTGGAGGGCGTAAATCCCAACTGCGGTGATGACATCTGGCTCAAGCTTAAGGTTGAGAACGGAGTCATCGAGGACGGATCATTTGTGGGAGACGGATGCGCCATATCGCAGGCTTCGGCAGATATAATGCTTGGAATGATCATAGGAAAGACTAAGGAAGAGGCTCTGGAGCTTGGACAGCTCTTTCTTAAGATGATACAGGGAGAGGCTACAGATGAAGAGATAGATCAGCTTGAGGAGGCGTCTGCGCTTAAGGATATAGCGCATATGCCGGCCAGAGTAAAGTGTGCGGTCCTCGGATGGCACACCCTTGAGGAAGCGTTGAAGAATATATCATAAGGGTGGATTCCTTATGATATATTCTTTATCTGCATCTTAACTATAGGCATGATATACTTCACTTGAATGTGTGAAAGCGGGCGCCGCTGGTAAGATCTATGTCGTTTGTGACATGAGGTGTACTGGTGGCGCTTTCTTTAAAATAATCCAAAGGGATTGATACATATGAAAAAAATAAATATACAAAAAAGCATAAATAATACGGAGTGTAAATGTAAGGATGTTATAAAAAATGTGCTGTTGATGCTGGTTGTGATAGCCATAGGGGTTGGACTGTGTCTGATAATAAAGACAACATTTACTACAGACATATTGATACCGGCCGTTATGGTGTTTTCGGTATTTTTGATATCGGTGTTTACTGACGGGTATGTATATGGAATACTGGCATCTATAGTCAGTGTGATAATAGTGAATTTTGCATTTACATTTCCGTATTTCAAGATAGATTTCCTTATACCTGAAAATATCACATCGGCGATAATCATGATAGCCATAGCGTTTATCACCTGTGGATTTACAAGCAAGATAAAGTATCAGGAAATGCTCAAGAAAGAGAGTGAGATGGAGAAAATGAGAGCGAACCTGCTCAGGGCGGTATCCCACGATTTCAGGACTCCGCTCACAACTATATATGGTGCGAGCTCGGCCCTCATAGAGAACGGAAGGGAGTTCACGGATGAACAGAGGGAGAAGATGCTCAGGGGAATACAACAGGACTCCCAGTGGCTTTACCGTATGGTTGAGAATCTGTTGTCCATCACCAGACTGGATGGTGATATCAAACTTATAAAGACGCCCATAGCACTGGATGAACTTATAGATTCTGTGCTCATCAAATTTGCAAAGAGATATCCTGATCAGGAGGTGGAAGTCAATCTGCCCGATGAGCTGGTCATCATACCGATGGATGCCATTCTCATAGAACAGGTTATCATAAATATCCTCGAGAATGCAGTACAGCATGCGGAGGGAATGAAGAATCTGGCATTGAATGTGAAATGCGATGGCGACAGGGTTGTGTTTGAGATCCAGGATGATGGCGATGGAATACCGGAGGATAGGTTGAAACACCTGTTTGATGGCAGTCTTTTAGGAGACAGCTCCAATGAGGTGTCCGCGGACTGCAGGCAGAGAAAGAATGCCGGAATAGGTCTGTCGGTATGTGCGACTATCATAAAAGCACATGGCGGAGATATAAGCGCATACAATTCCGTGGAAGGCGGTGCAGTATTCAGATTTACATTGAAGATAGAGGAGGTTACGGATGAGCAATAACAAATATAAAGTCCTGATAATAGAAGATGAGCAGAATATCAATAATCTGCTGGATACTTTAATGCAGGCAAATGGCTATCAGACGATCATAGCCACATCCTGCGGAAGCGGTCTTATGATGTATGCGTCCCACAGACCTGACATAGTGATACTTGATCTGGGACTTCCAGATAAGGATGGAATAGCATTTCTCACGGAGATAAGAAAGACGGATTTCACGCCGGTCATAGTGCTCTCGGCGAGATCTGATGAGAAGGATAAGGTGGAGGCGCTCAACCTGGGGGCAAATGATTATGTGACCAAGCCGTTTGGCTCTGAGGAGCTGGTTGCCAGGGTCAGATCTGCACTCCGCACAGTGCTTTACCAAGCACATGACAGTGAACTGCCGACAGGGAAATTCCAGACTGGGGATTTGCTCATAGACTATGAGGCCAGACGAGTGTTCATAGGGGATGAGGAGATCAAGCTGACTCAGACTGAGTACAACATAGTCGATCTTCTGTCCAGACATCCGGGCAAGATGCTTACATACAGTTTCATCGTAAAAGAGGTATGGGGCTACAATGACATGGGAAGCACCAAGAGACTTCAGGTAAATATGGCGAATATAAGAAAGAAGTTCGGAGTGAAGCCGGGCAAGAAGAGCTTTATCATCAACGAGCTGGGAGTCGGGTACAGGATGTGCGATGACAGCGAAAAACTCATTGATAGTATTTGATTGTAGATTAATAAAATAAAGTCCGCTATACTGATTTTATGAAGTATAGCGGATTTTATTATTAAATCAGGAGGAGTGTTATGAAAGGGTACAGAAAAATCATGAAGGTTGTGGCGGTCATTCTTGCATTTGCACTGATATTTTCAGGTGTGAATGTTCCGGGAACTGCGCTGGCAGCTACAACGGCGGCTACGGTAAAAAACACGGTTGTAAAGAGCATCACTGTGAGCAATCTGCCAGCCGGCACACTTACGCTCAAGGCGGGAAAGTCATTTGCTCTTAAGACAAATGTGGCGGCGAAAGAGCTGAAATTCGTAACCAGCAACAGAAGGATAGCAACCGTGACAACTGCGGGAGTAATCAAAGCAGGAAATGTAAAAAATGGGACAGCTAAGATTACAATGTCGCTGAAGGCTGATCCTAAGGTAAAGAAGGTTATTACGGTAACTGCAGGACAGCCTGTCACGAGTGTAAAGCTTACTAAAAGCAAGCTGACGCTGGTAAAAGGAAAAAGTGCTGTGGTAAAGGCTTCTGTTGGAACAAGCAAGGCAAGCAATAAGAAGGTCGTATGGAAGAGCAGCAATATAAAGGTTGCTAAGGTTAATTCCAGAGGACGGATAACAGCAGCCGGAGGCGGTTCGGCAGTCATCACAGCAGTAGCTGCAGATGGTTCCGGCAAGAAGGCGAGCTGTAAGGTATCAGTCAAGGCGTATGTAACTTCTATAAAGTTCAAAAAGGGCAGCGGTAAGATGTATGTGGGAAAAACAGAACAGTTAAACCCAGTCATTGCACCGGCAGATGCAACAAACAAGAAGTGTACCTGGAAGTCTTCGAATGATAAGGTCGCTATGGTAAGTTCATCCGGACTCGTTGTGGCTGTTGGCGCTGGAACCACAGTGATTACAGCAACAACTACAGACGGAACAAAAAAGACAGTAAAATATAAGCTGACAGTTCTAAATGCTGTGAAGATTGCTTCGGCGCAGGTGGATAACAGGCAGACAATAAATGTTACATTGTCATCTGCACAGAAGCTGACAGCATCAAATTTTGCTGTTAAAGTAAAGACCACATTAAATGGCGGCATATACAACAAGAGCATTCCGATTGAAAGTGTGTCTACAGGAGACAATAAAAAATACACGATCAGGTTTAACAAGGAGAACAGGCTTTCATCTTCGGACAGAATATGTGTGTACGTAAGTGGACTTACAGGAACAGGAACCGGTAAGGTGGAGACATATTATTCTGACGGAAAGTATAATAAGACATATTATGAAGCCAGAGCAATTGAGCAGAATGCGAATGTGAATACAGACGTTAATTTATCTGGCAGTGGCTACCTCAAGGTTTCTGTAAAGGACGTTCCGGCTGGAATGAGGTATACAATAGGTGGAATGCGTTCCAACTGTATTACTTTCACAGGGAAAATAACCAAGTCTGGCACATCAGTCACGACAATTACAGCAGTTGATGAGTATGGTAATACAATGACAACTATCGTAACATGGTGTGTATACAACAGCTCCGTGATATCAGCTTATTACAGCCCAAGGTATTATCGCACTCGTGGTGAAAGTGGAGCGGCTGTGCATGTAGCTGCTGATATAAATTCTGTAGCTGGTGGCTCAGGAAATTATATCTATGATATAGTTGGCAATACTTATGGTCTTGATATTTATAGTAATGGTAAATTGGAGGGTTACATCAATAAGGCTGGTACTTATAATATAAAAGTCAGGATAACGGATTCCGATAATGCCGGAGTCAGCACAACTGTAGACTGTGTGATAAATGTTGCACAGGGAATTACAGTATCGGGATATATCAGGGATGTGGCAGGAGAAGTATTGTCAAATGCATATATTATATTTACGAATAGGGACAAATCCACAGAGTATACATATTACTGTTATTCTGATGTAAAAAGAGATGGATCGTATTCTGTAGATATTGTTCCTGGGACATATGATATAGCGATATATTCGGGTTCGGACACAACATACATATATTCACAGCGGTTTACCGGAAACATTTCGGGAAGAAATTATTCGTCGGATGTAAAAAAGATATCCGTTAGATCAAAAAATAACGGATATAATATAGAGAATATCGGCACATGGTATGACGAGGATGGCAACAGCGTTGGAGCTGGTGCATACGTTTATCTGGCGCCTGGTACTTACAGACTTACAGGTCGCGGGGTTGCTTTAGCCGGAACTATAACCGCAACGATAAACCGCAAGACTTCATATGTTGTAGCAGATATTAAGACAGACTATGAGGAGATTGGTGATAGAACCTCTATAAATGCATCAGTGGGAACATACTATAGATTTGTTCCAAAGATGACGGCAGCATACTATATCTATTCAAGTTCTGGATCGGATAATAATCCATATGGACATCTTTATGATGCAGATGGAGAAGTGCTTACAATTAATGATGATGACAAGCAGGAGCATATCAGCACAGGAAATGACCACGATTTCTATATGTCATATAACTGTGAAGCAGGAAAAGTCTACTATATTAATGTTACACGAAACAGCAGTATGGTATATATAACCACAGAGTATCCTGGAAATTAAGAGGATACCCGTACGTCTTTTTATGTGGGTATGAATAATGCTCAATAGCATGTGCGAGATTGACAAGCATAATATATAATTTATAATATATGATATGGTGTATTAAAAGGTAATGTTACATAAAAAAGGAGGAAATTTATGAAAAAAGGGAACAGGTTTATGGCGGTCATTGCGGTGATCCTTGCATTTGCATTGACATTTACAGGTGTCAGCATTCCGGCAAATGCGGCGGCCACATCAACCGTCAAGAGTATCACGGTGAAGAATCTTCCAAGTAATACTCTTACACTCAAGGCGGGGAAAACATTTACACTGAAGACAAATACGACTTCAGGCAATCTGAAATTCTCAACAAGCAATAAAAAGATCGTGACAGTATCTTCTGCAGGCAAGATAAAAGCAGTGAAAAAGGGTAGTGCAAATATCACGATCTCTCTCAAGTCAAATGCGAAGATCAAGAAGGTGGTGAAGGTCACAGTCGGACAGCCGGCCACAAGAGTCAAGGTGAACAAATCTGCGTTGACGATCAAGAAGGGCAGGTCGGCAGTGATAAAGGCGACAGTAGGACCTAACACAACCAGCAATAAGAAGGTTATCTGGAAGAGTAGCAATTCCAAGATCGCAAAGGTAAGTGCTACAGGCAGGGTCACAGCGGTAAAAGGCGGAAAAGTGACTATCACAGCAGTGGCTGCTGACGGTTCAGGAAAGAAAGCAGTCTGCAAGGTAACAGTAAAGGCACCGATAACATCATTAAAATTCAGCAAAATAAGTGGAAGGCTGTATGTAGGCAAAACGATGCAGCTCAGCCCAGTTATAAAGCCGACAGATGCAACCAATAAGAAATGTGCATGGAGTTCTTCAAATGATAAGGTAGCCATGGTAAATTCTGAAGGAAAAGTATATGCGGTTGCTGCAGGAACAGCAGTGATAACAGCAAAGGCTACAGATGGCACAGGTAAGAAGGCGACATACAAAGTCACAGTTACGAAAGCGAACACCATAGCATCTGCAACTGTCAGTGACCCACAAACTGTGCAGGTTACATTATCGGGAAGTCAGAAACTTCCGGCTTCCAGTTTTGTTGTAAAGGCGAGCACGGTACTGAATGGAACATATAACTATACCATTCCATTGGACGGCGTGACGACAAAGGACAATAAAACCTACACCATAGCGCTGAGAAGAGGATGCTCATTAAGCGATTATGTGAGAGTCTGTGTCTATGTAGATGGACTGTATGGCACAGGTAAGTCAAGTATTGAGACATATTATTCCAAGGATCATTCAAATAGAAGGGTTTATATGACTTATGAACTTGAACAGAATGAGTCATTCAGCAGAGAATTTACAGTGGATCGCGCAAGAGGAATATGTAAAATTACTGTAGACAAGCTCCCTGATGGTGTGAAATATGCAAGAAAAACGAATGGAAGTAACGCGATCAGTTTCAGTGGAACAGTGAGAAAGACAGGAACAACGAAAACAACAATTAAGTCTGTTGATGAGCTGGGGGATATAGTTACATACATAATCACATGGAATGTCAGCAGTTCGTCGGTGATCGCGGCGTATTATATACCTCAATACGGCATGATAGGCACGGATAATAAATATTATTCAGTAAGTGTGAAGCCTACATCTGTCGCAGGCGGTTCAGGGAAATACACTTATAGCATAGACGGGGATGACTATGGCTTGAGTGTTGATATAACAGGAAGGGTCACAGGAAAAATTTATCAGGAGGGAACATATAACCTGAAGGTAAAGATAACGGATGACAACGATACGAAGATCAGCACCACAGTTAACTGTGAGATAAATGCTAAAAAGGCGATCAAGGTTGAGGGGTATGTCAAGGATATAAATGGAAATAACCTGAACGGGGTATCGATCATGTTCTACAATCATGATAAAGCAACTCCTTATCTTGCGTGGAGTGGTGTTACATCAAGAAATTATGGTTCATATTCGATGGATCTGTTCCCTGGTACATACGAAGTAGTAATATCCATAGGAGATGACAGCACATATCTGCATAACCAGAAATTTGACAAGTCTGAGACTGGCAGAAACTTTGTATCAGATGTATTAAAACTTACTGTAAATCCTGACAATGCCAAGTATTCGGTTGATGATATCGGAGAATGGTATGATGAATATGACAGACAATGCGGTACAAATGGGTATGTTTATCTTGTCCCAGGAACATCATATACACTTAAGGCCAAAGGAATGGGTAAGCGAGGCGTGATAACTGCAAAGGTAGACAGAAAGGCAGTTTCAGTCACAGCAAAAATGTCTGAGGATGTGATCGAGATAGGAGATAAAAGCTCATTTTTTGCAGAAGAAAATGGATTTTACAAATTTGTTCCAAAAACTACGGGCACATACTACTTTTATTCAATTTCAACAAGTGATCCATATGGACATTTGTATGATGAGAATAAAAAGAAGCTGGTTGAAAAGGATGATAATAAGCATAATCTGACAACAAATACATATGATTTTTATATGAGTTATAATTGTGTTGCGGGCAAGACATATTATATATCTGTAAGCAGATCGGCGTGTGATGTATATATATCGACTACTAATCCGAAATCGGGTAATTAACTATTGGGGGTAAGTTAAAATAGGGGGGACTGTATGAAAAGGTACAGAAAGATATGGCATTTGTTGCCATGTACACTGTATATATCTTCCGTTTCTCCGTGATCAGGTGAATAAGTTAATTTAAAAATATGGACAGGCTGTCGCCTGACTTATAGATTAAGTCGGGTGACAGCCTTTTTGTATATAAAAACACATAATCCCTATTGACATAGTAGGAAATAAGTTGTATACTCCAACATGTTGACAGATAATTACTACATATCAGATAGGATATATGTGAATTGGCAATGAGATCCATTGGACAGAACGAGGTTCAATAGACGGGAGGTGGACAGATGCAACAGGTGTTGTGCTTTGGAGATTCCAATACATGGGGATACAATCCTGAAAATGGTGAGAGATTTCCCTGGGGGATCAGATGGACCAGTATATTGCAGCAGAAGCTGGCAAATAAAGATATAAGGATCATAGAGGAAGGTCTCTGTGGAAGAACAACAGTGTTCGAGGATCCACTGAGACAGGGAAGAAAGGGCGTGTCGCTGTTCCCTACTCTGCTGGAGACACACAAACCGGAGAATATAGTGATCATGCTTGGAACAAATGACTGTAAGACAGTGTTCTCGGCATCGCCGGATGTGATAGGCAAGGGAATACGGAGACTGCTCATTCAGGCAAAACAGTATTCAGCGGACAGCAGGATACTTCTCGTATCGCCGATACATTTGGGCGAGCAGGTGTGGAAGGATGAATTTGATCCTGAGTTCTCACCGGAGTCCGTTGAGGTGTCAAGGAAACTCACAGATGTGTACAGGAAGATAGCCGATGAGTTTGGCGTGGAATTCCTGGCGGCATCATCCGTGGCGGACAGCAGCGAGGCAGATCAGGAACATATGAATCCGGAGGGCCATGCAGCACTGGCAGGAGCGATAGAGGAAAAGATTTATCAGATGGCCTGTTAAGAATTATATAGAAAATAATGTACAGTATATAAAGATAGTAAAGAATCAAGAAAGAACATAGAGACTTGAAAAAAGTAAAAAAAGAAAGGAAACAAAATCATGGCAAAGATAGCATCACAGTTAACAGAACTTATAGGAAACACTCCACTTCTGGAGCTCACAAATTATGAGAAGGAGCTTGGACTCAAGGCACACATCGTTGCAAAGCTTGAGTATTTCAACCCGCTTGGCTCAGTTAAGGATCGTGTGGCAGCAGCCATGATCGAGCAGGGAATAAAGGATGGCCTCATCAACCAGGAGACAGTCATCATCGAGCCTACATCAGGCAATACAGGAATCGGACTTGCATTTGTATCAGCAGCAAAGGGACTTCACCTGATACTCACCATGCCGGACACCATGAGTGTTGAGCGTAGAAAGATCGTGTCGGCTCTCGGTGCTGAGATTGTGTTAACCCCTGGCAGAGAGGGAATGAAGGGAGCCATCGCCAAGGCAAATGAGCTCAAGGAGCAGTATGGAAATGCATTCATCCCACAACAGTTTGAGAACAAGGCAAATCCTGCTATCCACAAGAAGACAACGGCAGAGGAGATCTGGAGAGATACAGACGGAAAGGTTGATGCATTTGTATCAGCAGTAGGAACAGGCGGAACAGCCACAGGAACAGGAAGCGGACTCAAGGAGCACAATCCAAATGTCAAGCTGATAGCAGTTGAGCCTGCTGATTCACCGGTTCTCTCAGGCGGTGCACCCGGCCCACACAAGATCCAGGGAATCGGCGCCGGATTTATACCTGGCGTCATGGATCTGAGCATCGTGGACGAGATCATCAGGATCCAGAACGATGATGCATTTGACACATCAAGAAAAATAGCAAAGACAGACGGTGTGCTGGTTGGAATATCTGCAGGTGCTGCACTCTATGCGGCAACTGAGCTTGCAAAGAGACCTGAGTACGAGGGCAAGACCATCGTGGTTCTCTTCCCGGATACAGGAGAGAGATACCTCTCAACATCACTGTTTAACCTGTAGACCGCAATAATTGCCTAGAGGTTGTGAACTGTATACAGTATTTGACATATCCAGTCGGGAGCGCTTTCGCTCGACTCAGTCTGCAGCGGTACTAAGGTGCCGCCTAAGGCGCCACCTAAGGACCGGCGACTTCGTATGTCCCTCCTTGGATGATGTCAAAACTGTATAGCAGAAGTTAATATCGTTGCAGCAATTATTGCTCATTGGATGAATTGACCTATTTATGAGAAAGAGAAAAGATATGAGACTTGGGAAAAGAGTATTGCTTCTGTCCATGGTGGCGGTGCTGGCGATAGGTGCTGCCGGCTGTGGCGGGAAGAAGGCCGATGTTACCACAATTACAAATGTTTCGTATGACCCGACGAGGGAGCTGTATGAGCGATACAATGACATGTTCGAACAGTATTACAAAGAGCAGTACGGACAGGACATCAAGGTCATCCAGTCTCATGGAGGCTCCGGCTCACAGGCGAGATCGGTTGTGGAGGGCTGTAATGCGGATGTTGTCACACTGGCACTTGAGCATGACATTGACCTCATATCGGAAAATGGTCTGATAGATAAGGGCTGGATAGACGAATTTAGCAAGGATTCGGCGCCGTACACATCCACAATCGTCTTTCTGGTTAGAAAGGGAAATGACAAGAACATACAGGATTGGAACGATCTGGTGAAGGACGATGTGGAAGTCATAACACCTGATCCGAAGAGTAGCGGCGGGGCCTGCTGGAATTTCCTTGCGGCTCTTGCCTATGCCAGAACTACATACAGCGATGAAGCTGATATATGGCGGTTTATGAAGAAGCTTTATCAGAATGTGTCGGTCATGGATTCAGGAGCCAGAGGTTCAACCACCACATTTGTGGAGAATGGCAAGGGTGATGTGCTTATAGCCTGGGAGAATGAGGCGATAGCAACCCTGAAGGAATACCCGGAGGATTACGAGATAGTTAATCCGTCGGTGAGTATACTGGCTCAGCCGAGTGTGGCGGTTGTCGATGACAACGCAAAGCACAATGGAACAGAGGAGGTCAGCACAGAGTATCTGAAGTACCTGTACAGCGATGACGCTCAGAGGCTTGAGGCCGAGAGCGGATACCGACCGACAAATGAGGAGATACTCGCAGAGTATGCGGATGTGTTTGATTTGGACATCAAGCTGTGGACCATAGATGATTTCGGAGGCTGGGACAAAGCCTATGAGGATTTCTTCGACGACGGAGCAAAGTTTGATGAAATTTACGATTATTAAAATGGATTGGAAGACAAAATGGCAGCAGAGGAAAATGGCAAGAAGGATAAACTTAATAACGCAAAGAAGACCAGAGTTATCCCGGGATATCATCTGACGTTTGGAATAGTCATTGCCATGCTGTCGTTGATAGTTCTGATCCCTTTGGCATCGGTTCTGGTGTCGTCGCTGAAGCTTTCGCCGAGTGAGTTCTGGCATCTGCTTCTGAAGAAGAATGTGCTGAATGCATTTAAGACCAGCATCAGCTATTCGTTCATAGCGGCGGTAGTCAATACAGTGTTTGGCCTGATAATAGCGTGGACACTGGTCAAATACGATTTTCCCGGCAAGAAGATACTGGACGGATTCATAGAGCTTCCATTCTGTCTGCCAACGGCGGTTGCCGGTATCACACTGTCGAGACTTTACAGTGAGGATGGATTCCTTGGAAAGCCGCTTGCGGCTCTTGGAATAGATGTTGCATACACAAAGATCGGACTTACCATCGCCCTTGTATTTGTGGGGATACCATTTGTCATAAGGGCGGTGCAGCCGATACTTGAGAAGATGGACAACCAGTACGAGGAGGCGGCCTACATGCTGGGAGCCACACCGAGAAGAACATTCTTCATGGTCATACTTCCAGAGCTCAGACCGGCACTGCTGACCGGATTCGGATTAGCATTTGCCAGAGGAATCGGAGAGTACGGAAGCGTCATCTACATATCAGGCAACAGCGCGAAGGAGCAGACACAGGTCATATCATACGTGATCATGCAGAAGCTCAGCTACATAGACTATGCCAGCGCAACAGCGATAGCACTGGTGATGCTGGTCATATCATTTGTATTGTTATTTGCGATCAACATAGTACAGCTTAGACAGTCCAGAAGAACAAATTTATTATAACTTTTCATAAGGAGGGGCCCGCGTTAAGCGGGAGGAATCCTTGTGAAGCACGCAGACGCCGCGCGAAGCGCATTTTAATGCGTCTGCTCAATAAGGAGGAGACACGGAAAATGAGCGAGCAGGAAAAGCTGCAGCGCGGCAAGCGCAGGACAAAGATAATACTGATAACCGTGACGGTGCTTTTCATAGTGCTCATGCTGGTGGTTCCACTTATATCGGTGATAACAAGTGCGCTGAAGGAGGGCTTTAAGTTCTACCTGCAGTCCATCACGACAGAGTACGTGATAAGCGCGCTTGGAGTCACACTTATTGCCACAGTCATAGCTGTGGTGGTAAACACATTTTTCGGAATATGTGCGGCATGGTTGCTGACGAAGTTCTCCTTCAAAGGCAAGCAGGTGCTGGCAACATTGATAGACATTCCGTTTTCCATATCACCTGTCATCGTAGGTCTTGCCTACCTCATGACATTTGGAAGACTCGGATGGACGTATCCGGCGATCAGATGGATCAATGATATGCTGGGGACAAACATCAGGATAACATTTGCAGTTCCGGGCGTTGTGCTTGCTACCATATTCGTGACATTCCCATTTGTGTCGAGGGAGCTTATCCCGGTGCTGAACGCCCAGGGCAAGGATGAGGAGGAGGCAGCGGCGCTCATGGGGGCGAAGGGCTTCACGATATTCAGAAGGATAACACTTCCCCAGATGAAATGGGGACTCATATACGGAATAATTCTCTGTACCGCCAGAGCACTCGGCGAGTTCGGTGCGGTAAATGCACTGTCCAAGACAAGGGGCGGGACATTTACACTTCCACTAGAGATCGATGCGCTGTACATGTCGGGAACGGAGGAATCCATCACAGCAGCATTTGCTGTATCGTCCATACTGGTGATCATAGCGGTCATAATATTGTTCCTGAGAAATCTGCTTGAGTACAGAGCGAAGAGGAAACGCGCTTATGAACGAAGTTCATAACTCTCATGCGCGTGACGACCTGCCGCTGAGCGGAGGCGAGGGGGCGATACCCGAGAAGGGTGATATCCGATAAGGGCGAAGTGAGATATTCTGCATATGGGATGGCTTGCAGGAGTTTCGAAAGATAGATCAGGTGCGGAAGAATAAGAGAACAAAAAGGAGGCTGACGACATGTACGTCGAGATGAAAAATATATATAAGAAATATGGAGATTTCCTGGCGTCCAACAATGTCAGCTTTGGTGTGGAGAAGGGCAAGCTGGTGGCGCTTCTGGGTCCGTCGGGAAGCGGAAAAACGACACTTCTCCGAATGATAGCCGGACTTGAAAATCCAAATTCCGGTGACATATACATAGACGGCAGGCGTGTAAATGATATACCGGCTGCGAAGAGAGGAATCGGATTCGTATTTCAGAATTACGCATTGTTCCGTTATATGACGGTATTTGACAATGTGGCATTTGGACTTGAACTCATGAAGGTTCCAAAGAAGGAGATCAAGAAGAGAGTTATGGAGCTTCTGGAGCTTACAGGGCTGTCGGGTATGGAGAAGAGATATCCGAATCAGCTCTCAGGCGGACAACGGCAGAGAGTGGCATTTGCCAGGGCGCTGGCACCGAATCCACAGGTGTTGCTGCTGGACGAGCCATTTGCCGCGATAGATGCAAAGGTAAGAACAGAGCTTAGAACCTGGCTCAAGGAGATGGTTGAAAAGCTTGGCATAACGAGCATATTTGTCACTCACGATCAGGATGAGGCTGTGGAGGTTGCGGATGATATCATCATCACCAACCACGGACAGATAGAGCAGATGGGATCGCCGATGGAGATATACAAGACGCCGTCCACACCGTTTGTGGCACAGTTCATCGGAAGGTCAACTGTTGTGGAGGACTACGAGAAGCTCAAGGGTTTTGACAGGGTGCCGGGAGCGGACAGGGCGGTCATCAGACCGGAGTTCGTAAAGATATCCAAGAGCGGCAGGCTGGATCAGTACCAGAGTGCGGCGGAATCGGGAATAGTCAAGGATGTGCTGTTCCGCGGAAGCCATCTGGACGTCACAGTTGATGTCAACGGTGTGGAGATCGTAGCCGAGAGATCCATGGAGAAGGATGTCGTAAAGCCGGGTGAGCAGGTCCACGTTCTCATCTACAGGCTGTATGTATTTGATGAGAATCAGACATATCTGCTGGAGAACAAGGCAATGCAGGATAACGATGTATTCTACATCTAATTATAAAAGTGATTGGAGAGAAAATATGGGTATTGCAAACAGGAAAATACTTCATACGGACATTTTGATAATCGGTGGTGGTACGGCGGGCTGCTATGCAGCGCTGACTGTCAGAGAGCATTCTGATTATTCCATCATCATCGCCGAGAAGGCAAATATAAAGAGAAGTGGATGTCTGGCGGCGGGAGTGAACGCCATCAACGCATACATAGTGAAGGGCAGAAAGCCTGAGGACTATGTGGATTACTGCAGGACAGACGCTGACGGGATCGTCAGAGAAGATCTTTTGCTTTCTATGTCACAGGGACTGAACCGTGTAACAGACAAGATGGAGAAGCTGGGGCTGGTTATCCTCAAGGATGAGAATGGAGAGTATGTTGCAAGGGGCAACAGAAATATCAAGATAAATGGCGAGAACATGAAGCCACTGCTTGCAAAGGCGGTGGAGGAGCTTGACAACTGTCAGATACTGAACAGAGTCAACATCACGGACTATATAGTTAAAAACAATCAGATCCTCGGAGCATTTGGATTCTCCATAGAGGATAACACAGCATATGAGATCAGAGCGAAAAAAGTGCTCTGTGCTACGGGCGGTGCGGCCGGACTTTACAGACCGAACAATCCGGGATTTTCGAGACATAAGATGTGGTACCCGCCGTTCAACACCGGAGCGGGATACGCAATGGGAATAAATGCCGGAGCGGAGATGACCACATTTGAGATGAGATTTATAGCACTCAGATGTAAGGACACAATAGCGCCTACGGGAACCATAGCCCAGGGTGTCGGCGCCAAGCAGGTCAACTCACTCGGCGAGGTATACGAGAACAAATACGGACTCACCACATCCCAGAGAGTGTACGGAACGGTGAGAGAGAATATAGAAGGCAGAGGTCCATGCTATCTGAGAACCGAGGGCATCACCCCAGAGCAGGATGACTCACTGAAGAGGGCATACCTCAACATGGCTCCGAGCCAGACTCTCAAATGGCTTGAGTCCGGCAAGAATCCGAGTGAGCAGAATGTGGAGATAGAGGGCACAGAGCCTTATATAGTCGGCGGCCACACGGCGAGCGGTTACTGGGTGGACAACGACAGAGAGTCCACAATACGCGGACTGTTCGCAGCCGGAGATGTGGCGGGCGGATGTCCACAGAAGTATGTGACCGGTGCGATGGTTGAGGGAGAGATAGCAGCCATTGCCATGGTAAAGCAGCTTGACGAGGGATACCTTGATCCTGAGCTTGACGAGGAGGCTGCATTTGACAGAAAGATAGAAGAATATGATCATTTCCTCGATACCGATGAGAAGATGTTCACATACGAGGCGATAGAGGAGGCCATGCAGAAGGTCATGGACAACTACGCCGGAGGAATATCCACACATTACCAGTTCAACGAGAAACAGCTTGAGCTGGCAAAGGAGAAGATAGAGCAGCTCCAGAAACTTGTATGGCACATAAGTGCCCACGACATGCACGAGCTCATGTTTGTGTATGAGGTGAAGGAGAGACTCACAGTTGCACTCTCCGTAATCGCACACCTGAAGGACAGAAAGGAGACGAGATGGCACAGCTTTGCGGAGAACCTGGACTATCCGGAGAAGAGTAAAGACTGGGAGATATTTGTCAACTCAAAGATGGTGGACGGCGAACTTAAGATGATACACAGAGAGCTGGTTAATTTGTGCCAGGTTCCCGCAGGGAATATGGCATGCAGCGTCAGCCCCTCGCCGGAGGCGACTTCAAATGGGCTGATGTTCCAAGGAAAGGGGGATGTATATGAGCATAGTGATAAATAAAGAGCTTTGCAAAAACTGCGGCAAATGTGCAAATGTCTGCCCGGGTTCCCTCATAAAGAGAGATGAGGATGGACAGATATTCATGAAATACCCTAAGGATTGCTGGGGGTGCTCATCCTGTATCAAGGAGTGTGCATTTGACGCCATCTCATTATATCTCGGAGCTGACATCGGCGGAATGGGAAGCCAGATGTCGGTGGAGAACAAGGGAGATCTGCTTCTGTGGAATATCCGAAAGATGGATGGCACCACAGACCAGATAGTGATAGACAAGAAGGAAGCTAATAAATATTAAAAGATAAAAGAAGAAAGGTTGGTATAGATATGGGTACATTATCACATCTTGACGAACTGGAGGCAGAGGCGATATACATCATCCGCGAAGTTGCTGCGGAGTGTGAGAAGCCTGTTATGCTTTACTCCATAGGAAAGGACAGCTCGGTAATGCTTCATCTGGCACTCAAGGCATTCTATCCTGAGAAGTCGCCATTTCCATTTTTACATGTAAATACAACATGGAAGTTCAAGGAAATGATCGAGTTCAGAGACAAGACAGCGAAGAAATATGGACTGGACATGATCGAGTACATCAACGAGGAGGGTGTCAAGAAGGGCATCAACCCATTTGACCACGGCTCAGCATACACAGATATCATGAAGACACAGGCGCTCAAGCAGGCTCTTGACAAATACGGTTTCACAGCAGCATTTGGCGGCGGACGTAGAGACGAGGAGAAGTCCCGTGCGAAGGAGAGAATCCTCTCATTCAGAAATGCTCAGCATGCCTGGGATCCAAAGAACCAGAGACCGGAGATGTGGAAGCTGTTCAACACCAAGATCCAGAAGGGCGAGGAGGTCAGAGTATTCCCACTTTCCAACTGGACAGAGGCTGATATATGGGAGTACATAGAGCGTGAGAACATAGAGATCCCATCACTGTACTTTGCAAAGGAGAGACCTGTTGTATATCGTGACGGAAATATCATCATGGTCGATGATGACAGAATGAAACTCAGACCTGGTGAGAAGATAGAGTACAAGAGTGTTCGTTTCAGAACTCTCGGATGCTATCCGCTGACAGGCGGCGTGGAGTCCACAGCGGACACACTCCCTGAGATTATCGAGGAGACGCTCAGTGCGGTATCCTCAGAGAGAACCACCAGAGTTATTGACAACGAGGCAGCAGGCAGCATGGAGCGTAGAAAGAGGGAGGGATACTTCTAAGATGAGTGGATTACTTAAATTTATAACATGCGGAAGTGTAGATGACGGAAAGTCAACACTTATAGGACATATATTATATGATTCAAAGCTTTTATATGCAGATCAGGAGAAGGCTCTGGAGCTTGATTCCAAGGTAGGAAGCCGTGGCGGTGCCATCGACTATTCACTTCTTCTGGACGGACTGATGGCAGAGCGTGAGCAGGGTATCACCATCGACGTTGCATACAGATATTTTACAACGGACAAGAGAAGCTTCATCGTGGCAGATACACCGGGCCATGAGGAGTACACAAGGAATATGGCGGTTGGAGCATCATTTGCCGACCTGGCAGTCATCCTCATAGATGCAAAGCAGGGCGTGCTGGTGCAGACCAGAAGACACGCAAGGATCTGCGCGCTGATGGGAATCAGATACTTTGTATTTGCAGTAAATAAGATGGATCTTGTCGGATACGATGAGAAGCGTTTCAACGAGATAGTTGAGCAGATAAATGAGCTGTCATCCGAGCTCAGCCTGCCAAATATCACGATCATCCCAGTGTCAGCTACAGAAGGTGACAACGTGACAAAGAAGTCAGAGAACATTCCTTGGTATAAGGGACCAGCACTTCTCACATACCTTGAGGATATAGATATCGCGGAGGATAACACAGAGGCAGGCTTCTATATGCCTGTTCAGAGAGTGTGCCGTCCTGACCACACCTTCAGAGGTTTCCAGGGTCAGATAGAGGACGGTGAGATCCACGTTGGAGACGAGATCAACACACTCCCAAGCAACGAGACTGCAAAGGTCAAGAGCATCCATGTGGGATTTGACACAGTGGAGTCAGCACAGAAGGGACAGCCTGTAACAATACAGCTTGACCGTGAGGTTGATGTGTCAAGAGGATGTGTGCTCACAGTTGATTCAGGCGCAAAGATTGCATCTTCGATCACCGCAACACTCCTCTGGATGGATGACGATGAGCTGTACAATGGCAAGAACTTCTTTGTGAAGCTCGGAACAAAGATGATCCCTGGTACAGTTACACACATCGATTACACCATAGATGTAAATACAGGTGAGCAGAAATCAGCGGACACTCTTGCAAAGAATGGTATCGCAGTCTGCAGGATCGCATTTGCCGACAGGATCGTGGTAGACGAGTTCAAGAAGCATAAGACTCTTGGAGAACTCATACTCATCGACCGTGTAACAGACATGACAAGTGCCTGCGGTGTTGTCGAGGAAGTTCACACTGAGGAGACCGGATTATATGAGGGACGCATAGACAGAAATGTGCGTGCAGCGATCAAGGGACAGAAGGCTGTCATAGTTCCATTTGCATCAGGCAATGTCACAAGAGATTTCGTTGAGTCTGTAGAGAAGAAGCTCAGCATCGATGGACGTCATACATACCTGTACGCTCCAGATATCCGTGAGGATGTAAATGCTGTATTAAAGCATCTTCATCATGCCGGAATCATCGTGCTTCTCTTCGCAAGCGAGCAGCAGATCGCAGGAATCAAGGTAGAAGGCGCCGAGGTCTACAGCGGCGACTGGAATGCTGACGGCGAGCTTGACGCAGACGAGATAGCAGACGAGATCCGCAAGGAGTCTGTATACGATGCGGCTCAGGTTCACGATGGAAACTACATCTAGTGGGTACATCTAGTGGGGACGTTCCTTTTGTACCGAAGAGTGTCCTCTGTCATGTTATGCTCCCCTCGCCACTAACGCGGTCCTGAGGATGGACGTGAGCGGTGCATTTGTTATGGGACTTGTGGGATGTGGAGGTACGGACTCGTCAGACAAGTCTGCAGAGAGTAAAGAGAATAACAACAGTGAGGCATTCGTAACAGACAGTGCAGAGATCACGGTGGACGATGTGAGAAATCATGCAGAGACACCTGCGTCAGACTTTGAATATATAGATAATGGTGATAGTGTATCCATAAAGGCATATAATGGAAGTGATCCGATAGTTGTCATACCGGAGCAGATAGACGGAAAGGATGTTATATCCATAATTAACGGGCCTTTTAGCAATGACAGTTTAAAATATGTAGACCTGGGCTACAATCTTAAAGAATTTGATGATGCTTATTTTTCGGATACATTAGAAGTGATTCATCTTCCAGCAGGGGTAGAGAATCTAGATAAGGTAGCCTTCTTTGGCGAAGATACCTTGACAATTGTTGGCAAAGCCGGTTCGTTTGCAGAAACATTTGCAAAGGAAGAGGGAATAAAATTCGAGGCAGAATGATAAAGGCTGTGTGAAAGAGGCAGGACGAGAAAGTCCTGTCTTTTTTATGTGTAAATAAACGACATAGACATAAAAGTTGACATAATCATGCAAAGTGTATAACCTTATGTACATAAAGAAAATGATATTATGTCGAAAGAGTCTGAGGAAAATTATGAGTTCTACAGTAAAACAAAATAAATATGAAATTGATATGTGCAACGGGACGATCATGGACAAGCTGATCTCGTTTTCGTTACCGCTTATGTTGTCAGGAATTTTGCAACTGATGTTCAACGCAGTGGATATCATCGTTGTCGGAAGATTCAGTGGAAGTCAGGCTCTGGCGGCGGTCGGTTCAACCACAGCACTTATCAATGTATTTACCAATTTGTTCATAGGGATATCTCTTGGGGCAAATGTGCTTGCGGCAAGATTTTATGCCGCAGGAAAAGATAAAGAAATGTCAGAGACAGTACATACCGCGATCACGTTAGCGCTGATCAGCGGTATTATTATGGCCTTTGTCGGGTGGGTTTGCGCAAAACCGGCGCTTGAGCTTATGGATACTCCTGGGGACGTCATCGGACTTTCTTCTTTATATATGCGGATTTACTTTCTGGGAATGCCGTTTTTTATGCTGTACAATTACGGCGCGGCCATACTAAGAGCGGTGGGAGATACAAAGAGACCGCTCCTTTTCCTGGTTATTTCAGGAATTGCAAATACAGGTCTAAACCTATGCTTTGTGATCATTTTCAAGCTTGGAGTTGCCGGTGTGGCAATCGGAACTGTTATCTCACAGCTGATATCCTGCGTGCTTGTGCTCCGCTGTCTGTATATGTCGGAGACAAGCTATCAGCTTAGATTTTCAAAGCTTACCATCAAGGGGGCATATGTAAAGCAGATCTTTTCGGTCGGAGTTCCGGCAGGAATTCAGAGCACGGTCATCAACTTTTCGAATGTGCTGCTTCAGTCGTCAGTCAACTCATTTGGCTCGGTTGCCATGGCGGGCTACACGGCGGCAAATAATATATTTGGCTTTCTGTATGTGACGGTGAATGCTGTAACGCAGGCGTGCATGAGTTTTACGAGCCAGAACTACGGTGTCGGCAAATGGAAACGTATGGAGAGAGTCCTGATCGACTGCCTGATATTGTCATTTGCGGCAATGATGGTTCTGGGCAATGGAGCGTATTTCTTTGGACCGCAGCTGCTGCACATATATACGAGCAGCGATGCGGTTATAAAATGCGGAATGGAGATACTGTTATATACGACGGTCACATATTTCCTGTGCGGATTTATGGACTTGTTCCCAGGGGCGCTTCGTGGGATGGGACATTCCGGAGTTCCGATGCTCCTCTCGATCATAGGAACGGTTGGAACCAGAATCGTGTGGATATACTGGATTTTCCCGAGACACAGATCCCTGGCGGTTCTGTTCATCTCATATCCGGCATCCTGGATCATAACCCTCGCCATGCAGATAGTATGTTATTTCTATGTGAGGAAGATGCTGTATAAGAAAATTGCAAATAAGAAATGAGTGAAAACGTATGGGGAAGCTGCCAGAGAAATGGGGCTGATCCATACGTTTTTATTTGCTGTTGTTTAAGAAGATAGAGATGTCGTATAAGAATAGGCCCATCCGAATTAAAATAAGCCATGCCATCCCCTCGCCGCTAACGCGGCTCGTGGAATGGCATGCGCCATATACATAACCTCAAAAGATGATCTGAATGTGAGTAAACTCCCATCAGATCATTTTTTTCGATTATGTGCATTGCTTATTTTATAATTCCTATTGACATAGTAGGGTATAAGAGCTATAATCCTATCATGTTCGTAGGAATTATAGGATTTATTATTTAGTGAGGCATAGAAGATCATGAGATTTAATACAGCATTATTACACAGCGCAAAGCTTGGTGATGAGAATACAGGCGCCACACTTACACCGATCTATCAATCAAGTGCATTCTATCAGCCTTCGGCGGAGCAGCATGAGAAGCTTTTCCACAACAAGGCGACGGGGTATTCTTATACGAGGATCAATAACCCGACGATAGTTGCATTTGAGGAGCGGATGACGAATCTTGAAAAGGGAGTGGGTTCGGTAGCGTGTTCTTCTGGAATGGCGGCACTCACAAATGCACTCTTAAATATAGTAGGAGCTGGCGGAGAGATAGTCTCCAGCACAGGACTCTACGGTGGAACGATAGATCTGTTCCACGATCTGGAGGCATTTGGGATCAAGACGACATTTGTGGAGATATCGGATAAGGAAGCGGTTGAAGCAGCGATAAATGAGAATACCAGAGTGATATTTGCTGAGACAATCGGCAATCCGAAGCTGGATGTGGTGGATATAAAGGCACTTTCGGAGCTGGCACATTCACACAGGCTTCCGCTCCTAATAGACAATACAGTGGCAACTGCATATCTGGTCACACCACTGACACTTGGAGCGGATATAGTCATCAATTCCACATCCAAGTACATCAATGGCAACAGCGATGCCATAAGCGGAGTCATCACCGACAGCGGCAATTTCAAATGGGACGCAGAGCGTTATCCGCTTCTGCAGCAGTACAAGATGTTCGGAAAGTTCGCCTATATAGCAAAGCTCAGAAACGGACTTTTTAGAAATACAGGAGCCTGCATAGCTCCGCAGACGGCATTTTACAATATGCTGGGCATGGAGACATTGGGGCTTCGAATGGAGCGATGCTCACACAATGCACTTGCCCTTGCTCAGTTCCTGGAAAGTCAGGAGGGTGTAAAGGTCAACTATCCGGGACTTGAATCCAGTCCTTGGTATGACATCGCAAATGAACAGCTCCACGGTGGTTATGGTGCCATAATCACCATCAGAGTCGGCAGCAAGGAGAAGGCATTTGCGGTGATGAACAAGCTCACAATACCGCAGATAGTGTCGAACATAGGAGACACAAAGACGCTCATCGTGCATCCTGAATCAACACTGAATGCGCACAGCACAGAGCAGGAGAAGCTTGACGCCAACGTATATGATGATATGATTCGTATTAGTGTCGGAATCGAGGACGTGGAGGATCTGATAGAAGATTTCCAGAAAGCCCTTGCCGACTAATACACAAATGATTTGGAGGAACTACATATGGCAGTAGATTACGCGGCTCTGAAAAAGGGCGGATTCATGAGACAGAAGCAGAAGAATAACTTTTCTCTGAGACTTCAGGTGGTGGGAGGAAATCTTACCGCAGAGAATCTCAAGAAGATAGCAGAGGTTGCCGAGAAATACGGAGATGGACATGTACATCTCACATCGAGACAGAGTGTTGAGATCCCATTTGTTAAGCTTGACGATGTGGAAGAGGTAAAGGAAGAACTGGCAAAGGGAGGCTGTAAGCCGGGTGTGTGTGGCCCAAGAGTAAGAACAGTCACAGCGTGCCAGGGAAATCAGATCTGTCCGAGCGGCAATATAGACACTTATGACATAGCCAAGAAGCTTGATGCGAGATATTACGCAAGGGAGCTTCCTCACAAGTTCAAGTTCGGTGTCACAGGATGCCAGAACAACTGTCTGAAGGCAGAGGAGAACGACGTGGGAATCAAGGGCGCAATGGTAGTAGAGTGGGATGAGCCATCATGTATCATGTGTGGCGTGTGCGTCAAGGCGTGTCGTGAGGGTGCAATCACCATGGCGGACGGCAAGATCATCCTCGACACAGACAAATGTAACTACTGCGGTCGATGTGCAAAGGCGTGTCCTACAGATGCATGGAAGGGCGAGACAGGATACCTTGTCTCATTCGGAGGATTATTTGGTAACACGATCCACCGCGGCGAGGAGTTACTTCCGGTTGTTACATCTGAGGAACAGCTTTTCCGTATCACAGATGCGGCAATACAGTTCTTTGCAGACAATGCAAAGCCAAGCGAGCGTTTCCAGTTTACACTGGAGCGTGTGGGCTTAGACAAATTCAAAGAAGTATTAAAGGAGGCTTACAATGGCTGATTACGAAATTGATGACAGAGTAGATATAACTGATGTGGTGTGCCCGATGACATTTGTCAAGGCGAAGGTAGCCATGGAGGAGCTTGAGATAGGACAGGTGCTTGCGGTTACCATGAACGACGGCGAGCCTGTACAGAACGTACCAAGAAGCTTCAAGGAGGAAGGACAGCAGATCCTGAAGCTCATCGACAACGAGAACGGTACTTACGATCTCATAGTTAAGAAGCTGGAGGATTGATCAGGAAAGGAGAAAATGAATGGCAGTAAGAGTCAGTGCAGAGGATTTCGATGCGAAGGTTCTTCAGTCGGAGCTTCCGGTCATCGTGGAATTCTATTCGGACAGCTGCATACCATGCAAGCAGCTCTCACCTATCCTTGGCGGCATCGAGGATGACTACGAGGACAAGGTAAATGTGTACAAGGTAAATGTAAACTTCGACGCAGAGCTTGCTGAGAAGTACGCAGTCATGGCGTCACCAACCATACTCTTCTTCAAGGGTGGTGAGGAGGTTTCCCGCATCCGTGGCCTTGTGAAGAGAAATGTGCTGGAGGAAGAAGTTGGCAAATTATTGTAGAAATTCATTGGTAAAGTGACATGATGGAGTATTTGACTGTAGTCAATTACTTCCGGTGCATATAAGAATGAAACTATATAAATAATTTTATAAAGTATATAATCACATTTTATGTCAGTCTGGCAACGCCGGACAGGCAAATGAATCGTCAGGAGGAAAGAAAAATGACAGTCACAATAGCAGGAAAGAAGAAAGAGATAGCAGAGAAGACAACAATAGCTCAGATCATCGTGTCAGAGAACGTTGAGAATCCGGACTATGTCACAGTAACAGTAAACGATGAGTTTGTTGACTCAGATGCATTTGCAACAACAGAGCTCAAGGACGGCGATACAGTAGAGTTCCTCTACTTCATGGGAGGTGGCAGCTTCTAATGGCATTCACAAATGAACAGATGGAACGTTACTCACGTCACATCATCCTTCAGGAAGTTGGCGTGAAGGGACAGAAGAAATTGTTAAATGGCAAGGTGCTGATCATCGGCGCAGGTGGACTGGGAGCGCCAGCCGCTATGTACCTGGCAGCAGCCGGAGTTGGTACGATCGGTATCGTTGATGCCGATGAGGTAGATCTGTCAAATCTTCAGAGGCAGATCATTCACGGAACAGCAGATGTGGGTAAGGCGAAGGTCAAATCCGCAAAGGAGACCATGAACGCTATGAACCCGGATGTAAATGTGATCACATACAGAGAGTTCGTGACATCAGAGAACATCATGGATCTCATCAAGGACTATGATTTCATCATCGATGGAACAGACAACTTCCCTGCGAAGTTCCTTATAAATGATGCCTGTGTTATGGCTAAGAAGCCATTTTCACATGCAGGAATCATCAGATTCAAGGGTCAGCTCATGACATATGTTCCAGATGAGGGTCCATGTTACAGATGTGTATTCAAGGATCCACCTCCAAAGGATGCGGTTCCTACATGTAAGCAGGCCGGAGTCATCGGAGCAATGGGCGGTGTTATCGGAAGTCTTCAGGCTATGGAGGCGATCAAGTATCTCATCGGAGTTGGCGATCTTCTGACAGGAAGACTCCTTACATTTGACGCACTTAAGATGGAATTCCACACAGTAAAGCTCCCTCACAAGAAGGGCTGTGGATGTGCTGTATGTGGACCAAATCCAACCATCACCAAGCTCATCGACTACGAGCAGGTGGAGTGCGACGGTAAGTAGAAGATCCTGTTACAGTTGATAATAAGGAGGATATGAAGTAAGATGTTGTACATGACAAAGTCTGATTACGAGAAGATACTTGCACACTGCAAGGAAGGCCTTCCAAATGAGTCCTGTGGTATGATCGGCGGTGTTAGAGAGGGCGATAAGAAGTACATCAGGAAGGTGTATCTCCTGACAAATATTGACGCCAGCAACGAGCATTTTTCCATGGACCCGAGAGAGCAGCTTGCGGCAGTTAAGGATATGCGTGCAAATGGATACGAGCTTCTTGGCAACTTTCATTCCCATCCAGAGTCTCCATCCAGACCTTCGGAGGAGGATAAGAGACTTGCATATGATTCCAAGGTGAATTATCTGATTCTCTCCCTCATGGAGATAGACAATCCGGTACTCAAGGCCTTCAACATAGATGAGGAAAAGAATGTGACGATAGAGGAGCTTGTTATAGAATCATGATAGATAGCAGGCATTTGAAGGAACAGGGCGGGCTTTGATACCCGCCCTTGTTCTTTACGCGGACTGTGTCATAAATTTTATTTGGAGTTACTGAAGAGATGTTTTGCATAAGTATAAACCATAAGAACACGCCGGCCGATGTCAGGGAGAGATTTGCATTTACGACAAAAGGACAGAGACAGTTCACTGAGCGCCTTAAGGCTGAGGTGGGTGGATGTGTCGTGTTGTCGACCTGCAACAGGATGGAGATATACTTCACAGATAAATATGAACAGGTGGAAAAGCTGTTGGCAAATGACAGGGAGGTTCCGGTCAGCCTCATAAGAAGATACAGCATGAATTATGAAGGATTTCAGTGTGTGTTACATCTGTGCAGAGTGGCGTGTGGTATGGATTCCATGGTGCTCGGCGAGGTGGAGATCATACATCAGGTGAAGAACGCATATCTTGTGGCAAAGGAGCTTGGAGCCTGTGACGGCGAGCTGAATATAGCATTTCAGGGAGCACTTGCAGCGGCAAAGGCGGTGGCAACGGAGAGTGATGCCACGAGGCTTCCGATATCCGTCGGAACCTTGTCAGCCAGGGAGGCAGTGAATTTTACAAGAAATGGCGGTATTGAAAACACGTGCAGAGATGTTCGAAGTGATGTGGTAAGCAGCAGTCAAGCTGAGAGTGTGGATGCTGAAAAGGCAAATACCGGACATATCCTAGTCGTAGGAGCCACAGGCAAGATAGGCAGCATAGTTGTCAAGGATATTGCAGATCTTGCGCCAGACATAGAGATAACAGGCACAAGCAGAAGCCACCACAGTGCAGATAACATATTTGGCAGACATCAGCAGATCAGGATAGAGGACTACAGCAGAAGATATGAGCTGGCAGCCTGGGCGGATGTCATCATCAGCGCGACAGCAAGCCCTCATTATACATTTGTCAGGGATGAACTGGCAGAAGCCGTGAAAATGCATCATAAGCGGAGGTTGTTCCTGGATCTGGCAATGCCGAAGGACATTGACCCGTCAGTCTCAGAGGTGGACGGATGTGTATTGCGTGACATAGACTATATCAGGACACTCTCCAGAGAGAACAATGAAAACAGGGCAAAGACAATCACGGAGATGGAGCCGTGGCTCATATCACAGGTTGACGAGATCATGAAGAACATAGCATTTTCGAGGTTCAACAGGGAACACGGAGATGTGATGGCACAACTAAAGACAACAGACGGAGCAAAGCTGGTATACAAGCTTAAAGGGCAGCTTGAGTATGAGGCATTTAAGAAAATGCTGGACAGTATTCTGACTGCCGGATGTGAGAACTGAATACTGCTTGTTTGCCTGAGATTATGCAGTATCATCGTCTGATGATGGTTATGTCAGATGTCAGATAATTGGAACAACGTTTGGTGCTTTTTAATAGAGACTCAATAATAGAAATTAGAGGTAGTAATGTCGTATTTCCCATTTATGATCGAACTGAATAATGAGAGATGCCTGATCGCAGGAGGTGGAACTGTTGCATACAGAAAGGTGTGCAGCATGCTGGAATTTGGCGCGGTGGTCACGGTGGTGTCCCCAGAGTTTTGCCCGGAGCTTTTGAAACTGGCGGAGCAGGTGAATACGCCAGACAAATACTGTGCAGCGACAAGCGATGATCGTGGTTCTGTAGAGAATTTTGCAGATTATTCTGGATGCCTAACACTTGTAAAAAGACGTGTGCAGCCCCAGGATATTGTTGGCGCATTTGTCGTCATAATGGCGACGGACGATGAGAAGGTCAACCACGAAATGGCGGAGCTTTGCAGGCAGCAGCGAATACTTGTAAATGTGGTTGATGTGAAGGCGGATTGCGGATTTTATTTTCCAGCGATCATAAAGGATAAAGAGGTCGTGATAAGCGTTTCCACCGGTGGACAGAGTCCAGTGCTTGCGGGCACGATCAAGAGAAATATAGAGAGCCATTTAGGTAGGAGTTATGGCGATATAGCAGAGCGTATGGGTGAGCTCCGCGAGCAGATCAAAGCACAGATAGACGGCGAGGAAGAGCGAAAGAAAGCGTTTCAGCAAATGGTTAGGAGTCTGTTAGATGAGAGTTGAGAATGGACATAGTAAAAATAAACCGAATATTCGTAAATTTGCGGAGAATGACATGGCAGATGGATTCAATAGTGACGGTTTGGATTGCGAAAGCGGAGGACAGAAAAAAACAGTAAAAGTTGGAACCCGCGGCAGCAAGCTTGCTCTTGCTCAGACTGAATTGGTGATAAAGGCACTCAATGAGAGATTTCCCCAGATTGATTTTCAGATGGTTACAATGAGTACCCGGGGGGATCGGGACACCAGCAGAGCGCTTCTGGAATTCGGAGGCAAAGCGGTATTTGTCGAGGAGTTCGAGGAAGCTATACTTAAAGGTGACATAGACATAGCGGTACACAGTGCCAAGGATATGCCGATGGAGATCATAGAAGGTCTTACTATATCGGGTACACTTCCGAGGGCCTGTCCGCAGGACGTTCTCATATATAAGAGCAGCAGAATATTTGACAGAAACGAGAGTTTCGTGGTGGGAACCAGCAGCCTGAGACGGCAGTACCAGATAAGAGACATGTATCCAAATGCGGTGTGCAAGAATCTGAGAGGAAATGTCGGTACCCGCATACAGAAGCTGGAGGACGGCGAATACGATTCCATCATTCTTGCAGCGGCAGGCCTTGAGCGCCTGGGAGTTATTGAAGACAAAGGCAATGGCAGCGCAGAATGTTTGGAAGTGCACAAGGACGAACTTACATTCAGATACCTCAGTACAGAGTCAATGCTTCCGGCAGCATGTCAGGGAATCATAGCCATAGAGACACGAACCTCTGGCGAGGTATACGACATGGTCAGAGCGATAAATGACACAGAGGCATACACACAGCTCACATGCGAGCGCGCAGTTCTGAATCGCCTGAACGCCGGCTGTCACGAACCGATAGGCGTGTACTCAGAACTTCATGGCGACCACATGAAGCTAAGCCTGATGAAAGCAGATGCGGCTTTATCGGACAAAGAGAAAGATGAAGAAATCCAGATACACAGAAAGACGGTAGAAGGAAACAACGCAGAATGGGAACAGCTGGTAGAGGCGTTGATAAAGTAGGTTGTAGCACACCCAGCGTATTGGAGAACAAAATGGTATATTTAATAGGCGCAGGCCCCGGCGACCCGGGACTCATCACGGTGAAGGGCCTGGAATTCATAAAACAATGCGATACAATCATATATGACAGACTCGGAACCTATCAGCTTCTGGAGATGGTGAAGCCGGACTGCCGCAGGATATACGTCGGCAAACAGGCGGGCAGCCACTACAAGAAGCAGCCTGAGATAAACGAGATACTTGTTGAGGAAGGCCGCAAAGGCAACATGGTGGTGCGTCTCAAAGGCGGCGATCCATTTGTATTCGGAAGAGGCGGCGAGGAAGTGACCGCACTTTTAGAAGCGGGGATCCCATTTCAGGTGATACCGGGAATAACATCCGCAGTGGCGGTTCCAGAGGTGTGCGGCATACCAGTGACACACCGAGGAACGAGTAGAAGCTTTCACGTGATAACAGGACACAAGCGGGCAGACATACACAGATCTGATGAAGGTGGTTTAGATGACTACGACTACATCAGAAATCAGGAAGGGACAAGCGTGTTCCTGATGGGGCTGAACAGACTGCCACAGATCATGGAGAGACTTGTTCAGACTGGGGCGGAGGAACATACTCCGGTCGCGGTCATTTCCAAAGGAACCATGCCAGGGCAGAGGATAGTCCGCGGCGATATACAGACAATTGCGGACAAGGTGAACGAGGCAAAGCTTGAATCTCCTGCGATCATAGTTGTGGGTGAAAATGTAGCGTTGGATTTTACAGCACCAAACAGAGGACCGCTTCAGAATGTCCACGTTGGACTTGTTGGAACGCCAAAGCTTCGCGAGAAGATGAGAGTTGCAATAGATGCACTTGGCGGCCAATCCTACAGCATAGTGGATATGAGCGTGGAGCAGACAGAGGAGAAGAACAGGCTGCGCGTGGCTCTGGGACATATAGAAGATTACAGCTGGCTGGCATTTACCAGTCAGAACACCATAACCTTGTTTTTCAAATGGCTCAGGGAGTGGAATATAGATGTCAGAAAACTGGCTCATCTGAAATTTGCGGTGGTCGGTGCTGGAACAAGAGATACGCTTAAATCTGAGGGATACATAGCGGATTATGTGCCGGACGAGTACACCACAAGCGCCCTTGCTATGGGACTTGCAAATGTGATGAATGACGGAGAGAAACTTCTCATTCCGAGGGCAGTCCAGGGCAGCGAGACGATGCTTGACATACTTGATAAGGGCGGCGTAACATACGAGGAGATTCCAGTATATGATGTGGTTGGCCGCAGGATGGAGAGCATACAGTATCTGAAAGATCTGGATGTGATCACATTTGTCAGCGCGTCAGGTGTCAGGGGATTCCTGAAAGTTCTTGACGCAGAGGGAAATGGATCTGGCATGGATCATATGCCGAATGATGTTGATTCATGCAGGGAGCATACGAATAATACAGAAAGTACTTTAAAAATTCATGATATAATGAAAAACATCCGCATAGCAGCACTTGGAGATGTGACTGAGAAGGCTTTGGAGAAGGCTGGTTATCATGCGGATATAGTTCCGGAGGTTGGTGATATCGATCACCTTATATCAGCCATCGGTGATTATTATTTTAGAGAAAAGAGGCAGTAACATGATAAGACTCAGAAGACTTCGTGGCAGCGAGGCCATCAGAAATATGGTTAGAGAGAACCGGGTTAACAAGGAGGATCTTGTATATCCGATGTTTGTGGCGGAGGGCACAGGGATCAAGAATCCGGTAGACTCCATGCCGGGAATATACCAGTATTCACTCGACACATTTGAGGAGGAGCTTCGCAGAGTGGCGGACGCCGGAATCAGCGCGGTTCTCCTGTTCGGCATACCGGCTCACAAGGATGAGGTGGGCAGCAGCGCGTACGACGACCAGGGAATCATGCAGAAGGCGGTCAGGAGGATAAAAGAGCTGTATCCGGACATGATAGTCATAGCGGACATTTGTCTGTGCGAGTACACATCACACGGTCACTGCGGAATTATCCATGACGGCAAGATACTCAACGATGAGACTCTTCCATATCTGGGCAAGATGGCTGTATCACTTGCAAAGGCTGGCGCGGACATGGTGGCTCCGTCGGATATGATGGATGGACATACTGCATACATCAGAAAGGCACTTGACGACAACGGGCTGACGGATGTACTGATCATGGGTTACAGTGCGAAATTTGCATCTGGTTACTATGCACCATTTCGCGATGCGGCACATTCTGCACCACAGTTTGGAGACAGAAGGACATACCAGATGGATCCCGCAAATGGCAGGGAGGCTCTGAGAGAGTGCGAGGCGGATATCGCCGAGGGAGCAGACATAATCATGGTCAAGCCGGCACTTGCTTATCTGGATGTAGTCAAGGATGTGAGAAACCACACGGACTATCCGATAGCGGTGTACAATGTCAGCGGCGAGTACTCCATGGTCAAGGCAGCTGCGGCAAATGGCTGGATAGACGAGAAGAGGATCGTCATGGAAAACATGACAGCCATGAAACGTGCCGGAGCAGGGATCATCATAACCTATCACGCCATAGACGTGGCAAAATGGTTAGAGTCGGAATCAATATGACAGAGTCATATTTGGGAATGATTCCGACGATCTGCCCCGCTCGACGGAGGAGAGAGGGGCGTTTCCAAAGAGTCGGAATCATAAAAAGTCACACAGGACGATAAATTATAGAAAGAAGAATGGCAATGACAAATTCACAGGATCTATTTGAGAAATCACAGAAGGTAATTCCGGGCGGCGTCAATTCACCGGTCAGGGCATTTGGCTCGGTGGGACGGACACCTGTATTTATGAAGAAAGCAAAAGGTTCACATATATTTGACGAGGATGGCAATTCCTACGTGGATTATGTCTGCTCCTGGGGACCGGGAATTCTGGGACATGCCGATGACAGAGTCATAGATGCGGTGAAGGCGGCTTGTGATGACGGACTTACATTTGGCGCACCGACAAGGAAAGAGCTCGAGATCGCAGAGCTGATAAATGAGCTCATGCCTTCAATGGAGCTGACACGAATGGTCAACTCGGGAACAGAGGCAGTGATGAGCGCACTCAGAGTGGCGAGAGGATTTACAGGCAGAGACAAGATTGTAAAGTTCCGCGGCTGCTATCACGGACACAGTGATGGACTTCTGGTCAAGGCAGGCTCGGCGGCACTTACACAGTCAGTTCCGGACAGCCTGGGAGTTCCAAAGTCGTATACACAGCATACACTCATAGCAGAGTATAACAACGAGGACAGCGTAAAGAAGTTATTTGAGGCGGAGGGCAAAGACATTGCCGCAATCGTGGTCGAGCCGGTTGCCGCAAATATGGGAGTTGTCCCACCGCATGATGGATTCCTTCAGTTCCTCAGGGACATAACAAATGAGTACGGCGCACTTCTTATATTTGATGAGGTCATCACAGGTTTCAGACTCAGCCTTGGCGGTGCCCAGGAATACTTCGGGGTAAAGCCTGACCTCACAACACTTGGCAAGATAGTCGGAGGCGGAATGCCGGTGGGAGCATACGGCGGACGCCGCGATGTCATGAGCATGGTGGCACCACTTGGCGGAGTATACCAGGCGGGAACTCTGTCGGGCAATCCGATAGCCATGACAGCCGGACTCACAACGCTCCGCATACTCCAGAAGGAAAAGGATACAATATATCCGGCGATAGAGAAGAGCACAAGGCAGATAGCCGACACAGTCAGAAGCACATTTGGCGACACAGTCCACGTCAACCAGATAGGCTCACTGATGAGTGTATTCTTCACAGATCAGGAAGTAGTAGACATGGATACATCAACATCCAGCGACACCGCAAGGTATGCAAAGTATTTCTCATACATGCTGGACAACGGAATCTACCTTGCACCATCACAGTTCGAGGCAATGTTCGTATCTTACGCACACAGCAAGGAAGACGTATCCAAAACCTGTGAGCTGATAAAGAAATACAAAGAGAACTAGAGAGACTTAGTAGGTCAGAAGATGTCTCATTAAAAAGGAATTTATATTCCTATATTGTAGAAATAATTAGATAAGTATTAAAAGAGTGGTTTGGAAATAACATAATAAAACTAACGGTTATCGAAGAGTAAGCTGTCATGTTTATGTGATGCTCCAAAGGCGGGTAGCACATAGACGACGGAAGCTTGTCGCTCCTTGCTGAGCGGGAGCCCCCTTGCCCTTATAGGGGGGCGGGAGCGAATGTAGTCAGGAGCTAAGACAAGGTGACAGAGTCGTGCGTAGCCTTGGAGCATCACATAAACATTACAGCGACCTTCTTCGACAAGGAGGAAATATGAGAGATTTGGTTATTGTGGGCAGCGGCCCTGCGGGTCTGTCCGCCGCAGTCTACGCCAAGAGGGCGATGATGGACGTGGTGGTACTGGAGAAGGAGGCATTCTCCGGCGGGCAGATCGTGAATACAGAGCAGGTTGACAACTACCTTGGACTGCCGGGCATAAGCGGTTTTGACATGGGTATGAAGTTCAGAGAACATGCGGATACATTTGGCGTGGAGTTTGATGACAGAGAGGTGACAGCTATCGAGGATCACGGCGATCACAAGAAGGTCAGCCTGGAGGATGGCAGCAGCATAGAGACAAAGGCGGTTCTGATAGCCACAGGCGCAAAGCACAGAAAGCTTGGCGTTCCCGGTGAGGAGGAATTCACAGGGGCAGGAGTTTCTTACTGTGCCACATGTGATGGAGCGTTCTTTAGGAACAAAGAAGTCGCAGTTGTGGGCGGAGGTAATATAGCTCTTGAGGATGCCCTGTATCTGTCAAAGATGTGCAGCAAGGTACATCTGATCCACAGAAGAGATGAGTTCAGAGGCGAGAAAATACTCGGAGCGCAGGTGCTTGAGACTGAGAATATAGAATTCCACCCATTTGCGCAGGTGACAGAGATAGGCGGAGCCCCTGGTAAGCTGGAGCTCAAAGTCGCTGTTAAGACACCGAAAACAGTGGACGGACAGACAGACAGCGAATTCACACTTCCGGTAGCCGGTGTATTCATTGCCATAGGAACAAGCCCTATCACAGAATTCCTCGGTGATGTTGTGAAGCTTGATGGTGCTGGTTATGTTGCAGCGGGTGAGACCGGACTGACCAGCACACCGGGAATATTTGCCGCGGGAGATGTGAGGACCAAGGCAGTGCGCCAGGTGGCGACAGCCGTCGGGGATGGTGCAGCAGTTATCCATTATGTTGAGGAATACCTGAACGGATTAAAAAAGAAGGTATAACTTGAGTATCTGATCAGCAACATATGGTAGGCAGCATAGAAACATAATCATAAAAATCAAGTGAATTAAACGGAAAATAATTGGCACGGAGATAAGGTAAGAACATTATAACTGCTTTTTCTCCTTGCCAAAAAAAATAAAACTAATTCATAGTAATTCTATAGGTAAAATATAACAATGAACAGGAGGCAGAAAAATGTTAATATCATCAAAGGGACAATATGCTTTGAGACTCATGGTAGATATATCGATAAACAGCGGCAGCACGGTTACTGTCAAAGCCGTAGCCAGAAGATGTGGATTGTCTGACAAATATCTTGAGCAGGTTACATCTTCTCTGCTAAAGGCAGGATATTTAAGGAGCGTGAGAGGGCCGAGGGGCGGTTACCGTCTGAACATGCCGGCGGAGGAGATCACGGTTGGAATGGTGCTAAGGGCGATAGAGGGCAGGATATCACCGATAGATAACCGAGTTGATGAGGACGGCGACACCAACATGGTCATGAACGATGTCATTGGAGAGGTGTGGGATGATCTTGGGTCTGCCATCAACAATGTCCTTGACAACAAAACCATCGCCGATCTCACCCGGGAGTACAGTGACCGGATCGGATACATGTACTCAATATAAATCAGGGACGGAGGGGCAATAAGATTTCAGTTGAAAAAAAACTTATTTTGTATATAGTTGTAGTGGGATATATATCATATTAGGAGAATAAGAGATGTTAACACAGTTTTCGAGAACGGAGCTGCTATTTGGCAAGGAAGCCATGGACAAGCTGGCAGGCTCTAAGGTAGCGGTATTTGGAATAGGCGGAGTTGGCGGTTATGTATGCGAGGCGCTGGTCAGAAGCGGTGTCGGAGCATTTGACCTGATAGATGACGACAAGGTGTGTCTGACAAATCTCAACAGACAGATCATAGCGACAAGGAGCACAGTTGGAAAGTATAAGACCGATGTTATGAGGGACAGGATGCTTGACATCAATCCAAATGTGGAGGTTGAGGTACACAAATGTTTCTTCCTTCCGGAAAATGCGGATGACTTCCCTTGGGACAGCTACGACTACGTAGTCGACGCGGTGGACACCGTGACAGCCAAGATCGCTCTTGTCATGAAGTGCAAGGAGAAGAATATCCCGATCATCAGCAGCATGGGTGCGGGAAACAAGCTTGACGGAAGCCAGTTCAAGGTTGCAGATATATACAAGACAAAGGTGTGTCCGCTTGCGAAGGTCATGAGAAGAGAGCTGAAGAAGAGGGGCGTCAAGAAACTCAAGGTCGTATACTCGGAAGAGATTCCGACAAGGCCGATTGAAGATATGGCGATAAGCTGCAGAAACAACTGCATTTGTCCTCCGGGTGCAGAACACAAATGTACAGAGCGCAGAGACATCCCGGGCAGCGTGGCATTTGTGCCATCAGTCGCAGGGCTTATCATAGCCGGTGAGGTGGCAAAGGATCTCATCAGGGTATAAAAAAGAAGACGCTGAGAAATCAGCGCCTTCTCCATAAAAATACCAAAGTTCCAAGCAGAACAGCACCACCATAGATGAATGGTGCATTTTTGTCACTGTTCATAGTTCTTTCCGTATAAGATACGGATGGATTATTCGGGTTGTAATATATTGCGATGGACGACATGGAGTTGTAATTTGTTATACCGCGGACGGAAAGAAAACCATTGTGCAATACTCCGGACTGGTCGCGGTATTCATAGTTGATATGGGTTCTTTTACTGAATCTTCTGACAGATGTGATATCGGCGGATGTTCTGGTATAGTCCCGCTCGATACGGCATGCCTTACCCCGTATGGAAAGGCCGATGACCACAGCTATGATGAATGATGCTATTGGAATAATGTAAGTCGTATAAGGTAATAGTCTGAAAAAAATACTGATAGAATCCCCCGATGTTAAAATCATAATGTACCCCCTGAAATTGTTGTTTCCCCAAAATATCAGACATGAGATCCCTATTTACATGTCGGACTTGTATGTGTAGATTATAATATAAAGAAGACTGGTTGAGAATCCCTTAATTTAAGAGGATAAGTCTGTTAATATAGCAAATTTCAGGTAATAAATATATTACTGTTTGCACTGCCACTCATGGTGGTCATAAGCTCAGTCATATTCGCATTTGCCAGAAGTGATAACATGGTGATAATAGGCCAATAATATAATAGAGAATATACAAAAGGAAGATGAACGAGATGGATAATAAAGAAGAAAAGAAGATTATAAGACAGGAGTTTCTGACAGGTGAGAGAGCTCTTTTCATGGGAAAAAATCTCGATATATATGATACGATATTTGACGACGGCGAGTCTCCGCTTAAGGAGAGCCGCGGCATAAATCTGTACGGCAGCATGTTCAAATGGAAGTATCCACTGTGGTACAGCAAGAACATTGTTGCGGAGGATTGTCACTGGTTTGAGATGGCGAGAGCCGGAGTGTGGTACACTGATAATAGCGCGGTGAGGCGTGCACTCATCCAGGCGCCAAAGAATTTCCGCAGATGTAAAGGTCTGGAGCTTACGGATGTGACATTCACCCATGCTGAGGAGACCCTTTGGAGCTGCGATGACGTGACCATAGATCATGTGACAGCAAAGGGCGACTATTTTGCCATGAACAGCAATAATATGAAGATAGACGACCTGAAGCTTGACGGCAACTATTCATTTGACGGATGCAGGAATGTAGAGATAAGAAACTCCAATCTGCTTTCAAAGGATGCATTCTGGAACACAGAGAACGTGACCGTATATGATTCATTCATATCGGGCGAGTATCTTGGATGGAACGCAAAGAACCTCACCCTGGTGAACTGCACCATCGAGAGCCTTCAGGGCATGTGCTACATCGACAACCTTGTGATGAAAAACTGCAAGCTCATCAACACAACACTTGCCTTCGAATACTCAACAGTGGATGCTGATATCTGCAGCAAGATAGACAGTGTCATGAACCCGACATCAGGAACCATCAAAGCCCAGCACATCGACAACCTGATAATAGAAAAAGACAAAGTAGATCCGTCAAAGACAAAAATAATAGTACAGGACTAAACGAGTTTAAGATTTGGTGATATATCATAACGTAAATGAGATTCCGCGGCTGCTGTGGTGATACGAGTTGGCACATATAGATTGCTCAATCGGTAGTGAAGTCGACTGAGCCTTGCTGCTTCTTGCCGGAGCGGCGCAAGCAACGCACTTATCGCTTGCAGAGCGCAGTGCAGATAGAAGCAAAGCAAGGCGAGGGAAGACGAACGTGATGGAGCACTCTATATGTGCCAGCCGTTTGCCACAGCAGCCGCGGAATCTCTCCATGAAGTGGAGGGACAAACATGAAGTTTGATTTTGACAAGGTTATAGACAGACGCGGCACAGGCTCCCTGAAGTGGGACGTGCCGGAAAATGAACTGCCAATGTGGGTGGCAGATATGGATTTCCAGACGGCTCCGTGCATCAGGGAGGCACTGGCAGCCCGGGTGGAGCACGGAATATTCGGATATTCTATCATCCCGGACGAGTGGGCAGATGCCTACGTGAACTGGTGGGGCAGCAGACACGGATTTGCGATAGATAGGGATTGGCTGGTGTTCTGCTCCGGAGTCATCCCAGCCATATCAACGGCGGTGAGAAAGCTCACCACACCCGCAGAGAATGTTGTAGTGCAGACCCCTGTCTACAATATTTTCTTTAATTCTATATACAACAATGGGCGAAATATATTGGAAAGCCCTCTGAAATACGACGGCGATGGATATGCCATTGACTTTGAGGATCTTGAGGCAAAGCTTGCAGATCCACAGACCAGCCTCATGATACTCTGCAATCCACAGAATCCTGCGGGGAAGATCTGGGATAAGGAGACACTTGCCCATGTGGGAGAGCTATGCGCAAAGTATGGTGTGACGGTCATCTCGGATGAGATACACTGCGATCTCACCGATCCTGGAAAGGAGTATGTGCCATTTGCCACGGCATCTGACACATGCAGGGATATAAGTGTGACCTGTATTGCGCCGACAAAGACCTTCAACATAGCTGGAATACAGACCGCGGCAATTGTGGTTCCGGATAAATTCCTGAGACACAAGATGTGGAGAGGTCTGAACACAGACGAGGTAGCCGAGCCAAATGTATTTGCGGTGGATGCGGCTATAGCAGCATTTACAGATGGTGGCGAGTGGCTGGACAGTCTCAGGCAGTATCTGTATGAGAACAAGCAGTATGTCAGGAAGTTTATAGATGAAAAAGTGCCGGGTATAAAGGTGGTGTATTCGGAGGCCACATATCTGCTCTGGCTTGACTGCAGTAAGATAACTGACAACGCAAAACAGCTTTCAGCATTTATCAGGAAGAACACCGGGCTCTATATGTCGCCAGGACTTTCATACGGCAAGAACGGAAAGACATTTATCAGGCTTAACATTGCATGCCCAAGATCGATCGTGGAAGAGGGCATGAAGAGACTTGCCGAGGGAACCACGGCATTCAGAAAAATGAACGCAGAGACGGTAAACATACACAATGCGGCTAAAAAAGGAGATATAGATGAGTAGCAGTGAAAACTTGCTGAAGGACATGATATCTGGAAAGTCCATGACCGCATCCCAGCAGATAGGACTTACGGTCAGGCTCAGTATCCCGGCGATCCTTGCCCAGATCTCGTCCATTGTCATGCAGTACATCGATGCATCCATGGTGGGGCGTCTTGGTGCAAATGCATCGGGAGCCATCGGACTTGTCTCGTCCACGACATGGCTGTTTGGCGGGCTATGCATTGCGGTGACTACAGGATTTACTGTGCAGATAGCCCAGACTGTGGGGGCCGGTGAGGATAAATCTGCCAGAAATATCATGAAACAGGGACTCATAATAGCCATGTGCATAAGCGCCCTGCTCGCACTCGTTGCAGCACTTATAAGCACACCGCTTCCGAGATGGCTCGGCGGTGAGACCGACATACAGAAGATGGCAAGCCAGTATTTCCTCGTATACATGCTGGGGCTTCCCGCTCTGCAGATGAACAGCATAGCGGGTGGTATGCACCAGAGTTCCGGAAATATGAGACTACCAGGTATACTGAATGTCATGTGTTGTGTGATGGATGTGATTTTTAATTTGTTCTTTATATTTCCGACAAGAATTGTAAATTTAAGTATTCCGTTTTTATCCAGCGTAAGGCTGGCTGGTTCTCAGATGGCTGGAACGGTTCAGGCAGAAGCCTTTGGTTCCCATTTGTCAACACTTGTGCAGTCTGAAACCTCGATGAATGGACTGACATTTACCATGCCGGGACTTGGACTTGGCGTTGCAGGTGCGGCGCTCGGAACCATCACGGCTGAGGCGGTCACCTGTGCCATCATGGTCACTGCACTTCTGTGGAAGAACAGGACACTTCACTTAAGAAAGGGTGAGCACTTGAGATTTCACAGGGATATACTTGTCAAAGCGGTAAAGATAGGAGCGCCGGTGGGGCTTGAGCAGATGGTCATGTGTTCAGCGTATGTCATGTCAACAAAGATCGTGTCACCGCTCGGAACGATAGCCATCGCAGCCAACTCATTTGCGGTGACTGCGGAGAGTTTCTGCTACATGCCGGGCTACGGAGTGCAGGCGGCATCAACCACACTTGTGGGACAATGTGTGGGAGCCGGACAAAAACAGTTGTCCAGAAGAATGGCATGGATTACAATGGGATTAGGTGTGTCGGTTATGACCGTTGGCGGAGTTCTCATGTACATAGCAGCTCCGGCCATGATAGGTGTGCTGACACCGAACGAGGAGATAAGAAATCTAGGTGCGGCTGTGCTGAGGATAGAAGCATTTGCTGAACCGTTTTACGCCGCATCCATAGTTGCTTCGGGAGCACTCAGGGGGGCCGGGGACACTCTGGTCCCAAGCTGCATGAACTTTGCCAGTATGTGGTGTGTGCGGATACCGCTTGCAGCTATACTTGCACCGAGGGTGGGGCTCTATGGTGTATGGATCGCCATGTGCGTGGAGCTCTGTTTCAGGGGAATCCTGTTCACCACAAGACTTAAACGGGAAAGATGGATGCGGGTGTTTGACGAAAAATAAAAGCGGCACCAGCACTCGCAGAGAATAACTGCCTGCTGAGTGCCGGTGGGCTAAAATGTCCCTGTCAGGTATGATTAAACTTGCAAATAATAAAACATCATCATAGGAGGTAGACATGCCAGTATTTGATTTTAGCGGAAGTGACAACAAGAATAAGAACATAGTTACATATGAGACATTTCAGTCATCGGAAAGAACAGCCACAGCAGAGAAACCGATAATGCTCCTGGAGAACTCGACCAGGAAGTGGGCGCACCACTCCAGCGGAAAGTTCACAAATCCGATCAAAAGGACAGCATTTGAATTTGACGAGGTGGACGGAGTTCAGTCCGCCGACATAATGAAGATAGATGCGAGATTTGTAAGCCTTCTCAAATGGCTCGGTGAGAATCACATCAATGTCCGTCTGTCGGGAGAGAACAGACCGGAGGGCTATGCGGTGTACAAGATAAGGGAGACCGAGTTCGGCGGCGGGGCAAAGCTGTCGGCAAATGACGGATTCCTTCAGTTTATGATAGAGAGACTTCTTTCCAGCGATGCCCCTTCAGAAGAAGAGAAATCCGAGGAGGAAGAAGAGGAGGAGGCACTTGGCGATGACATGAAGCTCACAAGCATGCAGAGTATCATTGATTTCATGCACTGTGCCGGAAGAACGCTCCCTGACAATATAAGACTGTGGGCGAGAAGAAATCTTGCGGTTGCGAGATCCAGTGAGGTATCTCCGGAGGAGAGACGCCACGCGCAGAGAGCACTTTCCATGGCGATGAACATCAGATGGAAGAGCAATTATTTCGAGGCGATAGATCCAGATGAGGCGAGAAGGATACTGGACGAAGAACTCTACGGAATGGAGAAGGTCAAGCAGAGGATCATCGAGACGATCATCCAGATCAACCGTACACATACACTTCCAGCATACGGACTTCTGCTCTGCGGACCTGCCGGAACAGGAAAGTCACAGATAGCCTACGCAGTTGCAAGAATACTGAGACTTCCATGGACTACCCTCGACATGAGTTCCATCAATGATCCAGAGCAGCTGACCGGAAGCTCAAGAGTGTATTCCAATGCCAAGCCGGGAATCATCATGGAGGCATTTTCACAGGCGGGCGAGTCTAACCTTGTATTCATCATCAACGAGCTGGACAAGGCCAACTCCGGCAAGGGCAACGGCAATCCTGCGGATGTACTGCTGACACTGCTGGACAACCTGGGATTCACCGACAACTACATGGAGTGCATGATCCCGACAAACGGTGTATACCCTATAGCAACGGCAAATGACAAGGAGAACATCAGCAAGCCTATCATGTCGAGATTTGCTGTCATAGATATACCGGACTACACCCCGGATGAGAAGAAGGAGATATTCAACAAATTCGTCCTGCCTAAAGTCCTCAAGCGCATCGGACTTGAGGGAAGCGAGTGCATCATACTTCCAGACGGTGTGGATGCGGTCATAAAGAAGTGCGACGGCGTGACCGGAATCAGAGATATAGAGCAGGCTGCAGAGCACATAGTTGCACATGCACTGTATCAGATCGAGGTAAATCATGTACAGAGCGTGACATTTGACGGAGCTATGATAGATGAGCTTTTGAGCTGATTATCGTCATATTACACAATTTACATTACAGAAAGTATTATGGTATACTCTTCTTATGAAACAAGTTTCATGGACTACAGTCTGAAATTCATAAGGAGAGTATATTTATATATGGCAAGTATAAGAGACGTTGCGAAGGAGGCGGGGGTCGCCATCTGCACGGTGTCGAGACTTATCAACGGCACGGCAAAAGTTGAACCCGAGACTCAGAAGAAGATAGAAGATGCGATGAAGAAACTGGATTATGTTCCAAATGAGCTTGCGCGAGGCATGTTCAAGGGCAGATCAAACTCCATTGCGATGTTGGTTCCAAATATACAGCACCCATGGTTCTCATCACTGGCATCGGAGATAGAAAAGATACTTTATGAGAAGAAATACAAGTTTATGCTTTTTTCCACATCCGATGACAAGCAGAGGGAGAAGGAGTGTTTCAAGCTGTTAAAGTCCAACATCGTGGATGGGATCATATGCGGAACGTCGGCATGTACGGCGAAGGAATACCAGAAGATAGATAAGCCGATGGTCATGCTGGATTATAAGGTTGGCAGCAAATTTCCTGTCGTAGTGTCGGATCACAAGATGGGCGGACAACTTGCTGCCCAGGAATTTATAAACAGTGGATGCAAATATGTCATCCACATATCAGGAATCAAGGTAGATAAGAATATCATGTCATTTGAGTGCCATGAGGAACTAGATAGAGTCCTTGCCGAGAATGGGATAAAATCCAGACGAGTTCCAATACAGTGGAACGACTTTGATTTTCATGGATATTTTGAGATGGCAAAATGCATACTGGAGGAGTATCCTGACGTGGACGGAATATTTGCCGCAGACATGCCAGCGATAGCATTCCTCAAGGCGGCACTTGCCATAGGCAAAAAGATTCCTGATGACCTGGCGATCGTGGCATACGACGGAACGTACATAACCAACGCCAGTACGACAAGGCTCACATCGATACATCAGCCGTACAAGGAGATCGCCCAGGAGGCAGTACGCCAGCTTATGGAGATGATCGACGGACCGGAGGAGGAAGATGATGCCGAAGGACAGGTTGAAAGTGCAACCGCAGATCAGATCGACAGCGCAAAAGAGAGAAACACACATATAGACGGAAATCTTATACTACTTCCGGTGAGCGTAGAAAAAGGTGATACAACTTTATAGTATGATTACGAAAAGAAGTTCATGAAGAGAAAATGAGGTGCCACTCAAAAATCATGAACTTCTTTTTTATGCGGGTACAAAACATAAGAAACTTGCTAAGAGCACAAAATACAAAAATCTATAAATTCCCTATTGACGAAACATGTTTCATGTGATAACCTTAATGCAAATGAAACATGTTTCATTCAAGCGCTTATGAAATATGTTTTATCGGGACAATATAAATGATAGCAAGAATTAACAAGAGGGAAAATTCAAAGCAAGAAAAGGAGAAAAGGTTATGAGAGCAAAGAAATTAGTAGCATGTGCGCTTTCAGCAGCTATGATGCTGGGACTTTCATCTATGACAGGATGTGGTTCAGCAAAGAAGGATTACGATCTGTATATTTACAACACAAAGTCTGAGATCGCAGACAGTATCCAGGATCTGTGCAAGGATTATGAGACAGAGACAGGAGTTAAGGTTAAGGTTTACACATGTGGTACACAGGAGACCATGGAGACACTCAGATCTGAGATGAATTCCAAGAACTATCCTACACTGTACGCGATAAACCAGGCACAGTTCACAGAGTGGAATGAGGGCGGATTTGTACTTCCATCAACATCAGTAAATAATGAAGAGTTAAAGTCAATCTACGATTCAATCCCAGATAGCATGCAGCTCGCAGATGAGAGCGGAGCAAGCTGCGGAATCCCTTACAACGTAGAGGGTTACGGACTTATCGCAGATACACAGATGATATGTGATGTATTTGGACTTGACAACGCAGACGCATTTGTCGCTGATTACAGAAGTGCCAATTATGAAGAGTTCACCGGCATGATCAAGGCAATCGATGATTACATAAACGGCAAGGGTGGCGAGAAGGTTACACTTTCAGGCAATGCATACACCACGGCAAAGGACAAGACAGCCACAACAGAGAACATGAACGGAGTGTTTGCAATCGCAGGCGCTGAGAAGTGGACATATGCAAACCACTATACAAACTACGCACTGAATGCAGTGTTCCCTAACTACAATGCAACGGCAGCAGCTACAAAGGAAGATGTTGATAAGCTTGAGGAGCCACTTGTAAAGATGGTTCAGGAGCTCGATATGCTTTCAAGCTACACAGCAGGACCAAGCGGCAAGGTAGAGCGTGGATCAGAGTACATCAACTCAACAGTGACAGGATATGATCAGGCAGTTCAGACATTTGCTGAGGGTAAGGCAATGTTCATCAAGCAGGGTAACTGGGTGTACGGAACCATCGCAGGCGTGGATGCAGACAAGGCATCAAGACTTACAATGCTCCCAATGAAGGTCAACCTTGAGCAGAGTGACATCTCAGCTGAGGGCGTTACAGTTGACAAGATGAACAGCTCAATCCCTGAGTTCGTTTCACAGTATTACGTTATCAACAAGAAGGATTCAGAAGAGGAGCAGAAAGCCGCTGAGGACTTCCTTGTATGGCTATACACATCAGATACAGGAAAAGATTACATCACCAATAAATTTGCATTTGTCCCATTCAACGCAGACGAGAGCGAGAAGCTTGAGAATCCTCTCAGCAATTCACTTGTATACTATATGAGCAATGACCTTGTAATGGGCAATGACTTCGATGCATTCCCTGAGTCATGGGGACTCAATACCATCGGTGCAACTATTCAGGAGCAGTTGTTTACAAATCCTGATCAGTGGGATGAGAACACTATAAGAACAGGTGTGGAAGATGCACTGACAAAGTGGAAGGACAGTATCAAGGAGTAGTAGTTTAAGATATGTCAGATTCCCGATGGGAATCTGACAGGCAGCACCAGCCTTGACCGAGGAGATGCCCATGTGGCGAAGCCACATCTTAAAATGGCATCGACGACCTATCGCATTGCGAAGCAATGCGATCATACAACGAAGGCAAATTTTGTATGGCTGGTGTTCAATGTAGGAAAGGAAAAACTATGAAAAGATTTTACAAAAGAAAATTCTGGTTTATGGTTCTGCCTTCTATAGTGTTGTTTCTGCTGGTTATCATAGTTCCTTTTATAGAGGGTGTGATCTACTCCTTCACTGAGTGGAGAGGTTCATACTTCGTAGGTGGGGAGCACTGGTGGAACGCACTGGTGGGACTTAAGAATTATACAAGCATATTCAAGTCAAAGGATTTCCTTCAGTCACTTGGATACACGGCCATATATGCTGTACTTGCAGTAATAGCACAGAATGTTGTCAGTCTTCTTCTGGCACTCATGATCAAGAAGCTTACCAAGGGCAAGGGACTTTTCAGAACGGTACTGTTCCTTCCATATGTACTTGGAATGCTCGCCATGGGTTATGTATGGCGTTTCATATTTGAAAATGTATTTTCACAGACGCTGTTCGGAACAGACGGTGTGGTACACGTAGAGGTGCTCAACAACATGCTTCAGAATCAGTGGAAGGCACTTCTGGCATATGCCATTGTCGGAGTATGGCAGGTTGCAGGTTACTACCTGATAATCTACCTCAACGGACTCAACAATATTTCTGAGGATATTTATGAGGCTGCCAGAATAGATGGAGCCACAGGCTGGACAAGCTTCAGGAAGATCACACTTCCGCTTCTCATGCCTTCATTTACGATAGTGCTCTTCATGTCACTGGCAAACAGCTTCAAGATGCTTGACCTCAATGTTTCACTGACAGAGGGCAATTTCGGAACGACCATGATATCCTACATGATACTGAAAACAGTAAGAGAGAGCTCTCCTCCGGCATACGGAGAGGCGCAGGCACAGGCAGTTATATTCTTCGTTATCATTGCAGTTATATCTATAGCTCAGGTAATGATCACTAAGAGAAAGGAGATCGAATCATAATGGGAGTAAAAGGCAAGATCAAAAGAGCAATCATAGTGGTTATACTCGCTGTATTGGCAATCGTGACCATATTCCCGATATGGTTCCTGATCGTCAATTCATTCAAGGGACAGCAGGAGATAGTAGCATCTCCAATAGCTCTCCCGAAGTCGTGGAATCTGGACTATCTGAAGAATGCAGCTGAGCAGATAAATCTCGGCAGCAGCCTGCTTCAGACAGTACTCATAACAGTTGCAGCTGTGGCACTTATCGTGTTCATATCTTCATTTGCCGCATGGGCAATTGCCAGAACAGATTCCAAAGTGGCAAATATACTCTTCATCGCGTACACAGCAGCCATGCTCATACCTTTCCAGTCAGTTATGTACCCATTGGTATCACTTATGGACAAGCTGGGACTCAAGAACACACCGGGTCTGATCCTCATGTACGGAGGCTTTGGAATCAGTATGTCGGTTCTGCTGTACAGAGGATTCATCAAGAGTATTCCGCTGTCACTTGAGGAGGCAGCCATGCTCGATGGAGCAAATATATTCCAGATATACAGATATGTGGTCATGCCGCTCTTAAAGCCGACGACCATGACAGTTGTCATCACAAATGCAGTGTGGATATGGAACGATTACCTTCTTCCATTCCTCGTAATAGGAAATAACGACAAAAAGACGCTCACGCTGAGCTTATACTATGCAAAGAGTCTGTCAGGACAGTACGGAAATCCTTGGGAGCTCATTTTCCCTGCGGTACTTCTTTGCATCATCCCTATCGTGATCATATTCATCATACTTCAGAAGAATATCATCGAGGGAATTTCAGCCGGAGCTGTGAAAGGATAAACATAAAATATGGACAAAAAATGGTGGAAAGAGGCGGTATTTTACCAGATATACCCTAGAAGCTTCTATGACAGCAACGGAGATGGAATAGGAGATCTGAAGGGAATAACTGAGAAATTGCCGTACCTCAAAAATCTTGGCGTGACCGCTGTGTGGATATGTCCATTCTTCAAGTCGCCTATGAAGGACAACGGATATGACATATCGGATTACTACGATGTGAATCCTGAGTTTGGAACCATAGAGGATGCGGATGAACTTATAAGATGTGCAAATGAAAATGGCATCAAGATCATCATGGACATGGTCATCAATCACACATCAGACCAGCACAGATGGTTCCAGGAGGCGTGCCGGGACAGACACAGCAAATACAGAAATTACTATATATTTAAGGACAACATAGATGGACTTGCAGATCTCAGATCCAACTTCGGTGGAAGCACATGGACACAGATTGAGGATGGCAGCTGGTATTTCCATTCATTTGCGAAGGAGCAGCCGGATCTCAACTGGGAATGTGAGGAGATGAGACAGGAGCTCTACGACATGATGAACTGGTGGCTCGACAAGGGAGTTGCCGGATTCCGAATGGATGCCATCACATTTATCAAGAAAGACCTCTCATTCCCGCCTATGCCGTCAGACGGCGAGGACGGCAGATGCGATGTTGGCAAATGCTGCCTCAACAGGCCGGGAATAGATGAGTTCCTTCACGAGTTAAAGCTCAACACATATGGCAGAGGAGACTTTGTGACTGTCGCAGAGACTCCTGGAGTTCCAAGTAAGGATTTGGACAAATACATTGGAAGAGATGGACATTTCTCCATGATATTTGACTTCAGCTACACGGACATAGATATCAATCCGGGCGATCTCTGGCTGCACCAGAGAGACTGGACGATAGAGGAGTTCAAGGACAAGCTGTTCACCAATCAGAGACTTGTGAAAAAGATCGGATGGGCAGCAAACTACCTGGAAAACCACGATCAGCCTAGAAGTATAGGCAAGTACTTCCCAGCTGGTGATATTCCTGAATACAGAACACAGATGGCAAAGGCGCTTGGCGCGTTGTTCTTCTTCCTGAAGGGTACGCCATTTGTATATCAGGGACAGGAGCTTGGAATGATCAACACTCATTTTGACAATATAGATGAGCTCGACGATATCAATTCCAAGGGACAGTATGCGAGATGCCTTGAAGCCGGATACAGCGAAGCAGAGGCGATGGAATCCGTAAATATCAGGAGCCGCGACCAGTCAAGACTTCCGATGCAGTGGAACAGCGATAAGAACTTCGGATTCTCAGTGCATGAGCCATGGCTGGCATGCAACAATCAGTGTGACCTCCAGACAGTGGAGCTTGAGAGCGCTGATAAGGATTCTGTGCTTAACTTTTATAAGGCGATGATACAGCTCAGAAATCACTCAGAGTACACACAGACTCTCATCTACGGAGACCTGGAGGATGTGGAGACGGATAATGCAGGAATCATAGTGTACAGGCGCAAGCCGGTTCAGATTGAGTGTGCATGTGGAACTGGAGCAAATGCAGAAAGCGCAGACAGATCGGTATATGTTGTTGTCAACATGACCGGTAAGGATGTGGGCTATGCAATTCCTGAGACTGCGGATGTGCTTATGGGTAATTATGCGGATTATGATGGTACGCTCAGACCTTATGAGACTGTGGTGTACGCGGTGTAGGCCGGAGCTGGCAGAAAAAGCCTGAATATTGGTGGAGACTGATTGAAAATTACAGTTGGTCTGGTATCAGTATTCAGGCTTTTTTCGTTGTCTGTATACTTTTGGGATACTTTGCTCAAATCTATAGACAAAGTGAATGGATCATTAAATGCAAGATATGTCTTAATGTTCAAAGCGTATTCACAGTTCAGAATAATCACCCAACTTAACCATCAGCAGTACCATATTTGGTCAACTTTTTTCCATATAAAATATAATACCCAGATATTAAAATAGCTGTATAAAAAGCAGTCAGACATGAGATTTAAGAGCAGAGGGTGCGCAGCGTACAGGCGTAACGGAGGTTGTCTGCTCAGACAAATAAATGGAGAAAAGGAGATACACTTATGGGTATTATATTTCACGAAGAGACACAGACATTTCACCTTACAAATGGTGAGATAAGCTACATCATGACAGTGCTCCCCAATGGACATCTGGGAAATCTGTACTATGGTAAGGCGATAAGGGACAGAGAGGATTTCTCACATCTGTTGGAGCTCGTCCAGAGACCTATGTTCCAGTATGTATATGACGATGACAGACTGTTCTCACTTGAGTCAGTGAAGCAGGAGCTTCCTGTGTACGGAACCACAGACTACAGAGCACCGATGGTTGAGGTACTTCAGTCAAATGGCAGCAGGATATCAGATTTTGTATATGTATCACATGAGGTAAATGCGGGCAAGCCAAAGCTTGAGGCACTGCCGGCAACATACACAGAGAATGATGACGAGGCAGAGACATTGATCGTCACATTGAAGGATTCACTCACAGGCATAAAGGCGAGAATGCTTTATACAATATGGAGCGACAGACCAGTCATAGCAAAGAGCGTAGAGTATGTAAATGAAGGCACAGAGGCGGTACATCTCACCACTGCTTACAGCATGTGCCTGGATCTCCCTGATCCTGATTACCAGTGGATGCAGCTCTCGGGCGCATGGGCAAGGGAGCGCCACATAATAACAAGAGACCTCGAGCAGGGCTTACAGTCGATAGGCAGCAACCGTGGTCATTCATCCCATGAGCACAATCCGTTCATCGCATTGAAGAGAGAGACAACGGACGAGAACCAGGGAGAGGCGATTGGAATAAGCCTTGTATACAGCGGCAATTTTAAGATACAAGCAGAGGTTGACACGAGAAATACAGCCCGCATTCTTGCCGGAATAAATCCGGATACATTTGACTGGAAGCTCGATGCAGGTGAGCATTTCCAGACTCCTGAGGCAGTCATCGTATACTCAGATCAGGGACTCAACAAGATGAGCCAGACCTTCCACAAGCTGTATCAGAAGAGACTTGCAAGAGGCGAGTGGAGAGACAAGCCAAGGCCGATCCTCATCAACAACTGGGAGGCTACATATTTTGATTTCACCAGAGAGAAGCTCATAGCCATCGCCCAGAAGGCAAAGGAATGTGGAGTTGAGCTGTTCGTCCTTGACGATGGCTGGTTTGGAGCAAGAACTACAGACCATGCAGGTCTTGGAGACTGGGTGGCAAATCCTGACAGACTCCCAGAGGGAATCACAGGAATAGCAGATGATATAGAGAAGGTAGGCTTGAAGTTCGGACTCTGGTTCGAACCTGAGATGACAAATAAAGATTCAGACCTCTACAGAGAGCGCCCAGACTGGATACTTTCAGTTCCGGGCAGACATGACTCACACGGAAGATTCCAGTACGTTCTGGATTTTTCCAGGAAAGAGGTCGTTGACAGAATATATGAGATGATGGCAAAGATACTCAGCACGGCAAAGGTGTCATATGTGAAGTGGGATATGAACAGAAGTATCACCGAGTGCTATAGTGCGGCTCTTCCGGCTGACAGACAGGGCGAGGTGTTCCACAGATACATACTTGGTGTGTACGATCTGTATGAGAGACTTACGAGCACATTTCCACATGTACTCTTTGAGTCATGTGCCAGCGGCGGCGGACGTTTTGATCCGGGTATCCTCTACTATGCACCACAGGGCTGGACAAGCGATGACACGGATGCCATAGAGAGAGTCAAGATCCAGTATGGAACGTCCATGTGTTACCCGATCAGCAGCATGGGAAGCCACGTGTCGGTTGTGCCAAATCACCAGACAAGGCGAGAGGCTCCGCTGAGAACCCGTGCAAATGCTGCATACTTCGGAACATTTGGCTATGAGCTGGATCTAGGCAAGCTTACCGCTGATGAGATAGAGGAAGTCAAGGAGCAGGTCAGGTTCATGAAGGTATACCGTGAGCTGATCCAGTACGGAACATTCTACAGACTTGCAAGTCCATTTGAAGATGAGGAGTGCGGCTGGATGGTCGTGTCAGACGATAAGAAGACCGCCATAGTTGCGTGGTTCAGAACGCTCTACACACCTAACAAATGTTTCACAAGAATGAAGCTTCACGGTCTTGATCCGGATGCGTTATATAGCTGCAATGTGCTCGGAGGACAGGCACTCACAGTGAGCAAGACACCGGATGGAAAGCTGATATATGAGAAAGTGTCAGGAGACAAAGGAGAGGATTCTGCAGTCAATGTCATCGCAGGCCCTTCATGCTATGGCGATGAGCTGATGAACCTCGGACTCATCACCAGCGACACATCGGCGGGAGAGATAGTCGGAGAGGATATGCCTTGCGGAGACTATGATTCCAGACTCTATGTGCTCAAAGCAGAGTAAGCGGGTTTGCGAAAAAATTTTCCTGCCTTTTCGGGCAGAAAAAGAAAAAAGGCAGTTAAGATGTGCCTGCGTAAATCGGAGGAGAAAACACCGTATGAATATATTTGACATAATGGGGCCTGTAATGGTTGGACCGTCGAGCTCACACACGGCAGGGGGTGAAGGTGTGTATCGGTGCAGACATGTCCGATACACTGAAGGAGACTGCGCGTGGAGGCCTTGCAACCACTCGCACGGCGCTTGAGGTGAAAAATAGACTAAAAATGTAGATAGAAACTATGGCATTTGTCAAATTGCATAAATAAGGTTTTTTTTAGCCTGCAAACATGATATAATTGCATAAAGAATGTTTTAAAAATGCAGTTGGGGATGATCAGATGAGCAACAGGAAGAGAATATGCGTTATAACAGCACAGGTTGAAGAGAGTACACAGAATCGCTTCATGCAGGGATTTCTGAAGCAGGCATATGATATGAATTACGATGTCTGCATATTTTCCATGTTTTTGAAGTACCAGGATTCAACAGACAGGGAGGTTGGAGATTCAAACATCTACAACCTTATTAATTTTAACCTTTTTGATGCTGTGGTATTGTGTCAGGACACCATACAGACTCCGGGAGTCGTAGAAAAGCTGGAGAAGCGCCTGCAGTCAGAATTTGCAAATGGTGTGGTAGTGGTAGTCGACAAAGAGAATAACATATTCCCAACGGTCATGATGGATCATTATACCCCTATAGTAAAACTCGTGGATCACCTTATAGAGGTTCACGGCCACAAGAACATATATTTCCTGGGCGGACTCAAGGAGCACATACACTCCAAGCAGCGACTCGCCGGTTACATAGACAGCATGAAGGCGCACAACCTGCCGGTTACGGACGACATGATATATTATGGAACATACTGGTACGACAGCGGCGACTACATGGTGGACGAGCTTGTGAAGGATATGGAGCATCTGCCGGATGCCATCGTATGTGCAAATGACTGTATGGCCATCGGAGTGTGCACCGCATTTGACAGATATGGAATAAGAGTTCCCGAGGACATAGCCGTGGTGGGCTATGACTCCATAGAAGACGGAAGAAACAGTCCTGTTCCGATCACATCTGCGGACATACCGGCGGATGACTGCGGGCACTACTGTATGAAATATATAGATGCAAAGCTCAACGGACATGACGTACCGGAATTCAAGTCCAATGTGGAGCTGTACATAGGTGGAACCTGTGGCTGTGAGGGCTGGGAACGAGAGACAGTCAGGATCAGAAGAGACAAATGGGAGACAGACCTCTCAGAGACCGGCTTCTACTCTTGCTTCAACAACATGGCGGATGACCTTGTGGCGCAGACGAGCGTGGAGTCATTCTTTGACACCGTGTCGGAATACGTGTACCAGATAAGACCATTTGAGAGCTTCCATCTGTGCCTGAACGACTACTGGAGAAATCCGGAGGTCATGACTGGTGATGAGGCACTTCGCCATGGTTACACAGATCATGTATACAGACTAATAAAGTGCGGCCCGGATGAAAAAGAAGAGAGACACATACGCTACGACGACGTATTCGAGTCTGCGAAGCTGTTGCCGGAGCTGTACGAGGACAGGGATTATCCTACAGCGTTCATATTTACACCATTGTTCTTCCAGGACAGAAGCTTTGGCTATGCAGTGGTGAACTACGGTGCAGAGCCGAGGGTGTACGAAGATGTATACAGATCCTGGATCAAGACGGTTGCCAGGGACATGGAGTCATTTGCAAGACATCAGGGACTCAATGTACTTCTAAACAAGCTTGAGGCGGATCAGATAAGAGACGGTCTCACCGGAATGTACAACTACAGAGGCTTCATAGGCAGGGCAAATGACATGATAATCCAGGCCGCTGAAGAGAAGTCTGAGATACTTGTGTTGGCGGTGGATCTGAAGAATACACGCCAGATAAACAGCAATTACGGAAGAACAGAGGGTGACAGAGTCCTAAGCTATGTTGCCCAGTCGATAAATGAGATACTTACCCCATACGAGATATCCATGAGGATGGGAAATGACGAGTTCGTCATAGCCACAGTGGCAAAGAGTGGCGATATCTCAAGGGGAGAATATATAGCCGAGGAACTCAAGAAGAAGCTTGAGGCGGCAAACAGTGGCGGAAAGGACGATTACGAGCTCGGTATATATTACGGATGTAAGAAGGCTCTGGTCAAGTCATCTGCCGAGCTGGAGACCCTCATCAACGATACGGTCAACCAGAAGAACCGCATAAAAGAACAGAACAATGCCAAGGGACGCAACAAAGCGACGATAACGAACAGGGATCTGGAGAGAGATGAGATAGTAGCTATGATACTGGACAACAACATGCTCACATATCATTTCCAGCCTATAGTAAGTGCCCGTGACGGAGGCATATTTGCATACGAGGCACTTATGAGGATACTGGTTCCTATGAGAATGTCACCCCCTGAGCTTCTGGAGAGTGCAGAGAGACTGAACAGACTGTACGATGTGGAAAAACTCACACTGTTCAACGTCGTGGAGATCGTGGCATCGAATCCTGAGATGTTCAGGGGCAAGAAGGTATTTATCAACAGCATGCCGGGGCATATGCTCAACGCACAGGACAGAAAAGAATTCCTTTCAAAGGTGAAGATGCTCCAGTGTGCAGGCATAGTCATAGAATTTACCGAGGGAGCAGAGCTGTCGGATGCGGAACTGAATGATCTCGAGGCATTCCTCAGAGGAAATGGCATGGAGATCGCTATAGACGACTACGGCGCAGGCTATTCAAATGTAAACAATCTTCTCAGGTATATGCCTGAGTATGTGAAGATAGACAGAATGCTTCTGACAGGGATCGATGCAGACCCACACAGACAGCATTTCGTCAAGGATATAATAGAATTCACCTCGACCAACGACATCAAGGCGCTGGCGGAGGGCGTTGAGACCACGAAGGAGATGAAGACCGTCATCCAGCTCGGTGCGGATCTCATTCAGGGATACTATACCGCCCATCCGAACGCGGAGGTAGTACAGCTCATATCCCCACAGGTTGTGAATGAGATAGTTCAGTACAACCAACAGGAAGAGGTGGCTGAGAACAGCAGCATATTTGTCATGGAGCATGAGAGAAATGCATCACTTCTGAAGCTCGCATCCCAGGGAATCAGGGAGATAGTTGTGGCACAGAGAGCCGGTGGCGACAACAATGTCCGCATAGTCGGCGCACAGGGCTTCAAGTCAAATATGACACTCAAGATAAAGGATGGTTTCACCGGAACCATAGTGCTGCAGAACGTAAGCTTCTCGGGCGACCGCGACAAGCCTTGTATAGACTGCGGTGAGAATACGGATCTGCACATCGTGCTTGAGGGTAAGAATTTCTGCAGGAATGGCGGAATAAAGATACCGGAGTCGTCCAGAGTGACATTTATCGGAGATGGTGATATAATGGTCCGCGTCAACGGTAACAGCTATTACGGAATAGGCAATGACATTCATTCAAAGCATGGAGTCATGAAGTTCAAGCAGGAGGGTGCCATTAATATAGAAACAAACGGTGTGAACGGAGTGGCAATAGGCGCCGGACTCGGAGGGGATATACGTATAGAGAAGGGCCGATACGACCTGTATATCAACGGCGAGAACGGAGTTGCTATTGGAAGCATAAGCACCCCGGTGAATCTGAATCTCCTGCAGGCGGACATAGACATAACCTATGAGGCTGCAAATGGAGTCGCCATCGGCTCGGTGAGCCAGCACGCAGATATCGCGATAAAGAACACATCCATATCGCTCAGAGGATCGGGCAACAGATACGTGGCGGTCGGAACCCTGGACGGAGATGGATGCAGCGTAGATATAAGCAGAGCACATGTGGACATGAACCTTAAGGGCAATTCGTGCATAGCCATGGGATCTGACCATGGAATAGCAGACATACGCATGACGGACGCCAACTCAAGGCTGGCGGTTCAGGGCGAGGCGTGCTTCGCACTTGGAAGCAGAGACGGCACAGGCATGCTGTCCAGCAATAATGCAGATCTGAATGTGGTTGTCAGGAATTCACTGAACATAGATATATCCGCGGCAGAGCAGGACATACGTCTGGTGAATGGAAGATACATGTTCATTTTGAACAATGAGAATATAGAGCGCAAGGTAGTAGAGCGCTATTAATTCAAAGGAGTATAAAGGATAATGGAAAGAGAGACTATGTGTATACAGGCTGGATACCAGCCTAAGAATGGGGAGTCAAGAATGATACCGATCGTACAGAGCACAACGTTCAAGTACGACACGAGCGAGGATATGGGTAAGCTGTTTGACCTTGAGGAGAGCGGATATTTCTACACCAGACTTGCAAATCCGACAAATGACTATGTGGCAGCCAAGATATGTGCCCTGGAGGGGGGATCGGCAGCAGTGCTCACATCGTCAGGACAGGCAGCAACATTCTTCTCGGTATTCAACATTGCCGGAGTGGGAGATCACGTTGTGGCATCATCCACCATATACGGAGGAAGCTTCAACCTTTTTGCCGTGACCATGAAGAGAATGGGTGTGGAATTCACATTTGTGGATCCTGACTGCTCGGACGAGGAACTTGAGGCAGCGTTCAGACCGAACACCAAGGCCGTGTTTGGCGAGACCATAGCCAATCCGGCACTCATAGTATTCGATATAGAGAGATTTGCAAATGCGGCACATGCACACGGAGTACCACTCATCGTGGACAACACATTTGCCACACCGATCAACTGCAGACCTATAGAGTGGGGCGCAGACATAGTCACACACTCCACCACGAAGTACATGGACGGACATGATGCAACCGTGGGTGGGGCGATCGTGGATTCAGGCAAATTCGACTGGATGGCACACGCAGACAAGTTCCCAGGACTCACCACACCTGATGAGTCATATCACGGAGTGGTATACGCAGAGAAGTTCGGCCAGGGCGGCGCATATATCAACAAGATCGTGGCACAGCTTATGAGAGATCTCGGCCCGATACCTGCACCTATGAATTCGTACATGCTCAATCTTGGACTGGAGTCGCTTCACGTGCGTATGCCACGTCACTGTGAGAACGCACTGGCGGTTGCGAAGTTCCTCGAGGCACACGATAAGATAGCCTGGGTAAATTATCCTGGACTTGAGAGCAGCAAGTATTACGAGCGTGCTAAGAAGTATATGCCGGACGGCACATGTGGAGTTGTGTCATTTGGCGTCAAGGGAGGAAGAGCTGCTGCGGAGGCCTTCATGAAGGAACTCAAGGTTGCGATGATAGCAACACATGTGGCGGATGCACATACATGCGTTCTTCATCCTGCATCAGCTACACACAGACAGATGAATGACGAGGAGCTTCTGGCGGCAGGAGTAAGTCCTGATCTTGTGAGACTGTCGGTGGGCATTGAGAATGTAAAAGACATAATAGCAGATCTTGAAAATGCACTGGATAAGGTACAGATATGAGAATAATAAATATAACCGACCTTTCGGCACCCGAGCTTGATATATATGCGCGCATGTCAGAGAATCAACTGGCGCATATATATGAACCGGCTTCCGGGCTGTTCATAGCTGAGAGTCCAAAGGTCATAGAGAGGGCACTGGATGCGGGTTACGAGCCAGTGTCCATTCTATTGGAAGACAGGCACGTGGAAGGACAGTGCGCGGATATAATAAAGCGGTGCGGAGATATACCGATATACACAGCGCCATTTGATGTCCTCACGAAGCTTACGGGATTTGCCCTGACAAGGGGGATGCTGTGCGCCATGAGGAGGACAGAGCTGCTGTCTGTTGAGAGCGTGTGTGAACATGCCGCCAGAATAGCGGTGCTTGAGGAAGTGATGAACCCGACAAATGTGGGAGCGATATTTAGAAGTGCGGCGGCACTCGGGATGGATGCTGTACTGCTCACGCCGGGCTGCAGTGACCCGCTCTACAGGAGGGCGGCAAGGGTCAGCATGGGAACGGTGTTCCAGATACCGTGGACATATATTACATTTGACACCCTGGGTCTTGCACACAATAAAGCAGATCATGGCATATGGCCGGAGTTTGGGATGGAACAACTTCACAGTATGGGCTTCAGGACGGCATCCATGGCGCTAAGAAATGACACGATAGACATACACGACCCGGAGCTGAAGCAGATCGACAGACTTGCAGTAATACTGGGAACCGAGGGAGAAGGCCTCAAGACAGAGACCATAGATTCCAGCGACTACACAGTGAAGATACCAATGTATCACGGAGTGGACAGCCTGAATGTGGCTGCAGCCAGTGCCGTGGCATTCTGGGAGCTTGGCAGGCGCTCATAAAACGTCGAAAAACCTCCCTCAAAAAATACGCATACATATCTACAGGATATGGAAAATATGTTATAATAGTCAGGACGTGAACGGACAGGCTCACAGTCGGCAGAAGGAAAAGACTTAGGAGGATGATAGACATGTTTTATGCTATTTCAGGAATTAACGGGGATTATGAGGCGTACAAGAGAGCACTCAAGAAACTTAAGTTTCAGAACCTTGACGATATAAAGGAAGAGGACATCATGAACGAGGAGGCAGTCATCAGCACTCTTGAGGGCGAGGATGTCCTGTATGTCCTTGGCAATATAATCGGAGCAGGCGGCGGATCCATGAAGATACTTCAGGATATGATGAGCAGAGATAATGTCATCGCAGTTGTCGGTGAGAACGAGTACAAGATCACACAGGCACTCAAGGCACTGAATGACCATATCCAGTCCACAGGTGAGGTGCCACCACAGATGCTGGTAGACAAGATAACATCCATGCTTGGAGAAGAGCTCTCAGGTGCGGTGGAGGAGTTCCTGCAGCTTGACGATGAAGAGCGTGAGGATGTCATAGAGTATATAGATGAGATTTCTGAGGAAGCGTTCCTCGAAGTGATGATGGCGAGAAAGAAATTTGTGCTGGTTCACGCCGGAATAAGAAACTTCGATCCGAAGAAGGAACTGGATGAGTACGACACAGAGGACTTCATCACAGAGCCAGCAGACCTGGACAAGACATATTACAAGAACAGAACACTCGTCGTTGGACATGTGCCAACCACAGAGCTCGGCGGTGAGGGCAAGATCGTTAAGAAGAACAACAACGTTGCCATCGACTGCGGGTGCGGCAAGGGCGGACAGCTTGGAATATACTGCCTGGGCAACGGCTCGGAGATGTATGTATAATAGAATAAAGAAGAGATTGACACGGCGGGATATGAAATATCATATTCCGCTTTTTTATTTTTTTATTATGGAAGAAATTGGATTAAGAAAATAAAGTGGTTTATACAAATTGTATAGTTAAGCAAAAAATCAACGAGGATTTTTGTCGATTTTAAATTGCAAATGGAATTGAAAAATTGTGAAGAAACTGTTAAATTAGGGTGTGAGCATGTATAAAGAATTTTCCTATATAAATATTTATAGTTTTTTATAAAGAAAACAGGAGGAGAACATGGGTGTTATAGATTTTCATTCACACATACTGCCGGGTATAGACGACGGCAGCAGGAATGTCGAGACATCTATAGGCATGCTTCGGATGTGCAAAGAGCACGGCGTGGATACTATGATAGCGACGCCGCACTTTTATGCTGATTCAAATACTGTGGAGAGGTTCATTGATTCAAGACAGAAAGCATATGATAAAGTCATGGCTGAGAATATGGACATACCGCAGATTATAATGGGGGCAGAGGTCGCGTTTTTTGCAGGAATAAGCAGAGCGGAGAAAACGGACGCACTAAAAGTAGAAGGAACTGATATCATGTTGCTGGAGATGCCGTTTGTGACATGGAGTAATTCGGTAGTGCAGGAAGTACGAGACTTAATTGAGAAGAGACATTTCCATATCATACTAGCTCATATAGAGCGATTCTTACAGATACCAGGCAACAAGCCATATGTGAGACAGATCCTTGAACTGCCAGTTACGGTGCAGGTGAATGCGGCGACACTTCTGGATTTCAGACAGAAGGGCAAAATGCTCAAGATGTTCAAGAAAGGACAGGTACACATCATAGGAAGCGACTGCCATGGTATGCATCACAGGGTGCCGAACTTGTGGCTTGGCCGCGAGGTGCTGGAGAAGAAGCTGGGACATGAATTCCTGGAGAACATGGACAGCTACGGAACAAAGCTCCTGAAAGAACATCAGATACACCCATAATCAGCAATAACAACGAAACATGTAAAAGATAAACAGATAGATGGAGGACAACAACATGTCTAAGAAGACAGCGATAATCATCAGTATTGTGCTGTTCATAATACTGTGTGGTCTTATTGTGTGCGAGAAGAAGTGGCCTACAGCGGGAACAGACCTGCTTATGCTGAACGTTCTGAGATAGCACATTACATTCCGACGAGGTGATACATATGTCATACAGGAACAGAACACTATCAGAAAAAAAGAGAATATACAAGAAGCTTGGACTTGTGATCGCAGCCATACTGGTCGTATGCATTGCACTGGCGATAGCACTCAGACCGACAAAAGGAAATGCATCACACAATGCATCGGGCACACAGGCGGTCGAAGGCATGATCGAGGTGGACGGAGTCAAATACGTTCCCAAGAAGAATATAGAAACATATCTTTTTATGGGAATCGACAACATGGGCAAGGTTCAGAAAGTCACCGATTATGAGGGGGCAGGCCGATGCGATGTGGTCATGCTGATGGTCAGAGACCTGACAGATGGAACATACAAGACGCTGAGCATAGACAGAAATACCATAGTGGAGCAGGATACACTGGATCCCGACGGAACCTACGTTGCAACGAGCCCGGCACAGCTTGCTCTGGCACATGAGAATGGTGACGGAATGGAGATAAGCTGCGAGAACGTGGTCAAGGCGGTGTCAAACTTCCTTGGCGGCCAGAAGATAGATGGATACGCAGCGGTGAATATGGGGGCCATAGGAACCATCAACAATCTGGCTGGCGGAGTCACGGTTACCATAGAGGATGATTTCTCCAAGGTGGATAAGACCATGAAGCAGGGAGAGACCATCACACTGACCGATGAGCAGGCAGTACATTTTATCCATGACAGATTCGATGTGGGAGATGAATCCAACACCCAGCGAATGAAGCGTCAGGAGGTGTACAAGGCAGGACTCAAGGATAACCTGGCGGCAAAGTGCAGCGAGGATAACACATATCCACTGACCATATATGACGCCCTGGGAGATTACATGGTGACAGATATCAGCTCACAGAAATTCTCCAAGCTGGCACTCCTTGTTCTCAAGGATAAGGACGCCGGAACGGTGTCAATAGAAGGAACAGAGACCATAGATGATCTCGGATTTGTCGAGGTGGAGCCGGATGCGGACAGCCTTCAGCAGGCGATCGTAGAGCTGTTCTACAAGGAATATAACTAGCATCACACATTTGATGCAGGGGATATAGATACAAAAAACGGATGGAGGGAATATATGAATTCCAACAAGAAAATGGCTGCTGTGCAGGATGAGACCACACAGATAGCCGCAGTGAACACATACAAGAATACAGAGGATGATGAAAACGAGATCGATCTCCTGGACATGGGAATGGCGCTTCTTGAGAAGCTCCCATACATCATACTGTGCTTCCTGATCGGTGCGGTGCTGTTCAACGCATTTGCATACTTCCTGATCAAGCCGACATACCAGTCGACAGCCAAGCTGTACGTGGTATCAGCATCAGATGATTCCATAGTAAATCTCCAAGACCTTAACATCGGTTCATCCCTTACCAAGGATTACGAAGACCTGATACTCAGCTATCCGGTTCTCGACCAGGTCATCGAAAAGCTCGGCCTTGATATGGACTCAGAGGGGCTTGCCAAGATGATAACCCTTGAGAATCCTTCAGACACACGAGTCCTGAAGATCACGGTCACAAGCACTGATAAGCAGCAGGCATGTGACATTGCAAATACACTGGCAAACGTGTCGATAGAGTATCTACCGGATACCATGAGCACAAGCGCACCTAACATAGCCCAGGTTGCAAGGGTAGCAGACCAGAAGGTCGGACCAAGCTACCTTAAGTACACCGCCATAGGTGCATTGCTTGGAGCACTCATCTACTGCCTGATCGTCATTGTGGGATACCTGATGGATGACACGATCCACTCAGCAGACGACATGGAGAAGTATTTCGGAATAGTACCGCTCACGACAATACCTGAGAGCGACCAGTTCAGAACAGACGATTCAGATGAAGAGCCTGGAAAGAAACATAACAGGAAAGAGAGGGTCAGAGCATGAAGAAGCTTAACATAGAGTTTCAGGAACTCCCATATGCAGTGGAGGAGGCGATGAACCGTCTCAGGATCAACATAAAGTTCTGTGGTAAGAACACAAGAAAGATACTCATAACCAGCAGCATGCCAAATGAGGGCAAGAGCAGCGTGGCGATCAATCTGTGGAAGATGCTCGCCGAGGCAGGATTCCCTGCAGTGCTGGTGGATGTGGATCTTCGTAAGTCAGTCATAAAGGACAGACATCACATAAAAGATGCTGACAAGCTCCCTGATCTTGGATATTTCCTTTCGGGACAGTCTGAGATGGAGGATGTCATCTATGAAACACAGGTAGAAAATGCATACATCGTACCTTGTATGAACCTTCTGGAGAACCCATCGGCTCTTCTGGAGGACGCTAGATTTGCAGAGCTTCTTGACAAGCTGGCAGAGACATATAGGTATGTCATTATAGACTCGCCACCGCTTGGCAGTGTGGCGGATGCCGCTCAGATCGCATCACTGTGCGATGGCGCAGCTCTGGTAGTCAGAGCAGGTGAGACATCAAGAAGTCTCATCAAACAGTCATTCCAGCAGCTTGACCAGGTAGGTTGTACGCTGCTTGGAGTCATACTCAACAGAGCCCAGACAACGGGGAGAGCATACAAGAAATATTACGGCAAGTATGGCAAATACTATAGCCAGTATGGCTATGGTTATGGCACTTACGGCAAAGAGGCTGCAGCCTCCAGCGACGGCACCCCGTCAAAATAATTCACTTTGGATATAACGCCATGTATAGTGGCGTACAGGGCGTTTTATCATATATTCAATACAATAGAACTTTTTGGGAAGGAGGAATTTATTGTGAAGAATTTAAAGAAGCTTTTGGCTATAGTTGTATGTATCGCAATGATGGTGCCAACAGTTGCATTTGCAGCTACATCATCACCAGCTAAGGTAGACGTTAAGTCTGCTACAGCAAAGTCGCTTACATACAATGCAAAGAGCCAGACAACAACAATTGTTGTTAACGGTAAGACACTTACCCTGAACAAGGATTTCAAAGTCGTTTCAGGAAGCCTTAAGGCAACAAAGGCTGGTACATACACAGTTAAGATCAAGGGAATAGGTAACTATTCAGGCGATACAACAGTTAAGTACACAGTTAACGCACAGCAGAGCTACAAGGCTACTGCTGCTGCAAAGACATACAATGCTAAGAATCAGACAACCAAGGTTACAGTTAAGTATGGTAACACAGTTCTCAAGAGAGGTACTGATTACAAGATTACTGGTGTAACTAAGGCTAAGAACGCTGGCAAGTATAAGATTACCGTAAAGGGTATCAACAACTACAAGGGTACAAAGACAATTTACTACACAATTAACAAGGCTGCTCAGAAGTCTGTTAAGGTTAAGGTAAATGCTTCTAAGAAGAAGATCACTGTATCTGGTGTTAAGGCAAAGGCAAAGGTTACTTACAAGTCAGCCAATAAGAAGGTCAAGGTTAAGAATGGCAAGATTACTGTTGGTAAGGGTGTCAAGAAGGGCACAAAGGTAAGAATCACTGTTAAGGTTGCTGCAACAAAGAACTACAAGGCATACAGCAAGTCAATTATTTACAAGGTTAAATAATCATCCTGCTATGTTAAATAGTTCCAAGCCCTAGCCGGTGGCGCAAAACGAATGTCCATGCCACAGGACGTTCTGCGCCGCCAGTGTGGGTGATAAATAACAGGCCATTTAATGCGTATCATGGTTTACAGATGAAAAGGTTCAGCCGACAATCACACGGGCTGAGTCATTTCATGTATGAATCAACAGACCGGGTCATGCGGGCACAAATATGACCCTGACGACAGAGGATGAGGAGAGAAAATTATGTATCAGAAAGGCGCAAAAGGCTGGCTGAAGCACTTCGACTTCATGCTGCTGGATCTTATAGTACTTCAATTGTCATTTCTTGTGGCATTCCAGATCAGACACGGCATGGTAAATCCGTATGCGAACAGAGACTATCTCGCGCTGGCTATCATCACGGAGCTGGCGGATATAGTAGCCATGATATTTCTGAATACATATGAGGGCGTCATCAGAAGAGGATACTTCAAGGAATTCATATCCAGCTTCAAGAATGGTTTCGTGATAGTTGCACTGCTCCTTCTGTATGTATTTGTCCTCAAGGATACATCTATATATTCCAGAACTACCATCCTGCTCATGTGGGCCATATATGTGTATGCCACATTTGCGGTGAGAAGCCTGTGGAAGAAGCATCTTGAGAAATATGCAGAGCATGGCAAGGGCAAGAAGCTCCTGGTCATGACCACCAGACATGTAGCAGATGAAGTGGTGGCAGGCCTCAAGGAGAAGAATTACTCCGGGTTTGATATAGTAGGAGTCATGGTGATAGATGCCAATCTCATCGGTCAGGAGATCCAGGAAGTGCCGGTGGTGGCGGATTACAACAGTGCAGTTGATTATGTGAGAACCGCATGGGTGGACGAGATATACGTGGATGTGCGTGGAGCATACGGATATGCGAACACGCTGATAGACGCATTTATCGAGGGTGGCATCACAGTTCACATGTGCATATCATCCATCGTGAGGACCCACGGCGACAAGCAGCTCATCCAGAAGATAAATGGTGAGACCGTGGTCACGACCATGATGAACTACGCAACACCAAAGCAGATGTTGCTCAAGAGAACGGCAGATATAATAGGTGGTCTGGTGGGCAGCGTATTCACGCTCATCCTCACCATATTCATAGGACCTATCATATACATTAAGTCCCCGGGACCGATCTTCTTCAAGCAGGAGAGAGTGGGACTGAATGGCAAGATATTCAAGATGTACAAGTTCCGAAGCATGTACATGGACGCTGAGGAGCGCAAGAAGGAACTCATGGCGCAGAACACCATGAGCGATTCGAAGATGTTCAAGATGGACTTTGACCCGAGAGTCATAGGCAACAAGATACTGCCGGACGGCACCAGGAAGAAGGGAATCGGCCAGTATATCAGAGACTTCTCCATAGACGAGTTCCCACAGTTCTTCAATGTGCTGAAAGGGGATCTCTCACTGGTTGGAACAAGACCACCTCTCATCTCTGAGGTGGAGCAGTATGAGATGCACCACAAGAGCAGACTTGCAACAAAGCCAGGAATCACCGGAATGTGGCAGGTGAGCGGCCGAAGCGACATCACGGACTTCGAGGAGGTCGTGAGACTGGATACGGAGTATATAGAGAATTGGTCGTTTGGACTGGATCTGAAGATTGTGCTTAAGACTATCAAGGTAGTGCTTGGTAGGGAAGGATCGAAGTAGGAGGCGCATACTGGAATGACACCGACGATATGTCGCAGTCGCGTCAGCGAGTGTGGCAACGGCATTAACGAAGATAGATAATGAGGAGGATATGAGATTGAAAGGAATAATACTCGCCGGAGGCTCCGGCACAAGATTGTACCCACTGACTATGGTGACGAGCAAGCAGCTCCTGCCAATATATGATAAACCGATGATATACTATCCACTGTCTGTACTTATGAATGCGGGAATTAGGGAGATTCTTATCATCTCAACTCCTGCTGATACGCCGAGATTTGAAGAGCTTCTAGGCGATGGACATCAGTTCGGCATAGAACTGTCATACGCAGTACAGTCGTCACCTGATGGGCTTGCCCAGGCATTCATCATAGGTGCGGATTTCATCGGAGACGACAGTGTGGCGATGGTGCTGGGAGATAACATATTCGCAGGTCACGGACTCAAGAAGAGACTCAATGCAGCAGTGGTAAATGCTGAAGGTGGCAAGGGCGCAACAGTGTTTGGGTATTATGTGGACGACCCGGAGAGGTTTGGCATAGTTGAGTTTGATGAGAACGGCAAGGCCATATCCATAGAGGAGAAGCCGGAGAAGCCGAAGAGCAACTATTGTGTGACCGGACTGTACTTCTATGACAATAGAGTTGTGGAGTATGCTAAAGGGCTTAAGCCATCTGCAAGAGGCGAACTGGAGATCACTGATCTGAACAGGATATATCTGGAGAACGGTGATCTGAATGTTGAGCTTCTCGGACAGGGATTCACATGGCTTGATACAGGAACACATGAGAGTCTGGTGGATGCAACCAACTTTGTAAAGACGGTGGAGCAGCATCAGCACAGGAAGATAGCGTGCCTTGAGGAGATAGCATACCTGAATGGATGGATCAGCAGGGAAGAAGTTCTTGAGGTATATGAGGTGCTGAAGAAGAACCAGTATGGACAGTACCTTAAGGATGTATTAGATGGTAAATACCAAGAGCATCTTTATTAGAATAAAGACACTAATAATTATAGATACATTGAACATTTGCTGATATACAAATATAGAAAAAGAAGTAAGAGGCAAATGCGAGGAGGAGAATTATGACAATTATAGTAACAGGTGGAGCAGGATTTATAGGAAGCAACTTCGTATTCCACATGCTTAAGAAGTACCCGGGCTACAGAATCATATGTCTCGACAAGCTGACATATGCTGGCAATTTGTCAACCCTTGAGCCGGTTATGGATAACTCAAACTTCAGATTTGTAAAGCTTGATATATGTGATAGAGAGGGTGTATATAAGCTGTTCGAAGAGGAACATCCAGATATGGTAGTGAACTTCGCTGCTGAGTCCCATGTGGACAGATCCATAGAGAATCCTGAGATATTCCTTCAGACAAATATCATAGGAACAGCTACATTGATGGATGCATGTAGAAAGTATGGTATACAGAGATATCATCAGGTAAGTACCGATGAAGTATATGGAGACCTTCCACTTGACAGACCGGATCTCTTCTTCACAGAGGAGACTCCTATACATACAAGTTCACCATACAGCAGCTCCAAGGCTGGTGCGGATTTGCTCGTTCTTGCTTATCACAGAACGTATGGACTTCCTGTTACTATCAGTAGATGTTCGAATAACTATGGTCCGTATCACTTCCCAGAGAAGCTTATACCGCTTATGATAGCCAATGCTTTGGCAGATAAGCCTCTTCCAGTATATGGGGAGGGATTAAACGTGCGTGACTGGCTCTATGTGGAGGATCACTGTAAGGCGATAGACCTTATCATCCACAAGGGACGAGTGGGAGAGGTCTACAATGTAGGCGGACACAACGAGAAGAAGAATATAGATATAGTGAAGATCATCTGTAAGGAGCTTGGCAAGCCAGAAAGCCTTATAACTCATGTGGGAGATAGAAAGGGACATGACATGAGATATGCCATAGACCCTACAAAGATCCACAATGAACTCGGCTGGCTTCCAGAGACGAAGTTCGAGGACGGAATCAAGAAGACAATACAGTGGTATCTGGACAATCGTGAGTGGTGGGAGACCATCATATCAGGCGAGTACCAGAACTACTATGAGAAGATGTATAGCAATAGATAAGGGGTAAGAGGATGAAATTCTTTGTAACAGGCGTTGGCGGTCAGCTGGGACATGACGTGATGAATGAACTTCTGAAGCGTGGATATGAAGGCGTTGGTTCTGACATACAGCCGGAATATAGTGGCGTGGATGACGGTTCACCAGTGACTAAGGCTGATTATGTGCAGCTCGACATCACTGATAAGGCTGCTGTAGAAAAGATAATAACAGAGATCAAGCCAGATGCGGTTATCCACTGTGCGGCGTGGACTGCGGTGGATGCTGCAGAAGATGAAGAGAATATAGACAAGGTTCGTGCCATCAATGCTGGCGGAACAAGAAATATTGCAGAGGTATGTAAATCACTTGACTGTAAGATGACATATACCAGTACGGATTATGTGTTTGATGGTCAGGGAGATATACCATGGGAGCCGGACTGTAAGGACTATGCTCCTCTCAATGTGTATGGACAGACAAAGCTTGAGGGTGAGCTTGCGGTATCTGAATTGCTTGATAAATACTTCATAGTGAGAATAGCCTGGGTGTTCGGTCTCAATGGAAAGAACTTCATCAAGACAATGCTCTCTGTAGGTAAGACTCATGATGAGGTAAGAGTAGTATGTGACCAGATAGGAACACCTACTTATACGCTGGATCTTGCAAGGCTTCTTGTGGATATGAATGAGACTGAGAAGTATGGCTACTATCATGCCACCAATGAAGGCGGATATATCAGTTGGTATGATTTCACATGTGAGATATATAGACAGGCTGGATACAGCACAAAGGTGACTCCTGTTACTACAGAGGAGTATGGCCTTTCAAAGGCTGCAAGGCCTTATAATAGCAGACTTGACAAGAAGAAACTTGTAGAGGCAGGGTTTACGCCACTTCCAACATGGCAGGATGCGCTTAGCAGATATATTAAAGATTTATCATGAGGAGGGACCCTCGTTAGAGGGAGGAGTCCTGATGATTACGCAGACGCTACGCGCAAGCGTCTTATATGCGTCTGCTCCATAATAGAGTATTAAAGAAATAAGAGGTATAGATACAATGGGACAGATAAAGGTTGAGAAGAATGTAGGTGGTATAGAAGGTCTGTGTGTCATCGAGCCGGCAGTTCATGGCGACAGCAGAGGATACTTCATGGAGACTTATAATGAGAGAGACATGAAGGAAACTGGAATAGATGTGAAGTTTGTACAGGATAACCAGTCTATGTCAACCAAAGGGGTTCTCAGAGGACTTCATTTCCAGAAGAACTTTCCGCAGTGTAAGCTTGTAAGAGCTGTGCGCGGTGAAGTGTTCGATGTGGCTGTGGATCTTAGAAGTAATTCGGAAACTTATGGTAAGTGGTATGGTGTAAGACTTTCCGCTGAGAATAAGAAACAGTTCCTCATACCTGAGGGATTCGCCCATGGTTTCCTTGTGCTTTCTGATGAGGCAGAGTTCTGTTATAAGGTGAATGACTTTTGGCATCCAAATGATGAGGGAGGTATGGCTTGGAATGATCCGGAGATCGGTATTGAGTGGCCGGAACTGAAAGGTGAGTACAAGGGCAGTGCAAGTGCAGAGGGCTACACGCTGGAAGATGGTACTGCACTGAACCTGAGCGATAAGGACCAGAAGTGGTTGGGACTGAAGGATACCTTCAAGTTTTGATTTGAAGTGAGCAGAATAAACTAGAAGGTAGGATAGAACTATGAAAAATACCCCATATACAGTTCTAATGTCTGTATACATAAAAGAAAAGGCTGAGTATTTAAAATTAAGCATTCAGAGTATGCTCGATCAAACGGTTCCGCCTGATGAGTTTATTCTTGTTAAAGATGGTCCATTAACAACGGAACTGGATGCAGTTGTGGACTATTACAATCAAAAATATCCAGGTTTGTTTACCATAATTTCAAATGAAACGAATCTTGGACTTGGACCAGCACTGGCAAAAGGCATAGTCGCATCAAGAAATGAACTGATTGCAAGAATGGATTCTGATGATGTATCAGAAAAAACTCGATGTGAAAAACAACTTGCTGCCTTTGAAAAGGATTCAAAGTTAGAGATGGTTGGGTCATTTGAGGCGGAATTTATCGGAGAAAAAGACAACATTGTGTCAGTTCATCGAGTGCCTGAAACACATAATGAAATCACAAAATTTATGCGTCGTAGGTGTGCCATTCTGCATCCAACAGTAATGTACAAGAAAAGTGCCGTAATCAGAAGTGGAAACTATCACTCTGTTCCATTATATGAAGATTATGATCTTTTTGCTAGAATGGTGCTGGAATACAAAGTGCGTAGCTATAATATTCAAGAGAACTTATACTATATTAGAACAAGTGAGGATTTCTTTAAAAGACGCGGTGGATTAAAATACGCAAGAACAGTATTGAACTTTAAATGGAACCAGCACAAAAAAGGATATATGTCGCTGACAGATTTTTGCATTAGTGGTTTGGGACAGGCATTTGTATGTGTTCTACCAAATACATTACGTAAAGCTGTTTATTTGAAGCTATTACGATAATAATAGATTGAGGACAATTATGGAAAAGGAACCAATAAGAGTTTTACATATTGTGCCTAATATGCAGGCAGGAGGACTTGAAACATTAATTATGAATATCTATAGAAATATAGATAGAACTAAAGTCCAGTTTGATTTTCTTGTCCATTATACTGGAAATTACTTTTATGATGACGAAATCAGGAGTTTGGGCGGAAGAATATATAAGTTGTCAGTACGCGATGACAACAATTTTATAAAATATTTGAAAGATTTGGATGCGTTTTTTAAGGCGCATCCAGAATATAAGATTGTTCATGGACACATGGAAAGTTTAGGACAATTTTATTTTAAGGCTGCAAAAAGGAATGGAGTTCCTGTACGCGTTGCACACAGTCATAATTCAGCAACAGAAGATACACTCAAGGGAAAAATTAAGGGACTTCTCTTGAAACGATATAAAGTATTTGCAACAGATTACTTTGCTTGTTCACAAAAAGCGGGTGAGTTTATGTTTGCAAATAAAAAGTTTACTGTTCTGAAGAATGCAATCATTGTAAATAATTTTGCTTACAATGAAGATGAAAGAAATCGACTGAGAAAAGAACTCGGTATTGAGGATAAAATAGTCATTGGTCATGCAGGAAGGTTCTGTGAACAGAAAAATCATAAGTTTTTAATAGATGTTTTTAAGAAAATTGCTGATCTGGAAAATAATGCTGTTTTGTTGTTGATTGGTGCTGGAGAAACGTTTGAAAGAATAAAGGAACAAGTTCAAGAGTATGGTTTGGAAGAACGTGTTATTTTCCTAGGGGTTAGAAAAGATATTGCAAGCTTGTATCAGGCGATGGACTGTTTTGTGTTTCCGTCACTTTTTGAAGGTCTTGGTATTGTTGCAATAGAAGCACAGTGTTCTGGTTTGCCAGTAGTCGGCTCTGATGTTATTCCAAAAGAAGCTGCGGTAACAAATCAATTTCACTATATGTCGTTGGATGATTCTGCAGATGAATGGGCAAAAAAAATTCTTGAAGTAACGAAACAGGAGAGAAAAGCTGAAATCGATAAAATTCGAGCTGCGGGATATGACGTGCATGATGTGGCGGAATATTTAGAAGATTTTTATATAAAGAAGTATTTGGAGAATTAAGAAAGCTAGAGGGCGGAAAGATGAAAAAAGTTGGTCTAGTTTCTGTGAGAAACTATAACTATGGAAGTATATTGCAAGCATATGCCTTGCAGCAGGAGTTGTTTGCAGCAGGGGTTGATAATGAATTAATCTATTATAAAAAGCGTAATGTTGTCAAGCAAGCTCTTAGAATATTTAATCTGCCGCTCCTCATGGCAAAGATGAAAGATGTCTGGCGTGTAATTGAAGGAAAGACTAATCCCAAATTAAAACCGATTATTTCTGGAAGAAATAGAGCTTTTTCGAATTTTCTGAAAGATAATTTTGTATTTACACCGTGCTTAAGCGGCAGAAAACAGCTTATTGATTACACAAAGAAATTTGATGCTTTCATTTTGGGAAGCGATCAGGTATGGAATCCAATGTTACTTGGTGGAGATTATTATACATTAACTTGGGTGGATTCTCGTCGCCCTAAAGTAACATACGCTTCGAGCTTTGGTGTATCAGAGATACCTGCGAGCCAAGTAAAGAAGACAAAAGAATACCTGTCTCGATTCAATATGATCTCTGTTAGAGAGGAACAGGGGGCAGAGATTGTCGAAAAATTGACGAGGAAAAAGGCTGAAGTCTGTTGTGATCCTACTGTGCTGACAGACCGGAAGAGATGGGATGAGCTTAGTGGAGATTGTCCGTTTGTGAGTGAAAAGTATATTTTCTGCTACTTTATTGGCAATAATCCAAGCCAACGAGAGTTTGCAAAAAAATTAGCACAGAAAACGGGCTGCAAAATCCTAGCAGTTAAACACATTGATGAGTATATTAAAAGTGATGATGACTTTGGCGATATTGACTATTTAGAAGTTGGGCCAAAAGAGTTTGTCAATTTTATTAGGTATGCTACATATGTATGTACGGATTCTTTTCATGGAACGATTTTCTCGATAATGTATAATAAGAACTTCTTTACATTTATGAGATTCTCAGATAGCCAGAAAAGCTCTATGAATTCGAGAGTAAAAAATATTCTTTCAATCGTTGGTTTGTCCAACCGCTTGTTTGAAAACTCAATTACCCCGGAAGCAGCACTCGCATATCAAGTGGACTGGTCTGATGTTAATAAGAGGCTAAATGATTTTAGAAAAAGTTCACGAGAGTATTTTGAAAGAGCAATAATATGCTTAAAGGGTACACAGGAATGATTAAATTAGTTGAGAAAGAGCACTGCTCAGGCTGTACAGCTTGTATGGTCTGTTGTCCAAAAGAAGCAATATCAATGTGCGCTGATGAGGAAGGATTTAAATATCCAGTTATTGATAGAAATCGGTGCGTGGAATGCGGAAAATGTGTAAGGACATGTCCTATCACGAATAAGCAAAAGAAAAATTCAGTAGTTGATTCATATATTGCTATAAATAACGATAAGAATCAGCGTGAGGCAAGTGCGTCAGGTGGTCTGTTTAGCGTCATAGCTCATTATGTTTTGGAAAAAAATGGCGTAGTTTTTGGTGCGGCATATGATGAAGAACTTAGGGTTAAACATACAGCTATAGAACACGAAGCAGATTTAGAAAAATTGAGAATGTCCAAGTATGTGCAAAGCGATTTGGGTGATACATTTAAACAGGTGGACAAGTATTTAAAAGCGGATAGAATCGTTTTGTTTTCTGGTACGCCTTGTCAAGTAGCAGGACTTAGAGCGTATATTAATAGAGAAGACGCAAATCTAATTCTCCTTGATTTGGTTTGTCATGGCGTTCCATCGCCAAAGCTGTTTGAAGACTATAAGGCTGCACTCTCAGAAAAATACGAAAGTGATATTCAGAATATATATTTTAGAAGCAAAGTTTTAGGGCATCACTTGTCCACGATCGCAGTTCGTTTTTCAAATGGAAAGTTAATTCACAGCAGACGATTGGTGAAATCTTATCCGAGATTATGGTTTGCCGGGTTTACATCACGGCCATCTTGCTATGCCTGCAGTTTTAAAGAAGAAGATCGTGTGAGTGATTTTACACTATTTGATTCTTTTAAGTCAGCTGGACAGTATGACTTTAAAGATGATGATATGGGGCTGTCCAATGTGTATGTTCGCACACAAAAGGCAACTGATTTGTGGAAACAAATCGAGGCTCAAGTAACTGCTGTAAAAACGAAAACAGCGGTTACGAATAAGAATGACGGAGATATGATTTACGAATCCGCAGTAAAAAATAAGGCCCGTGCAGAATTTTGGAGTGATTATGGAAAACTTTCATATACAGAATTAATTGATAAGTATATTCCATATTCTAAAAAAGAAGCCATTATGGATAAGGTTAAACGAGTGATGGTTAGCACAGGCCTGAGTAAAAATTTGAAGATTAAAAAGCTACTTACAAAGATTAAAAAGTAAAGGAAGAAGAAATGAAAGTAATTGCATTCTATCTGCCACAGTTCCATGAAACGCCAGAAAATAATGAATGGTGGGGACAAGGCTTTACTGAGTGGAATAACATGAAAGCTGCCAAACCACTTTTTGAGGGGCATAACCAGCCAAGAATTCCGCTTAACAATAATTATTATAACCTTTTGAATGAGAAAACTCTGGAGTGGCAGACTGAAATTGCAAAAGAACACGGCGTATACGGTTTCTGCTGCTACCACTATTGGTTTGGAAGCAAAATGCTTCTTGAAAAGCCGATGGAGATTTATCTGAAAGATAAAAACTGTGATTTGCCATTTTGCTTTTGCTGGGCAAACGAAACATGGACAAATGCTTGGGCTGCGGAAACTGAGTCTGATCGAAAGACCTTAATCAAGCAGGAGTACGGTGATAAAGAAGAATGGGAGAGACATTTCCAGTATTTGCTTCCGTTCTTTAAGGACGAGAGATACATAAAGGAGGGTAATAAACCGCTTTTTGTGATTTATCGTCCACAGTATATTACAGAGCTGAGTGCAAGACTGGCTTATTATAATAAACGTGCTCAAGAAGAGGGCTTTGACGGGCTGGTTTTTGCAGCACAGCATGTTTCTTTTTATGCTGAGAAGAGCGTCGATAAGTCGATGTTTAAATACCAGATTGAATATCAGCCAGGCTTTGCGTTTTATGATATGAGCTCTTGGATGCAGAAGCAGATGAGCGTTATTAAGCAGAATGTACAGACATGGGCAAGGGATCATTTGAAAAGCTTTAAGTCTGCTAAAAAGGCAAAACTGCAGAAATTATCGTATGACGAAGTGTGGAATACAGTTCTAAATAGAAAAGCAGAGCCGGGAATGATTCCAGGGGCATTTGTGGACTGGGATAATACACCGAGATATAAAGAAAAAGGTCGTGTTTTGACTGGGGCAACACCTGAAAAGTTTAAAGAGTATTTTGGAAAACAGCTGAAAAGAGCACGGGATGAATACAAGTCTGACTATATTTTCATTTTTGCATGGAATGAATGGTCAGAAGGTGGATATTTAGAGCCTGATATGAAAAATCAGTACGGTTACTTAGATGCAATCAAATCATGCGTCGATGAATTGGAAAGTGAGAACTAAAAATGGCAGAGATATTATCAAATAATAAAATTAAAACAATTGCGTTTTATTTACCTCAGTATCATGCCATTCCGGAAAACGATAAATTTTGGGGAAAAGGATTCACGGAATGGGTAAATACGAAAAAGGCTACTCCGCTATTTGAGGGGCATTATCAGCCAAAAGTTCCGTTAAATGAAAACTATTATAACTTGCTAGATGACGATGTTAAAATTTGGCAGGCGAATTTGGCGAAGAAGTATGGTGTGTTTGGCTTTTGCTACTATCACTACTGGTTTAAAGACGGAAAGAAGCTGCTTGAAAAACCACTAGAGCAAATGTTGCAAAATAAAGATGTTGATATCCCATTTTGCATGTCTTGGGCAAATGAGAACTGGAGTAAGCGATGGGATGGCGGTAATCAGGAGATTATTGCCGAGCAGGATTACGGCACAGAAGATGATTGGAAAAAGCACTTGCTTTATATGGTTCAGTTTTTCAAAGATGAACGATATATTACCCTGAATGGCGATCCGGTTTTTCTTATTTATAAACCTGAAGAGATTCCTGATTTGCATCGTATGGTAACTTATTGGCAGTCGGAAATTAAAAAGTTTGGCTTCAATCGGATTTGCTTAATGATCCAGAATTCGGGATGGTATTTTTCACCATCTTACAATGATAGAGATTTCGATTATCAAGTTAAATTTGAACCATACTTTTCAAAGCAGTATGCAGAAAAAGATTTAAATAAAATTAGGCGTCTCCAGATTGCTTATCGAATTCTGAAGAAAGTTAAATTGGAAAAGCCAATCTATGCATTTGTGAAGAGTAGAAAAAAAGTGGCCGGAAATGATAAGCCGTTGTCAATTTTTAGCTATGATAAAGAATGCGCAGATATCCTGAATGGCCCACATTCCCAGAAGATTGTGCAGGGGTTGTTTACAGATTGGGATAACACTGCAAGGCGAAAAAATGGCTTTGTTTTTAAAGGAGGAAATCCGGAGAAATTTGGAAACTGCGCAAAGGCTCTCTTTAACCAGATGAGAGAAAAGAATGATCTTCCGCTTGTCTTTATTAATGCTTGGAATGAGTGGGCAGAGGGAGCGTATTTAGAACCGGACGAAAAGCATGGCTATGCTTATCTTGAGCAATTACAAAATGCTATGGAAAAGTATAATAGAGGTTAATATTTTTATATTGTCTTTTTATTAAGAAAGATATTTAAGAGTGCGTGAATCAACTATTGTATTTATGTAATTTGTGAAAGAATCGAATATCTAAGAAAGAGAAATTTAATCATGACAACCAGAGAATTTGGAAAAGTTACATCAAATCAATTGTATTTGTATGCTCTAGTACTGTACATTTTACTAAATTACACAATTTTAGGAGTACAATGGAACTATCCATTCTCCATTTTAAAAAATGCAGCACAGATTATATTGACATATTTTATTCCTTTCTTATTATGCGTGCGATTCATGCTAGGGTTTATAAAAAAGAGAACATGGCATCAATTAATAACTGTGCTGATAATTAGCTGCACTTTATATTCATCAAGCGTAATACACAGTAATGCACTTGCTTATACAGCCGCGTTTATTCTATTGGCGCCAGGAATTGATTATGATGAAATCGTAAGAGCATTCTACAAAGCAGCTTTTTTTTCAGTAGCGCTATTGATTCTTGCAACAATAATTGGAGCTGTCAATGATAATCAAATACGCTTTACATATGCAACGGGCGTATTGTATGGACATACAATGGGAACCTCACATCCTAACAATTTTGCAGCCTATGTAATGACGACTCTTTTTCTATGGCTGTATATGAATAGAAAAAGAAAATCACCGGCTAAACTGATTTGTGTTGATATAATAGTTGGCGTGATTGTATTTATATTAACGGCGTCAAGGACGAGTTCAATTGTAATATTAGCATTTGCTGTAATTTATTTGTTGTATGAAGTAATGAAAAAGGTTAATGCAGAAAGGCTGATTAACCTATTAAAATTGGCAATAGTGGCTGTTTTTGCAGTTTCAATTTATTTAATGAATTCTATGGGGCAAGTCGGATCAAACGGAATATTAGCAGATTTGACGTTTGCAACACGTTTTTCATCGGCATACAATATTTATCAACAGTATGGAATTCAACCGTTTGGTTCAGATATTGAGTTTGTAAGTTCTGTTGTTTCAGCTCAGACAGGTAAGTCGTCTGTGATACTTGATTCGGCGTATTTGAACTTGCTTTTGTATCGGGGATATATTGTCACTGTTTTGTTTGCGATAGCTGTAGTTCTCTTGTTTAGGAAAATTGGAAAACAACGAGAGTATATCTTGATGATTATAGCCGCGCTATTTGTTGTTGATGGTCTGATGGAACAAAATGTATTTATGATTTATTGTAATTTTACTTTGATGGCTTGCTTTTCAGGATTAGAGAGTATCGATTAATAGACAAGAGCCATTGCTAACAAATGGAGGAATATAGGGTGCGAATAATAAATAGAATTAAACGAAAACTAAGTTCTATTATTAATGATCCTTGGGTGAAAAACAACGGGGAAGTTAGAAAGGAATTTGGATTATTTACTGGTTTAATTATCTTGGTTTTAAATATTGTTGATATGGTAACCAGTTATAAGACAGTATTTTACAAGAACTATTTACTAAAGATAATTAAAAAGGACGTACAGATAACTGTAGACAAATATAAAAAAGATACTTGTGTATTTGACGGTAAAATCACAAATAATGCTAAGATACATGTATGGGTGATATGGTGGCAAGACATAAAAAATGCACCTCAAATAGTTCAAGAGTGTATAGCAAGCCAAAGACTATATATTAATAATAAATATTATGAATATCATTTACTAAATAGTGAGACAGTTTGGGACTATGTTGAACTACCACAGGAAATTATAGAGAAATTTAATCGTAAGGAAATAGGATTTGCGCACTTTTCGGATATTTTAAGACTGGCTCTAATAAAAAAATATGGAGGAGTCTGGATGGATGCCACAATTTTTATGACAAATCAGCTTCCTGAAAGTATAAGAGCGAGTTCTTTTTATTCAAATAAGAAAAAAGCCGATGGATATAATCAGAGAAAATTAATATCAGAGGGTAAATGGACAACCTACTTTTTTAAAGCAGAGCCCGATGATATTATTGTTTCATTTGTTCTGGATGCACTTATTGAATATTGGAGAAAGCATTCTGTGGCTGTAGATTATTTTTTGTTTGATTATTTAATAGCAGTTGCATATGATGAATTTTCACGCGCGAAACATGAAATAGATTTGATCCCTGAGAATAATCCGGAAGTATTTAGTCTTTTTGTTGAGAGAAATAAAAGATATACTCTTGAATTCTTTGAAAAAATTACAAAAGATACTATTATTCATAAACAGTCCTATAAGTTTCCCTACAGTAAACAGGATAAAGACGGTTTTATAACGAACTGGGGACATGCTTGCGAAAGGATAAAATAAATGAGTCTTAAGAGTGATCGAATAAAAAATACAAGGAGAAATGCTATATGGGGAATTGTAAATAAGTTCATTACAATACTCCTTCCGTTTATTACCAGAACAGTTTTGATTTATGTGTTGGGGGTTGAATATGTTGGCATAAACGGACTGTTTTCTTCTATATTACAAGTCTTGAGCTTAGCGGAACTGGGATTTTCTAGTGCAATTGTTTATAGCATGTATAAGCCGCTGGCAGAGAATGATAACGATGTTGTATGCGCATTGCTCCAGTTCTACAAAAAAATATATCGCTGCATTGGTAGTATTGTGCTGATAATTGGTGTTGCACTGATTCCTTTTCTGAAGTACTTGATTTCAGGATCTTGTCCGAGCGATGTTAACATATATGTTGTTTATATAATTTATCTTCTTAATACGTCCTGTAGCTATTTCTTATTTGCTTATAAAAAATCTTTGCTTTCAGCTGTGCAAAGGCAGGACATTATTAGTAAAGTTGCAATGATTAATAAAATCATCAGTAGCTTTATCCAGATTGTGGGATTGCTTCTCCTGAAGCAGTACTATATCTTTATTGTGGTTTTACCGTTGATGTCTTTGCTGGATAACTTGCTGTGTGAATTTCTGGCAAAAAAATATTATCCTCAATTTGAGTGCCACGGAAAGCTCGATAAGAAATATAAGGAAGATATTATTGAAAAAACAAAGGGATTGCTTATTCACAAAATTTGCGGTGTGACACGCAATTCATGTGATAATATTTTCATATCTATGTTTTTGGGGTTAACGCCAGTTGGCATATATAGCAACTACTATTATGTCATGAGTTCAGTAAGAGGAATCCTGGATGTATTTACGGTTTCTATGAGTGCGAGTGTTGGTAACAGCGTTGCTATTGAAAGCGTAGAAAAAAATTATAAGAATTTAAATTTGTTTACATTTATATATGAGTGGCTATGCGGTTGGTGCACGGTTTGTATGCTTTGCCTTTTTCAGCCTTTTATGAGAATTTGGGTTGGAGAAAAGGCGATGTTTTCATTTGATGTCGTGATTGCAATTTGCATATATTTTTATGTTTGGACAATTGGAGATATTAAAAGTCAGTATGCCGATGCCGCAGGCCTTTGGTGGAAAGATCGAATCCGAGCGTCTGTTGAAGCAATTGCCAATATAGCGTTGAATTATGTCCTTGTAAAAAATTTTGGCGTTTTTGGAATTGTTATTGCGACAGCAATATCAATTCTATTTATTGGCTTTCCTTGGAGTACAAAGATTGTATTTGATAATTATTTCAAAGGAAAAAGCTTTTTGCGTTATATGCGTGACGAAGTATTTTATGCAGTGGTTACAATTATAGTTTGCTTTGTCACTTATGAGATTTGTAACTTCGTTAATGTGTCTGGAATTCTGGGGCTTATTATATATGCAGTTATTTGTGTTATAATTCCTAATGTTCTATATTTGCTGGCATATTTTATGTCACGTTATTTTAAAGATGCAGTACGATTTGTAAAGAAAATTGTTGTAAAGGGGTGATTATGTGTGATTTCGGTAGTGATGCCAGCCTATAACAGAGAAAATATTATAAAAGAAGCGATTAATAGTGTTTTAGGCCAAACATATGAGGATATTGAGTTAATTGTTGTTGATGACGGCTCCACTGATCAAACTTCTAAAGTGGTTCGTGAAATTGAGGATCCGAGATTAAAATATTTTTATCAAGAAAATGCAGGAGCTTGTGCGGCTAGAAATAAGGGGGTTGAGCTCTCGCAAGGAGAACTTGTTGCCTTTCATGATAGCGATGATATTTGGCATCAAGACAAATTAGAAAAACAGATAAAGGTGATGGAAACATCAGGTGCAGATCTTGTTTTTTGTAAACTTGTCAAATATTATGCGAATGGAAAAACTCAGCTATTGCCAGATTCAATAAGTGAGGGCTTTTTGAATCCCGTCGAAAACTTGTTTGGAATAGGGACACAAAGCCTATTAGCAAAAAAAGAAGTATTTGAAAAATGTCCATTTGATACTTCGATGCCACGCTTTCAGGAGTTTGAAATGCTGGTCAGAATTGCAGAAAAGTATCGAATTTATTGTCTTGATGATGGACTGGTTGATTATAAAATCGGAAATGATTCTATAAGTAGTAATCCTGAAAAACTTTATAAAGCCTGTGATTTAATTTTACAGAAGCATCCATCTTTTCAGAAAAAATACCCTAAAATGATGCATGTTATGGCTAGTGCGTTACAGGATGCGGGAAATGAATTGAAAAAATCGGGAAAAAATAATTATAAGAAATTCTACGATAAAAGCTTAGAGTATGATAGCTCGTTAAAAAGAAAAATTTCAATTTATATTAAAGGAATTATTTGAGGGATGAACTTATGTTTGATAAAATAAAATTATGGCTAAAGAAAAAAGAGTGGAGAAAAAGAAATGTTCATAATGAAACTAGTATTGTGAATGCTTTTAACTTTGCTCAGGTTTCAGTTGGAAAAGGTACTTATGGAGGAATAACTGCTATTTTAATGGCAGATGATTCTTGTATTAAAATTGGAAACTACTGTTCGATAGGACCCAAGGTTATTTTTATGGGGGGGGGCGAGCATAATTACAAGAGGATATCTACATATCCTTTTCAATCAAAAGTTTATAAACAAAAAACTAATAACCCCGTGAATCACTCCATTATCATAGAAGATGATGTTTGGATTGGATATGATGCGCTTATTATGCCCGGAGTAACTATTGGTAAAGGTAGTGTTATTGGTGCAAGAGCGATTGTCACAAAGGATGTTCCGCCGTATTCGATATATGTTGGTAATAAAGTAATCAAGAAAAGATTTTCTGAGGATATTATAAATAAACTGAGCATAATTGATTTTTCAAAAGTTGAGCACACCAGTTTTGATACATATATAAATTACTGCCAAACAGAAATCACTTCAAGTAATGTGGATGATATACTGGAGTGCTTCGTTACGAGAAAATAATATTTGAGGGCATCTAAAAGGAGTTTTTCAGGCAATAAATACCATTTTTTGTTCTGCTATGATTTTTGTATGTGGCTATATTGTTACAAGTATTGTAAATAGGATTCCATTTGTGGGGAAATGGATTGTTTAAAAGAAAAAGAATAGAGGGAAAAAGGAAAAAATGACCACAACATTACTTATCATGGCTGCTGGAATCGGCAGCCGCTTCGGAATAGGAATCAAGCAGTTGGAACCAGTTGATGACGTGAACAATATCATCATGGATTACTCGATTCACGATGCGATTGAGGCAGGCTTCAACCATGTGGTCTTTATTATTCGCAAGGATATCGAGGAGGAGTTCAAAGAGGTCATCGGTAATCGTATTGCCTCTATTTGCTCCTCTCATAATGTAACTGTGGACTATGCTTTCTAGGATATCAACGATATTCCGGGAGAACTTCAGGCAGGCCGTACAAAACCGAGGGGGAACTGGACAGGCTGTGCTTGTAGCGAAAAATGTGATTGATACCCCGTTCATTGTGATCAATGCAGATGATTACTATGGCAAAGAAGGCTTCAAGGCTGTCCACGAATATCTGGTGATAGGCAGTCTGAGGTGTCAGGTGCAAATGAATATATTTATTTAAATATGCCTGTGCTGTACTAAATAATTGGGGCAGTTGCGATAGTAACAAATAGTATATATCATTATTTGAGTTTATTTGTAGATAATAAAGATGAACATAAACTTATTACTTACTAATGAGGAGAAAACAAATGGAGACAACTTTACTTATAATGGCGGCAGGAATCGGTTCAAGGTTTGGAACAGGAATAAAACAGCTGGAGCCTGTAGATGATGGTAATCACATTATCATGGATTATTCAATTCATGATGCCATAGAGGCAGGATTTAATCATGTCGTATTTATTATTCGCAAGGATATCGAGAGAGAATTTAGATCTGTTATAGGTGATCGGATTGCCGCCATTTGCGGGAAATCTGGCGTTACGGTTGATTATGCATTCCAGAATATCGAGGATATTCCAGGGGAGCTGCCGACAGACAGAACAAAGCCATGGGGAACAGGACAGGCCGTGCTTGCAGCTAAAGCCGTGCTGAAGACACCATTTGTCGTGATAAATGCAGATGATTATTATGGCAAGGAAGGCTTCAGGTTGGTTCATGAGTATCTGGTGAATGGAGGACAGTCATGTATGGCTGGATTCGTACTTAAGAATACATTGTCTGATAATTGTGGTGTGACCAGAGGCATTTGCAAGATGGACGATCAGAATAATCTGACAGAGGTGGTGGAGACCAAGAATATCGTCAAGACTGTGGACGGTGCAGAGACGGACGGCACAGCCATTGATACGGAGTCTCTGGTGTCCATGAACATGTGGGGACTGACACTGGAATTCTTGGATATGTTGGAGGCAGGATTTGCGGAGTTCTTTGAGACGGAGGTTCCGACTGATCCACTTAAGGCAGAGTTCCTTATTCCTACATTTATAGGAGAACTTCTGGATGAGAAGAAGATGACGGTTAAGGTTCTCCGGACGAATGATACCTGGTATGGTATGACGTATAAGGAGGATGTTGAGGCTGTTAAGGAGAGCTTTAAGGGGATGATTGAGGACGGTATGTATGAGAAGGATTTGTTTGGGGATTTGTAGATAGGATGTTTATATGGATGTGATGTGATTGCCAGCCCGGGAGGGCTGGCAATTGGTGGTTATGAAACTGATTTAGAAAAGTAACTTCCAGTACTAAAGGAACATAAACAGAGCTTGAAAAATTGCAGACTTTATAATTGAGTGCAAAATCCAATAATTGATAATTCGTAAACTGAATCAAAATATAATAAATTGCTTGACCGCTAATAATTTGGAGATACAATAATTAAAAAGTTTTGAGAAAGGGGTCACAGTAGTCTCTTAGGACTACGAGCATTAATAAATTTGAATAAAAAGTTAACACATTACCCTATTAATCTTAATCGTTGTATAGGTTATAATCAATTGTTTCTTTTTTCTTTGGCTAGGAAAGTAGATTGTACTTACGATTTCGGTCGATTCCCATTTGTTTGTTGTTAGAATAATTTTATAGGAGGTGATGCTTATTGAGAAGATGTAAAAGATGTTCCTAGAAAAATATTAATGCCTATTATGTATGTAGTTCAATGCTTTTTGTAAATGTTCCGCTGTGGATTAAAGCATAGTAGAGCGTTTATGTATATACAGTAATACATAATGATAAATTATGAATAATATATTGAAAACGATATATTATTTTGGCGAATTATGTAGATATGTGCTATAATAGTTAATATAAACATGGATTTGCTGGGAGGAGATAACATATGAATGATATTGTAATTTTACATTTATCAGATTTACATATAGATAGTTCGTCACCTAATTATTCTAGATTATTAAAGGGGTTAATAAAAGATATAAAAAGGGAAATTACTTTGGTCCCAGACAAGAGTGTTGTAATTACAGTAACGGGTGATATTATTCATAAAGGCGATAAAAAAGCGGTTCCAGTAGCTATAAGATTTTTTGAAGATTTATACCAAGTTGTAAAAGAGAAGGTTGTGATTATATATATTGTGCCAGGGAACCATGATAAATTTAGAACAGAGGAAAATAAGTTTTTGATACCAGCATATCGGACAATTGGATTGAGTGGAGAAAGTAAATTTAATAAAGAATTTTTTAAAGCTTTTTGGAAATATCAAGAAGAAACATATGGTGATGATAAAGGCTCGGGGTATTTAGAGTTAACCAAAAGGATATATGAAATATTTGGAATTACCAATATAGAAAATAGAAAATATATAAATAATACATTTGGTGTTGATGTGGTTGAAGTTTTGGGAAAGAAATACTGTTTTGTAATGCTCAATACTGGATGGAGTTGTATTGATGAAGATGATACAAGACAGTTAATATTAGGAGAATTCCAAATTGATGAGATTAAGAGGCAGTATCACAATTTGGTGGACAATCTATTGGATGAGGGTATAGAATTGACATTAGTATTGGGACATCATCCTATAGGTGCATTGTTGGGTAAAGAAGAAGATCGGATATTTTCGGAAATGATATCTTTTGAGGAATTGAATGCTAATGCTTATTTATGTGGACATACGCATGATAGAACAGTAATAAATTGGGTAAACAATAGGCATTCAATAAATACATTTATGACGGGAATTGGTTGGCCTGAAAATAATAGCGGCTATCATATTGGAGCTCATACCTATTCGATGTATGTCTTTAATATTGATGCGAATTCAATAGATATATACGTAAGAAGTACAGATGATGGCGGAGATTTTAGTCCAGATTTTAGAATATATACAAATACGGAACATAAAAGTAATAAAAAGATTATATTTCCTATAAAAGCTGAGAAAGCGCAAACGTATATTTCATTAGGTGCAGGCCCCGAAAGATCGTCGAAGGCATATTATATATCAGATGAATTTATGAAGTATATTGGGGAATATGTTTTAAGGATAGGACAATTTAGGCAGAGTGCAGGAATGATGATAGAGGGGGACAGGAATGAGTTATATGACAATATTCAATGTTCAGATGAATATGAAGAAATAGTATATGGAATAGAGACGGATGGGAATGAAACAAGTAGTGACGAAATATTATATAATTACTTATTTGCTGATATTTGGACCGAGAAAGAAAATGAATTTGTAGATATGATAATCAATAAAATATTTTCCGATTGTATTGATATCCGCTTTAATATGTTTTTGGGTTTCTTGCAAAGACTGTGCCAAAAATTACAAAAAATTTTATTATATGATAAGCTCCAGAATGGAGATATAGTTAGGATTCATTTTAGATACCTGGCAGATAGAAATTCATTTTTATATTTAAAGTTATGCGTTTCATTTCCAGAGCAGATAGATCCAACAGATTATGATTTGTCACAGATTAAATACGGAGATTTAATTGATGCTGCATATAAAACCGGAAAGGGATTAATATATTCAGTAAACAAAGATTTTTGTAGTAGCAAATTGAAGGATAAGTGGACAAACTTTTTGACTGTAGTTCCATTGTTTGATGGTAATAATTATAAAAGGAATTATTCTGAGTCTTCACACAGAGATTATCCATATATTACTTTTGGAGTAACAGTTAATTCAGATAAATTTAATCCCGTGTTATATTGTATGGATTATTTCTCTATAAATGTGATGTTAGAAGAAATAATCAATACATATATACATATATTTAAAATAGATATTAATAAATTTTGCTCTTGGGTACAAAGAGAACTGGAAAAGGGGGATATCAATGAATAGATTTGTATGCTCAGATGCATTATTATTGGAGGATTTTGATATTAAGAATATGAGTTCATGGTTTCCTAAAAGAAAAGTGGGAGTAAATGTAACTCAAATATATATACAGATAGCAAAATATAGTGGAAATCCCAAGAGAAAACCAGAGTTGTCGATTTTATCCAGAGCTATTTCCGATTTTGAACTTCAAGAATATGAAATGGAACCAAAATATGTTTTAATGGATGTAGCTGATGCTGAAATATGTTTTAAGAAAAACTTAAGAAAATTACCTAAAAGAACCTTTATAAAAATAAGTGAATGAAAAATCCTAGCCCCCCAGCTATGCTGGGGAGAATAGTGTAAGTGGGAACGATGAGGATTACAATAAAAAAATCCTATGCTATATTGAGAATGGTGTCGCAAGCCAAACTCAAGCATAGGAGATGACCCAAATGAACAATAAAAGTTTATCGCATACACGATGGAAATGCCAGTACCATATAGTTTTATTCCAAAATATAGGAAAAAAGTATTGTATGGCAGAATTAGAACAGATGTAAGAGAAATAATCAATACTTTATGTCAATATAAAAACGTTGAAATAATAGCTGGAGCAGTTTGTGTAGATCATGTACATCTCAGTGTAGCAATTTCACCCAAAATAAGTATTTCAAATTTTATGGGGTACTTAAAGGGAAAGAGTACATTGATGATCTATGACAGACATCCCAAATTACAAAGTAAATGAGATAAAGCGTTTGGGGCAAAAGGATATTACGTGGAAACAATTGGTAGACAGATAACGAAACGAATGAGCCCTTACGGTCCTGTATCGTTTGTGTTGGATGCAGAGAATATTTTGCTTAATGACAATTATTGCAAAAGAATAACTAAGACCAATCCAATACATTGGAATGAAGATATGTCCTATAAAGATAGATATTTTACCACTTATAATGAGTTATTTGATTATAAAAGATTTTGCATCGGAAACGAAATAAACAATTACCCATTTAGATCCAGGCTTGACAAGCACATTACCCTATGGGATCAGGATCGAGTGGAACTTACGCCAGAGAGCTTAAAGTGGATTTTGGTTGAAAGAAATAATGATTATACGATTTCTGTACAGGTGAGAGATGCAATCAAGTCCAGTCTCGAAGCGGTGGGACTTGCTAATATTCCGGTAGTTATACGTCCGGATGTCCTTAGACATAATGATATAGGGTTGGCCACCTCTGAAGACGAATTGTGGAGTGTTTACTGAAGGCAGGCTATATTTGATGAGAAATGAAATATAAATAAGCATCGTCAGTTTTGGCGGTGCTTATTTTGAATTTTGTTGTGTGTGGAGTTATAGTGATTTTGTGGTTGCCAGTCCATAAGGACTGGCAATTAGTAGTTATGGGGGGATAAAAGTATGAGTTGTGTTTAGCTATACAATATGGATATGAAAAAGGCTATGTGATATAATATTGACTATCAAAGTATGTGTTAAGATAAATGATAAAGTGCAATTTGTAGACAAATATTCATTCATTGTAAAAAAGAAAAATGGAGGGGAATAAAGATGAAAAATGAAAACTGGAAAAATAAGAAAAGGAAGAAGTTGTAAAACAGATCACTAATTGCTTTAGATCGTTTTTTCGCTCCAGTGAAAGAAAAATTTTAAGAGAAATAAAAAATACATATGACGTAGAGACTAGCATAACTTTACTTTCAAGGTTACTTGTTAATCTGTTTGTTACTCGAATAATAAGATGTTCAATATATAATATGAACAAGTTTATTGTCGATAATAATTTAAATGAGAAGAAATTTTCTTATTTCTTATTGAATAATCCACAACCAGATGTGGAGCGGATTATCTCATATGATTATGTAGGGGATGAAACACTCTTTAAAAATGCAATGAAAGAGTTTGAAAACAGTATTTCAACTAGAGTATTGTCTTCTTATGATATTCAAAAATCTGATGCACGCGGACAGTATATTATTAGAAAGATATTCGCAGCATTATATAAAACTCCATCTCAATTGCCAGATCATTGTATTATAGAGCTTTATTTGAATACTAAAAAACTGGAATCTAACGATATTCAGGAGATAATTAGAAATAATGGAATTGGAGAATTAAGATCGAGATTTTATAATTTAGTTAAGGGCGACAAGTTAAATATAGAGGATAAATTTACATTAATGAGAACTATATGTAATCAGATTGCAGGTATGACAGACTCATATTCTGCAAAGATATATAATAGTTTATATAATTAAATAGTTAAGACAGTTGCGGGCTAATAGCTTACATGGATGAATTAGTAAAATAAATAGGAGGTGATGGCGTGGAGGAAAGAAATGATTTAAAATCTATAATAGCAGTATTAGTAATTATTATTGGAGGCGTAGTAGCAATTCTTATTGATTTATTTTGGTTAAAAACTGACCGTAGTATTTGGATTAGTATTGGGTGTTCGTTACTTGCATCTGGTATTGTTATTTTAGCTCAAGTATTATTAATAGAAGATAGGAAAGAAAATCCTTTGGAAAAATGGGGATTGGAGAAAATATATGAAACCAGAGCTGAAAAAAATCAAGAATCCGATCCGGAATTGGATAAAGCGAAAGTGCAAATTGATGCGGTAGCTTTTGTATTGAAAGCTTTTCGTTCAAGGAGTACAAAAAAAGTAGAGAAGGTTTTAAAAAGAGGAGTAAATATCAGAATACTGACAATGAATCCAGATGAAAACAATTTATTTTTGAAGCAACGAGAGGTAGAAGAGCAGGAGACAAATGGCCAAATTTTAAATAGTATAATTCAATTGGTTAGATGGGCTAATCAATTGAATTCGCGTAATTATGCTGGCAAAGTACTTGTTAAAGGTTACAAATGTATGACTTTGGATTTTTATTGGCGCGTAGATGATGAGATTTACATTGGACCATACTGGTATCATTATGGAAGTCAACAAACAATCACGTATAAATTTAAAAAAGGCAAGAAAGGCTTTGATATTTACAGCGAGTATTTTGAGGATTTATGGGGAGATGTGGAAAATACAGTTAGGTTAACAAAGGAGAATGGGAATGGTTGAGGAAAGACATTTTGACATAGGAGATATAGTTAGACATTTTAAACGGGAATTTGTGACAGATAATTCTTCAATGTATATTTATAGAATAATTGCTTTTGCAATTCATAGTGAAAATAATGAGCGCTTAGTTATATATCAGGGACTTTATCCGCCATATAAGACCTGCGCGCGACCATATGAAATGTTTATTAGTAAGGTTGATTCAGAAAAATATCCAAATGTAAAACAAAAGTATAGGTTTGAGAAAGTAAAAACTGATATGTGGCCTGATTGTGCTTTATCCTTGGAGAAGACTTTATGATTGGCTTTGGGTAAGAGGCAATACCCATTAAGCTAAGTGTTCGATAAAGAGTTCTGTGTAAAAAATATTCGTGGGTAGAGTGAATAAGTATGGATGTTTGAGATGCCAGTGAACATTCCGTGAATATCCGTGCTAATAGGGCTTAGAAAATTTCATGAAAACTCTGTTTGATGTATAGAAACTGATATTATAAAAATATGATTATTTCTGGTGTGTATGCAACTGAAATAAGGTCGAGTTCAAATGTTTCGAGACTTCATTTGTTAGAGTGAGGTCTCTTTTTGTTAGGAGAAAGAAATAGAAGTAGGACATTTTTATTATCTACAATATATTTAAGAAAGAAGTGGATGAGATGATTTTCAGAAAAAAGAAGAAAACAACTGAAAGCCCATCCCCAATAGATACAATTGTAGTTATTGGAAACGGATTTGACAGGTGGCAAGGACTGAATACATCTTATGCGGATTTTCAGACATATTACCATGAACACTTGGATGAAATTTTGAAAAAGCTCCATATCAAAAAGCACAGGTATGTCTGTCCTGACGGTACGGCCGAAGAATGGTCAGATGTAGAGTTGGTTTATGGAGACCCATTTGAACCAGGTGAACTCGATAATGAATTTTGGAATGATTTTGAAAATTCATTGGCTGATATCGATGCAGAACGACTTAATCTTTTCTTTGGAAAAGAGAGAAGTGATCTAAAAGACATGCGAAGGTCACTTCGCAATGCAAAAAGAATTTTAACAGAGGCTTTTTGTGGATGGATCGCCACAATTTCTATCACAGAGGAAGATGCAGGGTATCAGTTTGGAGATAACTGTGTGTTCATCAATTTTAACTATACAGATACGCTACGAAAACGCTTTGGCGTCGATGAAATGAGAGAATTTCATATACATGGTGAGGCAACAGATAAAAAATCTATTGTTTTTGGACACAATCGACATCCACAGGAACCGGAAGCGTTGCTTGCAACAATGGGTGGACGCTTTGGGGGATTGTATTTGGTGGATGAAATCTTATGTGAAACAGATAAGCATTGTCAGGACAATGTCCAGATCCTGTGCATGTTTCTGGCAATGAATGGAGTAATGTGTGAGGAGATTAAAGACATCTATGTCTTGGGACAGTCGATGAGTCCTGTGGATATTGAGTATTTTGATTTCCTGATGAGATGCAGTAAAGTGCCGTCCTTGGACAATACGGAAGAAAAATCAGGTGAACTTGAGGCAGAAGATGAATTGGATGAGCTGGATGAACTGAATCAGCGAATGCAGTTCATAATTGATGAGATTGGATATCACAATACAGCGAATGAAAATGCCGCAAATGCCATGGAAAGATGGCAGCAAAGGGAACAAGCTGCGAGAAACGAGCAATATAGCAAAGAATTCCTGAAGATGTTTGGTAAGCCCGCAAAGACGGAACTGGATTCCGTAAAGGTTGCTCCTAGAACAGAAGATGCGAAGTGGCATATTTCTTATTTCGGTGATACGGATAAGGAATGGAAAGAAATTGTGATGAAAGAGCTGGGTTGTAGTAACTATCAATTATATCCAAGTATAGATGAATGTATTTCTAAGTGGAAAAAGTGATTGTATTTGGAAGACCATGTGTCTATATGGCTGCGTTGCATAAAGATAGAGGCAATAAGAGTTGCCGTGTGCAAGTGATTCCGAAGTGAATGAATTATTGGAGTTAAAGAAAAAAGACTTGATACATTTTAAAATCTTACATATAATATAGGTGAAAGAAGAAATTCTTTGAGAGGATACGGATAGCACCTCTTTCCCTAGTGGGGGACAATAAATATACCATGAATGCTCGGCAATAGGTGATATGTTGTCGCTATCCTTATTTAGGACTTAGGGCTCGGTTCAATTGAACTGAGCCTTTATTCGTATATGGAGAAGAAAATGTTAACAGTACCGGATTTGATAAATATTCAATATATACCAGAAATAACTGACATATCGCTTATACTCATGGTGAATTTTTATGAACAATATCTTTGTAAGCGATTTTGGGTGTTTGAATTAGCAGATGGACAAAAAGTCAAATTGTTTTTTTAAGATACATCTGAGATTTTTCATGTTTCTGGAATTGAACATATATATGGGAAAAAAGATAGAGGCAGTTAAGAATAAAGGCATTAGGTTAGGAAAGAAAAGTGTATAAGAGTTTTTTTATGCCTACGAGTGGTTTACCGTTTACGCTATGAACATGTGGAGACAGAATTTGCGGCGTTTTTGAGATGGAGTTTTCTACATATTCACTTAAGGTGAAGTTTCTTATTCTTCCAGTATTTGTTGGAGAATGGTATTGGTATGTGGTTATCAGCAACAGAATTAGGTGGAAAATGTGGTTTAACAGGGGAACAATTTAATTGTGTACAAAATGATAAGGGGATAGCGACGAAACACAAGAGGAGTATTATCACTATTTAAAAGTGAAGAATTTCCCAATATTAAAAGGGAGAGATAATCCATTACGATACAGCATGGCAGAGATAATTGGACAAACAACAATGAATTTATAATAAAATAAAAGGGGGATATAGTAAATGGAAATAAAGAAATTTAAGCAGTGGTTGATTGAAAATGAGTACGAAGAGGATGAGCTTTTTGTTCAATCAATAAAGTGTTTTCAAATAGAAGCATACAAAGCAGCATATTTGTATTCTTATTTAGCCTTGATAAATTATATTAAAGAGATAATTATTGGCTATCACGGAATACCAATTCCTTTTCTCGAAAAAATTAAAGGAAAAACGGACAATGATAAGAAGGCCATATGGAAAAAGAAAATCAACGATTTGAATTTAGATGATAAATGGGAAGAAAATACATGGAACTTTATTAATGAAGGAAAAGAAACTAATATATTTAAGTTAACAGATAGTGTTAGGGTTGAATTCAGCCAAAAAAAGAATTTGAGAAATTCCTGTGTACATAATAAAAAAAGAGATGTTTCTTCTGCAACAGTTGAAGACTTATGGGATTTTATTACTTATGTCAAGCCATTATTAGTAATAAATGGGACGGTTGAAATGTTAATAAATAAGTTTAAGAAAATTATCAAGTTTACGGATCAAAAAGATTATGAAGAAGAAATTGATATATTTTATAAACAATACATTTTGCTACAATACGATGATAGGAAGGAAGTATTTGTAAGTATTATAAATTATTTGGAGGAATGCATACATACGAATGATTATGAAGGGATGGAGTGCATTGATGTTTTAATGGCAAAGGTTTTTCAAAAAAATAATGTTAATGAATATGATTGGATAAATAATATATATATAGAAATCTATTTATTTGTCAATTTAGATTCGTTTGAGTTGAAATATTCTAAGGAGGATCTTCAAGAATATGTATTTCTCAATAAAAATCGCTTCTTGTCAATTGTAATTCCTCTAGGAAAGTATAAAAAAAATGATGAACTTCTAAAAAAAATATTTTCTAATAAACAGTTTAGTGAATGGTGGGAGATTTTTACGACTATTGCAGGAAGTGAAGAAATGTTTGAAATGAGTGAAGATATTATGGATATGATTATAAACTCAAATAAAATAGATGATATCCTAGAACAAATGGAGAAACAGTTGTATTACTATGTAACAAGCTGGGGAAGTGTAAAACAATGTGACACTTTTGACTATCGAAAATTTAATAAATATAGAGGCTATGTAAAGATTATTTTAATGATGATAAAGTGCGGAAAATTATCTAACATAAAAACAGATGAATTAGTAGAAAGGTGCAAGAAAATTCTGAACCTGGATTATTCTGTAGAATCTACTCGAAATAATTATTTGGATATATGTAATTTTTTGAAAGGATGTCCTGGTATTTATGAGTGATTACAAATTATATAAATTTATCCAAGATATAATCAGATGAGTTTGTATTGACACTCCTAATCGAACGTGGGTTGGCGCCGGATTTACAAAACAGGCTGCTGTACAAAAGTATTGTGGACTACCAGATATAAGCAAATTAGCCTGAAAGTTTCCAGACTGATAGACAGAAGGATCTAAACCAGCATATGCAAGCAACTTGTTGGAGCTGGAGAAACGATGTATAGTAAATATAAATGACCCTCAATTTGAGGCAGAAGTATGCCAATGCAATGTTGTAGCACTGTTCAATTCATATTGTAAAAAATATTTTAGCCATGATGATATTACATATTTTGACGACATATCATTTGATGATGTTATAAATAAATCTGATAAAAGCATGGAATGGGATACTAAATTCAAAAGATTTGAGGAGGCAAGAAAAGCTTTTCAGGAAATGAAAGTCTGTAATTAATATACTTGGTGAGGGAAAATGTGTTATAGTGCATATATATTCAAAAGTTAGGAATGGTGAAGTATGATAACATATATAGAAGGTGATTTATTCAATAGTCCGGCACAGGTACTGGTTAATACGGTGAATACCGTGGGGGTTATGGGAAAAGGAATTGCTTTGGAATTTAAAAAAAGATATCCGGAAATGTTTAAACAGTATAAAAAGATGTGTGACGAACATAAACTTACAATAGGTCGACTGATGCTATGGTATGAGCAGGATCATTGGCTTTTGCAATTCCCAACTAAAGAAAATTGGCGAAATCCTTCAAAAATCGAGTATATAGAGAAAGGTCTTGCTTCATTTGTAAAGAAATACGCAGATTACAATATTTCATCTATAGCTTTTCCTAAGCTAGGGTGTGGGAACGGTGAATTAAACTGGGATGATGTTAAGATTGTCATGGAGAAATATCTTAATGATTTACCAATAGATGTGTATGTATATTTACGACCGTTAGACAAGCAGCTGCCAGAGCATAAGAAAACAGTGGAAATGACAAAGTGGTTGAGACAAAATGCAAAAGATATGTCATTTGCCGGTGTGAAAGATGATATATCATATAGCAGTGCATTGGTTCCTATAACATTTGAAGTAGAAGGAATGAAGTGGACGGCAAGTTGGAACGCTGAAGATTTTCTAATATTTGAGAATGGCGAGGAAACATTGAAACTTAGCGATGAGGATGCCCGAGCTATTTGGGATAAAATAAGTGAAAAGAGGGTTTTTGCTACGGATGATAATAAGATTCATGACCTTTTTTATATCTTATTAGCTCATATGGGATATCTGGATGAAGTAAATATAGATGATAACATGAAAGCTGGTTTAAAAAAGGGATATCAGTTGAATTCATGGAAGGGACAAGCTTTTCTGGTTAAGGGGGATAAGTAATGACATATGAGGAGATTATCGCACAGAATTATTTGAATAAATGGTGGGCGGAATTTGCATTTCATTATACTGATATGTCAAATGCTGTTAATATTCTTCGCGATGGTTGTTTATATAGCAGGATTGACGCTGAGATATATGGAAATATGAGTAATGATAATGCAAGTATGCAGGTAATCAATATGACCAATTCAGATATTGAGTCATATGTGAGAATGTATTTCAGACCACATACGCCTACACAGTATCATAATGAGGGATATAAACATGTTCGACTAAGATATTGCCGTGATCAGGAGGCTAATGTACCAGTTCCTGTATTTTTTTTGTTTGATCTAGCATCTGTTTTGAAAAAGAAAGGAACTATGTTTTCAGAGAAATCTCTAGCCGGATTTGGAGACCAACTGCAGAACGGAGTGGAAGCCTTTGCTAACTTGAATTTTCAACAAATATATAAGACTGGTTACATGGAGAATCCGAATCTGGAAAAGAAATATAGACAGGCAGAAATTGTGTACCCTGGGGAATTCCCTATTGAAGATACACTCTGCTGTATAGTTTGTAGAAATGATATAGAACGTCAGTCTTTGCTGAATAAACTGCGTTGTGTAGATTACAACTTGTTTGTAAAATACAGAAATCGTATAAAAGTTGATCGTAGCTGTTTTGAATGTAATGGACTATTTATAGAACAATGTAATTATTATGGAGATAAAATTGGTGTAGTGTATTCAGATACGAAGGATAAAAAATATTATATTCGCAGGTATAAAGATGGCGATGAGCAGTTATTGGTACGTGCTCATGCAGAGTTTATTTGGAAACGATCTGAACAGGTGATATTTAGGCAGTACTGTGATTTTGCTATAGATTATGAAAATCCCCGTTCTACACAATTTAGCGGAATGGTGAAACCAGAAGGTGCGACTGCATTGTATATGGAAATATCATTTGAAAATAAAAGCATGTGTTTAGTGTGCTGGCAGTTGGCAGAGTCTGCAATGTTGTAGAAATTAGAATACATATAACGATTGCTATAATGGAGTTATCAATGTCGAAAAATATATATTCGCCGATTGTATAATGAAGTTGGACACTAACTAAATAAAATAGCTCATGGCACAAGAGCTCATTTCTAAAGAAGTTGATGGTATGTCAGATGAACAGTTTTTGACGAAGATGAAGTTGTTAATAGGTGGCAAGGTTACAAATGCTGCAATGCTTTTGTTGGGAAATTCTGATTTTGACTATTTGTTCACAGCCGCTCCAAGTATTATGTGACGTATCTATGGTGCGGACGGAACATTATTAACGGTCTTAAAAAATAAGAATGTTATTGAAAAGTATGGAGAAAACCAACGTAAAGCTAACTGGATATTAAAAGATTAATCGGTTTAGGATTGGTTTAGTTTGTTTTGTTTAAACCGATTGAATCAGCAATTGAATATTCTTGTGCGACAGAGGACACTAGAGGTGCCAGGTGCAGACGAACATTTGCATTTGCACGTTTGAGATTTCTTCGTGAAAACTCGGCTGCTAGCGAAAAAGTTTACCACTTCGATAAAGGAGCGTGATTTATATGCACCACAAATTAGATATCCATCAAATACCGGAAGAAATGCTCTATGTCAATGACCCTTAATTGGCTGTGAAAGTACCATATGAAACGGAAGACGAGATGGAGAAAGCAGTCACTGGAAAGAAAAAGTCTGAGGGTGGGATTCTACCAGATGACAATGTGAGAATATATGTGCCGATGGATTTGAATGACGATGGCATTATGCGTCAGCTTTACGCTCTCTATGGCGCACTCGGCGAGCCGACGGAAAGTAATGAATTGGTTTATCATTCTGGCGTAAGAAAAATAATTACTCAGCTGGAAATATATGACCAGGTGTGGGTGGCAAGAAAAGTTGAAGAGAGCGTTCAGAAAGAGAACGGTGGCGTGATACACAGTCGGAAGGGGATTGAATTGGCAGGAGAGATTATCAATTATCTGGAAGAAAACGAAAGGGCTGCCGAGTGTTTTCCGTATGATGAGGTCGAGGAGCTGAGAGATGCATTCTGGCTCTGAATGGATCTTCGTAAAACTATGGGTAGCAATAACTATGATAATTTGGGATAACGCAAATACTTGAAAAAAACATTGTTTTTTTATGAAAATCGCATATACTAATATCAACAGTACCCAACACGCCTCTCAACGATGCGGACCACGTTGGGTCTTTTAATTTTAAGGAGAAAATATATGGGGGAACTGAAACAACATCAACCATCAATGTCAATTGATGAGCAGGTGGAGAATTTAAAATCACTGGAATTTATATGTAGACCAAATAGAAGCATTAATAGAGAAGTATGAAAAAATAGATGTAAGGACAATGGGATTTACTGATAATTGGAAGGAATTATTGGAGATAGGTTAAGTTGGAATTTGCAGAGACAGATAAATAATATTGATGAGCATAAAAATGGGCTGTGAAAAAACTCAATCGAGTTTTTTCACAGCCATTGTTTTATATATAACAGTGTTGTTGGGAGCATGTTAAAGGCAGGTGAATAAAACCATCTGTAAAACAAGCTTTGAACTTTACTTCGGGAGTTGACTTTCGCATATTATACTTAACTCCCTATAAACCTGTCCCCAGTTCCGTAACGGAAGTGTCCTTTTCTTAGTTGCTTCAAGATAAGATTGCAAAAATGTGACAAAACTAGAAAAATACTACAAAAAATGCATCTCAGATTGCAAAAAATGACATATATATATTGTTTCTGCGCTGAATTTCATATAAAATATACGACATATCTATATATGTATAAATAAAAAGGGGGATGCATAGTAGTTATGTTGAAAATTGAAGAAAAGATATATGACATCGATAATGTGATATGTGAAAATTTGAATATGCTGGATAGCACAATGGTTACAAGGGACATCATATCTCAAAATTTATTAGCCCAATCTAGAAACCTTGTTGAGCATATTGCGGTGAGAGCTTATGGTGGAGGAAAAGAAATTGCTATTAATCGAGATACTGTGCCAAGAGCATTGGCATATCTCAAAGAAGATAATAAATATTTGTTTTTGAGAAAATTTCATTCATTTCTGCAAGAATCAAAATCTCATTACACACCAGATAATGAGGGCGCCGAGAGGCTGATGATAAAATATTATCAGTTTTTTGCGATGATTAGAAATTTTGCTAAGTATGAATATGGAATGGAGTTATTATCAAATTTGGAAAAATTTCCACTTAATACAGATAGAACAGTAGAAGAATTCCGTGAAAAAATAGCGGAATTGTTGAAAGAAAAAAGAAATTTCGTCGATTACAGTCGAACTGAAAGGATGTATGTACATAAGGTTATTCCATTTATTGTTGATGGAGTTCCATATTATGAAATGGTACTTACACCTGCGTATGACTCTACAAGTAAATTTGATAGATTTATTGTTTACTCTGAAAATATGCTACCATCGCATTATGCAATAAAAGCTGCAATTTTTTATGAAGATATTGAGGTAAATGGCAAAAAAATGCCAGTTAATATTTTGACTGAATTCTCTGTATCTATTAGGCCATGTGAATTTAATAATTTTGCTGATCTGTTTGATGAAAAAATACGAATGACAACAGGGAGCGCAGAGTATATAGGTATGATGAAATATTTGTCTTATTCTGGGGCAAGTCTGCTGGATGTTGTTTTATCATCAGAGAGTGACTATATAAGGTATAAGAATGTAATGTTTGGGCGGAGTAAGGCAAAACATTTTGAGCCGGTTTTGGATAGTGCACGTTGTTTGATTTTGGCGGGAAAGCCAGGAAGTAATGTTATTAGATACTTGCTTCATACTATGAATAATAAAGTTCTTAAGTTGCAGAAGGACAAAGATTACAATAGTGTACTTTCAGGTCTTAGACTTAAATGGGGATGCATTCCTTTTGATGAAATGCCATTTGCAACATCGTTGATTCGTCATAATCCTGAAACTATAGATCTATTTGAAAGTATTGATCAGTCAGGGAGAGAGCACGAGTTTATGGCTAAGTATATTAAGAACAATATGAATACTAATTCTAAACTTTATACACCTATAAAAGAGTTAGAAGGGTTCACAAATGACATAGATGCAGCTATAGATACATTTAACAGAAATATTCATATAAAAAAACATGAAGGACGAAAGCTTGCAAAATTTGGACAGAGTGTTTATGTGAAAGGGGCTTTTGATAATACGAAGTATATTATAGAAGAGCTGATGAGAGTGTCCGAATCAGGTATATTGGGATATACAAATGCTATTTCTGCATGGATGGATGAAAATCAGGCTATCGATAGTGAAGAAAAAAAGGCGATTTTACAAAGACTGTTTGAAAGAACGCATGTTGCAATGATTTATGGAGCTGCAGGAACAGGAAAGACCTATATGATTAATCAGGTATCACAGTTCCTTGATTCACATTCTAAATTATATCTTGCAAATACTAATCCAGCAGTTGAAAATCTAAGGCGAAATGTGATGGCACAAAATTGTAAATTTATGACTATTCGTAAGTATATTCTGACGAAAAATGTGCCAGTAGATGTCGACATTTTGATAATGGACGAGTGTAGTATGGTCAGTAATTCAGATATGGCTGATGTTTTAAGAAAGATAAATTGTAAAGTTATGCTTTTAGTAGGAGATACATACCAGATAGAATCTATTGATTTTGGTAATTGGTTTTCAATGGCAAAGTATTTTATTCCAAGATATGCATGGTACGAGTTAGAAACTCCATATAGAACCAAGGATGAAGATTTATTAACCTTGTGGAAAAAGGTTAGAAAGCTTGATGAAGATTTGACGGAACATATTGTTGCGAACAGGTATGCATCTAATCTGGGGGCTTCAGTTTTTGATAAGAAGTCGGAAGAGGAAATAATACTTTGCTTGAATTATGATGGACTGTATGGAATTAACAATATAAATCGGTTCCTTCAAGAGAACAATCCTAATCCTGCAGTGAGATGGGGAATGTGGACATACAAAGTGGGGGATCCAATCCTTTTTAATGAGTCAGATAGGTTTGTGCCATTATTGTATAATAATTTAAAAGGTACTATTATAGAAATAAAAAAAGAGTCTGAAGATAAGATATGGTTTACACTTGAAATTGATAAGATCCTTACAGAACTTGATGTTATGGAATGGGATATTGAGCTATTGGAATCTATTACACCAGGAAAATCTGTCATTAGATTTTATTCATTAAAAAAAGATTCTGATAATGATGATGCAGATTTTTCATATGAGACAGATGTGCCATTCCAAATTGCATATGCTATATCTATACATAAAGCGCAAGGCTTGGAGTATGATTCTGTTAAAATAATAATTACAGAGGAAGTTGATCGTATGATCACGCATAATATTTTTTATACGGCTATTACTCGATCAAAGAAAAATCTGAAAATATACTGGAGTCCTGAGACTCAGGAAAAAGTTATTAATAACTTTGAGATTACAAATGCAAAAGGTGATTCAACAATCTTTGCAGCACAAACTCATAAAAAAATGATGAAGATTAAAGAATGAGCTATCAGTTATGTGTAGAATTATTGAGTGCCCATATCTGAAATTCCGCAGGTATTTTGTAATGAAGGCGGAACATATGAAGTGCATTATTGTGCAAACTGTGGAAGTCAACTCACGTTTAATCGAAAAGGTCAACTCGAATGTCATTGTAATGCTCCTATTTCCATTATGTGTGGAGAAGGACATCGATCAACGGAACTGAACAAATATGGGGCACCCCTTTTACTGGAGACTTAGTGAAAGGGTGGATATATTATTTATGAGGAAGAGTATATTTTAAATAATGACTATAATATTTAATAATTTTGACGATGGAGGATTGAGTATGGAGAATTACAATGATGCTGTTAACCAAATCTATAGTGAAAAAGAAAATGAGATTATAATAGGCTTGACGGGCAGGACAGGAGCAGGATGTAGTACTGCTGCTGGTATTTTAAAAAAGTCATTTGATGAACTGGAGTATGAGTATTTTGATAGTGACGATAACTCGATAAGGGAAAGAAAAGAGTTTGATATAATAAAGGATTATATGGAGTCTGATAGTAGATGGAGGCCGTTCGAGGTAATAGAAGGAAGTTGTATAATACTGTCATATATTTTAGAACAAGAGGGTGGGGTAAAGGCCTTTATAGAATATTTGAAATATCTTCAAAGTAATCATAATAAGACATCATTTATTATTTTGAATTTTAATGAACTTGTAAATGAAATAAATGGTTTGGATTATATGTTTAAGGAAATTTCAGAATTTCCTATACCTTCAATTGAGGAACTAAATTCTTTTTCGACAGATGTGTTGGACAAGTATTATGAATTGTATATTAGGAAATTAGCTGATTATAAAAATAGATTTAAAAAAATTTTTTATAAATATTCTTGTTATGAGGAAGAGAAGAGAAAACTTCAAGATGAACCTCCAGTAAAATATCATTTATATACATATTTATTGCAAAAAATTGCTAATAATATTAGAGCCAGTGGTACTCCATATGAAGATAAATTGTGCCAAAATAGAATATTAGATTTTGCAAAGCGAATAAAATTAATGATAGAGTTAATAAAAAAATATAGAAAAGGGGACAAAATACGTATATGTATAGATGCAATTAGAAATGCGAATGAGTCAAACTATTTAAAAGACGTTTATCGATCATACTTCTTGATATCTATAAGCGTGGATGAGAAAATGCGGCAAAAAAGATTAGGCAAATTAGATGTGGAAGAACAAAGAGGTTTAGATTATGTAGAATATGAGTCGAATCTAGATAATGGAGAAATATTTTATCATCAAAATATAGCGAATTGTTTTGAAATGGCAGATATTCATCTAGTTAATTTAGATGAGCAAAATGGTAGAAGATTGATGCTAACTAGGCAGTTAGTTAAATATATTACACTGATGATTCATCCGGGATTGGTCGTTCCAAACGATGTAGAAAGGTGTATGCAACTTGCATATAATCTAAAGTATAATTCAGGGTGTTTATCTAGACAGGTCGGGGCAATTGTAACTGATAGCAATTTCTCAGTAAAATCAGTAGGGTGGAACGATGTTCCTAATAAGCAACTGGAATGTATATACAGAGATGTTCATGGATATTGTAAAGGAAATCAGAGAGAATGTTATAGTCAGTTTGAATATGATAATGAGACATTAAAAAAGATATTTGAACATTTAGATAAAGAGATTTCTAAAGTCGATTTGCATGGAAGAAAGTTTTCATATTGTTTTAAGGATATTTATAATGGATGGAAAGGCGATAAAAACCAGGTGTTTACAAGGGCTCTTCATGCAGAAGAAAATGCTTTTTTGCAAATATCTAAATATGGAGGTATGGGAATAGAAGGCGGAAATTTATTTTGTACAGCAAGCCCATGCGAATTATGTTCGAAAAAGGCGTTTCAATTAGGAATAAAAAAAATCTACTACATAGATCCTTATCCTGGAATTGCGCAAACGCATATATTAAGATTTGGAAAAGGTAAAGGAAATCCGGAATTGCATTTGTTTAGTGGAGCTATTGGAGAGGCATATGTTAGGTTGTACAGACCTATGCTTGCTCAGAAAGATGAATTAGAATTAGTAACGGGGATAAATAGTAAAGCGGAAGTACGGAGTATTATTGATACAAGCTCAAGAAAAACATCTGCAAAGGATCTGAAGTATAAATTGATGGAGGTTTCATTAGAGTTTGTTAGTAGAGAAAGCATAGAGAGTATTAGAAAAGTAGATTTAGAAGTGCTAGATGGTGAATTTGATGTTTTGGAAAGAAGTATAACTTGGACAGGAAGTTCATATGATAAATCAGAGCTTATTGATGATGGAGACAAATTCACATTGGAAGACTCGAAAGATCAAGTATCCCCATATCATTATAAAATAAATCTAAACAATAAGTTTTGTAAAGGTCAGCGGATTTCATACGGAATAAAAACTTATTTAAAGGATGAATCTCAATTAATGCATGAGTATTTGGCCCAGATTGTAAAGTATCCAATTGAAAATCTGATTTTAAGAGTAATTATTCCTGAAAAGAATGCGTTGCTTGATAATGTGCGTTATGTAAGATATGCGGATATGAAAATGGAGTATGAATTTCTTGATCAAGAAAATAAAGTAACAGAAACAAAAAAAGATAATAAGATAATATATGAATTACAGATTGAAAATCCGAATCTATTTTATACATATAGTATGGAATGGGATTTTATTAAAGTCAAGTCTTGAATAACAAATTATTTAATACTATCATAGGTATATGAGGAGGATTTTTATATGGACGGAGACTGAGGTAGTTATAATTAAAGAGAGCGGTATCGGTACATTGGTTGGTATCTCATAATCAAGAAAAAGTTCACGGCAGAGTCGTGGACTTTTTCTTTTAAAATAAGCAAGATATTTAGTTAAATGCCACATGAGATTTGGCAAAAGCGATTATGCCAAACCAAAATGAATGTTAAATGCGAGACTGTTATGTACATTTCACTTTCCATTATCAGATTTACAACTACAGCTAGTTAATAAATATGGTATTGAAGAATGTGAATAATCCGGGCTCCGTGTCCCTGTTGTCCGGGAATAGGAAAACACAAATGTAATGATTTGGACGAATTTTGTCAAAACTATTCGGAATATATAAAAAAGCATGATTATACGTATCAATTACTTAAAGATATTGAAATTACAGCATGATAAATGCAAATTCATGAAAATATTAGTGCAATATTTATGGATATTGCATATACTAAGACCAACAGAACCCAACACGCCTTTCAACGATGCGGACCATGTTGGGTCTTTTGATTTTTAAGGAACTCAATTTTTTGAGTTCCTTTTTGAGTTCTTCAATTGTTTTTTTACTTGATTGCAAGAACTAAAAACAAAACATGAGAAAGTGAAATGATAATTAAAAAGGGGACATAAGTTGTTGACTCCTTAAATTAGCATAATACTGTTTATTGTATACTTAAAATACCAACTATTGCAGAGGGCAATCCCCAAAGTTGCATGAGGATTTGGAGGCAAAGGAATTGGCGTGAATGTTTTAACAATTTTTAGAGATTAATCTCTCTTAAAAATATCCCTCGTATAAACTTTATCCTTCACATCGTCAAGGCACGAGTCGTATCTGTTGGCGATGATAGCATGGCTGATTTTTTTGAATTTCTTAAGGTTATTTACCACTTCTGAGCCGAAGAATGTTTCGCCGTTCTTGAGAGTTGGCTCGTAGATGATAACTTTGGCGCCTTTGGCCTTGATCCTTTTTATGACACCCTGGATGGAGGATTGGCGGAAATTATCTGAGTTGCTCTTCATGGTCAGGCGGTACACGCCAATCACACATTCCTTCTCCTGTTCAGGAGCGAAATCACCGCGATTATTATAATCATAGTAGCCGGTCATATTCAGTACCTGGTCCGCTATGAAATCTTTTCTTGTCTTGTTGCTCTCGACAATGGCAGATATCATGTTCTGTGGCACATCGTTGTAGTTTGCCAGCAGCTGCTTTGTATCCTTTGGAAGGCAGTATCCACCATATCCGAAACTTGGATTGTTATAGTGATTGCCGATACGCGGATCAAGACATACTCCATTGATGATCTCCTGTGTATTTAGTCCCCTTGTTTCTGCGTAGGTGTCAAGTTCGTTGAAATATGAGACACGTAATGCAAGGTAAGTATTTGCAAAGAGCTTTACAGCCTCTGCCTCTGTGAAGCCCATGAACAGTGTATCGATATTTTCTTTGATAGCTCCCTGCTGAAGCAATGCCGCAAATGTGTGGGCCTTTTCGGACGACTCTTCATCGCAGGATACGATGATTCGTGATGGGTAGAGGTTGTCGTACAGAGCCTTAGATTCCCGTAGAAATTCAGGACTGAATATGATATTCCTGGTATTGTATTTCTCTCTTACAGAAGCAGTATAGCCCACTGGAACGGTTGATTTGATGATCATTGTAGCATCAGGATTTACTTTGAGTACAAGCTCTATAACGGCTTCGACTGCAGAGCAGTCGAAGAAATTCTTTTTACTGTCGTAGTTGGTTGGAGCCGCTATGACCACAAAGTCAGCAGTTCTGTATGCTTCCTCGGCATCAAGGGTTGCGGTGAGATCCAGTTTCTTCTCGGCAAGATACATCTCTATATAGTCGTCCTGGATAGGAGATTTTCTGTTGTTGATAAGTTCAACCTTTTCAGGAATGATATCGACCGCAGTTACATGGTTGTGCTGTGCAAGAAGCGTTGCGATTGACAGACCAACATAACCGGTACCTGCTACTGCTATATTGTATGCTCTGTCGAGGCTTGTTGTATTGACAGCTTTCTTTTTCTCTTCTAACAGATCAACAACTTCAAAGTCAAGGGCTTCGGCCATCTTGGTTATTGATATTTTTTTCATGGGTAGAGTCCTCTCTAAATTTATATTGCAAGTTGATAGACAATCGGTGCAATGCCTTGATGTGATTTAAAATAACACATATCAACCAAATACAAAAAATATTACGGTATGTGATGCTTATAATTGCGAAGATAACACCAGTATGGGGAGATGTCAATACGTTGCATATATTCATTATGATGTGTGAATGTGTAATTTTATAATTGCTCACAAAACGACATAAATATTGATTTAAATAGAAAACATATTAAAATTACGGTATATACGTATTCGATATTGGCACATAAAACAGTGATAAATCTATCAACCATAAATATATTGTAGTAGAAAGGAGTCACCCATGTACAAAGGAATAAGATTCAAAGGCTACAAAGCCTTCACCGCCGACACATACACAGAACTTGACAACCTCCCAAGGGTGTCAGTGATAATCGGCAAGAACAACAGCGGAAAATCAAGTGTCATCGACGTGGTGGGGATGATGTATGACAGGATGTATGCATTCAGAGAGCAGATCGCATCCTGTGCGGACGAGATCATCGCGGAGATACCGGTCACCCGGGAGATGTGTGACAGCTTGCTTCGTGGGTATTCATCAATTCAAGGTTATACAAGCGGAACCATGTGGAACCTGTCAAATGGACGTTCGATAGGATACAGGGTGGAGCCTGAGGACAGTGGTGGTTACATAGTGGAGTGGAATGACAGACTGCCTCTATGGAATACTTCATATGCAAATGGAGTGGGAGTTGATATAGGTAATGAGAGGGACAGATATGTATTCAGACACGTTGCTGCGGAGCGCAATATTGTTCCCGAGGAGGAAGAGAAGCTTGGTGAGACTCTGGAGGATCTGTCCAGCACTGGCAGTGGTGCAAGCAACATTATTAGGGCATTTCTGAACAATAGCAGTTACGATGAGACGATAATTGAGGACACTCTTCTAAAAGCGGTAAATGAGATCATGAGTCCGGAGGCTGTATTTGAGAGCATAAGGGTGCAGCAGGTACAGGATGGATATGGGAATATCCGGTGGGAGGTGTTTCTCAAGGAAAAGGGCATGAGCAGGTGCCCTTTGTCACGCATGGGAAGCGGTCTTAAGACGATCATTCTGGTGCTGCTAAATCTGCTGGTTATACCGGAGCTGGAGGGGTATAAGGATAAGAAGATGATCTATGGTTTTGAGGAGCTTGAGAATAATCTTCACCCTGCCATGCAGAGGAAACTGTTTGAGTATATATATGAATTTGCTGAAAAGAATGATGTTCAGGTGTTCATCACGACCCATTCCCATGTGGCGATAAATGCATTCTACGACAAGGACGATGCTGTGATATTCCATGTGTACAAGCAGGACGGCAGAGCATTTGTCAAAAGGATAGAATCGTATCTGGACAAGACCCGGATACTGGATGATCTGGACGTGAAGGCAAGCGATCTTCTTCAGTCAAATGGGATTATATGGGTGGAAGGACCGTCAGACAGAGTGTATATAAAACACTGGCTAGACATGTATTTCCCGGACCGTTTCGTGGAGGGCGTGCACTACCAGTTCCTGTATTATGGTGGAAGACTGCTGTCACAGTACTCGGCTGAGGAGATGACGGAGCTCATAAGTGTTATCAAGACCAACAGAAATGCGGTCATTGTGATGGATAGTGATAAGAAAAACAGGAATGCCCGGCTGAATGATACCAAGAAGAGAATAATTCAGGAATTTGATGATCTTGGGATGATGTCATGGGTTACTAAGGGCAAGGAGATAGAAAATTACATCCCAAAGGAAGTCATAGAGGAAGTTCTGGGAATCAGTTTGAAGAAGCCGTGTGGACAGTATGAGCTGTTTCCTGGTTACATAGAGCCGTATTACAGAGGCTTTGCAGGCAAAAAGGTCAAGTTTGCAAGGAGTGTTGCGGAGCATATGACCTTGGAGAACATGGCTGGTATGCTGGATGTGAAGAAACAAGTTATGGAACTCGGTAAGCGGATATCTGATTGGAATGGTGAGCCCTATCACTGATAAAAATGCTCCTTGAAATCCCCCACCCACTTCTATATAATTAAAATATATTTGTTGCGGAAAATGAACTATTCAGCCCGGTTTTACAGGGCTGAAGTTCAATACCAGGGAGGATTTACTATGAGGTTGGTTACAAGATCGGATTTTGATGGACTTGCGTGTGGCGCACTGCTGAAGGAAGCGGGAATTATTGATCATTGGAAGTTTGCGCATCCGAAGGATCTTCAGGACGGATTGATTGAGGTTACGGAGGATGACTGCCTTGCAAATGTGCCATTTGTTGAGGGCTGCGGACTTTGGTTCGATCATCATTCAAGTGAGCATGAGAGATTGGCGCTTGAGGGTAAATACAAGGGGGAGAGTCGTATAACTCCATCGTGCGCTAGAATAATCTATGAGTATTATGGAGGCAGAGAGAGATTTCCGCAGTTTGACGATATGATGGAGGCTGTTGATAAGGTTGATTCAGGTAATCTTACCATCGATGAGGTACAGAATCCAAAGGGATGGATACTTATTGGATTCCTGATGGATCCTAGAACCGGACTTGGAAGATTCAGAAATTTCACCATATCAAACTATCAGCTCATGGAGAAGCTTATAGATGCATGTCGTACCATGACCACTGATGAGATACTTGCCATGCCGGATATACAGGAGAGAATAGTTCTGTATAATGAGCAGACAGAGAAGTTCAAGGAGATGGTCAAGGCACATACCATAGTGGACGGTAATCTTATCATAAGCGATCTTCGCGGAGTGGATCCGATATACACCGGCAATCGTTTCATGATATACAGTATGTATCCTGAACAGAATGTGTCAGCGTGGATAGTAAGCGGACGTGGTGGACAGGGATGTTCGGCAGCAGTTGGATACAGTATCCTGAACCGCACAGCGACCATGGATGTTGGAAGCCTTATGCTCAAGTATGGTGGCGGTGGACACAGGAAGGTTGGTACATGTCAGTTCAAGGATGACGAGATGGATACAAGACTTCCTCAGATGCTTGAGGAGCTCAAGGCTCAGGCTAATTCATAAGAAATATTGACAAAAAATAACCGAATGATACAAGTTTTAATTCGTATCATTCGGTTATTTTTTATGTTATAAAAATGTTCTTAAAGGTCTTCTTAAAGATTAGTCTCTCTGGAACAGATCTCTTGTGTATACCTTGTCTTTGATGTCGTCGAGGCATGAATTGTACCTGTTGGCGATGACAGCGTCGGACATGGATTTGAATTTGTCTAGGTCATTTACAACTTTGCTTCCGAAGAATGTGGTTCCGTCTTCAAGGGTTGGCTCGTATACAACGACGGTTGCGCCCTTGGCTTTGATACGCTTCATGACACCCTGTATACTGCTCTGGCGGAAGTTGTCGGAGTTGCTCTTCATCGTCAGTCTGTATACACCTATGACACATTCCTTCTCCTGGGCTGCTGAGTAATCCCCGTTATTGTTGTAGTCGTAGTAGCCTGCGATGGAGAGAACGCGGTCTGCGATGAAGTCCTTTCTCGTTCTGTTGCTCTCAACGATGGCGCTCATCATATTCTGAGGCACGTCGTTGTAGTTGGCAAGGAGCTGCTTTGTATCCTTTGGCAGACAGTATCCGCCGTATCCAAATGATGGGTTATTGTAGTGTGTTCCGATTCTTGGGTCGAGACATACGCCGTTTATGATGTCCTGTGTGTTAAGTCCCTTCATCTCTGCGTATGTGTCAAGCTCGTTGAAGTAGGACACGCGGAGTGCGAGATAGGTATTTGCAAATAACTTTACAGCCTCAGCTTCGGTGAAGCCCATGAACAGAGTGTCTATATCTTCCTTGAGGGCACCCTCCTGAAGCAGTGCGGCAAATGTATGGGATGCCTTAACTATCTTCTCGTCATTCTTGTCTGTGCTGACAATTATCCTTGATGGATAGAGGTTGTCGTACAGTGCCTTTGATTCACGAAGAAACTCTGGGCTGAAAATGATATTTGACGTGTTGTATTTCTTCCTTACGGACTCGGTATATCCAACTGGTATAGTTGATTTGATGACCATGATGGCATCCGGGTTGACCTTGAGGACGAGCTCGATAACGGCCTCAACGGCTGATGTGTCGAAATAGTTCTTGTTGCTGTCGTAGTTTGTCGGAGCAGCTATGATTACGAAATCTGCATCCTTGTATGCTGATTTGCCATCGAGAGTTGCTGTGAGATCAAGCTCCTTCTCGGCGAGATATTTCTCAATATAGTCGTCCTGTATAGGGGATTTCTTGTTGTTGATGAGATCAACCTTTTCAGGGATGATGTCAACTGCCGTTACATGGTTGTGCTGTGCCAGCAGGGTCGCAATGGACAGACCAACGTAACCGGTTCCTGCCACTGCAATGTTCAGTGGGGATGGAGACTCGAGCTTGTGTGCGCCAGCATTGATGAACATTTCTGTGAGGTCGAAGTTCAAAACCTCTGACAAACTTTCGAGCTGCTCTATAGAAGGAACAAAATCCTTCTGCTCTATTCTGGAAATGAGTGCTCTGTTGATACCGGTTGCATCGGCGAGCTGAGCCTGGGTCATACCCTTTTCTTTTCTTCCGTTCATGACAGTGTCGGCGAGACGTGACTGTGATAATTTCTTCATGATCAAAATTCCTTTCTCTGATGAGTATTCTCTATTATTCTTAGAAGTATTATTCAAAACTAGCAACAAATGTTAATATTTATAACATTTACAATGCCATAATACATGTAAAAACGGCATAAATCAAGAGAAAAATGTATTTTAAACATAAAATCATACACAATTAATGTTAATTAAAATAACATGCATAAAACAACTGAAAATATAGTTTATTTCAACGCAACATCGAGTCTTATCGGATTGTGATCGCTGTTTTTAAAATCCAGATCTATGGTCTCTGTGGAGTTGATCTGCAAATTGCTCGATACTATGAATCCGTCGATGACATAATATTGGAAACTCTCGTGGTCATGTCCTTCGTATGGTTTGTCCAGGGATCGGCATGTCGGAGCTGAGGAATCGGTGGTGCAGGTGAAGGAATCTCCAAATTCAGATACATCTATGCTTCCTGGTGCCCACAGGTCAGCGGACTGCTGAGGGTATGCGGACAGATCCACATTTGAAAAAGTCTGGTTGAAGTCGCCTCCTGCGATAACGTAGTTCCCTGCTGCAGCCTCATTTTGGAGAATGTCGGCGAGCATCCTGGTCTGGGCGGCTTTGCCCTCGCCTGAGTCATAAGCCTCCAGGTGGAGATTTACTATGACGAGTTCGTGTTCACTTCCGGCAATCGGTATTCTGGACACGATCAGGCATCTTTTCAGGTTACACAGTCTGATCGGGTAGGAAAATGGACATGGAAGCTGTATTCTTTCTGCATCCGATACTTCAAATGAGCTGAGAGTCATTATTCCTGATGTCACTCTGCCGATCGGTGGAAGTGGATATGGAACCATGAGTGTTTTGTAGTTGTAGGCGTATGAGCTTGTGTATGACGGCAGCTTTTCCCTCAAAATATCGGCTTCGTTTATCTTGTGGCTTCTGGATGATCGCGCATCGACCTCCTGGAGAAGAAAGATGTCAGCGGCAAGTGAATTCAGCTCTGATGTGATGGCCTCCATATTGTCGTTTACCTGCTTGGCTGTGGAAGTGTACACACTGTCTCCTCCGTCCATGAAAAAGTCAGCATTTGCACCGAGGGATCCGTAGCCGAGATTCCATGTCACGATGGATATGGAGTCGCCGACAGATGGTGAAAGCTTGGCTGAGTCGGTTGCATTTTTGCCAAATGTGCTTCCAGATGTGACCTCAAGGGATTCGGAATCGTCTGGCTTGTATTCTGTTATAGTGAGAACTCCTACAAATATTATGGCGGCCGCAAGGATTACGCCGAGGACGATACAAGTTATTTTTAGAATTTTTTTTGCTATTATCATGTTGGATATTTCCTGTTCTATATTTGTTCAGCCCGTCCAAATGGTTAGTTGGACTGACATGTAAAGTATATCAGACGCGGTGTATGTAAACAATGTGTAAAATGACACATGTTGGGAATCGTGGTATAATGTAGCACGCTGATGCGTGCGCAGGTCATCGTGATGACACATGACGACATATGATATAATGTAGCATGCTGATGAGACGTAGGTCATCGCGCATATGTGAGACGTATGATATAATGAGCACAAGTGAGCCAACATGCTTGCATGATTGGCGAGCGGCGAATTGGATCATGATAGTTGCGACAGCAACGGAAAGCACCGTAGGTGCGAATCATGATATAATGAGCAGCGAGACATAGTATAGTATAAATTTTTGAGGGGAATTTATGTTTGAACTTATTATAAAAGATATAATGGAGGTCGCGGGCTACCTTCCGATAGGTATTTTGTGCGGGTGCATAGCAGTCGTTACTTATCTCGTGTATACAGTGAGTCCTGCAGGAAAAAAGGTCAGTGCCGGCGGACGTGTGAAGAAGTCAATAGTGTGGTTTCTGCTGGTGGTGTATCTGGCGGTGATGGCAGTTACTGTGTTCCTGTCCAGAGAGCCGGGCTCAAGGCAAGGCATTGACATGACGCTGTTTCAGACGTGGGGAGTGACGCTCCAGGAGCACGCATTTGTCATAGAAAATATATTGCTCTTTGTGCCGTTCGGCGTGCTTTTCCCGCTGGCGGTGGCTGGAAGTAAGAATGGCGATGGCAGGGCGGTAGACAGGTTGTCCAAATGTACTGTACTGTTTGGATTTCTGTGCAGTGTCTGCATAGAGACGGTTCAGCTTATAACGGAGCGCGGTTACTGCCAGCTCGATGATGTGGTTATGAATACCCTCGGAAGCCTTGCGGGATATATTATATTTTTTTCATAAAAAAGATGAAAAATATAAAAAAAATGGAGGAATAGATCATGCCATGTACAACAATACTGGTAGGAAAAAATGCGTCTTATGACGGTTCAACAATAATAGCGAGAAATGACGATTCGGGTGCCGGTTCGTACACGCCGAAGAAATATGTGGTTGTGAAGCCGGAGGAGCAGCCAAGAATATACAAGTCGGAGATATCCCATGTGGAGATTGAACTTCCGGATGATCCGATGCGTTACACCTGTGTTCCAAATGCGCTGGCGGGCGAAGGAATCTGGGCGGCAAGCGGAGTGAATTCTGCAAATGTGGCTATGACGGCGACGGAGACCATAACCTCAAATCCAAGAGTGCTCGGCGCGGATCCACTGGTGTGCTATGAGCCTGCGGAAGGAGATAAGCCTGAGAAGGCTGGAGGTATAGGCGAGGAGGATATAGTCAGCATCACACTTCCATATATAAAGAGTGCAAGGGAGGGTGTTAAGAGACTTGGCAGCCTGCTTGAACGATATGGAACCTATGAGATGAACGGAATTGCATTTCAGGATGTGAACGAGATCTGGTGGCTTGAGACCATCGGAGGACATCATTGGGTCGCGAGAAAAGTTCCTGATGATGTGTATGTTGTCATGCCAAACCAGTTTGGTATGGACGAATTTGATATGGCAGATGCAATGGGAGCGCAGAGCGAGTTCATGTGCTCGGCAGATCTTCCAGAATTTATAGAGAAGTATCATCTGAACGTGGAGAATATGGAGGACATGATCTGTCCACGGGATATATTCGGCAGCCACGACGACGCGGATCACGTGTACAACACCCCGAGGGCATGGTTCATGGAGAGGACGCTCAACCCGAATTCGGCAGTCTGGGACGGACCGGATGCGGACTTTACGCCGGTTTCGGATGACATTCCATGGTGCATGATACCAGAGAAGAAGGTAACCATGGAGGATGTGAAGTATGTGCTTTCTTCGCATTATCAGGGAACTCCGTATGATCCGTACGGCAATTACGGCGACAATAAGATGCGCGGGGCATATAGATCGATAGGTGTGAACAGGACGGATTTCATGTCGGCGATCCAGATGAGACCATATGTTGGAGAGGAGATCTGCACTGTACAGTGGATAGCATTTGCATCGAATGCATTCAATGTCATGGTTCCTTTCTATGCAAATGTAGACACGACTCCTGAGTATCTGGCAAATACAGGGGCGGATATTTCCACGGACAACTTCTACTGGACCAGCCGTATGATCGCGGCGATGGCGGACGCATCTTATGCGAAGTCGGTGTTCCATATTGAGAGATATGACGAGAAGGTCATGTCTAAGGCTCATGAGATCATATACAGGTATGATGATCTTCTCGGAGCTGATAGGGATGTGCAGACGGATGCTGTCAGTAAGTTGGGGCAGAAACTCAGACAGCAGGCCAATCAGGAGATGGCGGACATGGTAAGGCAGGCGGCAAGCGACACTCTTGGGAAGGTGCTTTATGAGCTGAGCAATCAGATGAAAAATTCATACTCCAGATCGGATGCGTAACTGAAGTATGCATGGCGCAGTTTGAGTGGTGACTTTTCAGTAGGGAATATACGCTCTGTTGTCAGTTGTGAGTTTCTCTGTACCGGCTCGGTGTCACGCCATATTTTTTCTTAAACATTCTGTTGAAATATGACAGGTTGAAGAATCCGCAGTTTTCTGCTACAGACAGCACATTCTCATCATTTGTGGAGAGAAGTCTTGCGGCAACATTCAGCCTGAAGTCGTTCAGATATGATACAAATGACACCCCCATGGTGTTCTTGAAAAATCGCATAAAATGGGATTCAGAGAATCCACAGTAGGAGGCTATATCCGTTATGGATATGGCCTCTTTGTAATTTTCGTCTATGTAGGAGAGGATGAGTTTTGTTCTCTCCAGATCCCTGGCTCGGTTCTTCCTGTCTGCCTCATCCCTTGCGGTGGAGTTGGCATAGAGAATGTAGAAGAATTCAAAATAGCATCCCTTAAGTGCAAGGTGGTATCCCTTTGGCGTCTCTGAGCAGAGCTTGTCTACCCTGTTAAGACACGCGGAAAGAGACGGATATAATGGATCGTCCCTGTCATAAATACTCTTGATATCCAAGTCGCCCGCCAGCAGAGGCAGGAAAAACTCGCTGTCCAGTGAGTCGTGATTTCTGGATCTGAACATGTCGACGGAGAAAAGAATATTCTCATATTCCATTGAATAGCCTTCGTGCTGGGAGATTCCGTGAATGTGTCCTGGCAGGATAATGACTATGTCACCCTCCTCAACATAGTGAGTTGTGAAGTCCACAGTCACATTTCCCTTGCCTTTTTTGATATAGATAATCTCCATAAATTCATGCCAGTGCAGAGACACAGAATTGAAGTCAAGTGGTATGGAGCACAGGTAAGTATTGTACGGAAACATCGGGTCCGCATGGGTCTTATTCTCCAGAAGATTTTCGTATTCAAGACTGTTCATATAACCATGTGCCTCCTTTTTGTTCATAAATTCGACGATTTTTTACAGCTTTTACCTTTTGTACATCATCAAGATGATAGAATTGTACAATTAATTGCTTATATAATGCAAGCATAAAAGGGGAAATGCTAATAAAATACAAGCCATAACAGGAACTATTTAGGAGGTATCAGAGATGAATAAAGCGTTGGAGCGTGGCGCAGGAATACTCCTGCCGATAAGCAGTCTCCCATCACCGTACGGAATAGGAACCATGGGAAAAGATGCTTACGAGTTTGTCGATATGTTGAAACGTGCAGGCCAGAAATACTGGCAGGTTCTTCCGATAGGACCTACAAGCTTTGGTGACAGTCCATATCAGTCATTTTCAGCATTTGCGGGCAATCCGTATTTTATCGATCTGGATACATTGATAGAGGAAGGACTTCTCACAAAGGAGGAGGTAGAATCCTACAAATGGGCTGACAGTGATGACGAGATCGACTATGCCAGACTGTACAGACAGAGATTTGAAGTACTCAGAAAAGCATTTGGCAGATCAGAGCACAAAGACAGCAGGGGTTACGCAGATTTCATAAAGGAAAATGAACAGTGGATAGATGACTATGCGCTGTATATGGCGATCAAAGCTGATCATAACAACAGAGAATGGCTTGCGTGGGAACCGGCGATCAAGAAGAGAAAGCCGGAGGCTATGGCAGCTTACAGAGAAAAGCTTGGTGAAGACGTGGAATTCTACAAATTCCTTCAGTTCAAGTTCTACGAGCAGTGGATGCCATTAAAAGGGTACGCCAACAGAAACGGCATAAGCATCATTGGAGATATTCCGATCTATGTGGCACTGGACAGTGCTGATGTGTGGGCGAACACGGACCAGTTCCAGCTGTCCGGAAGCCTTGCACCGGCGGTTGTGGCAGGATGCCCACCGGACATGTTCTCAAGCTACGGACAGAAGTGGGGCAACCCGATCTATGACTGGGATGTCATGGAGAAGGATGATTTCGCATGGTGGAAGAAGAGGATTGCTGCATCGGCAAAGCTCTACGATGTGATCCGTATAGATCACTTTATCGGAATAGTCAGATACTACAGCATCCCGGCAAATGGCGAGCCGAAGGATGGCTACTACAGACAGGGACCGGGAAAGAAGCTCATCGATGCGATAGACAGTGCGATCGGCTCATCCAAGGTCATCGCAGAGGATCTCGGTGTGGTTGTGCCTGAGGTTCAGAAGCTTGTGAATGAGTCAGGTTATCCGGGCATGAAGGTTCTGGAATTTGCATTTGACGGCAACACGGCAAATGAGTATCTGCCACACAATCACGCCAAGAACTACGTAGCATATATCGGAACCCACGACAATGACATGTTGAAAAGCTACATCAGCGGACAGAGTGAAGATCTTCAGGAATATATGATGAAATACCTCATGGCTGACAGTCTGGATGATGTGGCGGAGAAGATGATACACGCGCTTTACATGAGTTCAGCGGACACGGTCATACTTCAGATGCAGGATATTCTTGGCAAGGACAACAGTGCCAGAATGAACTATCCATCAACGCTTGGCGGCAACTGGAAGTGGCGGCTTACCAAGGGAGCAACATGGGAATTTACACAGAAACATATAGATAAATTAAGGGATCTCACCAGACTGTATGGAAGAAACAGGGTGAAGACGTATATTTGTAAGGAGGATATTATGTTAAAGGACATTTGCATGAAGAAATACAACAAGGAGATCAAGGATTGTACAAATGAGGAGATATACTTCGCACTCCTTGATATGACAAAGAAGCTCGCAGACGGAAAGGTTTCAGAGGAGGGACAGAAGAAGGTTTATTATATCTCAGCAGAGTTCCTCATTGGAAAGCTTCTCTCGAACAATCTCATCAACCTTGGTGTATTTGACGAGGTTAAACAGGTGCTTGCTGAGAATGGCAAGAGCATCTATGACATAGAGGAGGTTGAGCCGGAACCATCACTTGGAAATGGCGGACTTGGAAGACTTGCAGCATGCTTCCTCGACTCCATGGCAACCCTCGGACTTCACGGAGATGGAATCGGACTTAACTACCACATGGGCCTGTTCAAGCAGGTATTTGAGAACAACTACCAGAAGGAGACTGCAAATCCTTGGATTGAGGCAGACAGCTGGCTTGAGAAGACAGACGTTACCAACACGATTACATTTGGCAACCTGAAAGTCCAGTCAAGAATGTACGATATAGATGTAACCGGATACGAGAACAGAACAAATAAGCTCCACCTCTTTGATATCGAGAGCGTTGACGAGTCCATCATGGAGCCGGACGGAATTAGCTTCGACAAGACAGACATTGCAAAGAACCTGACACTCTGCCTGTACCCGGACGACAGCGATGAGGCTGGAAATCTTCTCCGTATCTACCAGCAGTATTTCATGGTGGCAAATGGTGCAAAGCTCATTCTTGATGAGGCTAAGGCAAAGGGTTCAAATCTTCACGACCTGGCTGATTATGCAGCAGTTCAGATCAATGATACACATCCTTCAATGGTGATTCCTGAGTTCATCAGACTTCTTACCGCTGAGGGAATATCATTTGACGAGGCTACAGAGATCGTGACAGAGGTGTGCGCATACACCAACCACACTATCCTTGCAGAGGCTCTTGAGAAGTGGCCGCTTGCTTACCTTGAGAAGGTTGTTCCACAGCTTGTTCCTATCATCAAGAAGCTGGACGAGAAGGTTCGTAACAGATACAAGGATGAGAGCGTATATATCATTGACGAGGATCAGAGAGTGCACATGGCACACATCGATATACATTATAGCCACAGTGTAAACGGTGTTGCATACCTTCACACAGAGATCCTCAAGGATTCTGAGCTGAACAACTTCTACAAGATCTATCCTGAGAAGTTCAACAACAAGACAAATGGTATCACATTCAGAAGATGGCTTCTCCACTGCAACGAGCAGCTTGCAGCTTATATCACAGAGCTTATCGGTGACGGCTACAAGAAGGATGCAGAGAAACTGAATGACCTCGCTAAGTTCTATGATGATGATGCAGTCCTTGGCAAGATCATGGATATCAAGAAGCAGAACAAGGTCGTTCTCAAGGATTACCTTAAGGAGACACAGAACATTGACATAGATGAGAATTCTATCTTTGATATACAGGTTAAGAGACTTCATGAGTACAAGCGTCAGCAGATGAACGCACTCTGGGTTATCCACAAGTACTTCGATATCAAGGCAGGAAATCTTCCAAAGACTCCTGTGACTGTAATATTTGGTGCAAAGGCAGCTCCTGCATACACCATCGCAAAGGATATCATTCATCTCATCCTCTGCCTGCAGCAGCTCATTGATAATGACCCAGAGGTGAGCCCATACCTCAAGGTTGTCATGATCGAGAACTACAATGTGTCAAAGGCAGCAAAGATCATACCTGCATGTGACATTTCAGAGCAGATCTCACTTGCATCAAAGGAGGCATCAGGTACCGGAAACATGAAGTTCATGCTGAACGGCGCGCTTACACTCGGAACAAGAGATGGTGCAAATGTTGAGATTGGAGAGCTTGTCGGCGAGGACAACATTTACTTCTTCGGCGAGTCAAGCGAGGCAGTCATCGACCACTATGCAAAGGCTGATTATGTGTCAAAGGATTACTACGAGCAGCCTGAGATCAAGAAGCTTGTTGATTTCATCGTGAGCGATGAACTCCTTGAGATCGGACAGAAGGAAAGCCTTGAGAGACTTCACAACGAACTTATCGTAAAGGATTGGTTCATGACACTCCTGGATGTTGAGGATTATATCAAGACCAAGGAAGGCGTACTTGTAGACTACGAGGACCGCAAGACTTGGGCAAAGAAGGCACTTGTCAACATCAGCAAGGCTGGATTCTTCTCATCAGACAGAACCATCGCTGAGTACAACAAGGACATTTGGAGATTATAATATAAAACTTAGTTTATTTCACAGCAGGGGACGGAGGGGTCAGGCACCTCCGTCCCCTTTTGATTTAGGTTTTGGTGGCGAACAGGAAGTAAGTCGGTTATAATTAAATATACTAAAGTTGGAATGTGATACGAAATCAGTTCACATCAAGAAAAAGAAAGGCAGTGGAGAGATGTATAGAATACTGATCGTTGATGATGAGAGAATAGAGAGAAATGGGATAAGATTCCTTCTGAAAAAGCTGAATATGGAATTTGATATCGACGAGGCAGTAAACGGGCTTGATGCATTGGAGAAGATACGTCAGGCGGATTATGATATCCTCCTCACCGATGTGAAGATGCCTTTCATGGACGGTATAGAACTCATTGACAATGTGGTAAATGAGAAGAAGAAAATGAGATGCGTGATATTCAGCGGCTGCAATGAATTTGATTATGCTAAGAGAGCAATAAGGCTGGGAGTTGTGGATTATATACTGAAACCGGTCGATCCGAAGGAGTTTAAGGAGACGCTGGAGAAGGTTGTGGATGAACTTGAGGCGGCTAAAGCCTCGGATGAGCTCAAGAGCAAGAGTATGGAATTTCTTTATGAGCATGCGCTATATATGCTTGTAAATGGCGAAGATATAGAGAGTATACGCAGAGAGTACAACGGTCTGAACCTGAATTTCGCCAGATTTAAGAGAATTCTGCTGGTTGAATTTAATCACGATTTCTTTGGAAGACGAGATGTAGATTTCAAGAAAAATGAGAAGATAATGGCACTTGGAATACAGAGATACCTCAATCTGAATCAACAACAGGAACTTATTTTTCTGGGAGATGAAACAGATGCGGTTTACACGGCCCAGGAGCTTGCCAGGATAATTAAAAGTGATTACGATGAGGAATGTTTTATAGCAGTTTCATCGGATATAGAGAACCCTGAGGATATGAAACAGAAGGTAGATGAGCTTGATGAGCTTATGGACAATAAGTTTTATCATCCGGAGATAAAGGTGTTCTACCCAAATATGGAGAGCGATTCGTCAGGAATGATCCAGTTTGATGATGACACTCTCATGAAACAGATGAAACAGGACATCAAGATGAAGGATGTGGAGGCATTCAGGGAACATTTTGACAAATTCTGTGAAAAGTACAGGCACAAGAATGAGTGTTCACAGATATATATAAAGTTTCTCTACTCAAATCTTTTGAAGGACATATATGGCAGTATAGATGGGACCAGTGAGGCGGATCTTAACAAAGATGTTGAAAAGATGTATATGACGACGGATTTTCAGAGCCTTACAGGTCTCGTTGAGGTTGCGATAGACAGACTGGCGGTCTGCTTTGAGGACAAGAGTCAGACCGGACATAAGGAAGTGGAGATAGTAAAGCAGTATATTTACAGGAATTACGGGAGCGAGCTTGGCATAGATATGCTTGCGGATATGGTATATCTTGCCCCAAGTTATCTCAGCACAGTGTTTAAGAAAGAGACAGGACAGAACCTGAGCAAATTTATCAAGTCATACAGAATGGAGCGGGCAAGGGATATGCTTGAGAATAGTATGGCGAAGATTGTAGATATAGGTGCGATGTGTGGTTATCAGAATGTATCCTACTTTTGCTCGAGTTTCAGGGAGTTTTATGGAGTGAGCCCTCAGAAATTCAGGGAGAGCGGTGTTGCAGGCGGTGAGTAGACATACAGCAGACTTGGAAAAGGACGATTGCAGAACTCGTTAAGCAGGGGGATCGTAGATGAACAAAGGTGGAGTCAAGAAGAGATTTCGTGATATGAAGCTGACTGGCAAAATGGTTGTTATTTATCTGCTGGCCGGACTTGTGCCTGTTATGATAATACTGGGTATAACATATATGGAGATGAAAAAGATCCTGTGGGCCCGGGAGACAACAATCTTGGAATCTTATGTCAGCCAGACCACGGATTCCATGGACAATGAATTGGAGATATACAACAACCTCTCTAAATATATATCGTATAACCAGTCGATTGCAAAGATACTGAGCGCAGATCAATCGGCATATCAGAATTATGAGCAGTTCAGTACGGTGATCGATCCTCTGCTGGCATCAATCATGTATTTCCATGAGGATGTAAACCAGGTCACGATATATACTGATGCCAGTGATGTGAAACATGGGTCAACAGTTGCACCATTAAAAGATCTGGCGGATGGAACGCATGCATATGATGATCTGGATAACAATATACACTGGCATATTGACCTGGAAAGCCGCACAGCATTTTCAGTCAGCCGGATGGCCATGCTGGAGCAGAAGGGCGCCAAGGGCGTTTTGTATGTAGGAGTGGATTATGACAATGTATTTCAACCGTTTTACACACAGACAATGTTTGATAATTATGGGCTTATCATAGAGGACGAGTATGGTCATATGATATTCAATAAGAATACATTTGATGATGAGCAGTCAGCATATGAATTGGATGTGGACAAATTCGATGTTCTGAGGCAGAAGGATAATTCGGGGTATCAGTTCATAGATAAGACATCCAAGGCGACCGGCTGGAACATATGTGTATACAAACCGAACAGACTTATAATCTCATCGGTCCGCCCGATACTTATAATAGCGGTGGTGGCACTTCTGGTAAGTATGCTTGCAGGTATATTATGTATACATATGGTGTCAGAATTTATAACGAAGCGAATAAAAAATCTTCAGAAGACTATGAAGGCCACCGAGACAGGAAATCTGGGTATGGTTATAGAAAATGACAGTACTGATGAGATTGGAGATCTTATAAACGGCTATAACAGCATGAGTAAGCGCCTTGATGAGACTGTCAATGAGGTATATCAGAGCAAGATCAAGGAAAAAGAATACGAGATGAGGGCACTTCAGGCCCAGATCAATCCACATTTCCTATACAATTCTTTGTCTATGATCAACTGGAAAGCCCTTGAGGCGGAGCAGGAGGATATAAGCCGGATCACCCTGTCTCTGTCCACATTCTACAGGACAGCCTTGAATAAAGGCAAAAACATCCTGCTTGTCAAAGATGAGATAGCAAATATCAAGTCGTATCTTGATATCCAGCTTGCCATGCATGACAACAGCTTTGATGTGGTGTACGACATAGATGACAGTATCTTAAAATATGAAACATTGAATCTGATACTTCAGCCGCTGCTTGAAAATGCGATAGGACATGGAATTGACGTCAAGACTGACGGCAGAGGGGAGATACGCATAGAGGGAAAGGAGAATGGAGATTTCATTGACTTTACCGTATCTGACAACGGTGTCGGTATGACAAAGACCCAGGCCGCCCTGATCCTGTCCAAGTCGTCCAATGGCTACGGTGTGTCAAATGTAAACGAGAGGATCAAGCTATATTATGGAGAGGAGTACGCGGTGAAGATCGAAAGCACCCCGGGAGCCGGCACGAAAGTAATGCTCCATTTCCCAAAGAGAGTAGAAAACTAGAAAATCATACAAAAATACGAAGAGTGGATGTACCTCTTGAAGCATATTAAAGCTCAAGAGGTACATTTTTTGTATACTGTTAATAAAATCTACATATGTGGACATAATAAAATTGCTAACATTCTTTTGACTAAACCAGAGTATATCTAAAAAATCCAACATGATTCTAAAATCATTGATATATACGGATTGGAAACGTTTTCTTATAATAATGACATAAGGTAAAGGTACTGCAAAGGTGTTAAAAACATTCAATCAAAACTATATTTTTAAGGAGGAACGGTTATGAGAGTTAAGAGATTTGCAGCAGTTGCACTTGCGGGTGTAATGGGAATGTCAATGCTGGCAGGATGTGGAGATTCAGGAAAGGATGAGTCAACAACAGCAGCAAAGAGTGATGCAACAGAGGCTACAGATGCAACAGAGGCAGCTTCAGAGGAAGAGGCAATCAAGACAACACTTACAGTATGGGGACCAGCTGAGGATCAGTCACCTGATTACGGCGAGTGGTTACAGACAACATGTGAGGCATTCAAGAAAGAGCATCCAAACTGGGATATCACATTTGAGTATGGTACATGTAGTGAGGGTGATGCAGGAAAGACTGTTACACAGGATGTTTCAGCGTCAGCAGATGTATACATGTTCGCAAATGACCAGTTACAGACTCTGATCGATGCAGGTGCTATCTCAGAGCTCGGCGGAAGCACAGCAGATTACGTTAAGTCAACAAATTCACAGGCGATCGTAGATTCTATCACAGTTGATGGCGGTATCTATGGTGTGCCATTTACAACAAATACATGGTTTATGTACTACAATAAGAAGACATTTTCAGAGGATGATGTAAAGAGCCTTGATACAATGCTTGAGAAGGGTAAGGTTTCATTCCCACTCACAAACTCATGGTACATCGCAGCATTCTACCTTGCAAATGGCGGAACATTATTCGGTGATGGTACAGACAATGATGCAGGAATCAACTTCGGTGGCGACAACGGCAAGGCTGTTACAGACTACCTTGTAGATCTTGTAAACAACAAGAACTTTGTAAACGATGAGTCAGGTGTTGGTATCTCAGGTATGACAGATGGTTCAATATCAGCAATGTTCTCAGGCTCATGGGACTACGCAGCATTACACGATGCACTTGGCGATGATCTCGGAATCGCAGTTATGCCAACAGCCAAGATCGGTGGTGAGGACAAGCAGCTCCTCTCATTTGCAGGATCAAAGGCAATCGCTGTAAATCCTAACTGTGAGTATCCACAGGTTGCAGTTGCACTTGCACTCTACCTTGGAAATGAGGCATCACAGGAGTCACACTACACAGCAAGAAACATCGTTCCATGTAACACAAGCCTTCTTGAGAGCGATGCAGTTAAGGGCGATGCACTTGTAGCAGCTCAGAATGCAACATTCGATACAACAGCATTCATCCAGCCATTTGTTCCTAAGATGGGCAACTACTGGACACCAGCAGAGAACTTTGGTAAGTCACTCGTAAATGGTGAGGTTACACACGACAACGCAGCAGATATGACAGAGTCATTCAACACATCACTTAACACTGATGTAGCACAGTAAAAAATACTAGTTATATATTTCAAAAACAGGTGCTCCATTCATCTACAGGTGATGGAGCACTTGTAATAAGAAGAGATAATGATTTACTTTGAGACGGAGGTGTTAGGATGGCTCAGGCTATAACAAATAAAAAAAGCAAAATAAAGAAAATACGAAGATCTGATTACCCATATACCGTTGCACAGGCAGCGGCAAATGGAGACATAGCTACCAGAATTTCATTTCTGATCTTGGGGTTTGGAAGCATAGTCAGAAAACAGTTTGTAAAGGGATTTTCGTACCTGGTACTTGAGGTACTGTTTATATGGTTTATGATAAAGCACGGAGCATCACTCCTGGTGGATCTCTTCCATCTGGGTGGTCAGGAACAGCAGAAGGTCTGGAATGATGCAAAGGGTGTATTTGAATATACACAGGGTGACAACTCTCTGCTCATGCTCCTGTACGGTGTGGCAACACTGTTTATAATTTTCGCATTCATCTGCCTTTGGGTAGTAAGTATAGAGAGCGCATACAAAGCGTATTGCCTGTGGGATAAAGGCAAAAAGGTTCCAAAGTTCAAGGACGATGTGAAGAGTCTGTTTGACAGCAATCTTCATGCTTTTCTTCTTCCTCTTCCTGTACTTGGAGTTGTTGTATTTACGATATTGCCATTGGTTTTCATGATCTTTATGGCATTTACGAATTACAGCAAGCTTGATTCACATACAGTTATATTCAACTGGGTTGGACTGAAGAATTTTGCAAAGATATTGAACTTTAGTGATGCAATAGGAAGTACATTCTGGTCAGTGCTTGGCTGGACGCTTGTTTGGGCTGTGGCAGCCACATTCAGTAACTACTTCCTTGGAATGATACTCGCAATGGTGATCAACAGAAAGGGAACCAGGGCAAAAGGTATGTGGAGAGCGATTTTCATGCTCTCAGCAGCGGTTCCGCAGTTTGTATCACTTCTTCTGATGAGGACTATCTTCAGTCAGAATGGTATCGTCAATACATTACTTATAAATAACGGAATAATCGACAATGCTATTCCATTCTGGAGCAATGCAACACTTGCCAGAGTCATGGTAATTGTCATCAATATCTGGATAGGAATTCCATTTACCGTCATGCAGGTCACAGGAATTCTCCAGAGCATACCGGAGGAGATATACGAGGCTGCGAGAGTTGACGGCGCAGGCCCGGTAAAGATCTTCTTCAAGATCACTCTTCCTTATATGTTGTTTGTCACAGCACCATATCTGATAACAACATTTGCGGGAAATATCAACAACTTCAACGTTATCTACCTTCTGTCAAATGGAGCGCCTACTCCGGTTGGAAAGACTGCCGGAAAGACAGACCTTCTTGTCACATGGCTCTATAAGCTGACGGTTGATAACCAGTACTATAACTTAGGTGCTGTTATAGGTATCATGACATTCATAGTTCTCGCTGTTGTGTCACTGGTAACTTACCACAACACCGCATCATATAAAGATGAGGAGGGATTTCAGTAATGGCTAAATCAAATAATAATGAGATTAAAGCAAGAAGCAAATGGACACTGGGAGACATCGTGGTTCATATCATACTGGTAATCCTTTCGGTTATCTGGGTACTGCCGATCGCATGGATAATCATGATAAGCTTCAGAGGAGAGAAAGGACAGTATGTTTCAACTCTGTTGCCAAAGTCTTTGACTCTGGCGAACTACACAAAGCTTTTTACAGACACAGGTATCCTGAACTTTATGCAGATGTTCAAGAATACTTTGATAATAGCAATTTTCTCATGTATAATATCAACAGCGTTCGTGCTTGCAGTTTCATACTGTATGTCAAGAATGCGTTTCAGACTGAGAAAGCCATTTATGAATGTGGCACTTATACTTGGAATGTTCCCGGGATTCATGGCTATGATAGCAGTGTATTACATCCTTAAGGTTCTGGGACTTTCAGAAGGCTCACTCATCAGGGTTGCTCTGGTACTCGTATATTCAGGCGGTTCAGGACTTGGATTCTATATCGCCAAAGGATTCTTTGATACTATACCAAAGTCGCTGGAAGAAGCAGCATACCTTGATGGTGCTACAAGATGGCAGTCATTTACAAGGATAATCATACCACTCAGCCGTCCGATCATAGTTTATACGGTTCTGAATTCGTTCCTTGCACCATGGATTGATTTCGTGTTTGCCAAGGTTATATGCAGAGCCAACAAGGACTATTACACAGTATCCATCGGACTTTGGAACATGCTCGAGAAAGAGTATGTGTACAACTGGTTCAACTCATTTGCGGCTGGTGCAGTGCTGATATCCGTACCGATTATCATTCTCTTTATGTTAATGCAGAAGTGCTACAAGGACAGCATGTCCGGAGGCGTAAAGGGTTAAGGATAATATATGAAATTATTTGCAAAACCTAAGTGGAATGAGGAAAGCATATGCCAGCAGAGAGATATAAATTCAAGTATCTGAAAAAAATAATAACATGTGTGCTAACAATTACCCTTATAATAATATGTGGCTGCCAGGACAATAATACCCCCTCCAACCCGTCTAAGGCGACCACAGATGCAGAATATGAGTCTGCCATGCATATTGCGGAGACAACGCCGCTTGGAAGGTATCCGGAACAGCTCACCTATACCCTGGGCAAGCTGTCCGGTGCAAATAATTCAAATCTCCCACAGGGAGAAACGTATGAAAATAACGCATACACACAGATATTAAATGAAATCTTAAATGTGCAGAACCAGGATATATTTGAGGCTGCTGATGATCAGTATGATGACAATGTATCCATGGTGATAGCACAGAAGGATCTTCCGGATGTGATGATCGTCCAAGATATGGATGAGCTGCAGTATCTGGTGGAAAATGACATGATCGAGGATCTCACAGACAGTTATAACAACTGCATGAGTGAAACGGTAAAGAACATATATAAGAGTTATGGCAGCAGTATCATGGATGTGGTCACATTTGATGACCGTATCATGGCCATACCTGAGACAAATATATCAGATGGACCAAATCTGATATGGCTTAGAAAAGACTGGATGGATAAGCTGGGACTTGAGGCTCCGAGAACACTTTCGGATGCGGAGGAGATCATCAGGCAGTTTATTGAGAAAGATCCGGGAAATAATGGTGTAGGAAGTACCGTAGGGCTGGTGGCAGACACAAGTCTCTGCGGCGGTTGTGGTTATAGCAGCGAGTACACGCTCGACATTGTATTTGCCGCATATGGGGCATTTCCGAAACAGTGGATAAAGGATGAGGACGGAAATGTCGTGTATGGTTCTGTACAGCCGGAGGCAAAGAAGGCTCTGGAGCATATACATGAGATGTACGAGGAAGGGATTCTGGATCGGAATTTCCTCATGCGGACAAGCAGCAACATAATAGAACTCATAGTGAATGGACAGTGTGGTTCATTCTTTGGACCATGGTGGGCGCCAAATAATCCTCTTATGGACGCTGTAGCGGCCGATCCAACAGCAAAGTGGGAACCATATCTGCTTGCCACAGAGGAAAACGGCTCAACGAGTTATCACACTCAGGTTCCATATGGCAACTTCGTGGTAGTCAGAAAGGGATATGAGCACCCGGAGATAGTGTGCAAGATAATAAGTGTGCTGTTTGACTATGTAAGATATGAGGACAAAGACAATCAGGCTATAAAGGATTACTACAAACTCAATGTGGATCCTACCGCAAGACCACTTGCAATGAACGTGGACTACAACAATGCACTTCAGATATGCTATGGCGAGCTGAACCACGTGTTCTCTGGCATAAGGCAGCCGGATGATCTGAATCTGCTGGAACAGTCTTATTATGAGGCGTGTGAGTCATATCTCAAGAATGAAGATAATGCGTCATCGGAGGACTGGGCGGCATATACATCCCGTATAACTGCATGCAAGATCCTCAATGATGCGCGTACAAATAAAGTCGAATCTCTGTACTTCGGTGAGACTGAGACCATGGTGTCAGACTGGTGGCACCTTGAGAATCTGGAGAGCAATACTTACCTGAAGATAGTTACAGGTGAAGCAGATCTGGATGAATTTGACAGTTTTGTGGACAACTGGTATAAGTCCGGTGGAACAACGATCACCGATGAAGTTCGAAGGGAGTGCCGGTAGATATGATAAGAGCAATAGTATTTGATTTAGATGATACATTATACGACTGCCTTCACGAGAATGATAAGGCAGTGGATGACACTGTGAGATATGTGGCAAATGAACTTCTTCATATAGATGAAGTGACAGTGATGAAAGCCTTTGAAGAAGGCAGAGACATGGTAAAGGATCAGCTCTCTGCCTGGGATATGGCGGCGCAGCACAATAGGGTGCTGTACTTCCAGAAGATGCTGGAGATTCTGGGGGTATCACCATTTAAGTATGACCTGCAGGTGTACAACTATTTCTGGAACAATTTCCTGAACAAGATATCCATATTCCCCGGGGCATTGGAGTTTATAGATGATATGAAAGCCAGAGGAATAAAGATTGGTATCTGTACAGATATGACTGCGCATATCCAGTTCAGGAAGATAGACAGACTTGGACTTACGGGCAGACTTGACGCAATGATAACAAGCGAGGAGGCTGGTATAGAAAAGCCGAACCGCAGGATGTTTGATATGATAGCTACAAAGCTGGGCGTAAAGAACGATGAGGTCATCTATGTGGGCGATAGCTACAAGAAGGATGTCATGGGAGCGAAAAATGCTGGAATGACACCGGTGTGGTATTTGTCGCTGCAGAACAAGACGGACGAGGATGTACTGGCTGTGTCCAGCTATCCGGAACTTAAGAACATAGTGAATAGGGCGATATAAAAATGCCGGAGTGCGTGATAATTAACAATCACATACTCCGGCTTATTTTGTTTAATATCCGTATTTCTTTTAATTCCATACAAGGAAGGTGATAGTTATGACAAGGGTCACAGCCTCCGCCACAGCCACTGCACACCAGATTCCATTGATGCCAAACACCATAGGCAGCATCAACACCGCTGCAAGCTGTATCACCAGTGTTCTGAGGAAAGATATGCATAAATATTTTCATTTAAAGGTATGTGAAGGTGTTGTTTTGGGGCGGCCGTGTGGCTATAATAATAGACATGGGCTATGAAATTATAGATATATGTTATGGTTGACAGAAATCTATGCGGTGTGAAGAAGATAGTCATGGCCAGGGAAGGAGTGTACACATATGGGTTTTTTAACAGGTAAGACAGCGATAATAACAGGAGGCGGACGTGCAGTTCTCAGCGATGGAAGCTGTGGATCCATCGGATACGGAATAGCGACAGCATATGCCAAGGAAGGTGCCAATCTGGTGCTTACAGGACGTAATGTCCAGAAACTTGAGGATGCAAAGGCAGAGCTTGAGAGCAAATATGGGATCAAGGTTCTTGCAGTCCAGGCTGATGTAAACGCAGGTGCGGACAACGAGAGCGTCGTCAAGAACGTTGTGGAGCAGGCAGTTAAGGAATTTGGAAGAATAGATGTGCTCATCAACAATGCGCAGGCATCTGCATCAGGCGTTACCATCGCAGATCACACAACAGCACAGTTTGACCTTGCCATATATTCAGGTCTTTACGCTGCATTTTACTATATGCAGGCATGCTATCCATATCTGAAGGAGACAAAGGGTTCAGTCATCAACTTTGCATCAGGCGCAGGTCTCTTTGGAAATTACGGACAGTGCGCATATGCGGCAGCGAAGGAAGGCATTAGGGGCCTTACAAGAGTTGCAGCTACAGAGTGGGCAGCTGATGGAATAAATGTCAATATAGTATGTCCTCTCGCATGGACATCACAGCTTGAGAACTTTGAGAAGGCATATCCGGATGCGTTCAAGGCAAATGTAAAGATGCCGCCTATGGGACACTTCGGAGATGTAGAGAAGGAGATCGGACGTGCATGCGTGGCACTCGCATCACCGGATTTCAAGTACATGAGTGGTGAGACGATCACACTTGAGGGCGCAATGGGACAGAGACCATAGTGCAGTCAATATATCAAATATGGCTTATGCTATGATAATAGAATATGACGTAGATGCGGATCCTGATTCGCGGCTTGCATAAAAAATGAGCGTAACACAGTAATACCCAGATGGGAAATGTGTTATGCTCATTTTGTTTAGCCGACTCAGTCATCAACTATATCTCAAACCAGATGGCCGTCCGTTTATCGTTAAGGAGAAACAAGGTTTCTTAAAAAAATATGAAATATCTGCCATCATCCTTGAATAACCTTACTTGGAGTACTTATAATAGAACTTTGTTAAAGAAATCATGAGATGTCATGGGCAGTCGGTGCAAAATACTGCTCGATGCATAACATTTGCCGACCATATACACAGGAAGAGGTGCTTTATTTGGATACAAACTCAGAAAACAATCTGGATACACGGGGAGTCCCGATCATTGGTCTTACATCGGAGGAAGTAAGGGAACGGATCGACAAGGGACTTACCAATCACACGGATATAAGTACGCAGAAGACAGTGGGGCAGATAGTCAAGTCCAATCTGCTCACATACTTCAATCTTATATTCCTCATACTTACGGTGCTGCTATGTATCGTTGGCTCATTCAGGAATCTGACTTTCCTGCCGGTCATCATAGGCAACACGGTTATAGGAATATTTCAGGAGCTGCGTGCCAAAAAGACTCTTGACAAGATGAGTATGTTAAATGCGCCGCATTCGATAGTTGTGAGAGACGGAGAACAGCAGCAGATACAATCAGAGGAACTGGTTAAGGACGATATCATCATTCTGTCGGCAGGCAATCAGATATGTGCTGACGCTACGGTGCTCAGCGGCAGTATATCGGTAAATGAAGCCCTGCTCACCGGTGAGTCGGATGAGATCAAGAAGAAATCAGGTGATCGACTCATGTCCGGAAGCTTTGTGGTGTCCGGACAGTGCTATGCCAAGCTTGATAAGGTGGGCAATGAGTCATACATATCACAGCTCACAGCCCAGGCGAAGGCCATGGGTGACGGCGAACAGTCAGAGATGATCAGGTACATCAACAAGCTTGTAAAATGGGTTGGAATCATCATCATACCAGTGGGAATCATATTGTTCTGCCAGGCGTATATCATGAATGGAGAGACATTCAAGAAGAGTGTTGTATCGATGGTTGCGGCGGTTCTCGGAATGATCCCTGAAGGACTTTATCTGCTCACAACTGTTGCGCTTGCGCTCAGCACAATAAGACTTGCGAAGAAACAAGTGTTACTGCATGACATGAAGAGTATAGAGACACTCGCGAGAGTCGATGTACTCTGTGTGGATAAGACCGGAACCATCACTGAGCCGGGTATGCAGGTTACAGAGCTGGTGATAAGCGGCAGATGCGGCGATGCCGAGATGGACAAGAGAGCATTTGCGCACTTGCTGGCGGATTACTCGGCGGTCATTGAGGACAACAATGCCACAATGGAGGCGATCAGAGCCTATGTGGCTAAGAATGAGATAGAGAAGGGCAGCAGGACACTGCTCAAGACACAGCCTTTCACATCGGCGAACAAATACAGTAAGGTGTCATTTGTCGAGGGAGACTATATGCTTGGTGCTCCGGAGTTTATAATGAAGGATAGGTATGAGGAGATATCCGAAGAGATAGAGGAGTACCAGAGCAAGGGATACAGAGTCCTTCTTATGGCGGAGTCAGGCGATGATTCCACTGGTTCGGTAAGACCATTAGGAGGCATATCTCCTATTGGTTATATAGTGCTTTCAAATCCAATAAGGGAAAATGCAGAGAGCACATTTACATATTTCAAAGAGCAGGGCGTTGCCATAAAAGTCATATCCGGAGATAACCCTGCCACAGTATCAGAGGTGGCAAAGCGGGCAGGCATAGATGGAGCGGAGAACTATGTGGATGCTTCCACTTTGGCGTCTGAGAAGGATATAACTGAGGCTGTGGATAAATATACAGTATTTGGAAGAGTTACGCCTAAACAGAAGCAGCTCATAGTCAGGGCGCTCCAGAAACAGAAACACACGGTTGCCATGACTGGTGATGGTGTAAATGATATACTCGCAATGAAGGATGCTGATTGCAGTATTGCAATGGCATCTGGAAGTGAAGCGGCTGCGCAGGCGGCACAGACGGTGCTTCTGGATTCGGATTTCGGACGTATGCCATATGTGGTGTTTGAGGGAAGACAGGTGGTCAACAATATACAGAGATCAGCAAGCCTCTTCCTTGTTAAGAATATATTCTCACTGCTGATGGCCATATTCTCAGCGATATTTGCGATCACATATCCGCTGGAGCCATCACAGATATCGCTCATAAGCATGTTCACCATAGGATTGCCGGGATTCCTGCTGGCACTTGAGCCGAACAGGAATCGTATAGAGGGAAACTTTATGGTAAATGTCATGTTAAAAGCATTGCCTGCAGGACTCACGGATGTGTTGTCGGTCGGAGCACTTGTAATCTGCGGACAGGTCTTCAACCTCCCGAGTGAGGACATAGCCACAGCCGGCACAATGCTTCTTGCGGTTGTCGGATTCATGATAATAATCAAGATCAGCCATCCGTTCAACAAGATGAAGTATGGTGTACTTCTTATCAACATAATCGGACTGCTGTTCTGTGGCCTTTTCCTCGGCAGGCTGTTTGCCATAGAGTCGATATCCAACATATGTTTCCTGCTCATGGTTGTATTTGCATTTGCGGCGGAATCTATGTTCAGGTATTTGACATTGTTTGTTGAAAAGCTCAGCAGCTTCTTTGGAGACGAGAAGAACAGACGTAAGATCAGAAGAAAGATAAGGAAATATAACATTTTTAAGTAGAGAATTGTCGAAAAAAGAATATAATAAATATTAAGATATACTCATAAGAAGCAATATTGTTTTTTATGAGTATGTTTGTTTATGAGGATGATATGTACAACTTGGATAACAGGAGGTAAGCATGGCAAATTCAACTAAAAAAGCACTTGAGGTATCTCTGAAAAAGCTTCTTAAGGACAAGCCATTTGACAAGATAACAATAGCGGATCTCACCGGAGACTGCGGGATAAGCAGGATGACATTCTATTATCATTTTCAGGATATATATGAGCTTGCCGAGTGGGTGTGCATAGAGGATGGCAAGCAGGCACTGAAGGATAAGAAGACCTACGATACCTGGCAGGAGGGCATGATACAGGTGTTTGAGGCTGTGCTGGAGAACAAGCCATTTATCGCAAATATATACAGGTCGGTGGATAAGGCTAAGATAGAAAACTATCTGTATAAGCTGTCGTATCAGCTCATAGCGGATGTAGTAGAAGAGAAATGCGAAGGGGATAACCTCTCGGAGGCTGATAAGCAGTTCATAGCAGACTTTTACAAGTATGGATTTGTGGGGATTATGCTTGACTGGGTAGACAAGGGGATGAAGGACGATTATCATAAAATAGTGGAGCAGCTTAGCACCACGCTTCGTGGAAATATAGCAAATTCTATTCATAATTTTGAAATCGAGATGTAAAAGCAGAGGACGGATCAGGATAAAGAAATCTATTACTGTGAGATATGCGGGGAGAGCGCTTATGAGTCAAACATCAGATATGAAAAAGAGATTGCCAGGGATAATATTGATAACGGGGGGAATCGTGCTGGTTGCGATGGTCATCCAGGCGGTCATACTCAGCTTTATCAATAACAGGGGTTTTGACAGGACCTCGCAGGTGCTGTTGGATCAGGTCAGCAATATAATCGAGAAGAATAAGGCAAGTGAGGAAGATCTGATAGACTCCCTCAAGGAAGATTATATGGTCAGGGCTAAGGCTGTGGCGTATATAGTTGATGCAAAGCCTGAGGTGGCAAATGATGTGGAGGAGCTCCGCAAGATTGCTGCACTTATATCTGTTGATGAGGTGCATTTGTTTAATACGGATGGCGTGATATATGCTGGTACCAATCCCGAATATTTTGGATATAGCTTTGATTCCGGGGAGCAGATGGCGTATTTTAAGCCTATGCTGGATGATAAGAATCTCACCATGTGTCAGGATGTCACTCCGAACACATCAAAGGGTAAGAAGATGATGTATGCAATAACATGGAACGACGATGGAACCAAGATGATACAGGTTGGAATCGAGCCGAGAAGACTTCTGAATGAAGTAAAACAGAATGAGATATCCACGGTGGTTGCCAATATGCCTATGTATGATGGACTGAGTGTTGTAGTGGCAGATGGCGAATCGGGAGAAATATATGGATGTTCATATGAACCGGTAGTAGGGCTTACTCTTGATGAGATCGGCATTTCGGTGACTGATGATATGCTGCCGGACGATGAAGACAGTTTTACAGGCATAAGAAGGATTAATGGATTTAGAAACAGATGTGTATTCCGAAGATCCGGAGAGTATGTGATCGGGGTCATATATAGAATGGATGTGAATAGCCGGAGTAATATGGCAATCATGGTTATCATGGCACTGTATCTGTGTTTTGCCGCCGGCCTGGTGGTAAGCATGGTGATGAAGGTGATACATGCGAATCGGGAGAGAAATGAACAGCTGTCAATATTGACATCCATGTCGGGGATGTATTACAGCATGCATATGCTTGATCTTAGGCATGATACATTTGCCCTCTATACCGCAGGAGACCTGATACTTAGGGCTGGTGAGCGGGCAGCAGGGGCGAAGGAACTTATGAGGAAGATCGTTCATAAGGTGGTTGTGGATGAACATCAGGCAAGTGCCCAGGAATTCATGGATCTGGATAGTCTGGGGGACAGACTGATCAGGAAAAAGATTGTATCAGGTGAGTTCATGGTGAAGGATCTTGGATGGTTCAGACTGTCATTTATATCGATAGATGTTGACGAGGACGGACGTCCTTTAAAAGTCATATTTACCACCAGAAACATAGATGAAGATAAGAAACGGGAGCAGAAGCTGATAAGACGGTCTTATACAGATGAGCTCACAAAATGTTATAACAGGAACGCATATATAGATGATGTCAGGGAGCTGCCGGGAGATTCTGTATATGTGTATGTGTCCATGGATGTAAATGGGCTTAAATTAGTGAATGATACCCTGGGACATGCGGCTGGAGATGAACTGCTTCAGGGTGCTGCCGACTGTATGGAGCAGTGTTTTGGAAACTATGGTAAGGTGTACAGGATGGGCGGTGATGAATTTGTGGCCATCATCTTTGTAAATACCAGGAGGCTGAAGAGAGTGCAGCAGGAATTTGATGACGTTGTGGGTGGATGGTCCGGACAGCTGGTGAAATCCATATCAATATCATGTGGCTATGTGTCAAGTGATGAGAAGGACTGGGAGTCATTTGACGAGATAGTAAAGGCTGCAGATGAGAGAATGTACGAGAACAAGGCGGCATATTACAGGCAGAAGGGCGTCGACAGAAGGTATCACTAGAGTACATATGCAATATAAAGTTATACAAAATGAGTGGAATGATAAAATTTTTATCATTCCACTTTTTTTGTAAATATGAAATAAAAATTGGGTAAGCTATTATAGGGACATGAGATGGAAATAGACGGCAGACTGAAAGGAGAATTGCTTATGTCAAAGAAGAAATTGGGAATCGGGATAGCAGCGGTGGCAGCAGCCGGCGCAGGAGCAGCAGCTCTCACAGTTAAAAATCGTAATAAGGCAAAAGTTCAGAAGGAGAAGGCTGCGGCTGAACATGCTGAGTACCGCAATACGGAGCGCGGAAAGCATGAGAAGAACAGTAAGGGAATCTATTATACAAATGGAAACTATGAGGCATTTGCCAGACCGAGAAAGCCGGAGGGCGTGGATGACAAGAACGCATATATAGTGGGAAGTGGTCTTGCATCACTGGCAGCAGCTTGCTTCCTTGTACGTGACGGACAGATGGAAGGCTCACACATCCATATTCTTGAGGCTATGGATATAGCGGGCGGTGCGTGCGATGGAATATTTGATCCTGCCAGAGGCTACGTCATGAGAGGTGGACGTGAGATGGAGAACCATTTCGAGTGCCTGTGGGATCTGTTCAGAAGTATACCTTCCATAGAGACACCGGGGGTATCGGTTCTTGACGAGTATTACTGGCTGAACAAGGAGGATCCAAATTATTCACTGTGCAGAGCAACAGTGAACAGAGGCAAGGATGCCCACACAGATGGCAAATTCAATCTGAGCCAGAAGGGCTGTATGGAGATCATGAAGCTCTTCATGACAAGGGATGAGGATCTGTATGACAAGACGATAGAGGATGTATTCGACGATGAGGTATTTGATTCAACATTCTGGCTGTACTGGAGGACGATGTTCGCATTTGAGAATTGGCACAGCGCGCTGGAGATGAAACTTTACTTCCAGAGATTCATACATCACATCTCAGGACTTCCAGATTTCTCAGCACTCAAATTCACAAAGTACAACCAGTATGAGTCGCTGATCCTTCCGATGGTGAAGTATCTTGAGGCGGCGGGCGTGACATTCCAGTACAACACGGAGGTCACAAATGTCATATTTGACATGAGAGACGGCAAGAAGATAGCAAAGACCATAGAGTGCAGGGTAAACGGAGCTGAGAAGGGTATTCCACTCACTGAGAACGATCTTGTATTTGTCACAAATGGAAGCTGCACGGAGGGAACTATCTACGGTGATCAGAACCATGCGCCAAATGGTGACGCAGAGGTCAGGACAAGCGGCTGCTGGAGCCTGTGGAAGAACATAGCTGCACAGGATCCTTCATTTGGCCATCCTGAGAAGTTCTGTTCTGATATATCTAAGACAAACTGGGAGTCGGCCACAGTAACAACACTGGACGACAAGATCATCCCATACATCGTAGATATCTGCAAGCGTGATCCGAGAACAGGAAAGGTTGTGACGGGTGGTATAGTGAGCTGTCAGGATTCAAGCTGGCTGATGAGCTGGACCATCAACAGACAGGGACAGTTCAAGACCCAGGACAAGGATAAGGTGTGTGTATGGGTATATGGCCTGTTCACAGATGTTCCGGGCGATTATATCAAGAAACCTATGAAGGATTGTACCGGTAAGGAGATCACGGAGGAGTGGCTCTACCATTTGGGTGTGCCAGAAGATGAGATCGAGGAGTTGGCCACAAACAGCGCAGTCTGTGTGCCAACTATGATGCCATATATCACCGCGTTCTTCATGCCTAGAGCAAAGGGCGACAGACCAGATGTAATTCCGGACGGATGCACCAACTTTGCATTCCTCGGACAGTTCGCCGACACCCCTCGTGACACAGTGTTCACCACAGAGTATTCTGTCAGAACTGCCATGGAGGCTGTGTATGGACTTCTCGGCGTGGACAGAGGTGTTCCTGAGGTGTGGGGAAGTGTGTACGATATCCGTGAACTGCTGGACAGCAGCGTGAAGCTCATGGATGGCAAATCTCCGCTTGAGATAAATCTTGGACCTCTGAACAAGCTTAAGAGACCTATACTTAAGAAGATCCAGGGCACGGTGATTGAAAAGGTACTGAGAGACCACGATATTATAAAAGAGGGTATGCTGTAGGTTGAAGTTAATATAGAGTAATAAGAAAGTTCCATGTGTCTGCACGGTGCAGATGCATGGAACTTTTTATGTGGTGAAGACAGTGGGGACGGAGGGACCTGTCCCCTCCGTCCCTCATGGAAAAGAAATTGACTTTTCCCGTGTATAAAAATATACTTTTGGATATTGAATAAGAAGGGACGTTCCTGGGAGGTTAATATGAAGATGACAACACTTTGTTACATAGAGAAAGATGGAAGATACCTGATGCTCCACAGGACAAAGAAGGAGAAGGACATTAATAAAGGCAAATGGATCGGTGTAGGTGGACATGCCGAGGAGGGTGAGAGCCCTGAGGACTGCCTTCTGAGGGAGATAAAGGAGGAGACGGGACTTACGCTTACATCGTATAGATTCAGAGGGCTGGTGACATTTATCAGCAATGAGTGTGAGAATGAGCTTATGTGCCTGTTCACCGCAGATGGATTTGATGGGGAAGTTCAGATATGCGATGAGGGGGATCTTCAATGGATAGATAAAGAAATCGTGCCAATACTTCCGACGTGGAGCGGGGATGCGATATTCCTGAAGCTGTTGCTTGAAGGGGAGGAGAGATTTTTCTCACTCAAGCTCGTATATGAGGGAAGCGAGCTAGTGGAGCACAGGCTGGAATTCTATTGAGAAGGAACGTCCCCACATGAGGAGGAGTAACAATTACTCCAGGGAATACATTGATTATTCTTGATGAGATCCAGAACGCACCAAAAGCCTTAGAATCCTTGAAATATTTCGGCGAAGAAGTACCAGAATACCATATTATAGCTGCTGGTTCGCTGCTTGGGGTGGCAATTCATGAGGGCGTGTCGTATCCGGTTGGTAAAGTTGACCTGTTGGATCTATATCCTCTTAACTTTAGAGCGTTTTTATATGCTATGGGCGAGAAAAAAACTTGCAGGTGGATTAAAGACAAAAGACTATTCCATTATGTCGGATTGCTGGGGGCATTAAGCGAGTTGCCAGCGACATCCATATTGGAAGGAAATGATATTTTTATAGAATTTAAGGGAGCGCTTACAGAGCAATTATACCTATTGAAGTAAAGGCAGAAACGAATATAAGGTCGCAGAGTCTAAAAGCATATTGCGATAAATTCCATCCTGAGAAAGCTGTACGTTTTTCAACTCTAAAGTATATGGATCAGGAATGGATGGTAAATATACCACTATATGCGGTATGTAATTTGTAAATTTGGGGTTGAAGGAGCAACAATATATGAAGTATTTATATTTGCATGGATTAGGACAAAAACCAGACAGTTGGAATAGAGTAATAAAAGAAACGAAGGTATCGGAAAGTAGTGTCAAATTAAGTTTGGCAGAGATGTTAGAAGGAAAATCTGCTACATATAAGGAATTATATTCGGCATTCTCATCAGAATGTGACAAGGTGAACGATGAAATTGTCTTATGTGGGCTTTCTCTAGGCGCTGTTTTGGCACTTAATTATGCGATAGACCACCCAGATAAAGTAAAGTCGCTCGTATTAATTGCAGCACAGTATAAAATGCCTCAAAAATTATTGAAAGTTCAGAATATGTTGTTTCATCTTATGCCGAATTCGGCATTCAGTAAAATGGGTTTCAAAAAAGCGGATGTTATCAGCCTGTGCGGGACGATGGCTGAATTGGATTTCAGTGACTCCCTGCATAAGGTGTCTTGTCCGGTATTGCTCATTTGTGGGGAAAAGGACACTGCAAACAAAAAAACTTCAAAAGAACTTTGCCAATATTTGAACAACGCCTGTTTCCATGAACTTGCGAAAACAGGTCATGAAGCAAACATAGAAACTCCGGAAGAGTTGGCGATCGTGTTGCAGAGATTTTATGATAATTAACATTCCCGGAACATGGTTCAGTGTTTGATATGAAACCATAGGGAATTAAAACTAAGTGAAAAAGTGCAGTAAGTTTTAATTTGAGGAGGCAAATCTGTGGAAAAAAGAATGAAACTACTTGTGATAGATATACAAAAAGGAATAACAGATAGTAGACTTTTTAATTTT
>NZ_QTLL01000003.1:0-373155 GCF_003434675.1 Coprococcus sp. AM14-16
CTAGCTTGTATTTTTCCTAACCATCTTTACTGTTATTGGTTTGTTGGATCTTTCGATCCGACGTTCTTGAAATTCTTTTTTGGAATTTCAGGGTTGTCATGTTGTTAATTTTTCAAGGTTCTTATATAGCTCTGATACTAAGTATGTCTAACGGAGAAGGAGGGATTTGAACCCTCGCGCCGCTATTAACGGCCTACTCCCTTTCCAGGGGAGCCCCTTCAACCGCTTGGGTACTTCTCCAGTATCAAGCGCTTGAACTTTCATTATGTATGAAAGCCAGCGGAGAGAGAGGGATTCGAACCCTCGCGCCCTTTCGGACAAACGGTTTTCAAGACCGCCTCGTTATGACCGCTTCGATATCTCTCCAAGTTGTTTTTGTTCGTCGCCATCAACCGGCGACTTGTACATATTATCACTTTACCATCTTTGTGTCAACATCTTTTTCCAAAAAATTTGAAGCAATTTTTAAATCCTCAGGAGTGGTGATTTTCAGGTTCTCATACGCCCCCATTATCACCTTCGTTCTGACGCTGCTATAACGCTCCACTATCATTGTGTCATCTGTTATAACCTGACTTTTGTCATGCGCCAGTCTATCATAACAGGTAAGCAGAAGTTCCCTGTTAAAACTCTGTGGAGTCTGAACCTGCCACAGCCTGGATCTATCAGGAGTATCCACTCCTATATGATCCTCATCTACTATCTTGATGGTATCCTTCACAGGTACACCCACTGTACACGCAGAATATATCTTTACTGCATCTATGGAATCTGTGATGATTTTCTGGGTTATGCATGGTCTCGCACCATCATGGATGAGTACATACTTCGCACCATCCGCCGCAATAAGTCCATTATGTACGGAGTCATAGCGCTCTGCCCCACCGGTCACGATCTTCCTGACTTTGGTGATGTTGTACCTGTCTACTATGTCATTTCTGCAATATTCTACATAATCCTCACCTGTGACAAGAATTATGTCATCAACCGGACTGTCCTGAAAGGCCTTGAGCGAATAATACAGTACGGGATAATCCCCTAGCGTCATAAATTGCTTAGGTATATCGCTGTGCATCCTGCTGCCCTTTCCGGCTGCAAGGACTATTGCCGTGACCTTTACTTCATCCACTGTATCAAAGATTTCTATATTTGATTCTTTGTAATCGGCATTATCCGCATCGCCCATGTTCATCTTCTCCCTAGTAGTAGTCTGACACCATCACACATTTGACCAGGCTGGTTATCTCTCACCCAGCTTGAGGTTTGGTATGGCATTCAGATCCCATCCATGTCTTGTTCCATTTATGTATTCGTAGTATCCCGCCGCACCTATCATGGCCGCATTGTCCGTGCACAGTATCGGCGATGGATGATACAATGTAAGCCCAGCCTTCTCACAGGCCGCCTTCATGCTGGCTCTGAGAGCAGAATTGGACGCAACTCCGCCAGCTATGGCTATCTTATCCATATGATATTCCTTTGCCGCAGCAACCGCATGCTCTGTAAGCACTTCCGTTACTGCTTTCTGGAATGATGCTGCCACATCGGCCTCATTGATCTGCTCGTCTCTCATATGAGCCTGATTGATATAGTTGAGCACTGCGGACTTCAGGCCACTGAAACTGAAGTCATAGGCTGATTCTGCCACCTTTGCCCTTGGAAATTCTATAGCGTCAGGATTGCCCTCCTTCGCCTTGCGATCTATCTTCGGTCCACCCGGGTAACCCAGTCCTATAGCCCTTGCTACCTTGTCAAATGCCTCTCCTGCCGCATCATCCCTGGTTATTCCCAGTATCTCAAACTTGCCGTAATCGACTACCTTTACAAGATGTGTGTGACCTCCTGACACGACAAGGCACATGAACGGAGGCTCAAGCTCCTTGTTCTCTATATAATTTGCTGCGATATGACCTTCTATATGATGCACACCAACAAGTGGTATATCTTTTGCAAATGCTATGGCCTTGGCTGCTCCCACACCAACGAGAAGAGCGCCAACAAGCCCCGGTCCATATGTGACTGCAACCGCATCTATGTCATCCAGTGTGCACTCTGCCTCTTTGAGCGCCTGTCTTATGACCTGTGTAATCTTCTCTATGTGCTTTCGCGAAGCTATCTCCGGCACAACGCCTCCATAAAGTGTATGGATATCTATCTGTGAATATATTATATTTGACAGTACGTTTCTTCCATTCACAACAACCGCTGCGGATGTCTCATCACATGAGGATTCTATAGCCAGTATCTTTACATCTTTCTCCATAATTCATCTCACCTTTGTCGATCTATTCTACTCCTCCGAAAACTTGAGCGTTGTTGTCGTCCTATCCTTTGCTGCAATAGTTCTCGGGAATATCTCTCTTATCTCATCCATAAACACCGCCGGTTTTGCCATCGACGGACTGTAATGTGTAAGCCACATCTCCCCCACATCTGCCTTTGCCGCTATGGCCGCAGCCTCCTGCATCATCATATGCTTATGCTCTATGGCTTTTATCTCTTTCTCCTTTTCGCCGTACATGCCCTCGCATATGAACAAATCTGATCCGGCTGCATACTTCTCTATAAGGGGGGTCGGTCTGGTATCTGTGCAGTATGTGAGCTTCAGGCCCTTGCGGTCAGGACCAAGCACCATATCAGGAGTATATATGTGTCCATCCTCCTCGTATGTGTTGCCCTTCTGCAGGCCATTCCAGTATTTCATCGGAATCTCGTTCTCTCTAGCTCTGTCCACGCTGAATTTTCCTGTTCTTGGAAGTGAAAGGGAATATCCATAACATGTCACATTGTGATTCACCCTGAATGCATCCACCCTGAGATCCTCCCACATAAAGCTCTCCTCAGCCTCCGAGAGCTCCTGGAACCTGATCTCAAACGGAAGCTCAGGCGCTATAACCCTGAGGGAATTGACTACCTTCTCAAGTCTCTTTGGGCCAACCATAAGAAGTGGCTCCGTTCTCTCGGCATTGCCTATCGTGAGCAGCAGCCCCGGCAATCCGCTTATATGATCTGCATGAAAATGTGTGAAGCAGATCACATCTATCTGCTTAAAGCCTATCATGCCCTGCTGACGCATTGAGGTCTGGGTTCCCTCTCCGCAGTCTATCAGCATCTCGTGTCCGTTATATCTGACCACGAGAGATGTAAGTGCCCTGTATGGCAGCGGCATCATCCCTCCGGTCCCCAAAAGACATACGTCTATCATCTTCTATCTCCATTTCTAAGGCAGAGTCTATATGCATACTCTATGCATACTCTGTCACATCATCTATCCTTGGAGGTATGACACATTCATTTACAAGTCTGTCGTAACAGTCCTCACACATCCTGAGTGTGTATTTTCTGCCATCCTTGCGCGAGAAATATCCCCACTCCTTCTGAATAAGGACGTAATCCTCCTTGTTATGCATATCTCCAAATACAATTATCCTTCCACACCTATTACATCTGATCTCACTCATATTTATCTCCTGTCCGACTGCATGCAGCCCTGTTATGAGTCTGATTATAAGCCAGATCCTTCACAGAATATACCGACAATGTTTTCCAGCCGTGCAAATGTGGTCTCCACGCACTGTATATTCTGCATATATCTATTACTACAACTGTTTTTGCATAACCAGACCATCCTCCACCGGTGAGTCGTAGTATTTTTTTCTTGTAGAAATTTTTATAAATCCAAACTGCTCATACATAGCTATCGCAGCAGCGTTGGATTCCCTGACTTCCAGAAATATGCTCTGCACATTCCTGTCCTTGCAGTCATCTATCATGGCTTCCATCAGCTTACAGCCGATGCCACGACGTCTTGATCCGGCATCCACTGCTACCCTGAGCAGATCTGCACTGTCACACACCGCCGAATATATGATATAGCCGGCGATTTTTCCTTCAGAAGTCTCAAGGATCTTGACATGATCGTATGTCCCCTGTATAGATGAGGACACCATCTCCTCATTCCACGGATGCGAAAACACCGCCATCTCAAGTGCAGCTATCCCGGCCAGGTCTTTCATATCTGCCAGTCTCGGGCGTACATGAAAAAAGCAACTATTCATGTCCATCATTCTCCAGTTTTGCCTTTTCAGCTCTCTCCCGCTCTGCCTGTGACTGTCTGAGATATTCAGGAGCAAATGTATCCCCCTCCTCATACTGTCCGGCTGCATATCTCACCTGGGCTGCGGCTGCCACCGAGCCAGCTCTCTGCTTATTCATGTGTGCCGGAGCAAACGCATAGTCTGCCGTCATCTTCTCTTTCAAAACATCAGCATACACATCTATTCCATCTCCCACAAATATAACCTTTTCCCCTCTCTCATTGAGCTGGTCTATAAGGTCGGCAATATCCATAGGAGTCTGATCCATTATCGTCTCAAGCCTGTCATCACTGTTAAAACTGTAAAGTCCCGTATACACCTGTTTTCTTCTCGCGTCCATGATAGGGCAGATAAGTCTGTCAGTTCCCCACACATTGTATGCAAGCCCCTCAAGTGTCGGCACCGCAATAACCGGTATATTCCATGCAAGTGCAAGTCCCTTGACCGTCGCTGAGCCTATCCTGAGTCCTGTAAATGATCCCGGTCCTGCAGCAACAGCCAACGCATCAAAGCTCTCTTTGTCCGTCTCTGTCATCTTCACGATCTCTTCCAGCATAGGAAGCAGTGTCTGGGAATGTGTCTTCTTGTAGTTGGTTGTATATTCAGCTATCAAATTATTGTTCTCGACTATGGCAACGCTCGCCACAAGTCCTGAGCTGTCAAATGCTAAGATCTTCATATCTGATCATGCCTCTCTTCTATCGTAATACGCCTGTAATCAAGGCCCTTTGAAAGGTCCTTCTCTATATCGATTCTGGTGTATGTGCCAGGTAATATCTCCTCAATGAGGTTAGCCCACTCTATAAGACATACTCCATCTCCATACACCATCTCATTGTAGCCTATCTCATCCATCTCGTCCACATCGCCGATCCTGTACACGTCAAAATGATACAGAGGCAATCTGCCCTCGTCATACTCCTTCACAATAGTGAAAGTAGGGCTGTTCACCACTTCAGTGATTCCAAGTCCAGCTGCCACCCCCTGGGATATTATCGTCTTGCCAACTCCCAGATCTCCATATATACAGTACACCTGGCCAGGAGCTGCATTCTGTCCAAGCTGCACTCCTGCATTGTAGGTTTCTTCCTTGCTATTACTCTCTATGACCATATTCTCTCCTGTCTGTCATACATATGTGTTCTCTCCGGTATTCCGGAACTATTCTGTTAACTCTAAAGATTGAGCGTGATCTTCCTGCCTTTTGCTTCAAATGGTCTGTATGCAACACCAGCCATGTCAAACATTTTCTTGGAGGCTATGGTGCTCTCTGTCATCGCATACTTGTCTGACATATACACTACTTCCTTTATACCGCACTGAATAATAGCTTTGGCACATTCATTGCACGGGAACAGAGTAGAATATATGATCGCATCCTTGAGATTGCCGCCTCTGTAATTAAGAATAGAGTTCAGCTCCGCGTGGCATACATAGAAATATTTGTTGTCAAGCGGGGCTCCAGACTTTCCCCACGGCATTGTGTCATCGTCGCATCCTGCCGGCATACCATTATATCCCATGGACAGAATTCTGTTGTTCTTGTCCACTATACACGCGCCAACCTGCGTTGACGGGTCTTTGCTTCTCTCTGCCGACATCATCGCAATGCCCATAAAATACTGATCCCACGATATGTAATCTGTTCTCTTCATACCCTGACTCCTTTCAATTTCTTTTATGTTCCCCTTATCTACGGGTGCAGACGCATGAAAGGCGCTCCGCGCGGCGTCTGCTTCATCATAAGGAATCCCCCGCCTTAACGGCGGTTCCCCCTTATGATAATATAAGCCGGAGTTTCCCCCGGCGTATATTGTAAGGTCCTGCAGAACAGAACTTCATATGATTCTGTTAGAATTAACGATCGCCGAGTGCGAACTTGTCATGGATCGCGTTCATTGCACGCTCTGTATACTGCTCGTCGATGAGAACTGTAACTCTGATCTCTGATGTTGAGATCATTCTGATGTTGATATTCTCATCATAGAGAGCCTCGAACATCTTGGCCGCAACACCTGCATTTGTCTGCATTCCTGCACCAACGATAGAAACCTTTGCAACATTCTTGTTGACATCTATGCTCTCAAACTTGCCTATGTTGTTCTTGATGATCTCCTCTGCTTTGTCTGCATTCTCATCACTACATGTGAATGTAATATCCTTTGTTCCATGTCTTCCTACTGACTGCAGTATCATATCTATATTGATGTCATTCTTTGCAAGCAGGTTGAAAAGCTTGAATGCAACACCTGGTGTGTCCTCTAATCCTACAACTGCCACTCTCGCTGAATCTGCATCCGCTGCAACTCCACTAACTAACATCTTCTCCATTCCAGTATCCTCCTTAACTATTGTACCCTCTGAAAAATTGAGACTTGAACGAACAACCAGCTGAACGCCGAACTTCTTTGCAAGCTCAACTGAACGGTTGTGCAGAACGCCTGCTCCAAGTGTAGCAAGCTCAAGCATCTCATCGTATGTTATCGTATCCAGCTTACGTGCGGTCTTTACCTTACGTGGATCTGCTGTATATACTCCATCCACATCTGTGTATATCTCACACGCATCAGCGTTAAGTGCCGCTGCAAGTGCAACAGCTGTTGTATCTGAACCACCACGACCAAGAGTTGTGTAATCGTCATACTTGTTAATTCCCTGGAATCCTGTGACAATAACTATCTTTCTCTGCTCCAGCTCATGTCTTATTCTCTCAACATCGATTCTCTTCAGACGCGCATTGCCATACACTGAAGTTGTATGCATTGCCACCTGGAATGCGTTCAGAGAGATTGCAGGAACTTTAAGAGAATTCATAGCCATAGCCATAAGCGATACGGACATCTGTTCACCTATTGTAAAAAGCATATCCATCTCTCTCTTAGGTGGATTCTCATTTACCTGCTTAGCCATATCTATCAGTTCATCTGTGTATTTACCCATCGCAGACAGAACTACGACTACGTCGTTCCCCCTCTGCCAGTCCTCAATACATCTTTTGGCCACGTTAAAGATTCTTTCGGTATTTCCAACAGAAGTACCACCAAACTTCTTTACTATTAACATATTGTCCTCCTGATCGCTCATTTGAAAATTTGTATATTTAACTCTTCACCGGAGCGGTCCGGTAAAAAGAAATAAGCCTTTTGTAAAATACCGCAATTCGACTAGGATTGCAAGGTCATTGAATAATATTGTACTAATCCAGCACTCTAAGAGCACTCTTGACACCAATCTTATTGCAACGTGCCTCAAATTCACCCTCTGTGATCACTGCTGTAACAAATGCCTTTTCATCGAGATCAGAATCGACATACTCAACATCACCAAATACCGCCTTGATGGCAGCCTCATCCTTCTCATCTGTTCTGACAAAGAATCTGCTCTCTGAGTCCGCAAATGTACCCATCTCAAGTTCTTCGTCCTCCCATATGATAGGAACATGTCTTCCCGCATTCTTCACTGCATCAATAACGTCTGATACAACCGCAGACGCTGTTGGAAGCTTTCCGGCGCCCTTGCCGTAGAACATTACGTCGTCAAGTGCATTACCATGTACAAGTATGCCATTGTATACATCATCTATCTTTGCCAGCGGATTGTCATGTGGAAGCATAACCGGGGCAACATATGAATATAGCTTGCCGTCTGTTTTTCTGGTTGTTCCGACAAGTTTTACAGAATAGCCCATCTTATCCGCATACTTGAAATCATCTGTTGTTATCCTGGTTATTCCCTCCATATGTATCCTGTTGTAATCCAGGTTCTTGCCATATACGAGAGATGTAAGTATAGCTATCTTTCTACACGCATCGCCACCCTCTACATCAGCCTCAGGATTGCGCTCCGCATATCCGAGCTCCTGTGCCTGCTTCAGCACTGTCGCATAGTCAGCCCCCTCTTTATCCATCTTGGTTAGGATGTAATTCGTTGTACCATTGAGTATTCCTGTGATCTCCGTAACATCATCCGCAGTTATGGATGTGTTAAGTGGTCTTATAACAGGAATTCCACCGCCTGCTGATGCTTCAAAGAAGAAATTGATATCGCCCTCTCTGGCAATCTTTATAAGCTCAGGTCCATGAACGGCCACAAGCTCCTTGTTGGAGGTTGCCACACTCTTGCCGGCAAGCAGACACTTCTTGACAAATGTATATGCAGGCTCAACACCTCCCATAACCTCCACAACGACGCTTATATCATCGTCGTTAAGTATATCTTCAAAATCATGGGTGAGAATGTTCTCGACAGGATCCCCAGGAAACTCCCTGAGATCAAGCACTCTCTTAACGTTTATCTCCTGTCCAGCTCTCTTGTTAACAATATCATGGTTGGTGTTAATCACTTCCACAACTCCTGAACCCACTGTACCATAACCTAATACTGCTATATTCACCATGTTTTTATCTCCTTCTTATCTCCTTTTTCTGCATAATAATGCAAGTTTAGTACGTCATTACTTTATCAGTATAAAGCGTCATTGTCAAAGACTAATTTCTTATCATCAAATGACTCTCATGTGCTGCTACACCTCAACCTTATTCACCCATTTGAGATAGGCTGTCATAAATCCATCAAGATCTCCATCGAGAACCGCCGATACATTTGAATTCTCATAGGCTGTACGTTTATCCTTGACCATGGTATATGGTTGGAGCACATACGATCTTATCTGACTTCCAAAACCATTGTCAGTTACCTCTCCGCGGATGTCCGAAATCTTCTCCAGATTCTCCTGCTTCTTCAAAAGATACAGCTTGGACTTCAGCATCTGCATAGCCTTATTCTTGTTCATGAGCTGTGATCTCTCATTCTGGCACTGAACAACTATACCGGTAGGATAATGTGTGATTCTGATGGCCGATGATGTCTTATTGATATGCTGGCCACCTGCACCGCTCGATCTGTAGGTATCTACCCTTATATCTTCATCCCTGATCTCTATCTCCAAATCCTGCTCTATATCCGGTATGACATCACAGGATGCAAACGAAGTCATTCTCTTGCCGGCCGAATTGAATGGTGATATTCTTACCAGTCTGTGCACTCCCTTCTCTGACTTGAGATATCCGTACGCATGCTGCCCATTTATCTGAATGGTCACAGACTTTATACCAGCCTCATCGCCCTCAAGGAAATCGAGCACCTCAACACTCATGCCGTGCTTTTCTGCCCATCTGGTATACATTCTGTACAACATACTCGCCCAGTCGCAGGACTCCGTTCCGCCCTCTCCTGAATGGAGTGTGAGTACCGCATTACAGTCATCAAACTCGTCAGTGAAGAGAAGATTTATCCTATACTCCTCAAATTCCTTCGTAAATATATCTATCTGCTCCCCTATCTCAGGCACAAGACTCGGATCATTCTCCTCCTCCGCCATCAGGATCAGTGTATCTATATCCACATAGTCATTCTCAAGCTTCTTATAGTTGTCAACCAGATCCTGAAGTCCCTTCAGTTCCTTCGATACCTCACGGGATCTGTCGATATCATCCCAGAAATCCGGCTGTTCCATCTCATAATTAAGCTTTGCTATTCTGTCTGTCTTGTTTTCAATGTCAAGGGATGACTTGACCTCCCCCAAGGGATCCCTATAGGAGGCCATCGTCGCCCTGAACTCATCCAATTCTATCACTTGGTTTCTCCTGTATCACGTATTTATGCGTTCTTACCGCAGCAATTCTTATACTTCAGACCGCTTCCGCATGGACAGAGATCATTTCTGCCTATCTTCTTGGCTTTCTTTACAGGTCCCCTTGACGCTGTGTCATCCTTATTGGTTCCTGTAACCTTATTCACCTCTTCACGCTCAATCTTCTGCTCAACCTTTATTCTGAGAAGAAGCTTTACGGTATCCTCACGGATCGCTGCTGTCATGTCATTGAACATGTCATATCCTGCGAATTTGTATTCTACAACAGGATCTCTCTGGCCAAGTGATCTAAGTCCGATTCCCTGTCTCAGATTATCCATGTCGTCGATATGATCTGTCCACTTTCTATCTATAGTCTTGAGGAGTATAACTCGCTCGATCTCTCTCATCTGATCAGGATCACCAATCTCTTCCTCCTTGGCAGCATAGAGCTCAAGAGCTTCATTGTACAGTCTATCCTTCAGCTCGCTGATATCTGCCTTTTTGATCTCCTCTTCGGTAAGTGTAACCGGCTCAGCAAATGGAACTATGCCCCTTATCATGTCATCCAGCTCTACCTGATTCCAATCCTCAGGTGCTGTCTCTGATGAGCATACCTGATCTACTGCTGCATTTATATCATCCTTTATCATCTTGAGGATAACCTCGTGCATGTTCTCGCCGTCAAGAACTCGTCTACGCTCCTTGTAAATGATCTCTCTCTGCTCGTTGTTAACACGGTCATACTCAAGAAGATTCTTTCTTATGGCAAAGTTGTTACCCTCGATCTTCTTCTGTGCCTTCTCTACGAAGTTGGAAATAGTCTTATGCTCTATCTCCTCGCCCTCAGGTATCTTAAGGGTATCGTACACTGACATAACTCTCTCTGATCCGAAAAGTCTCATCAGATCATCTTCCAGTGACAGATAGAACTTTGACTCTCCCGGATCTCCCTGTCGTCCTGAACGTCCACGGAGCTGATTATCGATACGTCTGCTCTCGTGCCTCTCTGTACCGATGATCCTGAGTCCTCCGAGCTCTGCAACACCCTCGCCGAGCTTGATATCAGTACCACGTCCTGCCATGTTAGTCGCGATGGTTACCGCATTCTTCTGTCCAGCATCTGCAACTATCTCAGCCTCAAGCTCGTGGAACTTGGCATTGAGCACCTTGTGAGGTATCTTTCTCTTGGACAGCATATGACTGAGTTCCTCTGATGCGTCGATATTGATCGTACCGACAAGCACCGGCTGTCCCTTTCTGTAACTTATATTAATCTGCTCAACGATCGCATTGAGCTTTTCTTTCTTAGTCTTAAATATAGAATCCGGCTGATCTATTCTCTGTATAGGTCTGTTCGTAGGAATGACAACAACGTCCATTCCATAGATCTCTCTGAACTCCTCTTCCTCTGTCTGGGCTGTACCTGTCATACCTGCCTTCTTGTCAAACATGTTGAAGAAGTTCTGGAATGTGATCGTTGCAAGAGTCTTGCTCTCTCTCTTGACCTTTACATTCTCCTTTGCCTCTATAGCCTGATGCAGACCATCTGAGAATCTACGTCCTGGCATGATACGTCCGGTAAACTCATCAACGATGAGTACCTCATCATCCTTCACCACATAATCTCTGTCTCTGAACATGAGGTTATGTGCACGGAGTGCCAAGATGATATTGTGCTGGATCTCCATGTTCTCAGGGTCTGAGAGGTTGTCAATATGGAAGAACTGCTCTACCATCTTCACACCATTTGCAGTGAGCATGACGTACTTGTCCTTCTCATTTACAAGGAAATCTCCATCCTCCTCTATCTCTGTCTTCATGAGCATATCCATCTTGGATATCTCTCCATCACCCTCACCTCGCTTCATCTGTCTCGCAAGGTAATCACACATCTTGTAGAGCTCTGTGGACTTGCCGCTCTGACCGGATATGATAAGAGGAGTACGTGCCTCATCGATAAGGACTGAATCCACCTCATCGATTACACAGTAGTGAAGATCTCTCAGAACAAGCTTCTCCTTGTAGATTACCATGTTATCTCTCAGGTAATCGAAACCGAGCTCGTTGTTGGTAACATATGTAATATCGCAGTTATACGCCTCACGTCTCTCGTCTGTTGTGGAACTGTTGAGTATGATTCCGACCTTAAGTCCGAGGAATTCATGCACCTGCCCCATCCATTCAGCATCTCGCTTTGCCAGGTAGTCGTTGACAGTTACAACATGGACACCCTTTCCTTCAAGGGCATTCAGATAAGCAGGAAGTGTTGATACAAGTGTCTTTCCTTCTCCCGTTCTCATCTCTGCGATTCTTCCCTGATGGAGAACTATTCCTCCTATGAGCTGTACCCTGTAATGCTTCATTCCAAGTACACGGTATGCAGCCTCTCTCACAACCGCAAATGCTTCTACCAATATATCGTCTAACGTCTCGCCGGCAGCAAGTCTGTCCTTAAACTCTTGTGTCTTGCCCCTCAGCTCTTCATCTGAAAGTGCCTGCATCTTCTCGTCGAGTGCCTCTATCGCATCAACTATAGGATTGATCTTTTTCAATTCCTTCTCGCTGTGCGTTCCAAATATTTTCTCAAACAAACCCATGTTGTTTTTGACCTCCTAGCTATCGTTATTCAGGGTACATTCTAACATCATATGACATTTATATCAAGCAAAAAGGAGACCTTCTATAACCGAAAGTCTCCTTTAAAATACTATATTCAATTATCATCGGCACTTATATTAACCGTGCTTTTGCCAATATCTGATCTTAATATTCAGGCTCGATGATTCCGTATGTGCCGCCCTTTCTCTTGTATACGACATTGACCTCATCTGACTCTGCATTCCTGAATACATAGAAATTATGTCCAAGCAGATCCATCTGGATACATGCATCCTCTGGATACATAGGTTTTACTTCGAACTTCTTAGTTCTCACGATCTTGATATCGTCATCATCCTCAACGTCCTCGTCGACAAATGCATCGTTCAGGTATGCTACATTCTGCTCCTTGTCAATGAGCTTCTTACGATGCTTGGTAACCTGTCTCTCAATAACCTCTACAACGAGATCGATCGAAACATACATGTCATCACTAACCTGCTCGGCTCTGATGATATGTCCCTTCATAGGAATCGTTACCTCTATCTTCTGTCTATCTTTCTCAACGCTGAATGTGACCTGTGCGCCAGTATCAGCCGCAAAGTACTTCTCAAGCTTTGAGAGCTTGTCCTGTACTGCATTTCTAAGTCCTTCTGTAACTTCAATGTTCTTACCGCTGATTATGTAATTCATGATGCCCAACTCCTTCTTTTTTGGATATGATCCAAATTGATATGACCATTATACCACAACGAGTCTTTTTTTCAATATATTTGACGTATTTTTATGTGCATATTGACAACTTTATTTATTTTCGCTGTCATGTTTTCGCCATTTTACACAAAAAGCGCACATGTATACCATGTGCACTTCAATGTATTCATTATACCCTATTATATACAGCTTGTCTACTGTCCTATGATTCTGACTGCACAGAGCGGATCTCTGTAGAATGCAGAGGATATCTTGATACCGGTCTCCTCTGTGCTGGCATGTACTATCATTCCGTCTCCGATATATATAGCGCAGTGCTCTATAGAGCTGTCTCCATAGAAAAGTATGTCTCCAGGCTCAAGACTTGAAGTGTCTACTCTTGTTCCATACTGTGACTGTGCTCCCGCTGAGTGTGGAAGTGAATATCCAAACTGAGCGTATACAGCCATGACAAAGCCTGAGCAGTCAGCTCCATCCGTAAGACTCGATCCGCCATATACATATGGATTACCCACAAACTGTGTTGCAAAGTTCGCAAGGTCTATTCCTGTCTGGCCGCTCGGTGCCACTACATTGTTCTGTGAATCGTCTGAATCGCTGCTGTCAGATGATGTGTCGTCTGATGTATCCGATGACTGATCTGCAGAATCTGTATCCGGCTGATCTGGCGTGTAGGAATCATCCTCTGTGCTCTGGCTGTCATCTGATGCGTCCTCAGCTTCTGCCTCGTCTGCGCTCTCCTGTTCCTGTCTTGCCTGCTCCTCTGCCGCCTTTTCTTCCGCAGCCTTCGCATCAAGCTCTGCCTGGATCTGTTCCATGGACTTGGCAGTTGCAAATGCATATGTATCATCTACAAATTCAGTGCTGACATAACCATTCGTCTCGTCGTCAAGTGCTATCTGCACCCATTTGTCATCCTGTGATATGACATCAAAGCTCTGGCCTGATCCAACCTGTGTTATACAGTCGGAGTTCACATCAGCCTCCGTTCTTACGTTGAGTGTCTCTGTATTGACAGTTACCTGCTTCGGACAGTTCGCCTCGGCATAGGCTCCCGCATCATCTCCAAAAAGAAGCAGGTCATTCCTTATGTATCCTGTACAGTCACCTGATGTGACCTTGGTCCACTCCTTGCCCTTCTTCTCTATGGTTACTATTCCATTGTTCCCTATGATACCAACTACATCTGAATCAGTTCCGGCTCCCGATCTTATATTCACATAATCCTCGGTGGCAACAAGACACTTATCCTTGAAATCAGGATATTTCACCTTGTTCTCTTCGCTTGTCTTGTCCTTCTTGGTCTCCGCAGCATTCTTTCCTGCGGATGCTGTAGTCTTCTGTGCATCTGTGGACGTTGCCGCCTTTGCAGCATCGCCTGCGTTTTTATCATTGCCCGCAAGGGTGTTAGCATATCTGTCAAATGCAGATGAAATACCTACAGTTGAATCGCTGTATATCTGTCCCGCGCTCACCGTTCCTATGGAAGTGGTGATCATCATTCCTGCCGCTGCAGCAACAACTATAGTCTTCTTAAATGACTTTGCTTTAGACATTATAAAAAACCTCCTGTGCTGATCTTAACGCAACAATTATTACATCTTTGTTACAAATCTATTGTAGTATAGCAATAATGATTACATTTGTCAACACAGGAGGCGTTGTTTTATACGTTTGTATTTATTTTTTGTTACATATTTGTTACATGTACTAGTTTGAAATTACAACTCCATCCTCGCCATTTACAGTAACTATAGAGCCCGACTTAAGGATCTTAGTTGCGTTCTGTGCGCCCAGGATAACAGGTATGTCACGGCTGAGTCCGACTATGGCAGCATGTGAATTGCCCCCGTTCTTCTCACACACGATCGCAGATGCAGTCTTGAGCTGATCCATGATCCTGTTGCTGGTCTCATTTATGACGATTATGTCTCCATCCTTATAGTTCTTGATGAGCTCATCCTCTGACTCGCATACACAGAGCGGTGCGGTTGCAGATCTCTCATTTATAGAGAAGCCCTTTACAAGGATATGTCCTACAACGTGTACCTTTATCAGGTTTGTCGTGCCGGTCACGCCAAGTGGGACTCCGGCGGTGATTACAGTCACCTCACCGTCCTTAACATAGCCGTGCTTCTTTGCCGCATCAACAGCATGCTCGAAGAGATCGTCAGTGTTGTTCTCCTCACCTATAAGAAGAGGCTGAACTCCCCATGAAAGATTGATCTGTCTGGCAACCTTCTTAACAGGGGTACATCCGATGATCGGACATTTTGGTCTGTACTTTGAGAGCATTCTCGCTGTCTTTCCTGACTTGGTAACAGTGATGATGGCTGCCGCTGCAAGGTCTATGGCCGTTGTACATGTCGCATGTGATATAGCACTCGTTATATCAGGATTCTGCACCGCATCCCTGTTGAAGAATCTCTTGTTGTAATCTATGTCTCGCTCTGCTCTCTCTGCGATGGTCTTCATGGTGTGAAGAGCCTCAACCGGATACTTGCCCGCTGCGGTCTCTCCTGAGAGCATGATTGCACTTGTTCCGTCATATATGGCATTTGCAACATCTGTCGCCTCTGCTCTGGTAGGTCTTGGATGTATCATCATAGAGTCAAGCATCTGTGTAGCTGTTATGACCTGCTTGTCCGCATTGTATACCTTCTTGATGATCATCTTCTGGATGATAGGCACATCCTCAAGAGGTATCTCAACACCCATATCTCCTCTTGCGACCATGATTCCATCGGACACTCTGATTATGTCGTCTATATTGTCAACGCCCTGCATATTCTCAATCTTGGCGATGATATTGATATTGTCACACTCATACTCGTCAAGGATCTTCCTAATCTCAAGTATATCGTCGGCTGTTCTTACAAATGATGCAGCGATGAAATCGAAATCATTCTCAATACCAAAGATTATATCCGCCCTGTCTACATCGCTTATGTATGGCATGGTGAGGTTAACTCTTGGAACATTTACACCCTTGTGGTTTGATACAGGTCCGCCATTCTCCACGCGGCACACGATATCTTTATCAGTAACCTTCTCTATCTTCATATTTATAAGGCCGTCATCGATGAGTATGGTATCTCCCGGCTTGACATCGTTCACAAGATTCTTGTATGTAATGGATACCTTTGCCTGGTCGCCCACCACATCCTCTGTCGTCAGTGTAAATGTCTGTCCTTCTACGAGTTCAACCTTGCCCTCCTTGAAGTCCCCAACCCTTATCTCCGGGCCCTTAGTATCAAGCAGTGTTGCAACCGGAAGTCCAAGCTCCTCACGAAGCTTCTCCACTCTGTCCTTGTTCTTCCTGTGCTGGGCATGATCACCATGAGAAAAATTGAATCTGGCAACATCCATACCCTCGATCATGAGCTTTCTGAGCACCTCATCATCGTCCGTCGCCGGTCCCAATGTACAAATTATCTTTGTCTTTCTCAAATTCATATGAATACTCCTCCTACTGTTTTATATATTGTATTTGAATGTGTTCTATAATTATTTACCTTTGCTCATACTGGGCAAATTCCTGCGCCAGATCATTCTGTTCTACCTGTGCCGGACCTTCCTGTGGATCGTCATCCGGGGTATTCTTATGATACTGCGATACAGCGGCAAATATGTATATCACAGATATGAAAAGCGCCAGCATCCCCATCGTTCTCTTCGCCGGCCATATGTATGTTGCAATGACCATCATGAGGAAATACCATAATAACCTTATATATATGGCAGATTTGTAAATAGTGCCAAATGATACCTCTATCTTCTTCATGGATGCCGCTATCAGTCCCGCTACCGTTATGAGCAGTGACCAGAACAACGTGAGCACAAATCCAACAATTATCTGAAATACCCATGCAAGCACAAGCACTGGTGTGTCGAGCTTATTTATGAGATCGATCACATCCTGCTTTGTAACAGCCTTGAATCCATATGTCTCATTCAGGGATTCATATATATCCTTACATCTTATGATCTGTGTTCTTCCTGAGTTATATGTGAGTATCTCATCCGCTGATATGATGAATACGGTACGATACCCGCCGTCTGCAGCAAGGTCTCTTGCAACAGCTTCATCCACTTTCGTCTTCGATGTGTCGATCTTTATGTAGGACATGTTCTCATCATCCGACCAATCGAATGTCCCATCGTAGTAAAAACCATCTCCGGTCAGTGAAAAATCCTCCATATTCCGGTCTATCCTGTCCGCAAACCTTCCGCCGCCAAACAACTGGTTATATGGAATAAAGAATATCACCAGATAAGTCAGTGTGCTCATGATAAATGTTATCAGCATCGCCGATGACATCCGTCCAAATCGTCCATTTCTGTAATAAGCTTCCGGTTTTGCGACACCTACGAACATGTTCTTCAGCGCGCCTAAAAATCCAACTCTTTTTTTATCATCCAACAGTTATTGTCCTCCAAATTTCATATGCCTGCTAATTATAACATAGACTTTATGTATTTAATATGAAAAACATCAACCTTTACCGACTTTTTTCTTGTTTTTCATTCAGGCTTTATGTTTTAGCTGGATTTTAATAAGCATTTTGTAATATATTCGTAACAAATCGGCGTAGTTTTATTGACTTTTCATAGCGTACATTATATTATGTAAACTGTGCTAAAAACTTTTTACAAAACGGGAGGAATTCATGATTATCAGAAAATTTACCAGGATAATTCTGGGCGCTGCTCTGGGTATAAGTGTATTCGCATTTGCCGGCAACGTGCCCGAAACAGCCTATGCCGCAGACATGTCCGACATAAGCGTTACATCGACGAGGGAGGATGTACAGCAGGTGGTGGACGATGGAAACTTCCACTACACAGAGCTGGACGGTACAGAGATCGATCACATATACGAGTTGTATAATAATGATCCCGAAACCATCAAACAGCTCCAGCGTCAATCCGATTACAACGCCACCGGCGATATAGCTACGCTGAGTGCCGGATATACCCACTCTTCCATGTTCGATGGCTACAAAGTCATCAAGGGCATAGACGTATCCGAGTGGAACGGCGACAGCATCAACTGGAAAAAGGTTAAAGCCGCAGGAATATCCTACGCATTCATACGTGTGGGCGGACGCTACTACGGTTCAGGAAAATATTTCATCGATTCTACATACAAGGATAATATCAAAAATGCACTGAATGCAGGTGTTGACGTGGGTGTGTACTTCTACTCACAGGCCATCAGCACATCGGAGGCCAAGACAGAAGCCAAATACACTACCGACCTGATCTCAGGCTACAACATAACTTATCCCGTTGTCATGGATTATGAATACGCATGGGAAGATGGAGGTCTGAGCGGTCGTCTGTACAACGCCCACCTTTCCAAGAGCGCAGCTACAAATGTCATAAAAGCATTCTGTGCGGCAGTTGAATCAAAGGGCTACGTAGGCATGATCTACGCCAGCAAGACTGTCATCACAGACGACATGAACGCATCTTCGATCGCACAGTCATATCCTATATGGAATGCCCAGTACAACGACACGGACACTCTCACAGTGAAACATTCATACTGGCAGTACAGCGACGTCGGCAAGGTGTCAGGAATCAGCAATGCAACTGATATGAATTTCAGATATGTCAAATCTCCTGCCGCGCCTTCATCTCTGACACAGTCAGCGTGCACAGACTCCACTATCACACTGACATGGACGAAGATCCCTGAGGTCTATGCTTACCAGATCGTGCGTTACGACAGCTCCGAAGATAAATACGTCTCCGTGGGAACTGCCAAGGGTGCCGGAACGACTACATTTACAGATAAGAATCTTCAGGACGGTAAAAAGTATACATACAAGGTACGCGGATATTACAAATTGAGCTCAGGAGCCATCTACGGAACCTACTCAGCAGAGTGTACCGGTATTACAATAGCTGATACCATAGAGAACTTTGCGGCTACAGTTACAGCGCCTACATCTGTAAAACTTTCATGGTCACCTATCCCTGCAGCAACAGGATACAGAGTATACAGAAGCAACGGTTCATCAGGCAGCTACGAGACGATTGCCACGACCAATTCTCCTGACGACTGCGAGGTTACCGACAGCCAGCTCAATCCTGGCACAAAATATAACTACAAGGTACGCGCATACACAACAACTGATACCAACACCATCTGGCACGTTCTGTCAGATGCCAAGACCATAACCACCGACCCAGGCGAGGTTACAGGGCTCAAGATCACTTCAGCCTACACAAGCTCACTTACACTAAAGTGGAATAAGCAGGAAAATGTTGACGGATACATCGTATATGTATGGGAGCCATCCAATGCTACTTGGACAAGGCTTGCAAAGATCTCTTCCAAGTCTACTGACACATACACACACAAGGGACTTCCTCATTCAACTGAGTACAGCTACACGGTATGTGCATATTACAAGAAAAATGGAACATACCACTACACAGAGACAGCCAGCGCAGCGAGCGGATTTACCGGACCTGCTGTTCCTTCCCAGATTGCAACCGCATCAAGGACAGCCAATTCCGTGACCATAAGATGGACACAGATATCTGATGCCACAGGCTACACGGTATACAAATATAATACGTCCAGCAAGTCATTTGAGCAGGTGGCACGTATCAGCGGAAGCAGCAACAGAACATATACATTTACAGGACTTAAAGCCGGAACAGAATACAAATTTGGAGTGAGAGCATACACAGAGCGGAATGGATTCACAGGCTTCAGTGACCGCAAGGATTTCAGCTCCTGCACTCTCCCGGCAACCTTTACATCATCCTTCAAATACACACCACTTGGATCGCAGAGATTCCTCCAGTGGTCAAAGCTGTCATACGCTGACGGCTACATCGTATACAAGTATGATCAGAAGGCAAACAAATACACAAGAGTTAAGAAGATAACATCCAACAAGACAAATTTCTGTTTTGTTCCTAACCTCAGAAGAGGCTACGGTTACCGTGTTCTCGCTTACATGAAGTACAACGGCAAGATATACTACGGTGCACTTTCAAAAGCACCGATCAAGAATACATCTCTTACCGGAACGATCACTGACAGCAGCGTAAACCTCCGTGCAAAAGCCGGAACAAACAGCAGAGTAGTCAGAACGCTTGCAAGGGGTTCAAAAGTCAAGATCTCCGGCTATGCAAAGTCTGGAAGATATATCTGGTATAAGGTCACATACACCAGAGGCTCCAGAAAATATACCGGCTATATAAGATCTGATCTCATACGTGTCAAGTAATTCTTATACTTATACAATTAAAATAGGGAAAAGCATACATACTTTGTATCTCCTGCTTTCCCCTATTTTTTTATATTTTTCTCAATATTTTTCTCACGCAGGTCTTTTATTAATAATATTTTAATAATCTTTTTGTAATATAATTGTAATATTTGTATTAGGAGGCTTACATGAGAATAAAACGATTATCTAAACAACTTTTTATTATTTCCCTTGGAATATTTATACTGACTGCGGCAGATAATATCTTCCACTCTGCCACAGTATACGCGGCTGACACCTCCACCATCTCAACATCATCGACCAGATCTGAGGTCCAAGAGGTTGTGGATGAAGGTAACTTTGACTACACTCAGTTGAGTGATGCCGAGATCGACCACATATATAGTCTTTACGGCAACGATCCTGAGACGATAAGGCAGTTGCAAAAGCAGTCAGACAGCGCTAATCCTTATGGTGTTGCCACGCTCTCATCGACAACATATACACACGCATCCCAGTTCAAGAACTCCACTGTCATGAAGGGGATAGACGTATCGGAGTGGAACGGTTCCATCAACTGGAGCAAGGTAAAATCTAGCGGCGTTACATTTGCCTTTATCAGGGCTGGAGGAAGGTACTATGGTTCAGGTGCATATTTCGTCGACTCCAAATTTGCTGAGAATGTCAAGAATGCAACTGCGGCAGGGATTGATGTCGGAGCGTACTTCTACTCTCAGGCCATAAACGCCACCGAGGCCAGGCAGGAGGCGGCATACACCTTGAACATCGTATCCTCTTACAACCTTACACTTCCCATCGTCATGGACTACGAATACGCATGGGAGGGTGGACTGACCGGCAGGCTCTACAATGCGCACCTGTCCAAAAGCGCTGCCACCACGGTCATCAACACTTTTTGCAGTACAGTGGAGGCAAGTGGCTACGTGGGCATGCTGTATGCGAGCAAAAGTGTTATAACCGATGACATGAACATCACCAGTATAAACAACAAATACCCAATATGGAATGCGCAGTACAACGATTCAGACACGCTGACCGCCACTCATTCATATTGGCAGTACGATGACAACGGAACCGTCGCCGGAATAAGCTATCCGACGGATCTTGATTTCAAATATGTAAATACACCGGCAGCACCTACAGAACTCACATTTAAGTCATCGACCAGCTCATCCATAACCCTCACCTGGAATAAGGTTCCTGAGGTATATGGTTATCAGATAGTGCGTTACGATGAGGCCGAAGGAAAATATGTGTCGATCGGAACAACAAAGGGGGCCGGCACTCTGACCTACACTGATAACGGTCTCACCAGCGGTAAAAAATATACCTACATGGTGCGCGGATACCATAAATTAAATACCGGCACTGTATTCGGAGCTTACTCGCAAGAATATAGCTGCACCGCCACCTATGCAGAGGCTGTAACTGCATCGACAGATCCTGAACCTCCAATCTTCGATACCGCCCCGGACATGCCTACCCAGGCCGCAATAGCAGACAGGACTTCCAGTTCCATTAATGTCCGCTGGAGCAAGATTTCCGGAGTCACAGGCTATTTCGTGTACAAATACAACACGTCCACTGGTAAATATGACAGAATTGCAAGATGCATAGGCGACGAATCCAGAAGTTATAACTTTACCGGACTTTCTCCCGCCACAACATACAAATTCGGCGTGAGGGCGTATTATGAATACAACGGTGTGATCATGTACAGCAACCGCCTGGAGTTCAGCAAATGTACAAAGCCACGAACCTTTACATCTTCATTTAAGTATACTCCTCTCGGTTCGTATCGCTGTCTGCACTGGCAGAAGCTTTCAAATGTATCCGGCTACATCATATACAAATATGATATTGCCCATAACAAATACACAAGAGTAAAGAAAATATTCTCTTACAAAACAACCAGTTGTATACTTCCTGCTTTGAAGAGCGGCTTCGGCTACAGGATTCTTGCATATAAGAATGTCAATGGTTCGATAGTATATGGCGACATTTCAAAAGCTCCCGCAAAAGCCAGCTCATTGAGCGGAACAGTCATTGACAGCCAGGTCCGTCTCAGGGCAGGGGCAGGAACCAACAAACGTATCATCCGGGAACTTGCCAGAGGATCAAAGGTCAAGATCAGCGGCTGCAAATATTCCGGCAAGAATGCGTGGTATAAGATCACTTACACCAAGGGCTCAAAGAAATACACCGGATATGTAAGATCCGATTTCATAAGAATAAACTAGTCTTAATTCAAACAACAAAATAGGCATCATACCTGATCAGGTATGACGCCTATTTTGTATCTATCATAATGATCGTCTGTTAGCGGAAACTATTTCACAACCTTGAATGAAGCCTTTACATAGCCATCTGCATAAAGCACAAGCTCTCTGCCATTGCTGCCCCACATGAGCTCTTCCTCTGCGTATGAAGGCTCTACAAACTTAACGTCAAGTCTCTTCAGGTCCTCGTGTGCACATGCTGCTGTGCGGAGGAGCAACATTCCCTGAACTACAGGATGGTCTGTGAGGTGGATCTTATTCTCGTCTCCTGTCTCCTTGCTGAATGCATAAACCTCTTCCTTTGTAAATGTGTGGAATGGCTTCTCGTCCTCATAATCCGTCTTCTCCACTCTCTTGATCTCCTTCTCCTTGTCTGATGCCTTTACGAGTGTGATGGTCATCTTCTCAACAGGAGTCTCTTCTCCCTCTACCTTTCCAAGGATAGAGAGTATGTACATGAATGCGTTCTCCTTAACATCACCATACTCATATGTGATGCTATCGGCAGCCTCTGCCTTCTCTCTGTCTACTGTGTAGGATATCTTGCCTATGAATGCGCCCTGATATGTGGATGCATCCATGTCTGTCATCTTTGTTCCAAGTCCCATGATCCTGTCATAAATCTTCATATAATTCTCCTTCTAAAACTTATTCTGCCTGTTATATTCTCTTATTTGCGTGCAGTTAATCCTTCTCATCCAATTGCCTTGCGCACGGAGCACCCACTAATGTCTATGAATGTTTTCTGTCCGTGACAAATCCGTTTCTTCTTATCATGTCAAAGTCAAGGTCAAATGATGTGCCATCGGTGGTCAGGAAGTCACCGCTTATGACCGCATTTGCCCCGGCTGCAAGTGCAGCCTCGCCGTTGTCCTCATATCTTCCTCTTCCGGCCGCAAGCCTTATCATGACTTTTGGCATGACAAATCTGTATACCGCTATCGTTCTGACGTACTCCTCCTCAGTGAGAGGTGTCTTGTCATAGAACGGCGTTCCCTCCCTCGGATTGAGGAGGTTCATCGGAACCGAATCCACGCCAAGCTCTCTGAGTTCAAATGCAAGTGCCACCCTGTCCTCAAGTGTCTCGCCCATGCCGAACAGACTGCCACTGCACACCATGAGTCCCGCAGCCTTTGCAGCGCGTATTGCCGCCTTCTTCTGTTCCTGTGTGTGACTGGTACACACCTCCGGGAAATATGCCGGAGAGGTTTCAAGGTTGTTATGTATCATCGATAAGCCCGCGTTCTTTAGCTTCGTGAAATCCTCCTGATCCAGCAAGCCAAACGATGCACATATATTAATATCCACATTGTCGTGTATATCCTTGACCGTTTTCTCAGCAAGCTCAACCTCCCGCTTTGAAAGTCTCCTGCCCTCAGCCACAAGGCAGTACCTGAAGCTTCCCTTGCCACAGTCAATCGATGCACCCTCAGTAACCGCTTCTTCACCCAGAAGATTTATCTCAGGTACATCCTTCTTCGCTATCCTGGACTGTGCACAGTATCTACAGTTCTCTGTGCATCTGCCCTCCTTCACGCTTATGACCGAGCACACATCGCACCGGTCTCCGCAGAAATGCTCTCTTATCTCATTTGCTGAAGCCGCCAGTATATCCAGATCCTCATGTGCAAGCTTTAGAGCCTCATCATATGTGATCTCCGCTCCACCATTCAGCATGCGATCCTTAAGCTCCTCTACATACTCTCTGCCCATATGATTCCTACCTCTTTTCTGTAAAGTTCCCAGTTTCATCTGGTCTTCAGCCCTTGTGTATGTTAATCACAGAATCTGCCGGATGCCTGCAGTGTCTACCGCCCATCTGACAGTTCATATGTATATATGGAAAGAGCCTGCCACCGGCAGGCTCCCCCATCTGTATATAACTCTCTATATCTTTCACAGATATTTAGTATCAGCTATTTATCTTGTGTTCTCTGTTATGTCTCCAAATGATCACATTAGGATTACAGCGCAGCCTTGATCTGCTTGTAGATACCCTCTGCATCAAGCTCGTACTTGTGAAGCAGTTCCTTTGCAGGGCCTGACTCACCAAATGTATCTCTCACACCAATCCTTGTCAGCTTTGTAGGACACTTCTCAGCAAGCACCTCTGCAACAGCACTTCCGAGACCACCTATGATGGAGTGCTCCTCAACTGTGAACACTCTTCCTGTCTTCTGAGCTGTCTCAGCGATGATATCCTCATCGATAGGCTTGATAGTGTGGATGTTGATGAGTTCAGCATCTATACCGTCAGCAGCGAGCATATCCACAGCCTTCACAGCCTCAGATACACAAAGTCCTGTAGCTATGATAGATATGTCCTTGCCGTCCTTGAGCTTAACCCCTTTGCCGATCTCAAACTTGTATGTGCTCTCATCATTGAGTACTGGAACTGCCAGTCTTCCGAATCTGAGATATACAGGTCCAACATACTCGTATGCAGCTTTCACTGCTGCTCTTGCCTCTACATCATCACATGGGTTAATGACAACCATGCCCGGGATCTCTCTCATGAGTGCGATATCCTCACAGCACTGATGTGTTGCTCCATCCTCACCTACTGAGATTCCTGCGTGGGTTGCACCGATCTTCACATTCAGATGTGGATATCCGATAGTATTTCTCACCTGCTCAAATGCACGTCCTGCAGCGAACATTGCAAATGAACTCATAAATGGAACATATCCGCATGTTGACATTCCGGCAGCTATTCCTGCCATGTTCGCCTCCGCGATGCCACAGTCAACGTGTCGCTCAGGATAAGCTTTCTTAAAAATAACTGTCTTGGTTGCCTCTGCAAGGTCTGCATCTAAAACAACAAGATCATCGTGCTCCTTTGCGATCTCTACTAAGGCATTGCCATAGCTCTCTCTGGTTGCGATTGCTTTATTCTCTATCATAATGCTGCAGCCTCCTTCTCAAGTTCTTCCATGGCGATCTTATACTCTTCTTCATTTGGAGCCTTTCCATGCCAGCCGGCCTTGTCCTCCATGAATGATACACCCTTGCCCTTGATCGTGTGGGCGATGATCGCTGTAGGTTCACTCTTGTGGGACTTTGCCTCAGCAAATGCCCTGTCGATCTCGTCAAAGTCATTGCCATTGATATTGATAACATGGAAGTTGAATGCCTTGAACTTCTCATCTATAGGATATGGTGAACATACATCCTCAACCGTTCCGTCAATCTGAAGATTGTTGTTATCTACTATAACGCACAGATTGTCAAGCTTTCTATGTCCTGCGAACATAGCTGCCTCCCATATCTGTCCCTCCTGGATCTCTCCATCACCGCAGAGACAGTATGTTCTGTAATCCTTGCCCTGCATCTTGGCTGCAAGTGCCATACCTACTGCAACTGAAAGTCCCTGTCCCAGTGATCCTGATGACATATCCACTCCTGGAGTGTGCTTCTTGTCAGGATGTCCCTGAAGGTAAGATCCAACATGTCTGAGTGTCTTTAAGTCTTCTATTGGGAAAAAGCCTTTTAACGCAAGTGCTGCGTAGTAGCCCGGAGCTGTGTGTCCCTTTGAGAGCACGAATCTGTCACGATTCTCGTCCTCAGGATTCTTAGGATCCACATTCATCTCCTCGAAATAAAGATAAGTAAACAGGTCTGCTGCTGATAATGAGCCGCCTGGATGTCCGCTCTTTGCATTGTATACACCTGTAACAATGCCCTTGCGAACTTCTACAGCTTTTTTCTGAAGTTCTAATTTGTTCATCTCATTCTCCTTTTAACTGGATACTGTATTTGTATCATACAGAGCCATTATAACATAATTTCTTCTATTTAGAAGTACGTTTTTACATGCATTTTTCAAGAAATATTACAAGGTTTTTTCAAGGTTATCTGTGCATTTCGACCAAATATACCTGCATGGGTGTCCGGCGGATCATTGTATTCACTTTGTCCGCCTCGCAGCGCACCTGTCCACGTATCAGCCACTGATCCACTCATACAGTATGCCTGCCATCTCCCTGACATAGTATGTCGGAAGCAGCCACCATGCAGTGCTTCCGGCTATGGATCCCGTCTCTATGCCCTGTTTGTCCGCTATACGCTTTGCCCTGTACTCGTGGAATTCATTTGTCACTATATTCATCTTGTCCGGCAGTCCGTTCTGTCTGATGATCTCAGCCGAAAACTTTATGTTCTCCCTTGTGGACGTGGACTTGTCTTCCATATATATTCTCTCCGGAGCAATTCCGTGCTCTGTAAGGTATTCATACATGCACTGAGCTTCCGACATGCTCTCATCTGCGCCCTGTCCACCGGACACAACACATACAGCCTCCGGGTTCTCATCAAGATAATCCTGTGCTGCTATAAGTCTCTCTCTCAGCATAAGGCTTGGACCGCCGCCTCTGACCGCGCATCCGAGCACCACGACTGTGGCATCCTGTTTAGGCTTTACATGAGCCGCATAGACCATGTGATACGTGATGACCACAACAAGGGCAAGAGCAATGGTTACAAGCGCAAGCACGATACTGAGGCATATCTTTCCTGCTTTTTTATCCCAAAGCTTTCTGACAGATTTGTCTATCTTTGCCCTGAATACTCCATACAATGTGAGAAATGCAAACACGCCTGTTCCCAGCAGGGTTCCTATATTCACATGACAGCCTCTAAGCACCGGATATATGAACATCAGCATTCCCAGCACGCCTATTATACAGAATATAAATCTCCATATATGATATCCCCGTGTACGCACCGCCACACCATCTTTTTTTATTTCTTTACTCATATCTTCATGGCTCTTCTGAGTCATTTTATCTGTCATCTATTCTATCCTCCCTGTTTTTTCTCTTTTCAGCTTCTTAATACCATTCACACAGAATAACAGTGACATGACTGTTGCTATAGTCCAGCCTATCGGCCAGGCCAGCCATATTCCTGTGGCGGAACCTATAACTCTTGACAGCACTATCGCCAGCACCACCCTGAGTATCAGATCCGTAAATGTCGATGTCATGAATCTGCCCATCATGCCTGTTCCCCTTAGTATTCCATCCGCTATAAGTTTTGCCGATACTACAAAGTAGAACGGCGCCAGTATCCTGAGATACGTGACTCCCGTGTCAAGGGCAAGTCCTGTCCTGTTCTCCATAAATGGATACATGCCATAACGGCCAAAGAAGAAGTACAAAACCGCAAATGGTATGCATAGTCCCCATATGAGTTTTATTCCAGCTTTAAGTCCCTGTCCTATCCTGTCGATCTTACCCGCGCCAAGATTCTGTGCGGTATAGTTGGATATTCCATTTCCAAGTGTTGTAAATGACGTTATGACGAGATTGTTGAGCTTTACAGCCGCCGCATATCCCGCTATGACAGAGGCTCCAAATCCATTGATTACGCTCTGAATAATTATATTTCCGACTGAGATAAAACTCTGCTGAAGTATGCTCGGTATGGCTATGACTGCTATCTTGCCCAGCATGCTTCCCGAAAATACACGGACCTTCCCCTCAGTGCGAACTGCTGCCAGACGTCTGAACACAACTATTATCGCAAGTACAGCGCTCACGCCCTGACAGATGAATGTAGCCCACGCAACTCCATTTACCCCCATCTCAAATATCTTTACAAACAGTATATCAACGGCTATGTTGGACACCGATGAGATGGCTAGGAATATGAATGGTGTTCTCGAATCGCCCAGCGCAGAGAATATTCCTGTCGCTATGTTGTAGAAGAACAAAAATGGCACGCCCAATATGTATATGTTCAGATAAGTAAGCGAATCTCTCATCAGCTCATCCGGGGTATCAATAAGTGCCAGCAGTCTCTCTCCAAGCAGAAATCCAACCAGCATGAGAACCGCCACAAGTACCGCGCTTGCTATGAGAGTAGTCCAGACAGCAGTCTTCATCTCGCTGTATTTCTTTGCCCCGAACAGCTGGGATACTATGACCGAACAGCCTATATTGCATCCAAATGCAAATGCTATGAAAATAAGTGTTATCTCATAGCTGTTGCCGACCGCCGCCAGAGCATTTTCTCCTATGAACTGCCCCGCCACAAAGCTGTCCGCTATATTATAGAGCTGCTGAAATATCACACTTCCGAAAAGTGGCAGGCAGAATCTCCAAAGCACGGATTCAGGCCTTCCCACAGTAAGATCTTTGTTCACATTTTTCACTTCTTTTCTATAATTTACTCCTGTTTTCGGTTTTATTCTAACCTCGTTCACCCGGCATTACAATAGGCAAAATATTAAACATCTTCGGCTGAACACCCGTTTTTTTGTACTTATTTCCATATATTTTTATGCATATAAAACGGGCAGTACATGCCGAGATGGACATATACTGCCGGGTCTTTTTATATTTTAAGTTTCTTGGGAATTACAATATATCTATGTACTCCCCTGACAGCGCCTTGTTCATCGATCTGACAGCACAGAACTTACCGCACATACTGCACGTGTCGCTGTACTCATCATCAGGCTTTCTGCTGTCCCTGATCTCCTTTGCAGTCTCAGGATCTATGGCACATGCAAACTGTGCATCCCAGTCGAGGACACGTCTCGCATCCGCCATCTTGTCATCTATATCCCTCGCTCCAGGTATTCCCTTTGCTATATCTGCCGCATGGGCTGCTATCTTGGATGCGACGATTCCCTGCTTAACATCTTCTACATTTGGCAGGGCAAGGTGCTCTGCAGGTGTGACGTAACAGAGGAATGCTGCGCCGTTCATGGCTGCGACCGCTCCGCCTATGGCACTTGTGATGTGATCGTATCCCGGTGCTATATCTGTGACAAGAGGTCCAAGTACGTAGAATGGTGCGCCCATACAGAGTGTCTTCTGAACTTCCATGTTGGCTGCAATCTGATTGAGTGGCACATGACCAGGGCCCTCAACCATAACCTGTACATTATGATCCCACGCGCGCTTTGTCAACTCTCCAAGTCTGACAAGCTCCTCTATCTGACATACATCCGTTGCGTCCGCAAGACATCCCGGACGACATGCATCTCCAAGTGATACCGTCACATCGTATTCCTCGCATATATCAAGGATCTGGTCAAAATACTCGTAGAACGGATTCTCATTGCCTGTCATGGTCATCCATGCAAATACAAGACTGCCGCCACGGCTGACTATATTCATCTTTCTCTTATGTTTCTTGATCTGTTCGATTGTCTTTCTTGTTATTCCGCAGTGGAGAGTCACGAAGTCAACTCCATCCTCCGCGTGAAGACGTACCACATCGATGAAATCCTGTGCAGTAAGAGTTGCGAGATCTCTCTGATAATGAATAACGCTGTCATATACCGGCACAGTTCCTATCATAGCCGGACACTCTGAAGTGAGCTTCTGTCTGAACGGCTGTGTGTTGCCGTGGCTTGACAGATCCATGATCGCCTCTGCTCCCATCTCGACAGCACTCATAACCTTCTGCATCTCGATACCATAATCCTTGCAGTCTCTTGACACACCGAGGTTGACATTGATCTTGGTCCTCAGCATGCTTCCAACTCCCTCTGGGTTTAAACATGTGTGCTTCTTGTTGGCTGGTATCGCTACCTTGCCCTCTCCTACCAGTTTCATCAGCGCCTCAGTGGACATATGCTCTTTCTCGGCAACTTTCTCGATCTCAGGAGTTACTATGCCTTTTCTTGCTGCGTCCATCTGTGTTGTGTAATTTCTCATCTGTTCCTCCAATCTGATCCGGCTTTATAAATCTGTTCCAGATCTAATATTTGTTTCTCTTACACTTTTATAGTGGCGGAAGGTGGTGCCCCCAATCAGCCACTTTAGGGAATATCCCACTTAAGCGGGTCCCTCCTTATGAAAAAAGAGACACAGGAATGCGTCTCTTCTTTCTTACATCATTATGTATGTATCAAACGTATCCCTACGGCGGCATTATCCGCATCAGGTTGTGGGTCGAAGCATTCAGCCTCCTCTCAGCCGGCTAACTCGCCAGCTCCCCATACTTATATCCAATTCTCTGACAACAAGTATACCGCTGTCAGATCGTAACATCAACATATTTTTCTGTGATGTTACACCGTATGCTGCAACTCATTACTGATCTGCATCTTTTCTAAGGTCATAATAGTGCGGAATGATGTCCTCGTAATGTCCATCCGGCATTCTGAATCCTCCCGGTATGACTCCCAGCGGAGTAAATCCAATCCTCTTATACAGATGGAGTGCATGTACATTTGATGCTACTACGGCATTGAACTGGAGCACTCCAAAGCCTTTCTTCTTTGCCATGGAGATACAGTCAAGCACAAGCTTTTCTCCTATGTGTTCACCGCGGACGTCGCGTCTCACGGCATAGCTGGCGTTACATATATGTCCGCATCTTCCCACGTTGTTCGGATGAAGTATGTAGAGTCCTACCACCTCACCACTCTCTGCGTTCTCGGCAATACCGGTATATGTCTGCTCTTTGAAAAATGCACCGCCTGATTCCGGTGTCAGGTCTTCCTCCTGTGGAAATGCTACTCCGTCATCAACAACCTGGTTCCAAATTTCTGACGCAGCGATCGCATCTTCTGTCGTGTACTCTCTTATGTTGATATTCATCTGTGCGTCCTCCTATTATGATAAGATTTCACTTATGTTCTATTTATTATTATATCGTTCTGTCTGGCAGCGCACTATGTATACATCAAAACAGTGTATATTGCCGATATTCAGCAATAATAATCAGATTATGGTGCTGACAGTTATGGGCATATAGCTGTCAGCACTTTAAACATTGTACTACTGTCTATTTATGTTGCAAATTGCACCTCCTTTATCTGCTACATATCCACAGCCTGCCTCACTTCTCTCTTTTTCCAGCTCACAAATCCATACATGTCGTTCACAAAGAATATGACGAAGTTTACAACTACAGGAATATATGACGGATTCTCAAAAGATGCGAGAACCCATAATACTATGAGTACTACATCATTTGCTGCATATCCCACCGCATAGTATGACGATCTCAGCATGGTGAGCGCAGCCGCCAGGAAACTTGTGACTATGGATATTGTGCTGAATACTATATTCGGCGTGTCAAGTATCATGAGTATATAGTAGAATACAACCGTTACAAGCACTGTGCTGACAGTGAGCCATATCACATGCCTGCGTGTCAGTTTCTGTATGGCTACCTCACTGCTGTTGCCCTCCGATGGATTCTTAAACCATGTTATGGCTGACCACACCGCCATCGGCATCGTCATCCCGAGGTAGGTTATCATCTCCCCCCAATAACGGAACCTGAAGGATATGATACCGTATAATATGCTGAATACGACCATCAATATCTGCGCCCACACATTTCCCTTTGCCGCAAATATAAGCGATGTCACACCTATGAGTGCCGCCGCAAGTGTGAGTATGTCCAGATCTGCAGTGAGAAGATTCGACACCAGCACTATAGCCAGGGAACTCAGCCAGATAAGCCATTCCCGCTTAGTCAGTTCTTTTATTGGATTGTACATTTCGATCTCTCCTTTTTATCGCCTATCTTTAGCAAACTCTTTTCTAGTTGCCTGAATTTTCAAACAATTCTATTGTTCAAGAAAGTCATTCATCTTCTAATTTCTCTCAGATTTTGACTATATTCTTTCCTGCCCATCTCTAAAGTCTTATTTTCTCCAAATCATCTGGCACATGCAGGTTGCCACTGTAATACCTTTTGCCCTCTGCCACGTACAATCCTTTTCTATGTGTTATATTTTTATCCTCTGTATGATATAGCAACAGATTCTGAACTTCAATCTTTTCTGCAAGTTCACAGGCATCCTTGACTGTTGAGTGATGTTTCTCGTATGGATCAAATATATCCGCCTCAGAATACAGGCAGAATGCCTCATGGAGCAGCCATTTGCTGCCTCTCGCATACTTCTCCTCACAATCATTGTAAGGCTCGTCTCCGCAGCACGTAATTTTCGCGCCATCACCCATATCCATACAGAATCCAAATTGCTTTGTCTTAGTTGAACCAGTATCAAAAAATGTGACCTTTCTGCCCATTATCTCTTTCGTATCGCCGTCATTCACCTCAACCAGATGAAGTCTGTCACCAATATATACTGTCTCCTTCTTATTAAGAAGTTGCATTGCCATCTCCCTAAGTAAAGCGATGACCTCGTCATGTCCGTATATAACGGCTTCGCCTTCATACGAACCTTTTTTCATATGCTGGCATATCATGCGGATCATCCACACCGCGCCGAGTATATGATCTACATGTTTATGCGTCACAAATATTGTCCTCATGTCCTGCCAGTTAAAACCCGCTTTCTTAAGCTGTGACAGTATGCCGTTACCACCGCCGCCATCCACTAGAAAATGTTCGTCTCCATCTGACAGCACAAAGCATGTATTATAACACTCTGTCACAAGTGCACTTCCTGTTCCAAGCATCGTTATGTCCATACACCCTTTCTTCCTTTCCCAAATACTTAATTCGTATAATAAGCACCATCCGCATACTCATATTAACCTGATTAACAGCTTACTTCTCCTGCTCCTTACACACATCAACCCAGCCGGCAGCCCCAGATGCATCCTCAAGCTCAGAGATGGTGAGATTCACTGCACTGTGGTTATTGCCCGCCGCAGGGAAAACCCTCTCGTATCTCTTGAGGCTCTCATCAAGGTATACATCTATCCCCGGATTTATGCCAAATGGACACACTCCGCCCGGTGCATGTCCGACAAGCTCCTCCACGCTATCAAATGGCACCATCTTCGCCTTGACGTGGAATCTGTCTCTATATTTCCTATTGTCAACTCTGGCTATGCCCTCGGTGAGTATGAGTACTATCTTGTCATCCTGTATGAACGCCATGGTCTTAGCGATCATGCCCGGCTCAACTCCAAGCGCCTCCGCCGCCATGGCAACAGTTGCCGTCGGAGCGTCCATAAGTATGATCCTGTCTCCATATCCTTTATCTTCAAGAAACTTTTCTGCCTTTTCCAGTGACATGGCTGTACGTCCTCCTTGTTGTAATTATCTGTATTCCAGCACTTCATCCATTTTCTTTCTAGGTCTCATATCCGAATTCTCTGCAGCAGGTTCTGGATCGCAGCACCTCGATAAGCTGTCTTATAATCGCCGGCTCCACTGGGATATCTTTAAACTTTCTAATACTGCGTCTTTTTTCTATGCTATCTCTTACCTCCATAGCTATGTCTGTCTCCGTAAATATATGTATGTAAACTGTCTATTATAAAAAGTATCATAATTGCTGTATATCTATAACCATGCACTCCTCCGATGCCTTAAATCCCACTGATTCATACAGCGGTCTGCCGCTTTCCGTAGCATCAAGGCTTACCTCCGTGGCACCATGTACACGCGCGTCCTCTATAAGCATATTCACAAGCTGCCTGGCGATTCCTCTTCTCCGATAGTGCTCTTCTGTATATACATTCATGAGATGTGCTCTCTTTCCTGATGGGTGAGAAAATGTTGGCATTATTTCAATATAAGACATACTGGCACACGCCACACATCTTCCGTCATCGACAGCTACAACTGTTGTCTGATCACCCTCAAGAAAATACCTTCTGCTGCTCACCACCAATTCATCGTCAAATATGTAATCAGCAGGAAGATCATTGACTATCTTAAGCATGGACAATCTGACATCCATCAGCATATCTATATCATTTGCATCTGTCACTCTATACTCCATAATACCCCCTTATTAATCCTTGACATTTTTATGCCTCATGTTATAATAACACAAGTCGGACGGTATGTTGAATATTAATATACCTTGCAAGGTGTTCTGCAGATGCAGGATTCCCGGATGGAACATGAATCGCGATAAAAATATATCAGAATTTTCATGAGCCAGATAAGATACTTTATCTTATCTGGCTCTTTTTTTATGCGGCTAGCAGGATAATGTGTCCCCTCGATCATGTGTCTTTCCGATTTTCAATTATAAACTTTTTTTATTAAGGAGATTTACAAATGAATCTGTTAAAAGACGATCTGAAAAAGCTTTACTTCAAATTCCTCATTCCTTCCCTTGGAAGTGCCATGGTCATGTCCATATACACCCTGACTGATGCCATCGTCATCGGCAAAGGTGTTGGAGCTGATGCCCTGGCCGCTCTGAGCATCACAACGCCTCTGCTGTGCATACTTATGTCAACCGGAATTCTCTTTGGCGTAGGTGGATCAGTGCAGATGAGCGTGCACAGAGGAAGTGGCAACACAGTCAAATCTAACCGCTACTTCACCGTGTCATTCATGATGATCGCGGCCATCACCGCGCTGCTGTGGATACTGTACATAACATGCATGCCATCACTGCTGAGGCTCATGGGTGCAAATGCCACTCTATACCCATATGCCATGTCATACATGCACTATATAAATATGTTCCTGCCGGTTGCAGTATTTTCCAACTTCATAGCTATATTTGTGAGGGCTGACAATGATCCGAACCGAGCCATGGCAGGCGTCCTGCTGGGCGGAGTGTTCAATATCGTGATGGACATCGTACTGGTATTCCCGCTGAAGCAGGGAATCGGCGGAGCCGCACTTGCTTCTGTTATCGGTATGCTGATCCAGGTACTTGTCGCCTCATCGCATTTCCTCAGCAAGAAGAATGAGCTGCGTTTCATAATGCCACACAGGATCCTGAACAGCATGAAAAATATTGTGACAGCCGGTATCCCGAGCTTTTTCAATGAATTTGCAAATGGATTTATAGTGCTGCTGTTTAACATACAGATATTGAAGTACTGCGGCGAGAATGCCCTGTCCATATACAGCGTCATCTCCAACTGCGTCATCCTGTTCAACTCTCTGTTCACAGGAGTTGGTCAATCCGTGCAGCCTGTGATCTCGACCAACTACGGAGCAGATAACATAAGCAGAATAAAAACCATAAAAAGAATGGCTTACACAACCATCCTGATCATGGGCGTGCTGTTCTCACTTATTGGAATACTTTTTCCACGAACATTGTGCAATGTATTTATAGATATGAATGAAGGCCTTGGTGTCATTGCTGATCTTGGTGTCAGAGCGTACTTCTTTGCATTTGTGCCATTTGGGATCAACCTGATGACCTCCTACTATCTTCAGGCCATACTGAAATCCGGGCAGTCGCTGTGTATATCACTGCTCCGAAACATCATACTCAGCAGCGTGTGTATACTGACGTTCCCAGTTTTGACCGGTGGCAACAGCTTGTGGTTTGCTGCACCTGTGACCGAGGCTGTGACACTTACCGTCAGTCTTGTATTTCTGGCACGGGAATCTAAAAGGTAGGATGTCCATTACATGTGTATGCAAATTAGGCGATATGAGATATACTGGATGTGTTGACTTTAACAAATAGAGATTAGGGGGTATAAGGCGAAAATGCACGAAATGGATTTGATTGAATTCCTTATTAAAGAAGGACACACTGATATTGCAGAAAGTATTAAAGACTACCGAAAAAATACTATTAAAATGTGTATGAAGGATGAGGAAAATGTAATTGCAAAAGGCACAAGTAAAATCGGCGGCTTTCCCGATCTTCCGCCCGAAATTCCATATCCCACAATGTCGGGCTATTCCTGCAAGCGCGGAGATGACACTGAGCGGTACGAAAAATCAGCAATGCAGCTTGTTGCTCAAATCAATCTTGCGGACATTGCCGACTTAGATATTGAAAACAAGCTTCCGCACACGGGTATTTTATATTTTTTCTGGAGCGGAGAAATCGACTCAATTCACCAGACCAACAAATGGGTTGAAAGCGTTGCTGACGCCCCCGAAAATTCGGCTTATCACAAGGTGATCTGGTACAATGGCGACCTGTCAAATTTAAAGAGAACTGAGCCGCCTGTTCCATATTATTCAAAGTATTTTACAGAAACTTTTGAGGAAAAGGCCGTCGAGTTTGAACTCACCACAGATTATCAGCCACTGGGAGATGTGCTTGACTGTGACCTATTTGACCGTCTTGAAGAAGTTGCTCCAGATTATGATATCGAATATCTTTCGTATGACGGAAACAAATTATTCGGTTATCCTACGGGGGGTAATATACCGGATGTAAACACAAAAACTCATCTACTGTTTCAATATGGTTACAACGTTGGTTGTCTATGGAATATCTTTTGGATCATTTCAGATGAAGATTTAAAGAACCGCAATTTCGACAAAGCGGTCTTTAGTTTCGATTTGGACTAATAACTATAATTCTAAGTAGGAGCAGAACACTCCTGCTCCTACTTGGTATAAAATCAGTGCTTTATACAGAATTCGCAGCCACCGCTATGTCCAATACAGTCTCTGCAATCAGAATCTATCTCAAACACATCTTCACCCGCGATCAGATATGTTCCAACAAGACTCATCTTCGGCGACATGCATTCTCCGTTCCATGACACGCCTACCTGTGATGCATCCATAAGCCCCAGCAGCTCAGGTACTGCCTCCATGCCCATTCCATAGTATCCTGGACCGAACGACGGACTGCAATACTTCTTCTCATATACACTGTTCTTTCTCTCAAGATATCCTTGCAGCCACCCTCTTATGACATCTATGCATGCCACCTGAAATGCCTCCATGTAATACTGGTCAAGCACAGAACCAGTGTTTTCCAGATCTACAACCGGTGCATGAAATGCATAAATGTAACCTTTATCAATAAGACTGATGTCAAGCTGTGTCAATATTCCGCACTCTATCTTTTTCCCACAAAAAGTAAAATAGCCGGGGCAAATGCACTCAGGAGCAAATTCCTGTAAAAGAACATCCACCGCACAAGATCCAGACATATCTTTCATAACCCCATCCAATATTCTGTCAATATTGATCTGATGCTCATACTTCATATCTGCATCTATTTCATTTATATGGGTAATCTGCATCAATCGTTCTTTCACCTGAGTCTTGAGCTTTCGAAGATCTATATGCAAAAGCTCATCTTCCCTCTGAAGGCGTCCAATAACCATATCATACATCTCTGGCTGATGTACTAAAAGGCAATTACTGCAATCTTTTATCCGCTGCCCTTTCCGGCTGATCACATACTCAGGATTACCTAGGCACCGTTCCTCGCGATAAAGTGGGCAGTAGCAGAACATGCAATTAAAGTTCTCTACTTTCTCCACTTTATGACACGGGAAAAACTCACATTGTGTATTCTGAAAAAATTTATAACTATTTTCCATAATATATTATGACGTTTTATTTTTCTGTTTTTTCATTTTTTTCTTAACTATCTCTACACCTGCATAAATCAGGAATCCAGCAAGTGACATGATCAGCCCCAGCCTCAAACCTGGCGTATGATAAACCATTTGTACTGTATGCTTACCCTTATCAAGTTTTATTCCCATAAAAGTATCTGCAAGCTCATCAATTTTAACCTCTTTACCATCCACAACAGCAGACCATGCATCTTCATAAGGTATTGAAAGCAGTATTTCTGTATCATCGTCAACATCTACTTCACCAGTAATTCTATTTTTAGAAATTTTTAAATCTGTTTTATATCCAGTATTAAGAATATTGATCGCTTTTTCAAACACATCTGTATTCAGCTGCGATACATACAATGTATGCTTCTTGTCCCTATTAGTTTTTCTCTTTATAACTAAATCTATTTGATCTCCAGCCTTATATTCACCAATGTACATGCTGTTGATTTCAAACCTGTGACATGCATTCTGAATCAACTCGCCATTTACATATACCTCACAATTGTTATCATATAATCTACTATGTGTTTTGCTTCCATCAACAAACACGTATACCGGTCCATCTTTTTTTACATCCAATTTCCATTCTTCATTACCATTCTTGTCAGTATGTATATATTCTGAATCAACATTCTCATATACATCTACTTCTTCACCAAGCATAGCGGATAACAGGTTCTGCTGATTTTCAAATGGATCATTGCCAAATGAAACCTTCTTTATATCGTCATTCACCGGATAGCCGAGGGGCAAAGCGTATTTATTTTTATATACCTGTGCATACTGAGTCTTCAGATCCGTTTTCTCGTATCCTGATGCCGGACTCTTTAATTGGACATATTTTATTGACAGCAAAGAATCTGTCAGCAACATAGGACTATTCCAATATGTCTCACGTAAAAAAAGCTTCTCCCCAGGGATATCAGAATATCCCATATAAGCTAGAAATCTGTCAACATTAAAATCATAAGCTGAACTATAATGCTCTATGCTATTATAACCATACAGCAGTGACTCCCCCGTCGCTATATCTCTTCCAATAGTCTTTAGATAATTATAATCATTTTCATATCTGAAAAAGCTTCCCTTCTCAGTCTCATTAAGACTATCGACTATATTCTCGGCAACAACTGTGTAATCAGAAAAACTCCTTGCATCATTATTGTATTCAGAAAAAGCAATGTACACATTATAACCGGCTTCTATCGCAGTCAGGCATGCCACTCCAAAGCATACTACCTTGGAAACATTTTTTCTATTGTTACCACATAACAGCACTATTATCCCTATACCCAAAATTGCCATATAAATAATGACTATATTACGCGGTGAATTTATTTTCTTTATATAATATAAAAATGCCAAACCTACTGCAACAACCCCCATTGCAGAAGCTACTTCTTTTTTTGATACCTGGTCTTTTTCCCATAATTGAACCTCTCTTGCAGCGATCATTATCATTACAAAAGAGAGTACAAAACTAAATCTGAAGAAGTATGAAGTGCTTCTAACAAAGGCTGTCCACACAAGTTCTAAATCTCTAAGACAATAACAGCTGCACAACAAAGCAAGCAGACATGCCATACAGATTTTTTCTTTTTTCTTCACAGCAGAATTAAAGAAAAATGCAACAACAGCAATAAGAACGATGGTTCCCGTAAAAATAGGGGGTGCATCCTGCGCATTCACTTTCGCACCAACATCAAATCCACTAAGGAACTGTGTTATATCCATATTAACTATACGGCTCAATCCAACGGTATTATTTGTTGCAATTCCTCCAACAAGCGCCATACACGCAGGAAGAAGTATACACAGACTCGCCAACACTCCACATAACATTGTTACTATATATCTAAATATACTTTTCCATTCTGTTTTCAACGCTTTTTTTATACTAAAGTCATTTGCATTAAGATATTCAACAATAAATAATATTCCTGACATCAGACATACCATATAGCCAGTGTACCAATTACAGAAAATTGCAACGAATACAGAAGTAAATAGCAGCCCCGTTTTCTTCTTATCAACGCACTTCCATACTCCTAGTGCTATCAATGGCAAAATAATAACTCCATCAAGCCACATAACGTTTCTACAATTATACACATTATATTCCATAAGTGCATATAACGATGATAATACAAGGCCTGGTATCACCGATATTTTGAACCTTTTATCAACATATATGTATCCTGTTATTCCACACAAACCAATTCTGAGCAAAATCATAAATGCCATAAACTGTGGTATCTGCGCCTTTGAAAAAAACACAATAAACAAATTTAATGGACTAGACAAATAATAAGCTACTATCCCTATCATCCTGCCGCCAAGTGCTTTTCCTGTAGAATATTCTATACCTGAATTTCCATGAAACACATCCCATAAATATCCATAATAGTCCTTATACTGTAGCAATGAATCCCAGATCATCGTAGACTTGTTACCAAATGGTACCACTCCGCACACAGCCATAACAATCAACGTTATAATAACCGGTAACAAAAATGCCAATGCAATGATGATCATTTTTTGTCTTAGAGTTTTTTGCTTACTCATCAATCTCCTCCTGTAATCCACATCTTTATTATCAACTATCTATAGCTTGACAATATCTAAAAAGCAATTAATTATCTGATTGTTCTGTTTTTCGCGGCCCCCATAAACATGACAACCGGAACAACTATTCCAACGATCATCATGACAACGGCTATAAGCTTGCTGTCACCGGACACCAGTGTCACTATACCGCTTATTATCGCAAGTATCACCAGAAATGCTGCCCATACAACTATGGCAGACGCCTTTGCAACCTTGTTGCTTCCGGCTATTCCAAATATACCGCCTATGATGGCTGCAAGCGATGCTATTCCGGCCACAACGCCACATACGACAGCCTTTGTCGATGGCTCATCTGCAAGCACAAGCTTTGCAATGTCATAATATCCGGCATTTACAAGCCCCCATATGAGCATGATGAGCGACGATGCCGTCACCATTCCCTTTCCAGGTAATTTTTCCATAGATTATTTCTCCTTTTTCATTCTCATATCACTGTCTGCTCCACACATAACAGAAGGCCTGTGTTCTGGCTGCAAACTTCTCAGTCTTGAGCAGTTCTCTTACCTCTGCCTTTGTGTACCATCCTGGAGTGATCTCCTCCAGAGTTGAAGTGCTCGGCTTGAACTCGCCTCTCGCCTTGCCTACAACACACATATTTGTCTCATTTGAAAATCCTACAGCACTGTAGCTTGTCCCTATTGTGTCACTGATCTCGTACAGCTCAAGTCCCGTTTCCTCCATAAGCTCACGTCTGGCACTGACCTCAGGAGTCTCCCCCGGATCTATGAGTCCGGCAGGGAAATTATATACCCATTCACCCGGAGCAAGTCTGAACTCCTTATCTATAAGGATCCTCTCATCTGCCTCGTCTGTGGCGATGATGACCACCGCATCTGCTGCCTTGCCATGAAGTCCCTCGAAATCGGTGATTTCTCCATTCCTGCTTATCATCTCATAGTTCTTAACTATTCCGTCTACAGTCTCGTACTGAACATCGTATCGTGTGATAAACTTTCCCTGTTCTTTCTTTTCAATTCCTACAAATTTCAAAACACTTTCTCCTCTACTTGCAAAGCTCTGCCACAACCTGATTGATGACCTTGCCGTCTGCCTTGCCCTTGAGTTCAGCCATAACAGCCTTCATGATCTGGCCTTTATTCTTTGTTGCTATCACATCTGCAAATTTTGTTGTGAGGATATCTCTCACCTCATCCTCTGACAGAAGTTTTGGCGCATACTCGTTGAACACATCATATCTTGCCTTGTACTGCTCCAGAAGATCTGTTCTGTCTGCAGGGCAGGTATCGATCTGCTCTTTTACAGACTTGATCTCCTTGAGGATAACACTGTCAACTATATCCTCAGGAATGTTGTCTCTGCAGCCGTTATCGATTCCGACCTTCTTAACTGCTGATACGAGGGATGAGATGCTGTCCTTTCTCTCCTTATCCCTTGCCTTCATTGCTGCTATCATATCCTTCTGTAACTTCTCAAGTGTCATTTTTATTTCCTTCTTTCTTTATTTTTATCACTTTTTTATTTTATACCATATTGAACGCTGCTTTTGCAAAACAACATTCTCTGCCTGAAGCTGTTCCAATTTCTTCTGAATATCTGCTTTTTCTGTCTGAAGTTCTCCAAGTTTTGCCTGAAGATCAGATTTCTCCTTCTCAAGTTCTTTTATCCGGATACCCCTGTCAGCCTTTTCCTTATATGTCTGCTGTAGTTTTGCATTTATCTCCGACTTTTCCTTGTATGTTCTTTGAAGCTTGGCATTTATCTCTGACTTTTCCCTGTAGGCACGCTCATTTTCTTCAATGCGTTTCTTTAATTGTCTGGAATTTCTACCAATCTCATCCCTCAATTCTCTGCGTTCTTTTTCATGACATTCACATACCCTGATCAGTGCATCCTCTACCGGCTCTCCATCATATTCAAGAATCTTATTCGCAAGTGCATTATCTCCATATTCAGGTTTAAGCCATTCCTCTATCTTCTGTAACTGAACGTCATTCTGGTCGGCGTCCACATTCTTATGGTAAAGGCCTATTTCCTGTGAGCCCGGTAAGTACCGAAGATCCTCACATGGCATAGCCGCCACAACCGGAACTCCTGACATGATCTCTATTAGCTTAAGCCAGATGTCATCCGCCCACAAGCACATCCCCACCATCTTGTCTTTGTCGAACCACTTATCATCATAAATTCCTGGTGGATATAAAGTTCCTGCGCCCCCGGTTGCAAATAACTGCATCTTTGGTCTGTACAGACAGGCAACCGTCTCCTTCATCCAATACCTGTACGGAATAAGCTGCCCTTTATCCGAAATGACCATCCAGTGTGTCCTCACAGCGGATACCGCCTCTGGATACTGTAAATATGACATATACAGATTCTCAAGCATGTATGGAGGATATTGCAGATCGTCATCTATCGTCACGACCACGTCGTCCGTGAACTCCTGCAGCGCATAGAAATACTTCTTGTGCGGCTTCAAATCATCACACCATCTGACCTCCAGCTTATCCTCAAACTGCAGCTTTCTGAGATCATCCGGGAGATCGTCATCCTTATTCGGGAACTGCTCCTCCGCCAGCCACAGAACAATCTTATCTGCCTTTCTGGTCTGTGAATATATCGACTCAAGCATCTGTGCTATGCCCGCAATTCTGGCGGGATAGGATGTGAGCGACACTATTATCCTTCTCGTCTTGAGCTTTTTCAGCTCCGATGAATCATGTTTCTTTATGATGGAATATTTGCGGAATAACTTGTCATCATTGAGTCCCTTCTCTGTCAATCCGTCAAATATCTCACTGTTAAATACGCTGTGCGCTTTCTCGTAAAACTCTATTCTCTCTGCAGAATCCAGTTCTCTGCAATACTTCTCATAATTGTCCACATACTGACGTATGGCAAAGTACATAACAGCATTCCACAGATCAGTCCTGTCTGCCATGCCCTTCACATGCTCCGTCACACAGTCAACGGTCTTCGGAACATCCGGCAGCTTCTCAGCCTCACTCTCAGGAACAACATTCCTTGAAAATGTCAGATTGCTTATATATGCTATCTTCTCCGCCGCTACAGCTCCAATTGCCGAATATATAGCTTCGCTGTCACAACCGGCAATGCCCAGTCCTGCATCTATTATGAACTGCTTTCTGTAGAGTTTATTGCCAACTAATGGTCGTACCACATTCATGATCCTGCCACGGCAGTCCTTCCAGTTAAACACCTGCTTTCCGCCGTGAACCCACTCAAAATGTACACCTCTTCCGAAGGTCTTCCCACCGTCACTGTCTATAAGCTCGCAGTTCGAAATCACCATGTCCGCCCCGCTCTGCTCTGCGGCGTCATGCAGCTTCTCCAGCATGTTCTCCGGATAAACCTCCGAGCCATCCACGAACAGTATATATTCTCCATGCGCGCGCTCAATTCCCGCGAATCTGTCCGCTTCTATTATCTCGTACTCCTTAAATGTCTGGCCAGCCAGCTTTGTCCGGCATGTCTCCACACCGCTTCCGGCTGTAAAAATCACTGATATAACCGGTTTCATAACCCGATACTCCTTTCATTGAACACCATCCTATTGCTGTCCCTCATGATGTCCCGACTCTAGGTCTGTCAATAAATTTTATATCTTAAGTATTTCCGATAGATTCTTCTGTATTCCTGCCGCAACCTCAGGCTTATTCATGGAATACACATGTATATGCTTCACTCCATTTGCCATGAGATCTATGATCTGGTCTGTGGCATATGCAATTCCCGCCTGCCTCATCGCAGCCTCAGTATCGCCAAATACATCGACTATGCTCTTGAATCTCTCCGGCACGTTACAACCTGAGAGCTTGACAGCATTCTTGACCTGTACTCTTCTTGTTATAGGCATAATACCCGGTATGATCGGCACTGATATTCCCGCCTCTCTGATTCTGTACATGAAATTAAAGAATATGTTGTTGTCGAAGAACATCTGGGTCGTGAGATAATCACATCCAGCATCGACCTTTTTCTTAAGCCCAATTATGTCTTCGTGCTTATTTGCCGAGTCTGGGTGTACCTCAGGGTAACATGCTCCGCCCACGCAGAAATCTCCTGTCTCCTTGATGAGCTCCACCAGCTCTGATGCATGTGAGAACTCTGCAAATACCTGTCCATCATAGTTCTTCGGTATATCGCCGCGGAGAGCAAGTATATTCTCTATACCGGCATTATTCATGTCAGCAAGCGCAGTCTTGATGCCCTCTTTGCTGGCACACACGCATGTCAGATGTGCTATGGTCGGCACGTCGTACTTCTCCTGGATCTCCTGGGCAAGCTGGATCGTATGTCCCTTGGTGCTTCCCCCGGCACCATATGTAACGCTCATGTAATCCGGCTTAAATGCCGCTATACCAAGCGCCGCTGCCTCAACATCCGCAAAGTCTGTATCCTTCTTTGGCGGGAACACCTCAAATGAGAGTGTCGCCTTGTCCTGTGTTATCAAATCTCTTATCTTCATGTACTACCTCTGTATATTTGACTATTACTGTTTATTTCAATCTGGACTCATTTATATCCGGACTCATTTGTATCCGGTCCCGATAAATAATTTTGTTTTTTTGCTTACAACTCTTCAAGCAGCGCCGGAATATCCATAAGTTTTTTCACCTCATAGTCCGGATGTATATCCGCCGCCTGCTGACCATCAGGGTTGAACCATATCGTCCTTATCCCAGCATTTATTCCGCCCTGAATATCTGATGTCAGACTGTCTCCTATGATCACAGTCTCATCTGCCTCTATCTCTGGTCTCCTGCCAAAGCAATAGTCAAAGAATTCTCTGGATGGTTTCTCCGCTCCGGCATCCTCAGATATGAATATAGCCTCAAAATACTTGCCTATACCGCTGTCCGCAAGTCGTCCGCTCTGTACATTTGATCCGCCATTTGACACAATGTACATTCTGTATCTTCCGTGCAAGGTTTCAAGCAGCTTTATCGTATCAGGGAACACAAATCCCTTCTGGCTGAGCTGATCCTCATAGTAGGCTGTCGCCTCCGCAGCAGAGTAGTCAACTCCCAGCTCTGCAAATAGTATCTCGTATCTGCTCTCCTTCACCTGCTGCCTTGTGAGCAGCCCCTGTTCAAGCAGCTTCCATCTTGATTTGTTGATCTCGCTGTATCTGGATATGACCTTTTCTGTAGGCTCCACCCCTATATGCCTGAGCATATTTGAGAGCGCTCTGCTCTCGCTGCGCTTGAAGTCCAGCAGTGTCTCATCCAGATCAAACAATATGTTCTGTACCATATAAATTCCTTATATCTTTCTTTTCAAATTCATATGCTGACTTATCAGTGTCTGTCGTTATGATTCTGCATTTTATACATTACTCTTATGCGCAGCTGCCGGATTTTTCCAGTGCGCACATTCTTAAATATTATATTCCACTCACCAGATAATAGCAATAGAGCCGGTTACAAATCTTCTGCTGTGACCGCCCTCTCTTCGGCAATCCCGCACGATCCGCAACCGGCTCTGTTCCGTCTATTTTATTAAGTTTATTTGTATTTCAATTTACTTCATGCTCTTGCTGAGTCCGCTCATTGCGATCTCTGACAACTGTTTTCTGTAGAGAAGTGAACTGATTAAATACTCTATAACACCACCCAAAAGGATGGCCGCATATCCAAGAACAGCAAACTTTACAAGCCCAAGACTTATAACATCTGATATATGACTGATTGTTGACATGCAGGTCATTATCACCAGCATAAACACAATAAAGCTTGCCACAAAATATTTGTAACATACACCGCAGAATATCATAGCTCCGAACAATATAAATATGATCATAAACAATGTATCCAGATAGTTTTCTGTATTCTCCGGATACATTCTGATAAGTATATATTTCTCCACAACAAGTATTGTGAAAAGTACAAGATACACAACTGTGCTGACGATCACTGGCATTCCCACCTCCAGTTTTCTCTTCATCACGCTTGACTGCACATAGTCCGATGCATTCATGTATATTATCATCTGATAGGCAAACATTCCAGTCAGCATAAAATAGAAACCGCCCAGAATATTCGTTCCGTGTGATGATATTTCAATCAATAAACCTATTGCAGTGAATAACCCCAACATCATCACATTTGTCTTTAACTTATATCCATATCTAAGAAGTTTAAAACCAAGTATCAAATCTTTCATCCCTTAATCCTCCTTGTCTAATATATATCATTTCTCCCGCCGGCAGGCGGGGCGGATAGTCTAAGCCGTTTCCGGCCTTGAACAACAATCTGTTAATCCATATCCAGATAAGACGCCTCAACCTTGCAGTACATATGTCTGCGCGTCACATATATTCCAACCGGCAGCAATACCGCCAGTGCTGTAACTATGAGCCATGTAAACTTCTGCAATTCCGAAGATATCGTTATATATATAACCGCAGCTCCCGATGCTCCTGATGACAGCATGGACAGCAGACTCATGACCTGAACATTCTGGACATATCTCGTAATGTTCAGCGCCCACACGGAAATATCTGCTGTGAGCAGTATCGACAGGCAAAGCAGTCTTACCGGGTTACCCACCATAATTTCATATGGTACGGCCACTATCACCATGCATATCGCGATCCTCGCCGGTCGGGCAAGCAGATCCGCCGTAAGCGCATTCCGTAACATGGCTTTCCCCTTTGTTGACGTCTTCAGATAATCCATTCCAAGGCAGCCCTTCACACATATTGCACCGAATCCCCAATAATCAGCCATAACCTCGATCGCAGTCATGAGCGCCGCTCCCACACCGAGCATGACCGCTGTTACATAATATTTTCTCACTCCTATATCGATCAATGCCAGTATCACCCCCAGTATGATCGGTATCAACACATTACACACTAGCCGGTATTTTCCATTCGTGATGGCTCTGTAATCCTTTATCATCATCATAATTACGCTCCTATAAATACGTGAAACACTCTAAGCTGTTTTTACTTTAATACCATTTTTGTATTATTCTTCATGACCGCAACACTTATCTGAAACAGCGATGGTATCTCCTTGCTCACATTCATTCCGGCAAGCTTGTCCAGATTCTCTGCAAGACAGATTCCCTCAAAACCATATGGATTCTTAGTCATGGTATAAAGGATGTTTGATGCCACCTCCGCATCCTGGGCATCTCCCTTTATCAGTATGTATTTCTCCTTCAGATCCTCCACAAATCCGCACTCGACCACATTTCCATGTTCCATGATGATCGCATAATCAGTGATGCTCTCCATATCGGATATATTGTGTGTTGAGAACAATACACTCTTCTCCCCCGCTCCGTCGCTTATATAATCGCCGATCATCTGACACAGCTTATCTCGCATAAGAGGATCAAGAGGCGATGCCGGCTCATCGAGCAGCAGCAGGTCAGTATCCCTCGCCATAACCCCGGCAAGCATCAGCTTAGTTCTGGTTCCATCAGAGAGTGCTGAACACTTTTTCTTCAGCGCAACACCGTTCGGAGAATCAGGAAATATCGCAAGTTCACGGCAATATCTTTCAAACTCGTCCCTGTCAAAATTGTCAAAGAGCAGACTGCTTATCTCCTCCACATCAGATACAGTCCACTGTGGAAGGTAATATCTGCCTGTTCCCGTATAGCCTATCCTGTTCTTTACATCCGCCCTTCTCTCCTTCTCCTCCGATGAATACTTGTCAAAGAAAGTCAGCTCACCTTTGTAATCAAGCCTTATTCCTGAAAGCATATTGAGAAGTGTCGTCTTTCCCGCTCCATTTTCTCCGATGAGTGCTGTCGCAAATCCCTTTGGCACCCTCAAATCAGGTATATCCAGTGTAAATGTCTTAAACTTTTTGGAAATATTCTCCCCTTTTACAGCGCAGTCATAATTCATCATCCAATCCTCCATTAAACCTTAAACTCTCTTCACGTCTTTCTTTTTCCCTATTCTCTGTCCACTTTGTTCTCTGCCTGTCAAATCGTCAGTCCTCCACCATCAGCAGAGCATCAAGCATGTTCTTGAGCTCATCGTCCGACAACCCCGCAATACGTGCCGCAGCTATGGCCTCCGTCAAAGATGCCTCTACCTTTCGAAGATGCTGCTCTATCAGCATCTCACTGTCCTGTGCATTCACATAAAAGCCCTTGCCCTGTTCAGCGGTGACCAGCCCCTCCTGCTCCAGCAGCTCATAAGCTTTCATGGTGGTGATAACACTTATCTTCAGATCCCGTGCCAGCCCCCTGATAGACGGCAGATATTCGCCCTGGGCATATTTGCCCGCCAGAATGTCCGACTTGAAGCTGTCTGCTATCTGCTGATATATAGGCACTCCTGAGTTCTGAGAAAGTCTCATATGTACACCTCCTTAAACTGTTCTCAACTGTTTATATGTTATATATACACTATGTACAGATATGTGTCAACAACTTTTTACTCTAAACCCTAAAATAATAATATCTTCATCTCCTTGTCCACGCAAAAAATCCCCGCCGGCACTGATCTGTTCGGTACCGGCGGGGATTTATCTGTCATATTATTCTATTGTTCAAGCGGGCATGTTATCTGGAACATCTCCTCACACACCTTGTGTACAAGTCTGGCTGTCTCCGTGTCTGCCAGCTTGTAATATACCTCCTTGCCCTCTCTGCGGCTCACGATCAGGCCGCTGCCCTTGAGCTGCTTCAGGTGGTGCGATACGGCCGGATCACTCATCTCCATGGCCGCCGCTATGTTGCTGACACATTCCTCGAGGTGGCACAGCATCCAGAGTATCCTGAGCCTTGTGCCATCGCTGAGCTGTTTGAATATATCTGCCATGCTGCTGCAATCTTCCACAGACGGCATGCATTTTATGATCTTGTTCTCATTGTCGCAGTGACAATGCGGCAAATGTATCTCTCCCATGCGGTCTCCTCCTATTCTTTGAAGCTCAGTGCTCTTGTCGCATTTAATACCGCAAGGATCATAACTCCTACATCTGCGAATATTGCCCACCACATATTGACAAATCCAACTGCGCCCAGTGCAAGGCATGCAAACTTGATCACAAGTGCAAATACTATGTTCTGGTGTACGATCCGGAGTGTCTTCTTGGATATCTTCATGGCTGTCGCTATCTTTGCAGGATCATCATCCATGAGGACGATATCCGCAGCTTCGATAGCTGCATCGGAACCAAGGGCTCCCATGGCGATTCCTATATCTGCTCTCGAAAGTACAGGGGCGTCATTGATTCCATCTCCGACAAATGCAAGCTTCTCCTTCTCTCCCTTGGCTGCGATGAGCTTCTCGACCTCATCCACCTTGTCTCCAGGGAGAAGTTCACTTCTCACCTCATCCACGCCAAGCTCGCTTCCGACTGCATCTGCAACCTTCTTCGCATCACCTGTGAGCATGACTACCTTCTCCACGCCTGCTGCCTTGAGACCACTTATAGCCTCCTTTGCATTTGGCTTGACAACATCTGATATGAGAATATATCCTGCATACTTTCCATCCACGGCAACATGTATCTCTGTTCCAACCGATGTAGGAACCGCTGCCTGTATGTTCATCTGCTTCATGAGCTTGACATTTCCTGCGGCAACCTCATGACCATCAACAACCGCTGACACACCGTGTCCGCTGATCTCCTTTGCGTCTGTGACCCTGTTGTTGTCGATTTCCTTGCCATATGCCTCCTTCAGGCTCTTGCTGATAGGATGGTTGGAATAGTTCTCGACCAGCGCTGCCTTTTCAAGAAGATCAGCTTCGCTCATTCCCCCCTCAGGATGTATCTCTGTAACCTGGAACACACCCTTTGTGAGTGTTCCTGTCTTATCGCACACGACATACTTTGTGTATGAGAGAGCCTCAAGATAGTTGGAACCCTTGACCAGAATACCCTTTGCCGAAGCTCCGCCGATTCCTCCAAAGAAGCTCAGTGGAATGGATATTACCAGTGCACATGGACAGCTTATAACAAGTGTTGTCAGTGCTCTGATGATCCACTTGGACCATGCTGCAGGATTACCCATGATAATGTTTACCAATGGCGGAAGCACTGCAAGTGCAAGTGCTGCTATACATACAGCCGGTGTATAATACTTTGCAAATCTTGTGATGAAGTTCTCTGATCTGGACTTCTTCATGCTTGAGTTCTCAACGAGATCAAGGATCTTTGATACAGTTGACTCTCCAAATTCCTTGGATGTCTCGATCTTGATAAGTCCTGTGAGGTTGACACATCCACTGATAATCTCATCGCCGACATGAACCTCTCTAGGTACGCTCTCACCTGTGAGGGCACTGGTGTTGAGTGATGAAACTCCCTCAACAACCTTTCCATCGATAGGTACTTTCTCTCCAGGCTGTACAACTATGACTGTTCCGATCTGAACGTCATCAGGATCTACCTGCTCAAGCTTGCCATCCTTCTCTATGTTCGCATAGTCAGGACGGATATCCATAAGTGCGGTAATATTCTTCCTGCTCTTGCCTACGGCGTAGCTCTGGAACAGCTCGCCTATCTGGTAGAACAGCATAACCGCTGATGCCTCCTTGTACTCACCGAGCACCATGGCACCTACAGTGGCAATCGCCATGAGGAAATTCTCGTCAAATACTTCTCCGTGTATGATTCCGAGAAACGCCTTCTTAAGTATATCGTAACCGATGATGAGATATGGAATCAGGTACGCCACGATCTCTATACATCGCCACATAACTGACGGATTCTCAAGATCCACCATCCCGGTCTTGTCAAGCACCGTAAATGTGACAGCCATGGCAACCAGAAGAACCGCCGATATTATAATTCTTCTGAGCACTTTTTTCTGTTTCTTTGTCATAACATCCTCCTATCTGATAGAGCACAGATCTTTCACAGTTAGCCGTGACTAAACAACCTGCTATACCATAATCCGGCAGTCAGCATGCACATGCATAACCGCCTTTGGTTACATAAAGATCTCGCAGTCAGGCTCAACCTTCTTACAAGCCTTAAGTACGTTCTTCATAACCTCAGCCTCGTCAGCTCCGTCGTCGAACTCAACGCTCATCTTCTGTGCCATGAATGCTACAGTTGCATCCTTAACGCCTGCTACCTTCTTTGTAGCCTCCTCCATCTTTGCTGCACAGTTTGCACAATCAACTTCAATCTTATACTTCTTCATAATAGTTATCTCCTTTTCATTGTTCTCATTGAATCTATGAACATTTAAACATATATTTAATTATATGTCAACAGCAAATTGCAATTCTTTTTTAAATTTGTTTATATGAACATCTGTGCATTTTAAAAAACCTGTGTATATAACATATACACAGGTTTTTGTTCCAGATATATCTGATTCCACTTTCAGATCATGTTTCAGATCCTACTTCAGATCCTCCACAAGCTCATAGAGAGCGATCGCTGAGTTGAAGTTATCAGGTATGATCTCATCACTTGGGATGACAACTCCGTACTTATCTGCTATCTCTGAAATGATAGAGATGATATCGAGTGACTCCAGGATTCCGTCGTCAACGAGTGCCTCCTCATTTTCAAAATCAACATTTGGCTTGATCTTCTTGAGCATCTCAATAAATTCTTTCATTGTTCAATTCTCCTTTGTATGATCTTCTCTGCAAACCATCTATACGTTCTGCTCTGCAAGCTTTCTTACTTCCTTTCGCAGAACTGAACCCTTGAACGTCTTTGGTATACTTTCAACATAGATATACTTTCTTGGAAGCTTGTAGCTCTCAAGTCTGTCAGCAAGAAAGCTTTCAAAATCAGCTTCCTCATAGCCATCCTTCTGCACGACCAGTATGACCGGAAGCTCTCCGGTGATCGGGTCTTTGATTGAAGTGTAAGCCACATCATCTATATGCTCATATCCAAGTGCAAGGTCTTCTATCTCTGCAGGAGATATCTTGCTTCCACCATAGTTTATCACATCATCGGCCCTGCCTACAAGTATGCAGTCGCCATCCTCATCCAGATATGCCAGATCCTTTGTCCTAACATATCCATCCACAATGGTCTCAGCAGTGAGTTCGGGGTCATTGTAATAGCCTTCCATGACTATAGAACCGCCCCAGGACAGAAGTGCCGGTGACTCCGGGCTGCCATTTGTAACCACGTTACCCTCGTCGTCAGAGAATCTTACGACCGAGTTCACGGTAGGTCTTCCTATACATCCTGTCTTGTTGCCATTGCCACTGAACTCCAGTATGCATGCGCATCCGGCTTCAGATGAACCATAGAAATTATACAGTCTTGTATGTGGAAGCAATCTGAGCAGCTTCTCCTTGTCTGACTCGGCAAGAGGTGCTGAGCCTATCTGTATATAATCAAGCTGATCTGCATAATCCGCGATCCTGTCATCCGACAAATGGAATATCATTCCGAGTGATGCCGGTGATATCGCCATGGATGTCACTCCGTATTTCTCTATGAGCTTCCACAGCGTTCCGATAAATACCATTCCGTCCATCAGACATACTGTGCCGCCATTTACCATGTCTGACTGGTATCTTCTTATTCCAAATGAATGGTTGAGAGGCATTGGTATTATCTCCACATTGCCCTTCTTCATGGCTGTTCCCTCGATGACATTGCCGGCTATTCCCACATCACCTCTGTGGTGCATGACAACGCCCTTTGAAGATCCAGTAGTTCCCGTTGTGAAGAGCAGCATCGATCTGTCCTCCTCACCCGGAAGCTCAAGCTCTGCCTCGCTCTCATCCTTCATCCTGGTTATTATTTCCTTCTGGCTTATACACTTTATTCCATCCACAGGCTTGTCTGATATGAGACATGCCGCATCAACTCTCTGGCCTATCTCAACTGCCCTCTCTGCGGATGTGGATTTCTCTATCGGCACGACAAGCACCTGCATGTACTGCAGTGCAGTGAACACTGTCAGATAATCTATGTTCTGTGTGCATCTGATCATTACATGATCGCCCTTGCATATGCCCATATCCTGCAAAACGTGTGCAGTCTTTCTTATATTGCTCCAATACTCTGCGTATGTGACTGTCTTTCTTAGCTCACACACCGCCAGAGTGTCCGGCTGCGTCTGGGCATACTCCTGAATATAATGTAATACCGTCTGCTTATACATTATTCGTTCTCCTTCTTGTACTTCTCCCATTCTGCCATGAGACTGCTTTCCTCATCTGCCCAGGCATCACAGGCATCAGTCCAGCTCTGCTTCTGCTCATCTGTAAGCTTACTCTGCAGGCCGTAATTGTCCTCTATATATTGTGCAAGATATGTGGTAACCTTCTTGGCACCCGCAATATTTACATGCTTGCTGTTGTAGAAATCTGTGGAATAATCCAGATTCAGTTCATCAAGAACATTGTTCATGTTCAGATAATCATATCCCTTTGAGGCTATGTACTCGTCAAGCTGAAGCTGCTTGGACGCCTGGCCCTTTGATGGATAGTAAGGTGTCGCAACCAGCAGAACCTTAACTCCGAGCTCCTCTGCCTTTGCCTCTATGTCATCTATATATCCGAGTGTCTCATCCGACAGATGAAGCTGTCCGTCAGACTCAAACACAGGCTCCTTGATCTTCGTGATCTTCGCCCTCTGCCTGCCTGTCTTGAACTCGTCCGTTCCCTGATTGAGTCTGTCTATAAGCACCTGTCTGTCAAATGTCAGCAGATTATCGTGATACTTCAGAATAGGGAACATGAGCTCGAACTTGGACTTCTCGTCCGCTCTGTAATACTTCTGTATCATCTCAAACTTCGTCGATGATGGTCTCATGCCCGATGTCATGACTTCCATACGATAATTGTAATGCTCATCCTTTATCTTTGTGACATCGCCTCGTATGATAATACTTCTGACCTCAACCACAAACAGATCCAGATCCTGGGTCTTGGCAGCCTCCTCCATGAGATACGGCGCAAGTCTTATATCCTGAGCCGCAGTACCTATGAGCATCGATGTGTACCCCTGCTCCTCATACGCCTGAGTCGGTATCCAGTATCTGTACATCGAGCTGGAGCCGATGAGCACCGTATTGATGGTGTTATCCTCCTCCGCATAGTAGTTTGTCCACACATCTGAGTCAAAATCCTGTGGCCTTGCCAGTTCTCCCGCCTTGTTCAAGCCAAGGAAAAGCACTGTACATATCGAAAATACTGATATTGTATATTTTATCCACGCTGGCATATCTTTCTCCCTTCTCATTAGAACTGTTCATATATAAATGATGCTCCCGCACCGGAGCCGTATACTCCGCAAATGGCAATGAATGCCAGACCTGCTGCCATGACCAGCCATTTGAATACTATGTTCTGCTTTGCAAGCCATTCTCTGACATCGCCTGTGCTGCCTCTTCTCTCCATGATCTCCTGCGCGATGGACACAGCAAGAAGGAGAAGGCATCCAAATATCAAAACTCTCCACTCTCTTCCTGAAAGCGAAAATTCATCCACAATATTATACACCTTTGAGTGATCAAACACCATGGAACGGATCATCCAGATCGAACTTCGGATTCCCTGTCCCATAAATATAAGACGTCCGATGACACAGAGGATGAATGTCCTGAGCATTCTGAATATCTCCCAGCTTATGCAGTCAGTCTTTATCCTGAGCGCCTTTGTAAGCTTTGCCAGCGGTTCCTCAAAAAGTGTCGACATGCATATCAGCACTCCGTGATACAAGCCCCATGCTATATAATTCCACTTTGCGCCGTGCCAGAGACCGGTCAGCACCCACACACACAAGATAGGTATGCTCGCTGCAAATACCTTTCCTATCACATTTCCTAGGTGATCTCTTATCTTGACATTGAGCTTGAGGAACAGCTTTGATGTTGACACCGGGTAGAATACATATTCTCTGAAGAATGCACCCAGTGACAAATGCCATCTTCTCCAGAACTCAGGAAGTGTCTGTGAAAAGTATGGTCTTCTGAAGTTCTCTCCCAGAACGATGCCGAAGCACTCTGAAGTGCCCCTTACTATGTCCATACATCCTGAGAAATCGCAGTATATCTGGATGGAATATGCGATTCCCACTGCCAGGAATATTCCGCCATGATAATCAAATGTATGCCCAAATATCTCTGTTGTAAAAGCTCCTATCCTGTCAGCTATAACGATCTTCTTCACAAATCCCCAAAGCATGAGCCAGACACCTCTCATGATAGTGTCCATATTGAAGCGGTGCTCCTCCCAGAGCTGATATCCTACTTCCTCATATCTGGCTATAGGTCCCTGGGTAACATGTGGAAAATAAAGCACATATGACAGGTATCTGAAGAAATTCTTCTGCGCTGATATTCGTCCGTTATACAGATCCACGAGATATGAGATCATCATGAATGAGTAAAATGATATTCCCAAAGGTGCTATGAGATTCCAGTCAGGAATGCTCTGCAATCCATCGTATGGTATGAATCTCTTTATATTGTCGAGCACAAAGCCAAATGCCTTGAACACCGCCAGAACACCGATAACTATGACAAGTGCCCACACAAGAAACTTCTTTCTCTTCGCCTTCTCAGCAGCCTTGATCTTTCGTGCGGTTCTTCTGTCCGCATCCTTTGCCAGCTCCTCCTGCTCGTCCAGACTCTTCTGCAGCCTCAGTGAGAACAGATACACGACAACAGCCGTGGCAATGACCAGAAACAGGTACTCTATCCCGGCATATCCGTAGAACACAAGACTCGCAAGGAGCAGTATCACCCACTGTATCTTCTTTGGAACTATGTAGTATAGCAATATTGTACACAATAAAAAAACTATAAATGTATAAGTTACTACTGACATGCCCTCTCCCTCTTCTACAAGTAAAAATTATTTATACACTGCTAAACGCCGGCCAGTATTTTAGCAGCAGCGCACATACCACTGACATGACCGCCAGAATCAGCAACGTTATCTTCCAGCCCTCTTTGAACATATACTTTGGTGACAGGCCGTATCCAACCGGGATCGCCCTGATGGATGTCGGAAGCATGTACGAGAGGTTTACTCCCACAGATGCCACATATATGTATGGTATCGGATTGAGTCCGCAGCCCTGTGTGATGGATATTACCAGCGGCATGGCTACCGCAGCCGTGGCTGTGTTAGATGTCACATCTGACATGAGAAGTGTAACGGCAAGTATCACGAACACTGTGATAAATCCGCCCTTCATATCAAGCTTTGATATACACTCGCCCAGCGCCTCTGCAGCACCGGATTTGTTGATGAGTGTTCCGGCAGCAAGTCCACCGGCAAATATATACATAAGTCCCCAGATGATCTTACCCTGAACATTCTTCCACACCATGATACGCTCTCCGTTCTTGTTGGTGAGAATGAATGATACTATGGCGCATATGATAAATACATATGCCGGCTTGAGTCCCGGAAGTATGCTCTGGTAGAGCTGTCTGGTAAATGCAAGCACCGTGGCAAGAACAAATAACACAAGCGCGGCCTTCTCCTCGTAGCTCATAGGAGGAAGCTCCTTGTATTTTGCTACAAAGTATTCCCTTGAACCGCCAAGCATCTCTGTCTTCTTCACATCACGGATCATGAACAGGATATTTACAAGCACAAGTATGAGCATGATAGGCAGGAATCTTACGACCCATGAAGAGTACATGTACTCCTCGCCTGTTATCTGCTGTATATATTCGACCGTCACAAGATTCATCGCACCTCCGAGCGGCGATGCCAGACCACCGAGTCCGGTTGCATATGCTATCGTGAGAAGTATCTTTGATGCAGTCTTGTTTGTCTTGATGTCGTCCATTCCTATGTACTTGAGCATGGCGATCGCTATAGGTGTGATCGTCGCACATACCACTGCATTTGGAAGCACCGCTGACAGAACTGCTGACAACACAAACCAGAACACAAGCTGTATCCTCAAACTGCTGCCGATAAGTCTCAGGAATGTAATGGCTATCCTCTTGTCAAGCCCAGTATTCTCCCACATCACGCTTATGATGGAAGCTCCCAGAAGAAGCAGTATCGTCTCGTCTGCGTAGTTGGAAATGACCGCCGACATGTCAGTCATCTGAAATATCGCATTTAAGGCTATCGGGAGGAATGCAGTTACCGCATAGTCCACCGGGCCTGTTACCCACCAGTACGCCATCCACATGATGGTTCCTATCGCTGCTCTTGACTCAAATGTCGTGAATACTCCGTGTGGCAAAAGCGCCGTAAACAGCCCGAATAACAATGGACCGATCAGTAAATGTACTATTCTCTTTCGTTCTTTCATAAATATATCTCCTATTTTCAATAAAACACTAATTTTAAATTTTACACATTTAAGATTAATCTTTCATTAAAAAAATTAATATATATTAAAATCCACAGACATTATTCTGCATTTACCGGGATTTTAAATGTAAACAGACTTCCTTTTCCGGGCTCACTGTCAACATCCACGGTTCCGCCGTAATATCTGGCGATCTGCATTACCTGTGACAGACCCAGGCCAAAACCCTCCGCACTTCTGTCCGGCTCACCTCTGTAAAAGCTCTCAAATATCTTTTCCTTTGTGCTCTTATCCATTCCCCGGCCCTCATCCCTGACCGAGATAAAATAGCTGTCATTTTTCACACCGCAGGACACATGGATACTACCTCCATCATTGCTGTACTTCACCGCATTTGACATCAGATTGTTCACGACGATAACTATATGGTTCATATTCGCTTTGACCATCGTCGGCTTCAGGTCGTAGGTAAACTTAAGATTCTTCTTACAGATATACTCCACATCATCGCACACAGACTCCACCACATCCAGCAGATCTACATCCTCAACCGCTATGACTGCGTTTTCATTGTCCATGACCGACATCTGAAGAAGCTGTTCTATGAGCCCCTTCATACGCGAGGTCTGTCTCTCGAATACCTCTATGCTCTCAAGCATCTCCTCATCGCCATTCTTCTCCGCGATCTCCCTGGAAAGCTGACACTGGGCATGCATGACTGCTACAGGTGTTCTCAGCTCATGGGATACATTTGCATTGAACTCGGTCTGTCTCTCAAGCTCATGATGGACTTTTCTGTACAGGTTGTTATTCGCATCGGTCAGCATATCAAGCTCTTTGAACGGACCGTCATACTCCAGATTCTCTGTAAAATCAAGATTGTCCACGCTCTTATCTATCGAACGGTTCAGGCTTCCCATTGGAACTGCTATCAGTTTTCTCAAAGCAAATGCATATATCACAAATGCTATCAGCACGATTCCAATAACACAGTATGATTTATATAACAGTTCACTGTAATTGCTCTCTATATCCCTGACGGATACCATGACACAGATCTTGTATTTAGAAGTCTTCTTCAGCGACTCTTTGCCTGTTCTTCCCTGCCTGACGACCGCAAAATACTTGACCTTCCCTGCATCTATAAGCATAAGATCTCTTATGCTTATATCCGGATTATCCGCATATCCCTCAGGCACCTCGCCGTCAAGGATCTCGCCGTCATTTCCCTGAAGGAACACATATATCTGCTCATTACTGTCCGGATCGTCCTCACGGTCGTAAAATCCATCATCTATATGTGGCTTCTTCTGTGAATCATACACTGTGTATCGTCTAATCTGCATTACCTCCTGTGTCAGCTTCTTATAAGCCATCAGGTTCATATCATCCTTCATAAGATTGTTCTGGATGACCAGCAGACAAGATATACCCACCACCAGAATAAGCGCTGTAATTATAATAGTGTATGTTACAAATGATATTTTTCTCTTTAACATTCCAGTTTATAGCCGACACCTCTTATAGTGTGGATCAGCTTCTCCTCATAATTATCGTCTATCTTCCTTCTCAGATAACGGATATACACATCTATCACATTTGAATTGACATCGTCATCTATGTTCCAGATGTTCACCCGTATCTGTTCCCTAGTTACTACCACATTTCTGTTTCTGGCAAGGTACTCAAGGATAGCATACTCCCTGACCGTGAGATCAATTACCTTTCCATCCCTGATCGCCTGTCTGTTGTTCATGTCGACCACCAGTGAACCACAGGTTATCACATTCTCATTTACCGGATTCTGGGTTCTCAGCATGACCCTGAGTCTTGCCATAAGCTCCGAGAACTCAAATGGCTTTGTCATATAATCGCTGGCTCCGGCATCCAGCCCCCTGACTATATCCTGTGTCTCCGTCTTGGCCGTGAGGAAAAGCACGGGAACCTGTATCCCCGCATTTCTCATCTCACGCAGAACTGTTATTCCGTCCTTGTTCGGGATCATTATATCCATGATCGCCCCATCGTAATTCTCCGCTTCCATATAATCAAGTGCCGCCTGTCCGTCATAACAGGCATCCACATTATAGCCCTCTTTGACCAGCTTACTGCATATTATGCTGTTCAGATCCTTCTCATCCTCAACTACAAGTATACGCATACTTCCATCCTCCCTGTCATTTTCACCTGTTGGCCACTACAGTATATCGCTGCACGATCGCTGAACAGATATATATTGCCATGCTTTTATGAAAATAACATTAAAAGCCGTCACTTACATCTGCCAAATGTAAATAACGGCTCTCAAATGCTGTTTTTATCTATTCTGTCTTACCGCTCTTCTCATCGTAAGTATCAATGAAGCTATGTCTCACGCCTCCCTGCTTATACTCTATAAGGGTATCGATATTGACATTCTCCACACTCTTGAATATATTGCCCTCCACAAACGGATTCGTCTTCTTGAGTGTCGCTATAAGCTGCTTGATCTCCTGACGCTTGGACTTCGTCTCCTCATTGTTACATGTTGTGCATGTGTCAGTGAACTTACATGCGCACTGTATGAAATGAAGCTCGTTGTAATCTCTCCACGCCTTGATGTCGTCCTCTCTCACCATATAGAGAGGTCTGATGAGTTCCATTCCCTCAAAATTGGTGCTGTGAAGCTTCGGCATCATGGTCTGCATCTGCGCTCCGTAGAGCATACCCATGAGTATGGTCTCTATGACATCATCGTAGTGGTGTCCAAGAGCTATCTTGTTACAGCCAAGCTCCTTCGCATAGCTGTACAGATGGCCTCGTCTCATTCTTGCACAGAGATAACACGGCGACTTCTCTACGTTATACACTGAATCAAATATATCAGACTCAAATATCTGGATAGGGATGTTCAGCATCCTGGCATTATCCTCTATGACCTTGCGGTTTGCCGGACTGTACCCCGGATCCATGACTATAAACTTGAGTTCAAATGGGAACTTGTTGTGCCTTTTCAGCTCCTGAAAACACTTTGCCATGAGGAAGGAATCCTTGCCGCCCGATATACATACGGCTATCCTGTCGCCCTCCTTCACCAGCTCATATCTGTTGATGGCCTTTGTGAAGTTGCACCATATCTTCTTGTGGAACTTCTTGCGGAGGCTCTTCTCAACGTCGGCACATATATCAGTCTGTTCCTGCTTGCCCATGGTGTAGAGCAGCCATGATATATATCCGCCTTTAAGGCTCACCGCATCGTATCCCAGCTCTGTAAGTCTCTCCGCCAGCGGAATGCTGTTGGTTCCGTGGGTGCAGCAGATTATGAGTTTCTTTCCCTTTGAGTTGTCCCTGGGCATATATTCCTCTGCAGGAAACAGTTCACCTGCGGTTTCTGCCAGATGCTCCGGCATCAGACTGTCCGCAGGAACTGCCATCGCACCCGGGATGGCTCCGTGGGATATCTCAACTTCATCCCTGATGTCAACCATCAGATATGAATCCCTATCCAGTTCCTGTATCTCTTCTATTGTGATCTCTGATATATTCTCTGCACTATTACCCATATTATCTATGCCTTATCTCTACCACCGTTTAATATTTGTCATAAAATGTTCTGTCCTAACCATATATGCCAGGTTATGAGGCTGTTTTCCTGCTCTACTCTTTGCCATCCCAGCAGTATGTACAAAGCTTGCACTTCTCAACTCCGCATGCCTCAAGCATATCATCAAGTCTGTTGAATCTGAGTGATGTGAAATGCAGCTCCTTGCAGATCTCATCAACCATCTTCTCATACTTCTCTGAATCAGGATCTGTGTACTCCTGAAGTACCTCATCTGTCACATTTCCATTCTCAAGTCTCTCGATAACTCTTCTTGTTATCAGATCCATCTCTGATGATGATCTTGAGAAGTTAAGGTATTTGCATCCGTATACAAGTGGTGGACATGCAGGTCTGATGTGCACTTCCTTGGCACCGCTGTCAAACAGATACTCGGTTGTCTCTCTGAGCTGTGTTCCACGCACGATGGAATCGTCTATTAGCAGAAGGCTCTTATCCTTTATAAGATCCTCAACTGCCAGAAGCTTCATCTTGGCTATGAGATTACGCTGGCTCTGTATGGTCGGCATAAATGAACGTGGCCATGTCGGTGTGTACTTGATGAATGGTCTTGAGAAAGGTATTCCTGACTCATTGGCATAGCCGACTGCATGCGCTGTTCCTGAATCCGGAACTCCGGCTACGATATCAGGCTTAACGTTATCTCTCTTTGCCATGCTGGCTCCGCAGTTGTATCTCATCTGCTCTACACTCATACCCTCGTATGAACTTGCAGGGTAACCATAGTATACCCACAGGAAGGTACATATCTTCATGTCCTTGCCCGGCTGCACAAGCGTCACGCAGTTGGACGGCGTGAGTACGACAACCTCACCGGGACCGAGTTCTTTATAGTCATGGTATCCAAGGTTCTTGTAGGCAAAGTTCTCAAATGACGCACAGAATGCACCATCCTTCTTGCCTATAACCACAGGAGTTCTTCCGTGCATATCCCTAGCTGCATATATTCCATTCTGGTTCATGAGCAGGAGTGACAGAGAACCATCTATCTTCTCCAGCGCATATCTTATTCCGTCTATCAGATTATCCTTCTGGTTGATAAGGGCTGCCACCAGCTCTGTGCTGTTGATATCCCCTCCGCTCATCTCAAGGAAATGTGAATGTCCCTGATCAAATATCTCCTTGGATATCTCGTCAACATTGTTGATCTTGCTGACAGTTGTCAGAGCATATGTTCCGTGATGTGAACGCACTATGAGTGGCTGTGGCTCATAATCGGATATACATCCTATTCCAAAATAGCCCTTCATGTTCTGCATATCTTTGTCGAACTTTGTTCTAAATGGAGCATTCTCGATATTGTGTATGGATCTGTCAAATCCCTTATCTCCATACACTGTCATGCCTCCGCGCCTTGTTCCAAGATGTGAATGATAGTCTATTCCAAAGAACAGATCAAACACACAGTCATCTTTTGCCGCTACTCCAAAAAATCCACCCATTGTTTTCCTCCTGAAGTGATAAAAATTTGTCATTTTCGCAAACATATCTATATTAGCATAGGACTAGCGGTGATTACAATATTATTTCATGACATTGTTACACATCTATTTTGTAATTTTAGCTTTCATAATATTATGATATACTATTTCTGTTGTCGCCCCTATACTGGCTCAGAAAGGGGGTAAGTACATATGATAACACTTCTTATTACCTTTATTATCTCTGTCATAGCAAGTATTGTTGCCTACTATATTTGCAAATGGCTGGACAAAGATAAGTAATCGGCAACCAGCCTAGGAAATACGTCGTCCTACACGATAGACGGAGAAAACCCCAGAGGGTGCCACCTCTGGGGTTTTCGCTTGCGCCTGTATTGTGTAAAGCACAATGATATACTCTTATTACCTTTTATATCTGCCGATATTATAACATATATAAATTCTGGTTACAACATCCATATTAACATAAATTTTATAACACATTCATTATCAATTTCACTACCCCCGCGACAAAAATCAGCCCCGCCAGTCCGAAAAAGCAAACCTCCATCTCCCTGTACACCTTGTTTGACTTCTTCTCATAGGCCGTTCTCTTTTCCCTAGAGTATAAAAGTTTATACTCGCTACCGATAGGATGTTTCTTTCTGTTTATCTCCTGATTTACCATATAAGAATCCGGCTCACCGCTGTATGGATCGATGTATTCCACTGTGGGTTGTGCATATCCCGGCAATTTTGTCCTGCCGGTCAGGGTATCGTATCCTATGATCTTTCCGGTTATCTCCATGTCATACATATCATTCTCTTTTATGCGTTTTGACCGCATAATATACCCAGCTATCACAAATATCAGTACACACGCCAGCACCTTGATCACATCCAGGATAACCCATACAGGATTATTCCTATCTATAGCTATTACCCCTCCATCCTGCAGACTATCTACCACCATAGATACACTGATTAGCAAAAGTGCCATGCCACCAGCCAGAAGTCCTATTCCGATATTCTTAAAATTCCAACGGTCCTCCTTCATCTTTATCCATATTGCAAGTCCGATAAAGAATATTCCCACTATACCGATAAAGCCAGACTTCACAAGCTCCGTTATAAATTCTACATTGTCTATTATGTAATCCATAGATTTTCCCCGTTTATTTCCAACATCTTTTACAAGTTCACACTGCAATTATTCTATCATTTAACCAGCTAATGAAAAAGATCTGTATTCATCCCAAAGGCATCGATAACTTTCAGAATACCTGAATGTTAATCCCTAAATTTCCGATTCTATATTCTGATCCATCTTCTCATCTCCAAACTGTGATAAATACTCTATACGAATCTCAGAGCCTTACTAAACTTTTATCTCATTAAAAAATTCGCCTTATACTGGTATATTATATATCAGTATAAGGCGAATTCAAACTTAATAAAAAAGATTCTCCCTGAATCCTAGCCGATGCTCTTAACGCTTTCACCCTCTATCAGGGAATATGGCACTATCTCATGTTCACCAGCTGCTGCATAATTTATATGCTTGAGCATGATGTCAACACTTCTCGATGCCATGATCTCTGTATTCTGTTTTATTGTTGTAAGTCTTGGTACACAGTATCCTGCCAGCTCTATTCCATCAAATCCAGTAACTGACAGCTCCTCCGGAATATGTTTGCCCAGATCAGCAGCCGCTCTCATGACGCCGATCGCTATCGTATCACTGAGAGCCATGATTGCTGTAACCTCCGGCTGTTCCTCCAAGAGACGCTTCGTGGCCTCATAACCTGCCTTCATAGAATACCTGCACGGAATATATGTAAACTCCGCCCGGTCATCATGCTGCCACTCATCTATAGCCCTCTTGCAGCCTTCATATCTATTGAAACTTATCTGTTTCTCGGACACTTGCCCTCCTATGACTCCGATGCGCCTGTGGCCTTTTTCAAGAAGATACCTTGTCATATCGTATGTCGCTGCCGTGTCATCTATCGTTATGGAGGATATGTTGTCATTTGCAAGAATATCTCCGCTGGTTGTAATTATGACTCCAGGTATCTTCATCTCCTCCACACGTTCATCAAAAAGTGCAAGATTGGCACCCAAAAACATGATCCCCTTTGGATTCACGCTCCGAATTAGTTTGATGGCATACTCTATCTCATCACCATCCTCATCTATATATTCCACTATGACATCTTCATCATATCCCGCAAGCTGACTCTGTATGCGCTCTACTATATCTGCAAACAGCATGTTCTGGTTTCCTTTTATAATGACTACAACCGCCGATTTCGCTGCCATTTTGAGGTGCTTGGCATTGACATTTGGTTCAAACCCACTTTCCTCTATAACTCTAAGTATCTTCTCTCTGGCTGCGTCACTGACTCCGGTCTGATTGTTGATCACCCTGGACACGGTTCCGATACCATAACCTGATATACGCGCAATATCCTTTATTGTCATAAGCTGTATCCCACTTTTCTCTTTTATTCCCAATAATTATATTATCTTGCTATGTGGAGGTCAAGAAAATACTCTACTTATCATTTCCCGGTAAATATTTTTAGAGAGTACTTTTTCACATCTTGCTTCTCCCGGTCATCAGTGTAAGGCTGCCTATTTCCTCTGCAAGATCATCATCCGTATCATCAGATATAGTTCGCCACCTCCAGTTATCACCAACTGTGGATGGCTTATTCATTCTCGATTTATTATCCAGTCCCAGATAATCCTGCATCGGTATAATACAGAGATCTGCAATACTTCTCATAGCAAGCGTGATAAATGGGACATTGATCAGACGATCCGGTGTATAATGAGCTGCCATATAACCACGCGCCATATCTCTGGCGCTCTGATCTATACTGCTCCACCAGCCAATAAGGGTCTCATTGTCATGGGTTCCCGTATATACAACACAATTTCGTATGTAATTATGTGGAAGATAATCAGATGCCGCCCCAGTATCTCTCACATCAAAGGCAAACTCCACAACCTTCATTCCCGGAAATCCGGAATCATGCACAAGCTTTCTGACCGAATCAGTCACAAAACCAAGATCCTCGGCAATGACATCTCTCTTACCCAGAGCTTTTTCTATATTCCTGAACAGATCCATCCCAGGGCCCTTTTTCCACTTGCCATTCACAGCTGTTTCCTCACCATATGGAATGGCATAATATTCATCAAAGCCTCTGAAATGATCAATCCGGACTACATCATAAAGCTTATAGCTATGTCTCATTCTGGCTATCCACCAGCTGTAACCGGTCTGCCTGTTCAGCTCCCAGTCATATATTGGGTTTCCCCACAGCTGTCCGGTCTCCGAAAACCCATCAGGCGGACATCCGGCAACCTCGTATGGTCGCCTGTCCTCATCAAGCCTGAAAAGCTCCGGGTGTGCCCATACATCTGCGCTGTCCATAGCTACATAGATTGGGATATCTCCTATGATCCTTATATGGTTCTTGTTGGCATAGCTCTTTAGCGCATTCCACTGAGTATAAAACAAATACTGCATGTACTGCTGAAAATGTATCTCATCCGCAAGCTTAATCTGCATCTGCTGCACCGCATCAGGCTGCCTGTTTCTTATATCCTGCGGCCACTCTGTCCACGAAATTCCACCAAGCGAATCCTTTACAGCCATAAATAGTGAATAATCATATATCCACTCTTTGTTCTCATCCATGAACATGGAAAACTCCATGCTGTCAGTCATTTTCCATCTCTCATATGATTTTCTCAGGATTGGATATCTTCCTTCATATATTGTCCTATAATCCACATATCTGCCATCGTCGCCCCAGTCTATCTCTCTGCACTCGCGGTCTGTGAGCAGTCCCTGATCCACAAGTGTATCAAGATCTATAAAATATGGATTTCCAGCAAATGTCGAAAATGACTGATACGGCGAATCCCCATACCCGGTGGGCCCCATGGGAAGTATCTGCCAGTAACTCTGGTGTGCAGACCTAAGCCAGTCAATGAAACGATATGCCTCTTTTGAGAAGCTGCCAATTCCATACTTTGACGGGAGGCTTGATATAGCAAGCAGTATTCCTGCTGATCTTTCCATCTGAAATCTCTCCTTTTAACCAATTTCAGGCGGCTGCGAATCTCACAACCGCCTGTTTTTTACATTTAATAATATTATATTACTATCCCTTTACAGCACCAGCTGCAACACCCTTGATGATGTACTTCTGTGCACAGAGGTAGAATACAACAACCGGAATGATAGCCATAACAAGGCACGCCATGATCGCTCCCATATCTACTCTTCCGTAGCTGCCCTTCATATACTGGACAACTATAGATATCGTCTTGTATTTCTTGATGTCAAGTACCAGATATGGCAGAAGGAAATCATTCCATATCCACATAGCCTCAAGTATTCCTACAGATATGTAAGTAGGTTTCATGATAGGGATAACAACCCTGAAAAATGTCTTGAGCGGCGTACATCCATCTATCATCGCAGCCTCCTCGACCTCCAAAGGAATGGACTTGATAAATCCGCAGAACATGAATACTGCAAGACCTGTTCCAAATCCAAGATACACGATCACGATTCCCCATGGAGTATTAAGGTGAAGTGCATCCGCAGTTCCAGCCAGAGTAAACATAACCATCTGGAAAGGTATTACCATAGAGAACACGCAGAGCAGATATATGATCTTTGTCGCTATATTCTTGACTCTGGTTATATACCAGGCTGTCATAGAGCAGAACAGCAAAATTGCCACTACTGAGAGAACCGTTATCACAACTGTCCAGCCCACTGCCTTAATGAAATCATACTGTGTTATAGCCGTTTTATAATTGTCCAAGCCTATGTAGCTGTGCTCATTTGGCAGTTCAAATGTCTCCAGACTGATAAACGTCTTGGCTTTCAAAGAGTTTATAATTACAATTATTATCGGTGAAACAAATATTATGGAAATAATGGTAAAGAATAAGGTAGCCAGAATTCCCGTCAACGTTGGTTTTTCTTTCACTCTGTATACAGGCTTTTTATCCGCTGTATTTGCTGTTTTCTGTATCTTCGCCATTACTGCTGCACCTCCTTTGATCTTGTAATCTTAAGCTGTATGAGTCCTATCGCTACTACCAGTATGAAGAATACGACTGCCTTAGCCTGACCTACTCCCTCATATCCTACTCTTCCATAAAATGTCTCATATATATTGAGCGCTAGCATCTCTGTCTTATGGAGTGGCTCGCCTCCTGTGAGTGCCAGGTTCTGGTCAAACAGTTTGAATGAGTTGGTTATTGTGAGGAATGTACATATAGTTATGGATGGCATCATGTTCGGGATCGTAACCCTGAAAAGTCTCTGTATTCTATTTGCACCATCAATCATGGCTGCTTCCTGAATGTCTTCAGGAATTGCCTGAAGTCCTGCAATATAAACGATCATCATATATCCTATCTGCTGCCAGCACACCAGTATAACCAATCCCCAGAAACCGAGGACTTCATTGAGCTTCAGGGCTGTATCAAACTTTGAGAATATGGCATCGAATATAAGCTGCCATACATATCCAAGTACGATACCACCTATAAGATTCGGCATAAAGAATACCGTTCTGAATATATTAGTTCCTTTGATCTTCTGTGTAAGTGCCAGTGCCACAAGAAATGCAAGAACATTTATAAGCACAAGTGTGACAATCGCAAATAATGTTGTAAACTTAAATGCATCCGGGAATGTTGAGTCCTTGAATGCGTCTATATAATTCTGAAATCCTACAAATTCAGCGTCCCTTATGGTCGTGAACTTACAGAAGGACAGATATATTCCCTCGGCAAATGGCACGATAAATCCTATTAGAAACGCAGCCATTGTCGGTATCAGAAACACCGGCCAATATCTTTTTATCGTTTTCTCCATAATTTTTTTGATAACCTCCACTCTGTTGCATATCAATTTTCTTTCCAATATCTTCTGAGTCTAAAAATGGATATGTAGACATATTTGCATATGAATACATATCCATCTCTAGTCTGGCACCTCTGGGTATGAGCTGCCTTTGCAAAGCTGTTAGTCTTTCTGGTGTCCTGCAGCTTACAGGACTTTATTCATATTTTAAGTTGGTTTTATTTTGTGATGTTTTTTTATTTTAGGGTTGTGTACTATTGTTTATTTGTTGATATGTTTTATTTTGACTTTGCTGCAGCTGCCTCTTTAGCCCATCCATCTACAAATGCGCTCTTTACAAGATCCCAGTTGGCATCTGTCTGATCTGCCGCATATGTTGTAAGTGCTGATCCGAGGTCGTTCTTCCACTGCTCTGATGGCATTGTTGTGAAGTTCCAGCTTACAGGTGTCTTGCCCTCTGCTACATACTGATTTGCGATGTTTACAAGAAGGTTTGTTGACTCAATGTTCTTCTTGAATGGTGTTACAAATCCCATTCCATCAGCTCCTGATGGCATAGCACCCTCTGAACCACAGATTGCCTTAAGTGCGGTGTCATCTGTAGCACACCACTCCATGAAGTCAAGAGTTGCCTGGATGTCTTCCTCTGAAGCCTTAGCATTTACACACCAGTAATTCTCACTTCCTGTACAGAGTCCCTGATTCTCCTCACCATCTACTCCGATATAGATAGGGAGCATTCCGAGGTTGTCATCGCCAATTGATGATACATCTGAGTATGCCCATGTACCATTCTGATAAAATACTGCCTGTCCTGAAACAAACTCTGCAACCGCATCATCACCAGTCTTTGTGCTGAGCTGCTTTGGATCGGTTGTTGAGTTGTTGATGTACAGATCCCATACATTTTTGTAATTATCAAGATATGTACCCTTGATCGCATCTGTAGTATCGATTCCATCAGCCTTGTACTCATAGTAGATTGGAAGATTTGCAAGATGTGTCTTGAATCTCCAGTCTGATGATCCGTCCATTCCAGCTGATGTGAATGCTGAGAATCCTAATTTGTCTGAGTTAGCTGTTATATCCTCTGCCACCTTCTTGAGGTCTGCAAATGAATTGATATCATCCTCTGTGTATCCAGCTTTGCTTAAAAGCTCTTTGTTGTAAATGATTCCGTATGACTCTATAACATATCCGATTCCTGCAACCTTATCGCCATCCTTAAGTGCAAAGTCCTCAGATGTGAGTTCTTTATACACCTGTGATGATCCAAGATCATAACAATAGTCCTTCCAAGAAGCAAGACCAACCGGTCCATTTACCTGGAACAGGGTAGGTGCTTCTGACTTGCCCATCTCACTCTTAAGAGTAGTCTCGTACTGACCAGAAGCTGCTGTAACTACCGTAACATCAACGCCTGTCTTCTCTGTGTACACCTTAGCAAGCTCCTGCCACTGTGTATCCTGCTCTGGCTTGAAGTTCAAATAATATACAGAGCCCTTTGCTTCTGTCTTCTTTCCTGTGTCTGCTGAGTCTCCTGAGCCACATCCTGTCAACATGGTTCCTGCCATCATAAGTGACAGTCCAAGTGCCGCAATACCTTTCTTGTTCATATTGGTTCCTCCCATAAAATAATAAAAATTTTTCCTTCAGTCATCTCTTATACGAGCTGCTTAATGGTTACTTAGGTTTAGCGGAAACGTTTTTGGAACCGTTTCCATTTGATATATCTTATATTAGTTGTTTATGTGCAAAATGTCAATACTAATTTTAATTTTTTTATCACTTTTTGTGTTTTTTACATAGCTTGCCATTCAGGTTACATAAAAATGTATAATTTTTGTCATATTCTATCCTTTCTGAATACTATAAATAGAACAACTATTAAATTTGAAAGGACTATCCTATGAAATGCTACAATAACTGTTCTCCGGGCAGACCTGACTGCCGTGACAACATCTGCACTATAGATCTCCGGGAGAAAGCGTTACAGAACCACAATTACCGTGAGACCGTGTGGACCGGCTGTTTCATGCAGATGACCGTCATGTGTATACCTGCCTGCTCAGATGTAGGTTTAGAGATCCATGATAATACCGATCAGATCATCAGGGTCGAACAGGGACAGTGTTCAGTCAGGATGGGCTGCTGCCCGAACGAGCTTTGCTTCCGTCAGAATCTTTGTGCAGGAGAATGCGTATGCATACCAGCCGGCACATGGCACAACATCATCAACATCGGCAATAATCCACTGAAGCTCTCATCCATCTATGCCCCACCACATCATCCCAGGGGAGAGACACAGGCCACCAAAGCCACGGCTATGGGAATGGATTGCTGATATGTTTTCATGTGACATGAAGTAGAACGCATTACCGGATTAATTGTCCCATTGTTTTAAGCATTCTTCTGTCCGCCACCAAAAAAGACACCAAATGCTGCCTGCCCGTCTGACATTGGGCAAGTGACATTTAGTGTCTTTGCTATTTCTGTATTAAATTCACACTTATTACCAAATTATTCTTTATAATTCTGTTCAGCCACCATAGAAATATTTATCGCAAATCCCCCATCCTGAACCTCCGCGCTCACCTCATGTCCCAGCTTGTCCGCAAGGCACCTTACTATGTAAAGTCCCAGCCCTGCGCCCTCCTTCTGTCTGGACTTTCCACGGCAGAACGCATCGAATATCGTATCCACATCTATCTCATCGTCCAAATCTATGTCATTTTCAAATATGACTTCCACCCGGCCGTCCTCACATACCAGCCTCACAGATATCCGGCTCTTGGCATACTTCCGCGCATTCGAGAAGAAGTTGGCAAATATCCGGCTGAGCATGGTCTCATTGCTCCGCACAGTGACCGACTGCTCCGGTATGTCAAATGTGACATTTACCCCAGACTCCTTCACCCAGTCATACTGCTCAAATGCCTGGGATGTCAGAAGTGCCGCCACATCCACATCTGCAGTCTCTATCTCGTCATCCTTCGCCTCGGCTGACGACACCTCAAAAAATGCATCTGAAAGCACCCGGAGATAATCAGTCTTTGTAAGGGCAATATCCAGATATTCCTGATCTTTACCTGTGACATGTCCGCCCTTTTTCATAAGCTGCATATACCCCTTTGCCGCCGTGAGCGGTGTTCTGAAGTCGTGGGATATACCGGCTATGACATTTTTCAGCCTTGCCCTGTCCTTCTCCACCGCCAGATTTTTCTCTTTTATCTGATCCGAATAGTCATTTAACGCATTTGCAAGCCTCAGGATATCCCTGTCGAAATACTCCACATGTATATCCTGATCCACACCGCCGTCAAGGCGCGCCTTAAGCTTATCCGCAAATATCCGCATCTGCCTCTTGTACTGCATCACCCGTATAAAAAGGACTGCCACTATAATAAGCAACAGTCCGATCTCAATCTTATAATAGATATCCATACCCTATCTGCCCTTATCTGTCAGACACCCGCACATTCCCATAGTCATATGCTGTATGTCATTAGTTGAACCACTTTTTTTCATAGCTATTGTAGGATAACACATACCAGATTAGTATTTCAACAACTCCTGCCACCACACAGATTATCACGTCCTGAGATGCTATATCCTGGAGACCTGAACAGGTCAGACCACCTCCCACAAGACAGTAAGTTACATTTGAGACGCTGCCGCCGCCCTCAGTTACCGTGTCTATCATCAGGCCGCCAAATGCCTCTAGTATCAGGAATCTGAGGAACACCACAAACATTCCTACAGCTGATTTGAAAGTTGTCATGATGAGCACTGAACAGCTGAGCACTCTGATACATATCACAGCAACGATCAATATCCTGAGCGCAAGATACTTCGTATCTCCATAACCGTTCTTCGCTCCGAAATACAGTATAGGAGAGATCATCAACGCTATACTGATTATCGACATGAGCGGCACAACTGTAAACAGCTTAGAAAGCAGCAGCCTTGACGTTCTGTTGCCCGCCATTACCTCGTAACAGAGCACCTTGTTCTCATATGATGTCACGTACATTCCCGCGATGATCAGCGGAAGATATGTCATAAGCAGAAGGTCCTTCTCAAGAAACATTCCAAATGCCTCTACTCCTGAGCTTGCACTGTCAAAACCGACATCCATGTACCCCAGATAAATCATAAATACACACAGCGCAACCGCCCACACTGACAGATGATAGGTTTTCCTCACGCGGTACCACTCCGCTCTCATAAGTCTGTTCATACTATCTACCTGCCTTTCTGAGCATCTTGCCAACAAAGCTCTTCGGAGCATTACTATCATCACCGGATGATGATACCCTGGACAGGAAATACTCCTCCAGATTCTCCCCCTGTACATGGAACTTGAGTATAGTAAGTCCTGATGCCGTTATCGCTCTTGACACGGTCTTAAGTTCTGACAGCATATCATAGATACGGATGTCTCCGTTTTCCATCACTTTGTAACCTGATATTCCGAGATCCTGCTCGATGACTGTCACAAGTCTTTCCATGTCATCCGTCGCCACTTCTATGTAGCTCCTGCAGTTCTCATCCAGTTCTTCCTTGGAAATGCATTCCACCAGCACACCCCTGTCGATTATGGCAAAATCCGTACAGAGCTCCGAAAGTTCGGCAAGCAAATGGCTGGAGATAAGTATCGTTATCTCCCTCTCATCCTTCAGCCTCTTAAGAAGATTCCTGACCTCCACGATTCCCTCCGGGTCAAGTCCGTTCACAGGCTCATCGAGTATCATGACCTCCGGATCAGGCAGCAGTGCCATGCCTATTCCAAGTCTCTGCTTCATTCCAAGTGAAAAATGTTTCACCCGCTTCTTCCCGGTATTTGCCAGCCCCACAAGTTCAAGTATCTCATCTATCTTTGATGAATCCGCCACTCCCCTGAGCCGGCTTATGTACTCCATATTCTCCCTGGCGGTAAAGCTCTTATCCAGATACGGTGCCTCGATCATAAAGCTCGTTCTCTCCCTGTTCGCATCCAGATCCTTGCCTGAGCCAAACAGCTCTATCTCTCCCTCAGCAGGATCTGTAAGTCCCGCTATCATCTTCATTATGGTGGTCTTGCCCGCTCCATTTGGTCCTATCAGACCATATATGTGTCCCTTTTCAACGTCCAGCGAAAAGTTGTCCACAACACGCTTATCGCCATACACTTTAGTCATCCCCTTAAGGCTTATCACGCTCGCCATATGCTGCTCCCTTCCCCGATTTACACATCTGATGATCGCGCATGTAAAATCATATCCAGCTCTTTTGATCCCGCGATCACCTACGCTGTCTCTTCACATTTTATATATTACCTTCTATGCATAAAGAAATGGTAAATTCAAATGTAAAGAAAAGGTTAAGAATCACTCCGCAAGCTTGTATCCCATGCCCCAGACGGTCTCTATGTACTCCTGGTCGTCATACTTTTTTATCTTATTTCTGAGATTGCTCATGTGAACTTTGAGGACATTGTCCTCCGGATAATATGTCTCATTCCACACACTCTCGAACAGATTTGCCTTTGAAAAGAGCTTGTTAGGATTTGTCAGCAACAGCCTCAATATCCCATACTCCTTTGCAGTGATGTCCAGCTTATTGCCATTTACCGTGACATTCTTTGCCTCGTCGTCCATGATGAGGTGCTTGTAAGTATATGAATATCCAACTATCCCTTTGATGCCGCATGAATGTCCGGATGATTCTCTGTATATACAGCGGTTTAACACCGCCTCCACCCTGACAAGCAGCTCATCCAGATCAAACGGCTTTGTGATATAGTCATCAACGCCAAGCCTGAACAGATCTATCTTCGTCTGGACCGTATCCTTCGCTGAAAGCACAATGACCGGAACATCTGAAAATTCTCTGAGGCTCTGCATAATCCTGTCGCCGCTCTTCATCGGCAGCATGAGATCCAGCAGACAGAGATCGATGTCCGGCGTGCTTTCGAGAATAGACAGCCCAGCTATGCCATTTGTGGCTGATATCAGCTCATAGCCACTTTCTGTCAAATATTCGCAGATAAGCCGGTTTATCTCTTTATCGTCCTCTATGACGAGTATCTTGCTCATAAGCATCTCCTCCTGTCTATTGAACATCAGTCCATCAGAACTGACTTATCTACTACTATACTTTATACTTTTCCCCATGTCATCAACTCCATAAAAAAATCCCGAAATATCGACTCCTGTCGATACTCCGGGATCATATACATCTTTTATGAATATGATGAAAGGAACTGTTTTGTCCTCTCCATCTTCGGATTGTCAAATACCTGATCAGGTCTTCCCTGCTCAAGTATATATCCATCATCCATGAATATGACCTGGCTTGCAACATCCTTTGCAAATGCCATCTCATGGGTAACAATTATCATGGTTGTCTTTTTGTCTGCAAGGTTTCTGAGAACCTTAAGTACCTCTCCTGTGAGCTCCGGATCAAGAGCCGATGTAGGTTCATCGAAACACAGGATGTCCGGCTGCAACGCAAGCGCCCTTGCTATGGCAACTCGCTGGCACTGTCCGCCTGAAAGCTGGTGAGGATAGTTGTTCATTCTGTCCTCAAGTCCCATCTGGCGTAGAAGTTCCTCTGCCTGGACTCTTATCTCGTCGAGTATATTCTTCTTATTTACTTTGAAATCCGGTCTCTCCTTTGCAAGAAGCTCTCTTGCAAGCATTACGTTCTGAAGCGCAGTGTACTGTGGAAAGAGATTAAATGACTGGAACACAAGTCCAAAATGCAGTCTCTTCTTGCGCACCTCCGACTCCTTGAGTGTCTCCGGCTTGTCAGTGTCAAGCAGGATCTCATCATTTACACGGATAACTCCATTGTCCGGCATCTCCAGAAAGTTCAAACAGCGAAGAAGTGTTGTCTTTCCACTTCCTGATGATCCTATGATAGAAAGGACCTCTCCCTGCTCCAGAGAAAAGCTTATATCCTTGAGCACATCTGTCTTGCCAAACTTCTTTTTTATATGTTCAACCTCTAATATAGCCATAGCGGCTCCTCCTATTTAATATGTATCGCCCCTCTGCTCCGCAGCGGGGCAGGTCGTCGGAGCCGCTATGAACTGCGTTCATAGCGGCTCCTCCTATCTAAAAAAATCAAGTTTCTTCTCTAATTTGCCAAGTAAAACTGTGAGTACGCCATTCCATATCAGATAGTAGAATGCGCAGAAGAAGAGTGGCCATATTGCACCCGAGATTCCCTGTGAACCTTTCATGAATGCCTGTCCTGCCCAGATTATCTCCTGAAGTGCGATGATACGGGCAAGGGACGTATCCTTGACCAGAGTTATGATCTCGTTGGACATCGCCGGAACTATCTTCTTTATCATCTGCAAAAGCTTGACCTTGAAGAATATCTGCTTTGGAGTCATGCCGAGCACGAGTCCGGCTTCCTCCTGTCCTACAGGAATCCCCTGGATACCTCCACGGTAAATCTCTGAGAAATAGCAGGCATAGTTCACTATGAATGACACCGATGCCGCAACAAATCTTCCGCCTTCGCCGCCGCCCCATACCGGGTTGTGGAATACAAGTCCCGGGAAATAATATATGATGAGCAGCTGTATCATAAGTGGTGTACCTCTCACTATCCATACGATGAACTTCATAAGATAGCTGAGTGGTTTAAACTTTGACATGGAACCAAGTGCTATAAGAAGTCCAAGCGGAAATGCACCGAGCAATGTCACGAAGAACAATTTTAATGTCTGTATAAATCCTGTATTAAGAGCTCCAAGTACGACCGGGAGCTGTTCAAAAAACAAATCCATAATAATTTTTCTCTCTAAGTGATGGTAAAAATACTAATTATATCTTATCTATTACTTTGCAAGTGCAGCCTGTACCTTATATGTCTCAGCACACTTCTCCATTGAACCGTCAGCCTTACTGTCTGCAAAGAACTTGTTGAGCTCAGCTACAAGATCTGAGTCCTTTCTGAAGCCAACGCCATACTCCTCACTGTTAAGACCTACGGTATATGTGAGCTTGTCATAACCTGTTCCCTCGCCAACCATAGCTGCTGCCATGAGTGAATCAATGATCGCTGCATCCGATGTTCCAGCTGCAACCTCCATGAGTGCATCTGCCTGTGCCTTTACTGCTGTATAGTTGAGTCCAAGCGCCTTGGCCTGATCCTCGCCTGCGCTTCCTGCCTCTACAGCAAATGTAAGCTCCTTGATGCTGTCAACAGTCTGATACTTGTCTGCCTTATCTTTTGGCACGATAACTACCTGAGCATTGTTGCAGTATGCATCTGAACATGCCATTGAGCTTGTAACCTCATCTGTAAGTGTCATACCATTCCATACACAGTCGATGGTCTTGCCGTCAAGCTCCATGATCTTGTTGTCCCAGTCTATCTCTACGAACTCTGCCTTTACGCCAAGGCTCTCAGCAAATGCTGATGCCATATCTGCGTCAAATCCGATCCAGTTGCCTGACTCATCCTTGTAATCCATCGGTGCGAAGTCTGTAACGCCGACAACGAGAGTTCCCTTATCCTTTACATACTCCAGATCACTCTTTGATTCACTCTTAGATCCGTTATCAGATCCGCCACATCCAACCAGCGAAAGTCCCATTGCTGCCACTAAGAGCAGTGATAATAACTTTTTCATACTTTTTTCCTCCTGAAATATACTTGGCAGATGCATGAAACACACTACACCGGGCATCTGCACGATATATAAGCCCTATTAGGGCACAACACGGTAACATAGTAACAGTTTATCATAGTAAAGTCAAACCTAAGATTGAGGAAATGCCTGTAAATGTATTATGTAATAATAATAAAAACCACAGAAGATCTTACTCTTCTGTGGTCAGGATGCTCACCATCTGGAATTATTTTACATACGCTCTGTCAATATGTATCACACAATAGTAATTTTTATTGTACTCACTAACTTTTTCCTTGATATAGGATATTATCTGTTCTTCTGACATTTGATATCCATGTGGCAAAACCACATCAAAAATCAGATTGGAATGTGTTGAACCCTTTACCATTCTAAAGTCGTGAAACTGAACATTTTCATTTTTTCTGCTATCCTTATTAAGTGATTCTATAATTTCAGTGATCCGCGCTTTCGCAGCATTTGTCTCCTCATCGTCATCTACTATCGGATCCATGTGAATGACAGGCTCACAATTTAATTTTTTTCTGAGAGAGAATTCTATCTGATCGATCAGATCATGCAGTTCAAGAATGTCTTCCTTATAAGGAACTTCTGCGTGCAGACTGACCATAAGTCTGCCAGGTCCATAATCATGGACCACAAGATCATGAATACCAAGGATCCTTTTATCACACCTCACGATCTTCTTGATTTCGTCCACAAGCTCTGGTTCCGGTGCCTGACCAAGCAAAGGGCTGACCGTATCCTTCATTGCAGTAATGCCAGCTATGAGTATCATTACGCCCACCAATAACCCACAATATCCATCTACAGGTATTTTCCAGAAATGAGCAACAAGTGCAGATGCAAGAACAACCATTGTGGAAAATGTATCAGATAAACTGTCTTTCGCCGTCGCTATCATGGTCGCACTCTCTATCTTTCTGCCTATACTCCTGTTGTAGAAATACATATATATCTTTACTCCAATTGAAACAACGAGTATAACGGCAACTAGAATGCTGAATTTTGGAAGTTCCGGATGTAGGATCTTTCCGATTGAATCTTTAATAAGCTCGTAGGCCATCAATATGATCATGACTGCTACAAATAAGCCTGATATATACTCTATTCTTCCATGTCCAAACGGATGATCCGGGTCCGGTTTTCTGCCAGATAACTTAAAACCTATCATAGATATAAACGAGCTTCCTGCATCTGATAAATTGTTGAACGCATCCGCCGTGATCGAGATAGCCCCCGAAAGTAATCCAGCAAAGAATTTTCCCAGGAACAATAATACATTCAAAAATATACCAACAGCTCCGCAAAGAACACCATATTTCTCCCTCACCTTGCTATCCTTATAATTATCTGATTTGATCCACAGCTTCGACAATAATGTCACCATATCTTTTGTTCCTCCTAATCTAAATCTCAAAAGTTCTGAAAAAAAGAACCCACAAAAGCGTTGGACTTCTGCGGGTTCTTGATATATCTGAAATGATATATAATTATCTCTTTGAGAACTGTGGAGCACGACGAGCGGCCTTGAGACCGTACTTCTTTCTCTCCTTCATTCTTGGATCTCTTGTAAGGTATCCAGCCTTCTTAAGGATTGGTCTGTACTCAGCATCAACCTCAAGGAGTGCTCTTGAAATACCATGTCTGATAGCTCCAGCCTGACCTGTGAAACCACCACCACATACGTTAACGAGTACATCGTACTTGCCCTCTGTGCCTGTAGCAACGAGTGGCTGCTTTACGATAACCTTGAGTGTATCAAGGCCAAAGTACTCATCCATATCCTTCTTGTTTATAACGATCTTACCAGTACCTGGAGTGATGTAAACTCTGGCGATACTGCTTTTTCTTCTTCCTGTTCCATAGAACTTTGTTGTCTTAGCCATCTGTTAATCTCCTCCTTCTTAGTACTTAATCTCTAATACTTCTGGCTTCTGTGCCTGATGCTTGTGATCTGCACCAGCGTATACGTGAAGCTTTGTGATCATCTCTCTGCCAAGTGGTCCCTTTGGAAGCATTCCCTTAACTGCAAGGTAGATAACATCCTCTGGCTTCTTAGCCATCTTCTCACGAAGAGTTGTCTCTTTCATACCACCTACATAATCTGAGTGGTTGTAGTATACCTTCTGATCTAACTTCTTACCAGTTACCTGGATTTTGTCAGCGTTTACTACTATTACATAATCACCTGTATCAATGTGTGGTGTAAATGTTGGCTTGTTCTTTCCTCTTAAAATGCTTGCGATCTCCGATGCAAGACGACCTAAAGTATGTCCTGTAGCGTCAACTACATACCACTTTCTCTCTATTGTTGATGGGCTTGCCATAAAGCTCTTCATCGTGGTACCTCCTAAATTATTCTTTTATAATCTTCTTTACTAATGTATATTCAGCACATTCCTTACCGGGGCATTGGTTCGAAACGCACTTATAAACTTCGCATACTTTGCAAGTATATTATAATTACATTTTGTTGTCAACTATTTTTTCCAACAAAAATATCCGGCGATACATGTGCACCGCCGGATACCATATTATCATTCATTCTTCTGTCTGTAAATACTATCTTTTATTTAGAAATCCACCTCTGTGTCATAGTAGCAGCACTTCAGCAGCTTCTCCATCTCCTCCTGGCTTGGCTGTCTTGGGTTGGAGCCTGTACATGCATCGAGTATCGCATTTGCAGCGATCTCAGGAAGTCTCTCAAGGAATACGTCCTCCGGAACAAAGCCCTGCTCACATGGATAGCTGTCTGATCCATAATTCTTGATACAGTGAGGTATGTTCAGCTCATCATTCATCTTGCGCAGATATGCGATGAGAAGAGCTATCTTCTCGTCGAGGGTCTCTCCGCCAAGGCCCATGAAGTCTGCTATCTCGCCGTAACGAATCTTTGCTGTCTCATCCTTTGCATTGAAAGCGATAACCTTTGGAAGATACATCGCATTTGCTGCTCCGTGGATGATATGTGCACCGTAATCGGCAAATGCTGCTCCGGTCTTGTGTGCCATTGAATGTACGATTCCAAGCAGTGCATTTGAAAATGCCATACCTGCCAGGCACTGCGCATTGTGCATTGCGTCACGCTTCTCCATGTCTCCGTTATATGATCCAACCAGATCATTCTGGATCATCTTGATGGCATGAAGTGCCAGTGGATCTGTGAAATCGCAGTTTGCTGTCGATACATAAGCCTCGATTGCATGTGTCATGGCATCCATACCTGTGTGAGCAACCAGCTTCTGAGGCATGGTCTCTGCCAGCTCAGGATCTACGATCGCAACATCAGGTGTAATCTCAAAATCAGCTATCGGATACTTGATTCCCTTCTCGTAATCTGTGATGATTGAGAATGCGGTAACCTCTGTTGCAGTTCCTGATGTTGAAGAAATAGCGCAGAAATGAGCTTTCTTTCTAAGTTCAGGGATTCCAAATACCTTACACATATCCTCAAATGTCGCATCAGGATACTCATACTTTATCCACATAGCCTTTGCTGCGTCTATAGGTGAACCACCGCCGATGGCCACTATCCAGTCAGGCTCAAATTCAAGCATGGCTGCTGCACCCTTCATAACTGTCTCAACCGAAGGATCTGGCTCAATTCCCTCAAACAACTTAACTTCCATTCCAGCTTCCTCAAGGTACTGTACTGCCCTGTCCAGGAATCCAAATCTCTTCATGGATCCGCCTCCGACACAGACCATAGCTCTCTTACCCTTGAATGTCTTGAGTGCCTCCAAAGCACCTTTTCCGTGATACAGATCTCTTGGTAACGTAAATCTTGCCATTGTTTGCCCTCCTAAAATCAAAATAAAAAAAATCATGTTATCTTCACTGAAACACCTTGAAATATTCCGAACACTTCGAAACAATTCCTGACATATCCGTCATGTAGCAGCATTTCAATGTAATTATAACATGATTGGCTCTTGTTTTCATTATTTTTTGTGCATTTCACACAATGTTTTTAATCTATTTTTCACTGTTTTGCTAGATGTTTTCCACTTTTCATTCTTATTTCTAGATTATTTCAAGTCCACTTTTCCAAGTTATTATATACAAAATATAACCACGCTATTTTATAAACTGCCAACATATTATTAGCAATTTTATCTTATCCCGACAAATATTATACGTCTACAGCCGTTTACGTCTACAGATATTTTATCTCCACAAGAGTAAGCCCCTTGGCCTCGGCTTTCGGACCAGCTTTCGTCCTATCCTTAGCCTCAAGTATTGACTCCATACAGTCCTCTGGCCAGATTCCAAGACCTATCTTCATCAAAGTTCCCACTATGATGCGGACCATATTGTACAGGAAACCATTGCCGCTGATCCTTATATGTATCATGTCGCCCGCCTTGTCTATGGTTATATCTGTTATTGTACGGACTGTATTCTCCACCTGAGACCTTGATGAACAGAAGCTCTTGAAATCATGCTCCCCAACCAGCACTGCCGCAGCCCGCTTCATCTTATCTATATCAAGTGGATAATAGACGAATGTCGAGTAAAGACGCTCTGTCGGCATATCAAATCTTCTGTTTAATATCTTGTATTCATATGTCTTGATCGTGTCACAGTATCTCGGATGAAAATCGTCAGCCACCTGGCATGACTCCTGTATCCTTATGTCTTCCGGGAGCCGCTGATTAAGCGCAAATGAAAACTTCTCTCCAGGTATTCCTGATTCAGTGTCGAACACCGCCACATTTCCCAGTGCATGTACACCGGAATCCGTTCTGCTGGCCCCTATAACCTTTATATCCTCATGACAAAGCTCGCTGAGTGTCTTATTCAGGACTTCCTCAACCGTTATTCCATTTATCTGAACCTGCCATCCACAATAATTTGTTCCATCGTAGGCTACGATCAATTTTACTCTCTTCATATTCATACTAGGGATGTATCTGACACATCCGTATCCTTTTCTATATTATCGATGTATCTGAATTACGCTCCAATTCTTAATCAAGCCCGATCGTCATTGACTCTGCAATGTTTAAAACAAATCTATATACAAACGACTTTTGATCCCGAAGTGCGCATGTATCCCGAAATAAGATTGCAGGATTTCCTACATCACGCATCTGTATACTATCATGCATCCCAGATACACCAACACTATAGCATAACTTACATAGTCTGTTCCACTGTATTTTAACGGATTCATGCGGCTCCTGCCTTCGCTGCCGTCAAAACATCTGGCATCCATGGCCTGGGCAAGATCTGTGGCCCTCCTTATCGCCGATACAAATAATGGTACAAATACAGGTACATAACTCTTTATCCTCTTGAATATATTGCCACTCTCGAAGTCCGCACCTCTGGAAAGCTGTGCCTTCATGATCTTATCCAGCTCCTCCATAAATATCGGGATAAATCGCAATGCAATCATAAGCATCATGGCCATATCAGACACCGGAACCTTTATTTTCTTCAAGAATCCCAGACTGCTCTCCAGTCCATTTGCCAGATTCATCGGTCTTGTAGTGTACGTCATGACAGATGAGCCTATTATGAGGTATACAAGGCGTATAACCACAAGCACCGTAGTCATCACACTGTTATCTGTTATGCGAAGTCTGTGCCAGCTCCAAAGTACCCGTCCGTCCCCGTTGAACACGCTGAATATTGCTGTAAACAGAATAAACATCCATATGACCTTCAGTCCCCTGCAAATGTATGTTATCGGCACCCTGCTCACCGCCACATATATACAGAGGAATGCCGTTGCGGCAAGTATCATGATCCAGTCCTTGCAAAGAAACAGCGATATGGCATATAGAAATGTTATTGCAAGCTTTGTTCTCGGATCCATTCTATGTATCACAGAACTGCCACTGTAATATTGTCCTATTGTAATATCTCGTATCATAGTAAATCTCCTATTCCGGGCACCTGGGAACATCTATACCGTACTGCTCAAGTAAGCTCCTGTCCTCAAAAAACTCACCTGTCCCTCCATCATACACTATCCTTCCATGCTCCATAAGAAGAATCCTCTCTGACATCTCATACACATCCTCCATGTCGTGGGATACCAGTATGATCGTCACATTTTTCTCTCTGTTGAGCTTTCTGACGAGATTCCATAACTGCTCCCGGCTCTCTCCGTCAAGCCCACATGCAGGCTCATCAAGGATCAATACGTCTGGCTCATATGCCAGTATTCCCGCTATTGCCACCCTCTTTTTCAAACCACCGGACAATTCGAATGGAGAATACTCCGCATATTTCTCCGGTACTCCCACCAACTCAAGCGCCTTTCTGGCAGCATCCTCAGCCTCTCTCTTTGACATTCCAAAGTTTATCGGGCCATACATTACATCCTTGAGCACCGTATTCTCAAACAACTGGGACTCAGGGAACTGAAATACATACCCTATTCTCCTGCGGATATCCTTGATATTTCTTACACTCTGCACATCCGTATCATACAGATATACCTTGCCACTCTGTGGAACTATCAGCTTATTTATCATTTGAAGCAGTGTACTCTTTCCCGAGCCGGTCTGCCCTATTACAGCGACAACCTGTCCTTCATATATTTTGATGTTTATATCAGAAAGCGCCTGAAATGACTCATTTCCATTCACATACGAATATGATACATTCTGAAGCTCAACTATACATTTTTCTGAATTATCTGCAGTCTTCTCATCCTCAGCATGATTACTCTGCGCATTGTTCATATCGCTTCTTATATCCATATGCCTGTTCTTATATTTATAGCAGATATCGATCGGTATTCCGGCCCTACGCTTCATATCAACCGGTATCTCCAGTCCATAGCTCTTAAGCCGGTCAACATCTGTGAATACATCTCCAGGTATACCCTCTGCCACGATCCTGCTATTATCCAATATGTATACTTTATCCGCCATAAGTGCCTCAGCTATCCTGTGAGTCACCATTATTACGGTTATTTTCTTTTCTTTGTTCAATCTCTGCACAAGCTCCAGCATATCCTTTGCTCCCTGCGGGTCAAGCATGGATGTCGCCTCGTCTAGCACTATACAATCCGGAGTCATCGCCATGGACGATGCGATTGCAAGCCGCTGTTTCTGTCCACCGCTTATTCTTGACGTATTGGCATACTTATAGGCTGTGAGCCCTGTGAGCCCCAGCATCTCATCTATCTTCTTCCATATATCTTCGCTGGAGACGCCAAGATTCTCCAACCCAAATCCTATATCCTCAGCGAGGGTGTTGCCGACTATCTGGTTATCGGGATTTTGAAACACCATTCCTACCTGTCGTCTGACGGATGTAAGCTCTCCCATCTCCGCCATGTCTTTTCCACCTATGACTATCGAACCCTCATGCGGTGCAAGCAGTCCATTCAAATGTCTTGCAAACGTAGACTTCCCTGAACCGTTTCTGCCAAGGATCGCGACTATCTCCCCCTTGTCGGCAAGAAAATCTACATCCTTTATTGCCCAGTTCTCCCCTATCTTATTGCCGTCTTTATCCTTTATATTAAATTTATGAGATAGTCCTTTTACATTTATGAAGCTCATAATCTTTCCAATCTATATCAATGAAATCTCTATATTTCACTAAATTTTATTAAAAAACAGGGCCGCCGTACACGAACGTAAACTAATACGTCTATGTACTGCAGCCCTGTTTATTTATCTGTATAATATCAATCTATCAATCGATTATACTAACTCGAGAATAACCTCAAGAGCCTGATCGCCCTTACGCTGACCGATCTTGATGATTCTTGTGTAACCACCCTTACGTCCTGCGTACTTTGTACCATACTCATCGAATAACTTCTGTGTTAAGTCGATCTTCTTAGTACCGGCCTTCTTACCAGCAGCATCTGTAGGAACTTCAACAACTGGATATAAAACCTTGAGCATCTCTCTTCTGGCATGAAGTCTTGAAGGCTGATCCTTCTTAACTGTCTTCTCAACTGTGTCGTATACTGTAACCTTCTTACCGTCTACAACTTCCTTGATTCTCTTGCCATCTTTATCCTTCTTAGCAACCTTAGCCTGAACTGTAACCTCATCGTAGTTGTCCTTCTCAGCAACTGCTAAAGTGATGAGCTTCTCTGCGATCTTAACAACTTCCTTAGCTCTTGCCTCTGTTGTCTTGATCTTTCCATGATACAGTAACTGAGTTACCTGGTTACGAAGTAATGCGTTTCTCTGTGCGCTTGCTTTTCCAAGCTTTCTATACTTTGCCATTTTAATTATCCTCCTATACCCTTTGCGGGTCTTCACTGTGCTTACTATTATTCAGCTTGAGTGGTATACGGGAACTGCTATTAGTCCTCGTTCTGATTAAGTGATAAGCCTAACTCCTTAAGCTTAGCTAATACTTCATCCAGTGACTTACGACCAAGGTTACGAACCTTCATCATATCCTCTGGTGTCTTGTTTATAAGTTCCTGAACTGTGTTGATGCCAGCTCTCTTCAAACAGTTGTATGAACGAACTGATAACTCGAGCTCATCGATATTCATCTCAAGAACCTTTTCCTTCTCGTCTGTTGTGCTCTCAACCATAACATCTACAAGACGTGCGTTCTCTGATAAATCTACGAACAGCTTCAAGTGCTCTACCAGAAGATTTGCAGCAAGACTTACTGCCTCATCTGGAGCAAGAGCTCCGTTTGTATATACATCAAGAGTTAACTTATCATAGTCAGTAACCTGACCAACACGTGTATTCTGAACTGTAAGGTTTACTCTTTCAACAGGGGTGAAGATTGAGTCAATAGCAATGACATCAATTGGTGCATCTGCTTCCTTGTTCTTGTCAAGGCTTACATATCCACGTCCGTTGACAATTGTAAGCTCCATCTCAAGCTTTGCGTCCGGACCGCTAAGGTTTGCGATTACAAGATCAGGATTTACGATCTCTATATCTCCGTCAACCTTGATATCTCCTGCCTTAACAACGCGCTCACCAACAACATCGATGTATGCCTGCTTTGGCTCAAATGTATCTGAGTTATTCTTGATAACGACATTCTTGATGTTCATTATTATCTCAGTAACATCCTCTTTTACACCTGGTATTGAGCTGAACTCGTGTAAAACACCCTTTATCTTAACGTGGCTTACAGCGGTACCTGGTAATGAAGAAAGCATTATTCTTCTAAGTGAGTTACCAAGTGTTATACCGTAACCTCTCTCTAAAGGCTCGATTACAAACTTGCCATATTTGTTGTCATCTGAAGTCTCAACGATCTCGATTTTTGGTTTTTCAAACTCAAACATCTAAGCCCCTCCTTTACGGGTTTTAAAATGCTACACTCCAAGTTACAAAATGTATAAATAAAGAACAAATCTTACTTAGAATATAACTCGACGATGAGAGTCTCATTTACAGGAACATCGATCTGCTCTCTGCTTGGCTTCTCTACAACTTCACCTGCGAGGTTATCTCTGTCTGCTGTTAACCAACCTGGTACGAGAACACCCTCTGTTGCAGCCATGATATCCTTGTATCTCTGAAGAGACTTGCTCTTCTCTCTGATCTCGATCTTATCGCCTGGCTTAACTGAGTATGAAGGGATGTTTACACACTTGCCATTTACAAGTACGTGCTTGTGATCTACGATCTGTCTAGCCTCTCTTCTTGTTCTTGCAAAGCCTAATCTGAAGATGATGTTGTCAAGTCTAAGCTCAAGTAATGTCATGAGGTTAGGACCTGTTAATCCCTTCTGCTGCTCAGCCTTTGCATAAAGGTTACGGAAAGGCTTCTCAAGTACACCATAAATGAACTTAGCCTTCTGCTTCTCGCGGAGCTGAAGTCCATACTCGCTCTGCTTTCTATTTGATCTGTTTGGTCTTCTGTTTGACTTCTTGTCTATTCCGAGATACATTGGCTCCATGCCTAAAGATCTGCATCTCTTAAGAACTGGGGTTCTATCTACTGCCATCTTGTTTGTACCTCCTCTAATTAAACTCTTCTTCTCTTTGGTGGACGACATCCGTTATGTGGAACCGGAGTAACATCCTTGATACTAACTACATCTATACCACATGCTGAGAGTGCACGAATTGCAGCCTCTCTTCCTGAACCTGGTCCCTTGACAAATACGTCGATTGTCTTGAGTCCGTAAGGTGCAGCAGCCTTTGCGGCTGTCTCTGCAGCCATCTGAGCAGCATATGGAGTTGACTTCTTAGAACCCTTAAATCCTAATCCACCAGCGCTTGCCCATGAAAGCGCATTGCCTTCAGCGTCTGTTAATGTAACAATTGTATTATTGAAAGATGACTGAATATGAGCCTGTCCGTGCTGTACGCTCTTTCTGACACGCTTCTTAGCCACTTTTTTAGTTGCCTGCTTAGCCATTAGCCTAAACCTCCTATGGTTTTTTACAAATATATTCTATAAATATTACTTCTTCTTATTAGCAACAGTCTTCTTAGGACCCTTACGAGTTCTAGCGTTAGTCTTAGTCTTCTGTCCACGAACAGGAAGTCCCTGTCTATGACGCTTACCACGATAGCAAGCAATCTCCTGTAAACGCTTAATATTGAAGCCTATCTCTCTACGTAAATCTCCCTCTACTACCTGAGTTGCCTTGATAACCTCGCTGAGTCTTCTAACCTCATCGTCAGTCAGATCTGCGCAACGTGTATCAGGATTAACGTTTGCTTCCTTAAGAATACGCTGTGATGAAGGAAGTCCGATACCATAGATATAAGTAAGACCAATTTCAACACGTTTCTCTCTTGGTAAATCAACACCTGAAATACGAGCCATTATAATAACCTCCGTAAAATCTTCTTTTAAGCTGAATCCACAAATGTATCCCATAGCACACGCTATAGGGTGAAATGCATACACCGCAAACTTCAACTAAGTTGTATATTTCTATAATTGTATTGGCATATCTACGTATGCCACAGCCGCTTTTAAATAATACAGTACATTAGATATATGTACTGACGCACGAAAATAAGTATACTTCCGGATGGGCTATCATCCATATACTTCTTTTCCTTTTTTGATTAACCCTGACGCTGCTTGTGCTTTGGATTCTCGCAGATAACTCTAACGATTCCCTTTCTCTTGATAACTTTGCACTTATCGCAGATAGGTTTTACTGATGCTCTAACCTTCATTAGAAACTCTCCTTTCAAAAAAAGTCCGCTACGAATTAGCATTCTATCATTTTCATTGATAAAATGCAATAGGGAAATTCATTTTTTTATTATTTATCTCTCCAAACGATTCTTCCCTTGGTAAGATCGTATGGTGATAACTCTATTGTAACTTTGTCGCCAGGAAGAATCTTTATATAATTCATTCTCAGCTTTCCACTTATATGAGCAAGAACCTTGTGTCCATTCTCAAGTTCTACCTGAAACATGGCATTTGGAAGTTTCTCAACTACTGTTCCTTCTACTTCAATTACATCTGCTTTTGACATTTTCAAAAATCCTCCTATATATATAAATCAACTTATGAGTTCTCCATGATATAATGAATATGTCATCGTGCTTACGAACGACGACATATGATATCACATCTACAGCTCAATTCCATCGGCCCTTGAAAGTATCTCAGGCTCTCCATCTGTTATAAGTATTGTATTCTCATAATGTGCCGCCAGTGATTTGTCTGCGGTGACGACCGTCCATCCATCCGGCATCCACTTCACTTCGTAATCGCCAAGTGTGATCATCGGTTCTATCGCTATCGTCATTCCTGCTTTCAGCTTCGGTCCTCTTCTTCTTGTTGCGAAGTTTGGGATCTCCGGCTCTTCATGAAGATTTTTTCCAACTCCATGTCCCACCAGATCGACAACAACTCCAAGTCCACACTCATCGGCATAGGACTCGACCGCTATTCCTATATCCCGCACATGATTTCCCGCACGGGCCGCTGACAGTCCTTCAAAGAAGCTTTGCTTCGTTGCCTCTATGAGATACTTTGCCATATCAGATATCTCGCCAACTCCATATGTTCTGGCCGAGTCTGAATGGTAACCCTTATAGATAACACCGGCATCAAGACTTACTATATCTCCATCCTGAAGCACTCTGTTCTTTGATGGGATTCCGTGTACCACCTCATCATTTACAGATACACACACCGACGCCGGATATCCCTGATAGTTCAGAAATGATGGTTCACAGTGATAACTTCTGATAACCTCTTCACCGAGCTTATCTATATCATATGTGGTCATTCCCGGCTTCAATGCTTTTCTCATCTCCTCATGAGTTATCGCCAGAATTCTTCCAGCCTCTCTCATAAGCTCAATCTCTTCCTGGGATTTTATGGAAATACCCTTCATATTTACTCACCTAATATATCAGTGATAGCAGCGAATACATCCTTCATATCAACAGTTCCGTCAACCTCTTTCAGGATGCCCTTTGCCTTGTAGTAATCGATGAGAGGCTGTGTCTGCTCATGATATACATTAAGTCTCTTCTCTACTGTCTCTGGCTTATCATCGTCTCTAAGGATGAGATCAGCTCCACATGCATCACACTTGCCCTCAACTTTTGTTGGGTTGTATACGATATGGTATGTTGCTCCACAACCTACACATGCACGTCTGCCTGACATTCTCTCGATGATATTCTCATCAGGTACCTCAACATTGATAGCGTAATCAACTGAATCGCCGATTGCTGAGAGTGCCTTGTCAAGTGCCTCTGCCTGTGGGATAGTTCTTGGGAATCCGTCAAGGATATATCCCTTTGCACAGTCATCAGCCTTGAATCTATCTATTACCAAGTCGACAACGAGCTCATCTGGTACAAGAAGTCCCTTATCCATGTACTCCTTTGCCTTTGCACCAAGCTCTGTGCCGTTCTTTATGTTCGCTCTGAATATATCTCCTGTTGAGATATGTGGTACGCCGTACTTTGCAGCGATCATCTTTGCCTGTGTTCCCTTGCCTGCGCCCGGTGCGCCTAACATGATTATCTTCATATATTCAACCTCCATTTTTTTGAACGTTTCCCATTCTTATCAAATACTATTCTCTCTATAATACACGAATAGGAAGTGTACTATACGGCACACTCCCATTCGTGTTTATTGCCACGTCATATTTTAGTCTAAAAGGAATCCCTGATAGTTCCTTACCAGCATACGTGACTCAATATTCTTAATTGTCTCTATAACAACACCTACAACGATGATAAGTGATGTTCCTCCAAATGAAACATTTGCTCCAAAGAAACCACTGAAGAACATTGGTATACATGCTACTATGATAAGTCCTACAGCACCTATAAATATGATGTAGTTTAAAATCTTATTAAGGTAATCCTGTGTTGACTGTCCAGGTCTTATACCAGGGACAAAACCGCCACTCTTCTTCATATTGTTGGCAATCTCCATTGGATTGAATGTGATCGCTGTGTAGAAATATGCGAAGAAGAACACAAGTAAAATATATACGATCAAACCGATCGATGCCCAAGGATAAGATCTGTTAAACCAGTAGCCCTGACTCATACCCTGGATTATCTTTGCTCCTACACCAGATGTCTTGATGTTGAACAGATTCACTACGATCTGTGGAACAGACAGTATGGATGATGCAAAGATGACCGGAATAACACCTGCAGTATTGACCTTAAGTGGAATATGAGAGGACTGTCCGCCCATCGTCTTTCTTCCTCTTACTGTCTTGGCATACTGTACAGGAATTCTTCTCTCTGCGCCCTGAAGTGCACATACAAATACTACTGTAATAACTACAACTGCAAGGATAATGAGTCCTACAAGTGTAAATCTTACAAAGTCTCTACCCTTCATGAACTGTGTGTATAAATTCTTGAAGTCATTTGGCATTGTTGAAACAATGTTGATCAAAAGGATTACTGATATACCATTGCCAACACCCTTCTCTGTTGCTCTCTCGCCAAGCCACATTACTATAGCACTTCCTGCCGTAAGAATGACTACGATGCAAAGAACTGTCCAGAAGTTATAATTCTCAATGACTCCCTTGTTTCCAAATCCTACTACAAGACCAGCACTCTCAAGAATAGCAAGACCTACTGTCATATATCTTGTGATAGCGGTGATCTTCTTTCTACCATCTTCTCCGTCTTTCTGCAGTTCTTCCAAAGCCGGTATAGCAATGGTGAGAAGCTGTATGATGATGGAAGCTGTAATGTAAGGTGTTACCGACAATGCAAAAATCGACATCTGCTCGAACGATCCTCCGGTGAATGAACTGAAGATGTTCAGTGAATCACCGAGTGCATTCTGCATGTACTCTCTTATTGCATCCGCACTTATTCCCGGAACGGTAATCAGACTACCAAGTCTGACTACCACGAGAATGAAGAACGTATATAAAAGTCTTCTTCGTATATCCTGTACCTTAAATGCATTGATTAAGGTTTTGAACATATTACATCACCTCTGCTTTTCCGCCAAGAGCTTCAATTTTCTCAGCTGCTGACTTTGAAAAAGCATTAGCCTTAACATTGAGCTTTTTAGTTAACTCTCCATTTCCAAGAATCTTAACTCCATCACGAGGATTCTTAATGATACCTGCCTCTACTAATGTCTCAACAGTTACGTCTGAGCCATCCTCGAATCTCTCAAGAGCTGATACATTGATTGCAACGATCTCTTTGTGATTGATGCAATTAAAGCCTCTCTTAGGAAGACGTCTATATAATGGCATCTGTCCACCTTCGAAACCTGGTCTAGGTGATCCAGAACGTGCCTTCTGACCCTTATGTCCCTTACCTGCAGTCTTGCCATTTCCTGAACCATGTCCACGGCCTACACGGAAATTAGCACTGTGCTTTGAGCCTTCAGCCGGCTTTAATGTAGATAAATCCATGATCTGCGTATCCTCCTTCTCTTATACTTCCTCAACCTTTACCATATAACTTACCTGCTTAACCATTCCAAGTGTTGCAGCGTTATTTGGGAGCTCTACTGACTTATTAACCTTCTTAAGTCCAAGAGCCTCTACTGTCTTTCTATGCTTTGGTACAGCACCGATAGGGGACTTTACCAAAGTTACCTTTAACTTATCTGCCATCTTCTAATACCTCCTTAGTTAAGTATCTCATCAACAGATTTTCCACGAAGTCTTGCGATATCCTCTGGGTTCTTGATCTCTGTAAGGCCCTTGATTGTTGCAAGAACTACGTTCTGCTTGTTGTTTGATCCTAAGGACTTTGTACGGATGTTCTTATATCCTGCAAGCTCAAGTACGCTACGAGCAGGACCACCAGCGATGATACCAGTACCTTCTGGAGCTGTCTTCAGAAGAACTGAAGCACTGCCGAACTGTCCATTCCAGTCGTAAGGGATACTACCAACTTCATTTACAGGAACTGTAACTAAATGCTTTGCAGCATCCTCCTTACCCTTACGGATAGCTTCTGGAGTCTCAACTGCCTTGCCAACACCAACGCCAACGTGGCCATTTCTATCACCAACAACTACGAGAGCTGCAACTCTAGAATTACGTCCACCCTTAACAACCTTTGTTACACGCTTGATGGCAACAACTTTATCTTCTAACTCTAACTTACTTGCATCAATTATTTCACGCTTCATACGTTGTTCTTCCTCCTTACTAGAATTCCAGACCAGCTTCTCTCGCTGCATCTGCTAATGCCTGAACCTTACCGTGGTATACGAAACCGCCTCTATCATAGATAACAGTCTTGATACCCTTCTCAAGTGCTCTCTCAGCAATAACCTTACCAACGTAAGCTGCTGCATCAACATCATTTGTCTTCTCAAGCTCATCCTTAATAGCCTTCTCTGTTGTAGATGCTGCTACTAATGTCTTACCAACTGAATCATCAATAATCTGAGCGTACATATGATTATTACTTCTGAATACAGCTAAACGTGGTCTCTCTGTTGTTCCAGCTAAACGATTACGAACACGCATATGCTTCTTTACACGAATTGCGCTTCTTGATTCTTTATTAATCATCTTATCTCACTCCTTTATTATTTCTTACCAGTCTTACCAACTTTACGTCTGATAGTCTCATCCACATACTTGATACCCTTGCCCTTGTATGGCTCTGGTGCTCTCTTCTCTCTAATCTCAGCAGCGTACTGACCAACCTTTTCCTTGCTGATTCCGCTTACTATGATCTTGTTTCCATCAACTGATGTTTCGATACCATCTGGATCAACCATCTCAACTGGGTGTGAATAACCAAGAGCAAGAACAAGCTTATTACCCTGCTTCTGAGCTCTGTAACCTACACCGTTAACCTCAAGCTCCTTCTTGTAACCCTCTGTAACACCTACTACCATGTTGTGGATAAGTGTTCTTGTGAGTCCGTGAAGTGATTTCATCTTCTTTAAGTCGTTAGGTCTTGATACTGTGATTGTATCGCCGTCTAACTTTATATCCATTTCCGCAGGGAGAACTCTCTCAAGAGTTCCCTTTGGTCCTTTAACAGTCACTTTATTATTTTCTGCTATATCTACAGTTACGCCTGCAGGTACAGCGATAGGCATTCTTCCGATACGTGACATTTTGCCGTCCTCCTTTTACCAAATAAACGCAAGTACTTCTCCACCTACGTTCTGTTTTCTAGCTTCCTTATCTGTTAATACACCCTTGTTTGTGGAGATAATAGCAGTTCCAAGTCCACCAAGTACTCTTGGAAGCTCATCCTTGCTTGCGTATACTCGAAGACCAGGCTTTGAAATTCTCTTAAGACCTGTGATGATCTTCTCGTTCTTATCTGCACCATACTTCAATGTGATCTTGATTGTCTCGAACTTACCGTCCTCAACGATATCTACAGCCTTAACATATCCTTCTGATAAAAGTATGTCGGCAATAGCTTTCTTCATCTTTGAAGCAGGGATTTCTACTGTATCATGCTTTGCTGTATTAGCATTACGAATTCTTGTAAGCATATCTGCAATTGGATCGCTCATTGACATAATAAATTTCCTCCTTCTTACTCTTACCAGCTTGATTTCTTAACGCCAGGAATCTGTCCCTTATATGCTAACTCACGGAAGCAGATTCTACAAATTCCGTACTTCTTTAAAACTGAGTGTGGACGTCCACAAATGCTGCAACGTGTGTACTCTCTTGTTGAGAACTTCTGCTTGCGCTGCTGCTTAACTTTCATTGATGTCTTAGCCATTTCTCGAATCTCCTCCTTTATTATTTGCTATAAGGCATGCCGAACAGTGTAAGTAACTCACGAGCTTCCTCGTCAGTCTGTGCTGTTGTTACGCAAATTATATCCATACCTCTAACCTTATCTACCTTATCGTACTCGATCTCAGGGAAGATAAGCTGCTCCTTAATACCGAATGCGTAGTTACCTCTTCCATCAAATCCGTTTGGATTGATACCTCTGAAGTCACGTACACGTGGGAGTGCAAGATTTACAAGACGATCAAGGAACTCATACATCTTCTCGCCACGAAGAGTTACCTTACATCCGATAGGCATTCCCTCTCTCAACTTGAAGTTAGCTACTGACTTCTTTGCTCTTGTTACAACTGCCTTCTGACCTGTGATTGTCTCAAGATCCTTGATAGCAGCGTCGAGAACCTTAGCGTTCTCTCTAGCTTCACCAACGCCCATATTGATAACGATCTTATCGAGCTTTGGTATCTGCATTACATTCTTATATCCAAATTTCTCAACCATGGCGCTCTTAATTTCAGCGTCATACTTTTCTTTAAGTCTACTCACCTAAGACGACCTCCTTCCAATTAATCTATCTTCTCTGTCTTGCCATCAACTTTGGCTACACGAACCTTATCCTTACCAGTTCCTTCAAAACCAACTCTAACTGGCTTGCCCTTGTAAAGATACATTACATTAGAGATGTCAAGTGGGGCTTCCATCTCGATGATTCCGCCCTGCTGGTTAGCCATGCTTGGCTTGCTATGCTTAAATACTTTGTTGATTCCTTCAACTACTACGGTACCATTCTTCTTATCTACTGAAACGACCTTTCCGCTCTTGCCCTTGTCCTTACCAGCGATAACCTGTACCATATCATCTTTCTTAATCTTCATTGTTGCCATAGTCACACCTCCTTATAATACTTCAGGTGCAAGTGATACGATCTTCATGAATTTCTTATCACGGAGCTCTCTTGCAACTGGTCCAAAGATACGTGTACCTCTTGGATTCATATCGTCTTTTATAATTACAGCAGCGTTCTCGTCAAACTTGATGTATGAACCATCCTTACGACGAGCGCCATGCTTTGTTCTAACTACAACGGCCTTAACTACATCGCCCTTCTTTACAACTCCGCCTGGTGTTGCATCCTTAACAGAGGCAACGATGATATCGCCGATATTCGCATATCTTCTAACTGATCCGCCTAACACTCTGATACAAAGTAACTCTTTTGCACCTGTGTTATCAGCAACTTTAAGTCTTGTTTCCTGCTGAACCATTTAATTTGCCTCCTTACTTTGCCTTCTCGATGATCTCAACAAGTCTCCATCTCTTATCCTTTGATAATGGTCTTGTCTCCATAACCTTTACTCTATCGCCAATCTTGCACTCGTTATTCTCGTCATGAGCCTTCAGCTTTACTGTTCTCTTTACAATCTTACCATAAAGAGGATGCTTAACATTATCTACGATAGAAACAACGATTGTCTTATCCATCTTGTCACTTGTAACTATACCAACACGTGTTTTTCTCAGATTTCTTTCCACAATAATTCCTCCTTCCAAGATAATTAAGCATTAGCCTTCTGGGCTATAACTGTCTGTATTCTTGCTATATTCTTTCTAACGTCCTTGATTCTGCTTGTGTTGTCAAGCTGATTTGTAGCATTCTGGAATCTCAGGTTGAATAATTCCTTCTTTGCAGCTACTAAATCCTTCTGGAGATCGTCAACGGACTTGCTATTTAATTCGTTCATAAAATCCTTAGTTTTCACTGCCTGCTACCTCCTCTAACTCTTCCTTTGATGCGATCTTACACTTAAGTGGAAGCTTGTGCATAGCGAGTCTGAGAGCCTCTTTAGCTACCTCCTCAGGTACGCCCTGAACCTCAAACATAACTCTGCCTGGCTTAACTACTGCTACCCAGTACTCAAGTGCTCCCTTTCCTGAACCCATTCGAGTCTCAGCCGGCTTTGCTGTAACTGGCTTGTCAGGGAAAATCTTGATAAATACCTTACCACTACGCTTCATATATCTTGTCATTGCAATTCTGGCTGCCTCGATCTGGTTTGACTTGATCCAAGCTGGCTCTAATGCTACGAGACCATACTCACCGTTTGTAATCTTATTGCCTCTAAGTGCCTTACCAGCCATTGTTCCTCTGAACTGCTTACGACGCTTTACTCTCTTTGGCATTAACATTATTTATTTCCCCCTTCCTTTACTGTCTTTGTTGGAAGTACTTCACCATGGTAGATCCATGTCTTTACGCCAACCTTACCATATGTTGTATCTGCTTCAGCAAATCCGTAATCGATATCAGCACGGAGTGTCTGAAGAGGAATTGTTCCCTCGCTGTAGAACTCTGTTCTAGCCATATCAGCACCGCCAAGACGACCTGAACATGCACACTTGATACCCTGTGCGCCTGACTTCATTGTTCTACCCATGCAAGACTTCATAGCCTTTCTGAATGCGATACGATTCTCAAGCTGTGCTGCGATGTTCTCTGCAACGAGCTGAGCGTCAGCATCCGGCTTCTTGATCTCCTTAACGTCGATAAAGAGCTTCTTATCTGTTAACTTCTGAGCGTCAGCCTTGATCTTCTCGATTCCGGCTCCACCCTTTCCGATTACTACTCCAGGCTTAGCTGTGTATAATACGATCTTTACATTCTTTGCTGATCTCTCGATCTCGATCTTTGAGATGTTTGACTTGTAAAGAGTTGTCTTTAAGTATTTTCTAAGGATCTGATCTTCTGCTAAGTTCTTAGCAAACTCGTCATTTCTCTTGTCAGCATACCAGTTTGAATCCCAATCTTTGATAATGCCGACTCTTAAACCATGAGGATTAACTTTCTGTCCCATATTTTACCTCCTATTTCTCGTCAAGCACGATTGTGATGTGGCTTGTTCTCTTCTCGATTCTATATGCTCTACCCTGTGCTCTTGGATGAACTCTCTTCATTGTAGGTCCCTTGTTAGCGTAACACTCTGCTACGTAAAGGTCCTCCTTCTTCATGCCATTGTTGTTCTCAGCGTTAGCAATAGCAGACTTCAAAAGCTTCTCTATAACGCTTGAGCCATATCTTGGGTTGTATTCTACGATAGCAAGTGCTGTCTGAACATCCTTACCTCTGATAGCATCAAGCACAAAACATGCCTTGGTTACTGATACTCTTGCGTATGAAACCTTAGCTGATGGTCTTGTATCTTTGTTCTCATTTCTGAGTCTCTTGTCATGGGATCTATGTCCTTTAGCCATTTTGAAAAGTCCTCCTTTCAAATATTCCTAATATTATCTTCTACCCTTCTTTTCGTCCTTACCATGACCTCTGTATGTTCTGGTAACTACGAACTCACCGAGCTTATGTCCTACCATATCTTCTGTTACATATACTGGTACGTGCTTTCTTCCATCATGAACGGCAAATGTGTGGCCAACGAATGATGGGAAGATTGTTGAACGTCTTGACCAGGTTTTTATAACTTCTGTCTTATTAGCAGCGTTTAAAGCATCTACCTTCTTAAGCAGATGTGCATCTGCGAATGGTCCTTTTTTTAATGAACGAGCCATATTTCTTCCTCCTTAACTATTTAACATTCTTACCGTCTCTACGTCTTACGATCAACTTATTAGACTGCTTGTTCTTCTTTCTTGTCTTGAGACCCATTGCTGGCTTGCCCCATGGAGTAGAAGGACCTGGACGACCGATAGGTGCTCTACCTTCTCCACCACCATGTGGATGGTCATTAGGGTTCATGACAGAACCACGAACTGTTGGTCTAACGCCCATATGACGCTTACGACCGGCTTTACCAATGTTAACAAGGCCATGCTCGATGTTTCCTACCTGTCCAACTGTTGCTCTACAGATAATCGGAACCATTCTCATCTCGCCTGATGGAAGTCTAAGTGTTGCATACTTTCCTTCCTTAGCCATGAGCTGTGCAGCGTTTCCTGCTGAACGAACTAACTGTCCGCCCTTACCTGGATAAAGCTCGATGTTGTGTACCTGAGTACCAACTGGAATATTCTGAAGTGGAAGACAGTTACCAACCTTGATCTCTGCCTCTGCGCCATTCATCAGCACATCGCCAACTGCAAGCTTGAAAGGAGCAAGGATGTATCTCTTCTCTCCATCTGCATAGAACAGAAGTGCAATATTTGCTGATCTGTTTGGATCATACTCGATTGCAGCTACTGTTGCTGGAATACCATCTTTGTCATTTCTCTTGAAATCTATTATTCTATACTTTCTCTTAGCACCACCACCGTGATGTCTTACTGTTATCTTACCCTGATTGTTACGACCGGCTGTCTTGCTTGTTGAAACAACGAGTGACTTCTCTGGAGTTGTCTTTGTGATCTCTGAGAAATCAAGGCCAGTCATATTTCTTCTGGAAGGTGTATATGGGTTATATGTCTTAATTCCCATTGTTGTTCTCCTTTCGGTTCAATTTATTCTCACGCTTTGATTGCGTATACAACTAATGTGATGAGCGGCTATACTGTGCAGCCACCCACGGCTATATCTTAAAGTCCCTCGAATATCTCGATGTCCTTGCTGTCAGCTGTAAGCTGAACGATAGCCTTCTTGTACTTTGCTGTGTTACCAAGTGTCATACCACGTCTCTTGACCTTACCGTCATTGTTCATTGTGTTGACCTTTGCAACCTTTGTTCCCTCGAACATCTTCTCTACAGCTTCCTTAACCTGTGACTTGTTTGCTTCTGGATGAACAAGGAATGTATATTTCTTCTCAGCCATAGCGTTCATGCTCTTCTCTGTGATCACTGGCTTAAGTATAACGTCATAATATTTGATATCTGCCATTATGCGTACACCTCCTCAATTGCTGCAACTGCTTCCTTAGTAAGAACAAGCTTCTCATACTTGAGAATATCGTATACGCTAAGTGAATTAGCTACTGTTGTCTTAACTGTTGGAATGTTGTTTGCTGAAAGAACAACGTTATTGTTCTTATCCTTTGTTACTACAAGAGCCTTAGGAGCTGAAAGCTTTGCAAGGATCTTTGCAAATACGCTTGTCTTAGCCTCCTGAAGATCAAGCTTGTCAACTACTACCAGCTTGTTCTCAGCAACCTTTGATGAAAGTGCTGACTTCATAGCAAGCTGCTTCTCTTTCTTATTCATCTTAACTGAATAATCTCTTGGCTTTGGTGCGAATACAACTCCGCCGCCTGTCCACTGTGGAGATCTTGTTGAACCCTGTCTAGCATGACCAGTTCCCTTCTGTCTCCAAGGCTTTCTTCCACCACCAGAAACTTCTGAACGTGTCTTAGCGCTCTGTGTTCCCTGACGGTTGTTGGCTAACTGACCAACTACAGCCTTATGCATTATATGCTCATTTATTTCTACACCGAAAACTGCATCATTGAGCTCTAATGTCTCAATTTCTTTGCCTTCAATGTCATAAACCTTAACTGATGCCATTGTTGTCTCTCCTTTCCAAAGCCCTACTTACCAGACTTTACTGTATCTTTAATCATAACCAATGACTTCTTTGGTCCTGGAACAGCGCCCTTAACCAAGATTACATTGTTCTCAACATCTATTTTAACTACCTCAAGGTTCTGGATTGTAACTCTTACGCTACCCATATGTCCAGGCATCTTCTTGCCCTTGAATACTCTACCTGGAGTAGTTGCAGAACCGTTTGAACCTGCATGTCTGTGATACTTTGAACCATGTCCTGAAGGACCTGACTTAAGGCCGTGTCTCTTAAGACCGCCTGCGTATCCCTTACCCTTTGACTTAGCAGTAACATCAATCTTGTCGCCAGCAGCAAATACGTCTGCCTTGATCTCTGCGCCAAGCTCGTACTCAGCAGTGTTCTCAAGTCTGAACTCTCTATAGAAAGCCTTTGGAGTTGTTCCTGCCTTCTTAGCATGACCAACCTCTGCCTTACCAGCACCATGTGGATTTCTGATAACTTTCTTTCCTGATACGTCCTTTGTTGTTACTCTTTCCTTCTTCTCGCCGAATCCTACCTGAATTGCATCGTAACCGTCATTCTCAACTGTTTTGATCTGGGTTACAACACATGGACCAGCCTGCAATACTGTAACTGGTGTTAATACACCGTTCTCGTCGAAAATCTGTGTCATTCCGACTTTTGTAGCTAATATAGCCTTCTTCATTTCTGTTTCCTCCTAATTTAATTCACAGCGGATTGCATCTGCAATCATACTAAATTACATCCGAAAATGCATTAGGTACTGTTATTTAATTGTTTCTGCGGTTTGTTTTAAATTAGTCCGCATCTAATTGGGTTTCTTTTGAATTGCTGTCTGACTTTGATTATTTCATCTTAACATCGATGAACACGCCAGCGGACAGATCGATCTTCTGTAATGCATCAATTGTCTTCTGAGTTGGTGCTACAACATCGATAAGTCTCTTATGAGTTCTCTGCTCAAACTGCTCTCTTGAGTCCTTGTACTTATGAACTGCTCTTAAGATTGTGATCTTCTCAATCTTAGTAGGCATTGGAACTGGTCCGCTTACCTTTGCGCCAGTCTTCTTAACTGTATCAACAATCTGTGCTGCTGCCTTGTCGATAAGTTTGTGGTCATAAGCCTTAAGTGTAATTCTCATAATCTGATTTGCCATAAAAAAAGCCGCCTCCTTTTCGCACTTAATCTTAGTACAACAAGCGGTGACTGTACACTCTCCCGTGTGTGTCCTAAGTTAAAACCCAGAACCATCACGTCGTTTCTGTCCTCTTGACAGACGGTTATATTGTACAGTGACTTGTCGCCAGTTTTGTAAATTGACATTCGCTCCACGAAAAACCTGCGTCATATATGTACGCAGCAACCTCCGCTTCTCAGCTATCATGCCACAGCACGTTTGATTATATACTAGGGATTTCTTTAAATCAAGAGGTTTTTTTAATTTTTTTATGTTTTTTTGAATTATTTTTTAACGGGTATTTACAGGGTATCACTCGCCAGATTCACTCAGCTTGAATGTTCTCTTCATTTTGATCCCCTTGTTCTCCCATATCTCAAACTTCGAAAAGCTTAAGATGAACCCGTAATCTGTATGGTAACCATAATTCTCCATCGCAAACCCAGGGAATCTGCTTCGAATCGCATCGAGCAGCTCTGCCATATCATCTATCTTATATCCCCTGCCCGTCATATACTCATATGCAAATGTGTCTATCTCCTCCCTGTCATCGACCAACGTCAGCTTTGTCACGCCATTCTCATCGGTATAAACCTTCACTCCACTCACATTATTCTCCACAAATGTATCAAGATGAGTATAGCCATAATTTCTGACATCAAAATCCGGGTATCTTCTCACAACGCCTTCATACACCTGTTCCATGACAGCATCTCTTCCCTGTCCTTTATAATAGGAAGAAACCGAATATATCTCCTTTGCTATATCACCTATATCCGGTATATCAGCAGTGCATTTCCCTCCGGCAAGAACATCTATATACATATATCTCTGGGCGCTGTTCACAAGGATTTTGTCTGCGTCACATGGACCGGCAACCACAACCTCTATATCCGTGAGCCTCAGCTTGTCGAGAAGCGGTACTGTCAGACTGTCCCCCGTTGCTATATATATGCGCTCTGGCTTTGAAAGCGCAGCATCCGCCATAACCTCCACGGCCAGCGCAACCATCGCCGATGACACCTTATACTCTCCGTGCATGCAGTCCTGTATTCTGAACCTCCCTGCACTCTCCATAAAACTGTCATCGTCTTTGTCGGAATTAAACATCTTGCAGATCACAAGCTTGTCCGTTCTGATTATATCCTCATATATAACAGGCACAGCCTTTGCCTCTATGCTATCACAATCTATATACAGCGCAGCCCTCATGATATCCTCCTTAATAATATTCCACAACCATCACACACACAACAAACCACAGGTTTAATCCAATTATATCCTGCCATCCGCCTTAATCATCTCCATCAGAGTCTGTCTGAATCCAAACTCCTCACAAAGTGCTTCCGCATCCTTAAGAGCCTTCTTTCTCCTGTCCGGAGATACATTTTTCTTCACAGCTCTTATGAGCAGATTTTTAGGCGAATGTGCAATGTCTATAAATTCCATTATATCAGTCTTATATCCACACGCCTCAAGCATATGTCCGCGGATGGAATCTGTTGCCAGCGCAGCTATCCTCTCCTTGATGATACCGTATCTTGTCAGCGCAGCCAGTTCATCAGAATGCATCTGTTTATTCAGCTCATGCTGGCAGCAAGGCACGGACAATATATACTGTGCGTTCCAGCAAATGGCATTGTACAGCGCATAGTCCGTGGCAACATCACACGCATGCAGCGTCATGACCATATCCACATCCACATCCGTCTTATACCCATTTATATCCCCAAGTTCGAATTTTAGTCCGGTATATCCAAACTGTTCCGCCAGCGCATTGCAGTCTTTTATCACCTGCTCCTTGAGATCCAGGCCGGTTATATGGACATCAAGCCCCTTAACCTCATGCAGATAATAATAAACTATAAATGTCAGATACGATTTGCCGCATCCAAAATCTACTATATTAATAGAAGGTTTGTTGTAGCTCTTCATGACATTGTCCACGATCTCCGCAAATCTGTTGATCTGCTTAAACTTGTCATACATGGAGTGCACAACCTTGCCATCCTTTGTAAATATGCCCAGATGGGTAAATACAGGGATATCCATTCCCTCTTCAAGTATGTATTTCTTTCTTCGGTTGTTCCCCTGAACAGTTATGAGTTTATTCTCCGTGTGCCTCTTATTCACAGCTATTTTGCCCTTCTTTGAGATCTTCACATCCCACTCCTCCCGGGCCGAGAACATGTTTATCTGTCTGAATCCATCCTGCAGATCTCCGGCCAGTGCTTCTTCAAGCTCGTCCTCATCTATATTCTGGTGGAACACCTGCTTCTCCGTGCACCTTTCTATCTGAAAGCATCTTTTACCGCCTATGATTTTTCTCTCAAATACCACTTTTCTGTATTCACCGCGTCCGCCACTGAGAATGATCTTGTGGGGATCACACTGTACCATCTCTTCTATTAAATCCTTTATACTTATATCTGCCATTATTCCAACCTCTCCATTACCAACAATCTGTATAGTAATTAATCTCTGTCATCAATCTATGCACACAGCAGCCTTGACGCAGTGCTTTGATACAAGTATAATCTATAGGATATATTTTTTGAAGTTATTTTTATAAGGAAGGATTACATATATGTGGATAGCAGATGGATGGAAGGATTATGAAGTTATTGACTGCTCTGACGGAGAAAAGCTTGAGCGTTGGGGCAAATACACTCTGCTCAGACCGGATCCCCAGGTTCTATGGAGCACTCCAAAGAAAAATCCTGCATGGAATAAACTGAACGGACATTATCATAGAAGCAACAAAGGCGGCGGAGAATGGGAGTTTTTCAGCCTGCCTAAGCAGTGGACGATAAATTACAGGGATCTGACTTTCAATCTGAAGCCATTCAGCTTCAAGCACACTGGTCTGTTCCCTGAGCAGGCTGCCAACTGGGACTGGTTCAGCGAACTGATAAAGAACTCACCTAAAAAGGATATTAAGGTGTTGAACCTGTTCGCATACACAGGGGGCGCAACATGTGCAGCCGCCAAAGCCGGAGCTACAGTCACCCATGTTGATGCATCCAAGGGAATGGTTACCTGGGCAAAGGAAAACGCAGCATCATCAGGGCTCGCCGACGCACCGATCAGATGGATAGTTGACGACTGTGTGAAATTTGTCGAAAGAGAGATCAGACGAGGCAACAAATATGACGCGATCATCATGGATCCTCCTTCATACGGCAGAGGACCAAAGGGTGAGATATGGAAGATCGAAGAGAAGATCCATCCTTTCATCAAGCTCTGCAGCCAGCTTCTCTGTGACAAGCCGCTTTTCTTCCTTGTAAATTCATATACAACAGGTCTCGCGCCTGCGGTGCTCACATATATGATATCCACAGAGGTAAAGAGCAGATTTGGCGGACATGTTGTGGCAGATGAGATCGGACTTCCTGTCACAGAGACAGGTCTTGTTCTTCCTTGCGGTGCCGCCGGAAGATGGCAGAGATAACAACGGATCGGTCGAGGCAGATACATTTTGCAGATAAACTAAAAGCAGGAATATGAAACCCAGCAAACTTCGTTATAGGGGCTCATATTCCTGCTTTTTTCAATTTTCAGCTTCTTAATTTCAGCTTTTTTGTCACGTAATTTAGTCCTTTACACCGTCACATCCACATACTCCAGACGTATGACCTTCTCCAGATCCGCAGGGGCTATCTCTATCTGATACCCAACCTTACCCGCACTCACATACATCTTATCAAGATCTTCAGCACTTGCATCTATCGTGGTCCCGAAAAACTTCTTCATACCGATAGGTGAGCAGCCGCCATGTATATATCCGGTAAGAGGGAGGAGTTCCTTTGCCTTGAGCATATCTATCGACTTCTCTCCCACAGCCTTCGCAGCTTTCTTGAGATCAAGTTCCTCCTTGACAGGAATTACAAACACGTAATTTGCGCCAGACTTCGCAACGGTCACCAGGGTCTTATACACATACGCAGGATCCTGTCCAAGTATAGCAGCAACCTTCTCTCCATTTGTCTCGCCCGTCTCCACATAACAATAATGGTTGTACTTTATCTTCTTGCTGTCAAGTATGCGCATGACATTTGTCTTTTCCTCAGTCTTTGCGTTCTTATTCTTATCTTTCATGTTCCAGGTCATCTCCTTGTCATCAAATGCACTAAGCGCCCCAACCTTGTCTATTGAAGATTGAAGCGCTGTATGCATGTCTATTGTATTCTACGGCTTTATCTTAATCTGCCGTACATAACTTTATCTGTCTTCCATCGGCAGATACTCTCTGTGTGTTCCCACATACTTGTATGCAGGTCTGATGATCTTGCCGGCATTGACAAGCTCCTCTATTCTATGCGCTGACCATCCCGCAATACGTGCGATGGCAAATATAGGAGTAAACAGCTCGATAGGGATACCGAGCATCGTATATACAAATCCACTGTAGAAATCTACATTTGCCGATATAGGCTTGCCGCTGCGTCTTCTGGCCGCAAGCAGTCTTCCTGATATCTCCTCAACCTTCTTGTACAGCTCAAATTCCTTTGTCCTGCCCTTCTCCTGGGCAAGTCTCTCTGCATATCCCTTGAGTATCCTAGCTCTAGGATCTGAGTTGGTGTATACCGCATGACCCATTCCATATATAAGGCCTGAATGGTCAAAGCCCTTCTTGTCAAGAAGTCCTGTGAGATATTTCTCCAGTGCAGCCTCATCACCCCAGTTCTTGACATGGCTCTTGAGGTCATCAAACATCTGCTGAACCTTGAGGTTCGCACCACCATGCTTAGGTCCCTTCAGCGAGCCAAGTGAACTTGCAACTGCAGAATATGTGTCTGTTCCTGTCGACGATACTACATGAGTTGTAAATGTGGAGTTATTACCGCCACCATGCTCAGCGTGTATAACCAGACATATGTCAAGCACCTGCGCCTCAAGCTCTGTATATTTCTTATCTGATCTGATAAGCCTCAGGAAATTCTCCGCAGTGGAAAGCCCCGGCTTCGGATTGTGTATTACAAGACTCATGTCGTGGAAATAGTGCTTGTAGCCCTGATAACCATATGCGGCAATCACAGGGAACTGCGCTATCAATTCCATACACTGTCTGAGAACATTCTCTATGCTTATATCATCCGGATTATCATCATATGAATAGAGTGTGAGAACACATCTCTGCAGAACGTTCATCATATTCTTGCTTGGCGCTTTGAGGATAACATCTCTTGTAAACTTTCTAGGAAGCTCCCTGTAGCACTCCATCATCTCAACAAATCTCTTAAACTGCTGCTCATTTGGAAGCTTTCCAAACAACAGAAGATACATAGTCTCCTCAAATCCGAATTTACTTCCGTGAAAACCTCTCTCAAGATCCTCAACATTGTACCCCTGATAATACAGACGACCATCAGTCGGCACTCTCTCTCCATCTATTACATCATATCCTATGACATCAGATATCTCTGTGAGTCCCGTGAGTACACCTTTTCCTGTGGAATCTCTGAGGCCTCTCTTGACATCATAATTGACATAGAGGTTCTGGTCTATCTTGCCAGATTCTGTACAATAACCTGTAAGCTCATCCAGTATTCTGTTATATTCCTCGCTGTTTCTTTCCAAACCTCATGTCTCCTTCCTTTATCCAATCCCTGTTCATCATCCCGGAGCTTCTCCGGATCTTATCAATAAACTATATCAACTCACCACAGTTTATCAAAAAAACTCCATTTTCGCAAGAAAGACAGCAATAAATTTGATTTATTCCTGTCTTTTCGCCGAAATTATTTAATTTCAAAATATTTCTGTCTAAATTTCAATAATATATCTCTCATAGGCATTTATGATCGTCGTGTCCTCGTATTTTGATTCGCGGACAAAATCTCTTCCATAATTTATATGCACATGGCCATGGACAAAATACTTAGGTCTGTACTCCTCCATAAGCGTTCTGAAACACTTAAAACCTGTATGTGGGAGATCCTCGGAATCATTTATCCTGTATGCAGGCGAATGGGCAACAAGTATGTCAAAGCCCTTGTTCCTCATGATCTTAAACCTGAGTTTCCGTACTCTTCTGGCCATCGCACGCTCGGAATACTGATGATCCGCACCACCAAACTTGTATTCCATCGAACCGCCAAGTCCCAGAATTCTGACACCCTTATACACATAAAGCTTGTCGTCTATGCACTCGCAGCCCCCCGGCGGTGTATCCTTGTAGCACACGTCGTGATTGCCATGGACATAGAGAACGGGCGCATGACTGAATGTCGCAAGGAACGACAAATACTGTGGCGATAAATCGCCACAGGATATTATCAGGTCTATTCCCTCGACCTTACTCTTATCAAAATAATCCCACAAATACTTGGATTCTTCATCCGCCAACAACAAAATCTTCACGTATCTATTCCCCTGTACTACAGTATACCTTCTCCGTAGGAGATTTATCTTATTTCACTTCCGGAACCGACTTGAGCTCCAGACTCTCCGGTGTGTCTATACCCTGAAGTGCAACTACCGTCTTTGCCTCATCGACAAGATCGTCCTCTGTAGGGAGCATGCCCACTACATTCTCAGCAAGCCAATCCATCTTGAGTATATCTTCATGGAGCATCGCTCCGTCATCTTCATTTCTCACTATTCCGTTCTGGGATGTAAGCTTTCCGCTGAACGGTGTGATAGCGCCCTCTCTTATGAGGTTTGTCATAACCGATATGAGCTTCTGTGTTCCGGCCGGAAGGTGCTTTGAGCATATGACGTCAACTATTCCCGCTGACATACCCCACCAGTAGCTTATCGCATTGCTGGTCTCGTTCTTCTCCTCCTGCTTCCAGTTGCCCTCCAGTATGGATCTAAGGATCCTCTCATAGAATGCACCCCAGTTGTAGAAAGGCATGGCAAGGTTGACGACCTCTCCATTCTGATCATAGTGATAAAGTCCGAAGTTTCGTGACGCATCATCCGGCATGATCATGTCTCTATCGGATATATATGTTATTCCATTTCTCTCGAAGAACTTCTGTGGATCAGCATTCTTAACCTTCGTCCACTGCAGATATATCTTTGCCCTAGGGTTGACCATCCTTGCTCCGATGGCAAATGCATTGATGTTCGCTGTTGTTCCGAATATCGGATAATCAGCTACATATCCTATCTGTCCGTCAGCACACAGGCTTCCCGCTATCATACCGGTGAGGAACTTCACTTCGTACATTCTTGCATAATAGGTACGCACATGGCTGTTCGCAAGGCTGAGGGAACAGTTAAGTATCTTTATCTCCGGGTGGAGCACTGCAGTCTTAAGAGCCTCAGGAAGCATCTCAGGCCCTGTCGTAAATATCACATCATACTTCTCATCCACAAGTCTTCCAAGGCACTCTGTCAGCTTGGCAGGTGTATCCACATTACAGAAGGTTCTGCTGTCGATAGAATCTCCGAGTTTATTCTCCATGTCCATTCTACCCAGTTCATGGCTGTATGTCCAGACCGAGTTGGCTGGCGACTTATCATACACAAATGCCACCTTCAGGTTCGAAGGGCCTGATGGCTTTATAACCCTGTCGAGTATGGACTTCTTAGGCTCCACAGGATCGAGCTTTGGAAGAACCGTCTTATCCTTCTTCTCATTTGTGAGGACTATCTCATTCCATACCTTGTCAACACTGTCCTTCACCTGGGATGTAGTCATGTTCTTAAGAGCTTCATAGCCATACACATTGAGGAATACAAGCATGGCATCGTCCACTGTTATAGTGAGCTCCTCATTGCCCTTCTTAGCAAGATAAGCCTTCTCAAATGCGAGATGTGCCGAGTTGAAATCCAGTCTCTCATCCTCTGTGAAAACCGCATCCTTAGTGATCCCTATGAACTCCCTGAGCTTATCATATCCACCGAGCTGTGAGAAATATACATAGTTGATCCCCGTCTGCTTGTGGAAATCTATAAATTCAAAATATATCTTATTCTCAAGTGAGTCTGTCCTTCTAGGTATCTTTCTTGTAACCATGGCAGGAACTGAGTCCGCACCAAAGTATTTGAGCACACTCACTCTCTTATTTCCTTCTACTACATAGAATTTGTTCATATACTCATATACCTTTATCGGGTCATGTATACCTTCCTCTATGTGGGACTCACACAATGCGGCCCATTTCATTCCAAATTCAGTATGATAATCCAATATAGGCATAAAATTACTAGCAAACGCCGTCGTCCTTGCAGCGGTAGCAGTTCCAACCACGCGGTCAAGCGATATAGTCTGGAGACCAAGATTCACTTCACCTACAGTGTCAGATGGTGATATTATCTCATCCAAAACCGGAAGATATGGATATTCATTTTTTGCTACGGCTGCCTGATATCTCTTCTCACCAAGCTTCTGAGCCCTTAAATATTCGTTTGCTGACATACTATCACTCTCCTTATTCAAGACCATATAGTAATACTATAAAATTCAATAATCAAGAATTTGTTTCCTTCCGATCCGCCAAAATTATCTGCCTTTCAACTGCATGTTTTGTGAATTATGTATAAATCGCATTGTATGTTATGCATAATTACCACTTGATTTTTTCCGTAACATGCTGTATTATATTATTAAATTCAGAAGATTTCACATATTTTCGAACTTAATGTCGGTGTGTGTGAATATCAATATACTTAAGGAGTCTGGCTAAAACACTTCCACCAGGCTCCTTTTTATTGTAGCATCTATTCTGTTCTTTTACAGCATTCCCCATCAAAATTCATTGATTTCGACTGCATCATTGTTCATCTTCCCTGTATGCGTCAAATGTAACCTTTATGTCAGTTCCCTTACCTGGTTCACTGTCCATATCAAGCTGTGCATTGTTGCGGGCAACTATATGCTTTACTATGGCCAGGCCAAGTCCTGTGCCACCTGTGGACTTCGATCTGCTCTTGTCCACTCTGTAGAATCTTTCAAATATCCTCTCCTGATGCTCCTTCGGGATTCCTATTCCCGTATCTTTCACACGAAGAATCACCTTATCATCCACAGTCTTTACGGTTACATCAACGCTTCCGTTCTTGTTGTTGTATCTGATGGCATTGTCTGTGAGGTTGTACACAAGCTCCTCCATCATCATCTTGTTCGCATATATATATCCGTGACTGCCATCATAGCTGAGTGTCACACTGTTCTTCTCTGCGTTTATCGCCAGCATATCCGTGGCTGTTCTGGCTATGACCGCCAGATCGATCTTCTCCATCAGTGGCGCATCCTCGGATACATCCAGCTCTGACAGTCTGATTATATCATTGATGAGGGTGAGAAGTCTGTTGGAGTTCTTGTGGATCTCAGTTGCAAAATGATGCACATCCGCCTCGGTAGCCATACCGGTCTCGATGAGCTCCGAATACCCCGATATAGATGTGAGTGGCGTCTTGAGCTCATGTGATACATTTGCCGTGAACTCCTGTCTCATCTGTGAGCTCTTCACTATATCCGCATGCTGCTTCTGTATCATATCTATGAATGGGCGCATCTCCTTGTACGCAACTATGTGGGTATCGTCATCCAGACTGTTCGCCATCTGCTCTATTGGTTTCAATATGTTTCTGGTCAGATAGTGTGTCACTATGATGGTGACACAGACAAGGATCGCCATCACCACCAGCATGACCGGCACAGCCGCAAGGAACATACTGATTACATTGTTGGTCTCCCTCGCTATTCTCAGCACCCTTCCAGACTTGAGCAGTATCGCATAGTAATATGTGCTCTTATTGAGGGTTGCCGACTTTCTTATAACATGTCCATCACCATTTTCAAATGCCTCTGCTATCTCTGGTCTGTCAAGGTGGTTCTGCATGGAAGTCTCATCGGCCTGATTGTCATACAGAACACTGCCGTCAGGCGCTATAAGCGTCAGTCTGAGGTCATTGGTATCCACGCTTGCATACACACCGGTGTCATCCGCGTCGAAATCTCCGGTATTCTTAAACACCTCAGCATACCCCTTCAGATCCCTTATGATCTCCGCCTTGTACACCTCATAGAATATAAACGTCGACAGGACCATGGTCACCGCTATGGCCACCAGTGAAAAGATGATAAACTCCAGATTGATAACCTTTTTCAGTCTTTTATCGTCTCTCTTACCCATATGCTACTCCATCTTATACCCTACATTTCTAACCGTCTTTATCATATTACCTGCTTCGCCAAGCTTCTGTCTCAAAGTCTTGATATGCATATCAAGGGTTCTGGATTCGCCCTCGTAATCCGTTCCCCACACATCCGACATGATCGTGTCTCTGTGAAGGACTATTCCTGCATTAACCATGAGAAGCTTTAAGAGTTCAAACTCCTTGAAGGTAAGCTCACACAACTCACCGCCCACATGCACCTCGCGTCTCTCTGAATCAAGGGTTATATCCCCGAGTACCATCTGCTTGTCATCCTGCAGCGCCCTGCTTCTTCTGAGCAGTGCCTTGACTCTGGATATGAGCTCCATCACGCCAAATGGCTTGGTGAGGTAATCATCCGCTCCTATATCCAAGCCCTTGACCTTGTCAAGCTCTGTAGTCTTGGCTGTCACAAGGATAATCGGAACTCTGACAGTATCAGGTCTGCTCCTGAGCTTCTTCACAATCTCAAGACCATCCATGTCTGGGAGCATGATATCCAGGAGTACCAGATCAGGGACCTTCTCCACAGACCTTGAGAAGAAGGATTTCGCATTCTCAAACTCCTCCACCGCATATCCGCTGTTTTTCAAAGCAAACATCTCTATCTCTCTTATATTCTTATCGTCTTCTACAATATAAATATGTACTGCCATTTTGTCTCCTTTCCCTGTGTAATACCACTTTCATTTACATGCGTATTGCAATTTTATTTTTATCATTATTTTTTTATTTATACATGCCAGATATCACTTCAGCTTGTACATCTCTCTGTAATATGTGTACATGCTCTGGAAATCTATGTTGGAATCCTTCTTCATGTTATCCAGATATTCATGTGTATCAAAGTTATCTGATTTTAACTGAAGCATTGCCACCGCCACGTTGGAACAGTGATCTGCAACTCTCTCATAATTGTTGATAAGATTCTCCAGTGATATTCCGAGCTCAATGGTACATTTTCCCTTCTGAAGTCTCTTGATATGCTGCTTCTTAACCGCGCTGTTGAGCTCATTGATGGCTTCCTCAAGCGGCTCCACATGGGATGCCTCCTGAAGATCTTCTTTGTCGTAAGCCTCCACAGTCATGCTGACTATGTTCTGAACTGCATCCTTGTATACACCCAGCTCTGACTTTGCCTTTTCTGAGAAGGACGCGCCCGCCTCATTCATCTTCCTGCATATATCCGCTATGGTTATGGCGTGATCCGACATTCTCTCAAGGTCACCTATGACATGAAGTCCGATCGATACCTTCTGGCTATCCTCATGGGAGAGCTCCTTGCTGCTGAGCTTTACCATATAAGAACCGACCTCATCCTCATAGGTATCTATGATGCCCTCAAGATCCTCAACCTTATCCCTGACCGCTTCATCATAATTATCAACCAGTGACAGTGCCATATCAACACTGTTCTTTGAAAGCTGAGCCATGTATTTTACGACCTCTATACAGTGTCCAACAGCAAATGCTGGTTTCTCAAGGAATCTGGCATCCAGACGCTTGAGCATCTCCAGCTCTGCAGGAGTATTTTTCTCCACCTCATCCTTATCTCTGACAGTGAGCGTTGCAAGCTTCTCAAGTCCGCCTGAGAACGGAAGCAGAAGAAGTGTCGCTGCAACGTTGAACACACTGTGTACAACAGCTATACCAGCTGCATTCGCTGAATCATTCAGGAACTGGAAGTGTACAAATGAATTGACCGTGTAGAACACCACCATGAACACGACTGTTCCTATGATGTTGAAGTACAGATGCACAAACGCAGCTCTCTTGGCATTCTTCTTGGTTCCTATACATGATATCAGTGCCGTTACACAGGTTCCTATGTTCTGACCCATGATGATTGGGATCGCCGTCCCAAATGACACAGCCCCGGTTGCACACAGCGCCTGGAGTATACCTACAGATGCCGAAGAACTCTGTATAATAGCTGTTATCAACATTCCCACAAGCATTCCAAGGAATGGATTGGAGAACATGGTGAGTATATTCGTAAATTCCGGTACATCCTTAAGCGGAGCAACCGCACCGCTCATCATCTCCATACCAAACATGAGCACTGTAAATCCAAGAAGGATTCCACCTATATCGTGCTTCTTCTCAGACTTGGTGAACATGAGGAATATTATTCCTATTACTGCGAGTATAGGTGAAAAGGATGAGGGTTTCAACATATTAATAAATATATTGTCACTCTGTATTCCTGTAAGGCTGAGTATCCATGATGTTACTGTTGTTCCTATATTTGCACCCATAATGATACCCACTGCCTGTCTCAGCTTCATGATGCCTGAGTTTACAAGTCCAACCACCATAACTGTGGTCGCCGATGATGACTGGATCACTCCTGTCACCGCGGCGCCCAGCAGAACACCCTTTATAGGTGTGGATGTGAGCTTTTCCAGTATCTTCTCCAGCTTACCGCCAGCCGTCTTGGCAAGGCCATCTCCCATCACGTTCATTCCATACAGGAACATTGCAAGTCCGCCCAGAAGGGATAACACATTGAAAATATCCATATCTTTTGTCTCCTTATTACATTTCCAATTACTTCTGTATAAGGACTTGTATATACAATATCCCTTTTACAGCGTCTGTTTTATCAGAGTCTATTGTAAAAGGGATATGTAAAATGTGAGATATGTGTATGTAAAATCTGTGTAAATTTAAAATCTATGTAAAATCCTGCAAAATATTTGGCACAGTTTTGTGGTATCACATAGACCTTTTTTCTGTTTTCATCTGTTTATTTGCTTCCGAGAGGCTCATTTATGAGCAGATACACCGCACTTCCAAGCATTCCTACCAGGAACATGCCATAACCGCCACATATGAACATCAGCTTTGCGAATGATACATCTCCCAGCACAGGGAGCATGTGGAGCAGCAATGCTGCAGCACATCCCGCAAGTCCGCACACCACCATGCTGACTGTTATGAAAAGTTTCATATTGCCTATACCTGTTCTGTGTGACAGTTTATTTATCTTCGTACATACACACTTCATACAAATCACCTCTTTTCGTCCATGACTCAATCATCAGTCTATATGTTCTCCTGTTATTGAGAAGAGGACCCACTCTGATATATTCGTTGCGTGATCGCCAATCCTCTCAAGATACTTGGCAACCATAAGAAGGTCACAAGCCTGCTCTCCATCGTCAGGATTATCGTGTATCATAGCGATCAGTTCATTCTTGATCGTATCGAAAAGGCCATCAACTATATCGTCGTGAGCAATTACACTTTTTGCCTTCTTCTCATCAGCATTCACATACGCCTCTATGCTTGCCACCAGCATAACGATTGTCTCCTTTGCCATCTGCTGGACATGCTCAAGTTTCTTGATATATGGGGTTCCTGCCATGCAGAGTGTGAGCTCAGATATGTCCGAGGCGTGATCTCCTATCCTCTCCATATCCGTGATCATCTTAAGTGCAGCTGATATACTTCTCATATCACCCGCAACCGGCTGCTGGGTAAGGAACAGCTTAAGGCACAGATTCTCAATCTCTCTCTCCTGATGGTCTATGGCGTCATCCGCCTCGATCGCCTTCTTTGCAAGCTCTGTGTCCTGAGCCACGAGAGCCTTGATCGCCGTCTCGATCGCCTGCTCGATCATAGTTCCCATCTCTATCATCTCTGCGTGAAGCTTTCTAAGCTGCATCTCATATTTGTCTCTCATCATGTCCCTCCTAACCAAATCTACCAGTGATGTAATCCTCTGTACGCTTATCAGCCGGCTTGCTGAACATCTTTTCTGTCTCTGCGTACTCAACGACCTCTCCGAGAAGGAAGAATGCTGTATTATCTGCAACTCTGGTTGCCTGCTGCATGTTATGCGTAACCATGATAATGGTGTATTTGTCCTTCAGTTCAAGTACCAGGTCCTCTATCTTGGATGTCGATATAGGATCAAGGGCCGATGTAGGCTCATCCATGAGAAGTACCTCAGGCTCCACTGCCAGTGCTCTGGCTATACAGAGCCTCTGCTGCTGACCACCCGAAAGACCCAGGGCTGATTTCTTCAGTCTGTCCTTGAGCTCATCCCATATGGCTGCCTGTCTGAGAGATCTCTCAACTATCTCATCAAGCTTTGCACGGTTTCTTATTCCATGGGTTCTTGGGCCATATGCTATATTGTCATAGACACTCATCGGAAAAGGATTCGGCTGCTGGAACACCATTCCAACTCTCTTTCTCAAAAGGTTAATATCCATTCCGCTGTATATATCCTCTCCATCAAGCCTCACATCACCTGTTATCTTGCATCCCTCTACCAAATCATTCATTCTGTTGAGCGACTTAAGGAATGTTGACTTACCACAACCTGATGGTCCGATAAACGCTGTAACCTCATTTGCCGGAATATCCATATCAATACCCTTAAGGGCATGGAACTTTCCATAATAGAGGTTCAGATTTTTAACGCTGAACTTAACGTTATTATTCATCTATTTTTCTCCATTCTTTTTGAACACCAGCCATGCAAAATTTGCCTTCGGCAAATGGCTGGCGCTACATGCCAAGTTTTCATATAAAACTTGACACATCACTTAATTTGCTTTATCTGCTGCAACCCTGCCTGCAATCTTGTCGGACGCAAAGTTGATAAGCACTACAAGTACAAGAAGCACTACCGCTGTTGCATAACCCTGATCCGTGTGAAGTCCTTCTTTTGACAGAAGGTACATATGAACCGCCAGAGTTCTTGTTGAATCGGTAAGCTTTGTCGCCATCTTTGCAACCGATCCTGCTGTGTATATGAGTGCTGCCGTTTCGCCCACGATACGTCCTGTCGCAAGTATGATTCCTGACAGTATTCCAGGAACGGCACTTGGAAGCACTACTTTGAATACTGTTCTGAGCTTTCCGGCTCCCAGTCCAAAACTTCCTTCTCTATAAGACTTAGGCACTGCCATAAGTGCCTCCTCTGTGGTTCTCATTATGACCGGAAGAACCATTATCGCCAGGGTTAACGCACCTGATATGAGTGATAATCTAAGTCCACACGCATTTGTGAAAAACAGCATTCCAAAAAGTCCGTATACTATCGAAGGTATTCCTGTAAGTGTCTCCGCTGTGATCCTCACAACCCCAACCAGCTTGTTGCCAGTCTTTGCATACTCCACAAGATATATCGCTGCAAATATTCCTATCGGACCTGCTATCAAGAGGGACAGCAGCGTCATGTAAACCGTATTTATAAGTGCCGGCACCAGCGAACAGTTGTCCGATGTATATTCCCAGCTGAATATGTCTGCATTAAGATTTGGAATTCCTTTTACAAGTACATACACCAGCAGAAATCCTATGGAGAGCACAGTTATGAGCGTTGCCAGATGTACAAGGATAAACATTATGAATGATCCCGGTTTCTTTCTGTACTCAGCCCATTTCTCAGACCATGTGCTCTTGTTTACAGCCTCTATGCTGTCAACATCAACTATGGATGAGGGATCGTCCTCAGGTGCCGTCTTTTTCGTGCTGATTATTGTATTTTTTGTTCTGTCATCGCCACATGCGACAACGGTATTTATTCCTTCTACTCTCTCTGCCATCTATGCCACCGTCTTTCTCTTTATGATGGAGAACAGGAGGTTGATAATGAGTATGAATACGAACAGTACCACGCCCGTTGCTATCAAAGCCTGTCTGTGCAGATCCGTCGCATATCCCATCTCCATTACTATATTTGTGGTGAGTGTTCTGACGCCTCTCAGTATTCCGTCAGGCATATGAACCTGGTTTCCTGCTACCATGATAACCGCCATGGTCTCTCCAACTGCACGGCCAACACCAAGGATAATCGCTGCCATAACTCCTGACTTTGCCGCAGGAACAACAGTCTTGAACACGCTTCGCTCATGTGTTGCTCCAAGTGCCAAAGCTCCCTGATAATACTTGTCAGGTACCGCTCTTATTGAGGTCTCTGATACACTGATGATAGTTGGAAGTATCATCATTCCAAGAAGTACTGATGCCGTGAGCATCGTATTTCCATTTACTCCAAATATGCTTCTCACCATCGGTACAAGCACACACATTCCAAAGAATCCATATACTACCGAAGGTATTCCGGCCATCAGATTGATAAATGGCTTTATAACTTTATATAATCTGTCGGGACAAAACTTTGCCAGATATATCGCCGTGAGAAGTCCTATCGGAACCCCTATTATCAGCGCTCCGGCTGTCACATATATGCTTCCTAATATGAAAGGAAGAATGCCATAGTACCCATTTGTAGGCTTCCAGACCTCACCTAAGGTGAAGTTCCCGAAGCCTATCTCCTTAATGGCCGGTATTCCATTCACGAACAGGAACACACATATGAGTGCCACTGCTGCGATGGATACCAGAGCTGCAAGAAGGAATACTATGTGCATAACTATTTCTTTTACTTTATGCATAAGCTGATTACTTTACGTCCTCCCACTTTGCTGCTGAACCTGTGAATATGTTCTTGACCTGATCTACTGTGTAGTCATCAGCAGGGTTGTTGTTATTTACTATAACTGCAATTCCGTCCATTGCTATTACTGTTGCCTTAAGACCAAGTGCAGTCTCTGTGTCCTTGAGCTCACGTGATGCCATACCTATATCGCATGTTCCATCTGATGTTGATGTGATACCTGTTGTTGAATCGCTCTCCTGAAGCTCGATGTCAGCATTTGTGTTGATCGCCTTGTACGCCTCGATAAGCTTCTCCATAACAGGTGTTACTGACGATGAACCAGCTACAACGATCTTGCCCTTTGGATTTGTCGAAGTAAATGCACCGCTGTTCGCAACCTCAATGTACTTATTTGCTGAGATGATCTTCTGTCCATCCTCGCTCATGATGTAGTTGATGAAATCCTGTGCAACATCGCTGATGCCATCCTTTGTAACGATGTTGAATGGTCTTGAGAGGGTGTATGAACCGTTGTTGATGTTCTCCTCACTTGCCTCAACTCCACCGATCTTGAGTGCCTTTACTGTATCGTTGAGTGCTCCGAGAGATATGTAACCGATTGCATAATCATCTCCTGCTACTGTTGTGAGTACGACCTCTGTGCTGTTGCATGTGATGGCATTTGTTGTTGTGTTGTCGACCTTATTGCCATCTGCATCCTTCTCCTCAACTCCTGTGAGCTCTACGAATGCTCCTCTTGTTCCTGAGCCTTCCTCTCTTGATACTACTGATATATCCTGTGTTGCATCGAATCCGCCATCTGCGCTCTTTGATGAATTATTTCCACAGCCAGCAAGACTTCCTATCATAAGTGCTGCTCCAAGTGTTACTGCCAATACTTTCTTTAATTTAACCATTTTCTTTTTCTCCTTACTTTGTCCATATTCTTTCTTGGAACATCAGCCATGCAAAATCGCTTTATGGTATGGCTGATGCTGCATAACAAGTTTTCTACGAAAACTTATTACATGTGTTCTGGAACATCAGCCATGCAAAATCGCCTATCGGCGATGGCTGATGCTGCATAACAATTTTCTACGAAAATTGTTACATGTGCCGGTTATCTCTTGAACCGGTCTTTGCAAATATTGTATTATTGGGACATATCATTCTTTGCTTATTTCCCGGAAAAGAACTCGCGCGCCTTTCGTTCTTTTCTTTGCACTATGATAAATGGCACAAGTAAAATACATAACCAGCGCAATGTAAATTGAATGTAAAGTCGGCGTTAATCAATGCATGCTGAATGTACAGCAAATAATCTGCCATAACTTATAAATTACAACCAGAAAGTGGGATAAATATACATGACAAATACCAGTTTAGAAGTAATAGGATATGTGAGATGTGACTATAAAGAAAAGTTCGGCATTCCAAGGCAGAGCGGTCTGACAGACTGCGCCGCCGCTTTTATAGAGATGCTTCCACCGTACAATCAGGCAGAGGCTTTCAGAGGGCTTGACGGATTCTCCCACATATGGCTGCTGTGGGACTTCTCCAGGGCTCACAAGAATGGTTTTACCGCAACAGTAAAACCCCCAAAGCTGGGCGGTAACCAGCGGATGGGGGTTTTTGCCACCAGATCACCTTTCAGGCCGAACAACATCGGTCTGTCATCGGTGAGACTTCTGGATATTATATATAATGAAGAAAACGGCTGTGTACACGGACTTGTGGTGTCGGGTGCCGATATACTGGACGGAACACCGGTGTACGACATCAAGCCTTATCTGCCATACACCGACAGCCATCCGGAGGCGACCGGGGGCTGGACAGACTCCCTTGATATTCCGGAGCTGTCTGTATGTTTCTCTGACGATATCGCCGTCAAACTTGAAACTATATTTTCAAGTGCACAGATCGAAGCTCTGAGGGAGGTTCTTGCACAGGATCCAAGGCCTGGCTATCAGGATGAACCGAATAGACGGTATGGGATGCTGTATGGCGGGTATGATATAAGGTTTACCATATCCGGTGACACACTTACCATATGCGAAGTGGCTGAGCCCGGACCACAATGATACAAAAAGGCATTTTACCGGCATAAAGCTGAAAAATTATGATATTTTCTCATCATCATGGCTGTGACGTTCCTCTCATCAAAGCTGATATTTCCCAGTAGTTTCACCGGCATGACCCCCATCAAGGAATTGGTCACAAAGCATTCCTGATATGATGACAGTTCATCAGGGAATATCACCGTCTGCGTGACCGCCTCTGATTCACAGATATACCCCCTTACTGTTCCAGGCAGGAGACCTGAGTCTATCGCGGGTGTGTATATCCTGCCATCTCTCACAAAAAATATATTGCTCACCGTACCCTCGCATATCTGTCCCTTTGTATTCAGGAAGATCCGTTCATCCATTCCAGCTTTCCTAGACCGCCTTTTTTCAAGAATGCAGTCTCCGTAATTCATGGTTTTATGATATACGAACGGCGATGTCTCATTTCTTCTAACATTACTTATGTCCATTGCAAACCCCCGTTCGTATATATCCGGGGTGTAAGGATTATCTCTCATTGAAAAAACCACATTTTCCTGAGTCAGCATGATCTTTAACGCACATCGCCTCATATGACCTGATCGATCTCTGTAATCATGCTCACTCATCCACTTTCTCAGATATTTCAGCACAGTTATCCTGTCTATGCCCCGTTCTGCTGGCATGCCAAGATCCAGGAATCTTGCAGCATCTTCCAGGCGTCTCAGATGCCTGTCAAGAAATATCGGCCTGCCGTCAACCACACTTATAGTTTCAAATGCTCCAAGACCAAATTGAAAGCAATCATCCATTTTTACATTCATTTTACATTTCTCCCATTTTCATCATTTTCAAATGCTACTGCAATGCACTGAGTATTGCTTTTGCCTTATCCCATGTCTCTTCATACTCTGCACCAGGATCTGAATCGACAGTAATACCGCCTCCAACGCCAAGATAATACCTGCCATTTCTGTACAATACAGTTCTTATCACTATATTAAAATCGCATTTTCCATCCAATGTAATATAACCAATAGATCCGGTGTAAATATTTCTCTTTCCGCATTCAAGTTCATCTGTGATCTCCATAGCCCTGCGTTTCGGCGCCCCTGTAACAGAACCACCCGGGAACGCCGCAGTAAGAAGAGACATCACATCTTCTCCATCCTGCAGCACGCCTTCTACATTTGCCACCTGATGAAAAACAGTCGCATATTCTTCTATCGAAAACAGTTCAGTCACTTTTACGCTTCCCGGTCTGCACACACGGTTCAGGTCATTTCTCTCAAGATCTACAATCATCAGAAGTTCGCTCTTTTCCTTCTGTGATTTCTCAAGCTCCCTCCTGAGCGCCTCATCCTCCCTGACAGTCTCTCCTCGTCTCCTCGTCCCCTTTATCGGCCGGGTATACACATGGCGATCCTTTATCTGCATGAACCGTTCAGGAGATGCGCTCACTATCTGATAATCTCCCAGATCAAGATATCCACCAAATGGCGACGGATTGCTGACTCTCAGGTCATGGAACACGTCCAGAGGCTTTTTATCACTGTCGATAACCATATGCCTTGTCATATTTGCAACATATACATCACCCTCGGTTATATAATCCTTCAGTCTTCTTATAGAGTGCTCATACTCTTCCCTGCTGCATTCTTCGTACACATTCAAGTTATACTTCTTCCTCTTTTGTACATCTTCACTCGTCCTGTCAATTATATTGCCATTTTCCCGATCATCCCTGCCGCAATACTTCTCTATATCATTCTCCATTACATCAATATTTGACTGTGCATCACCTGTCATCCCATTTGCCACAAGATATGTCTCTTTTTTTAGACAATCTTCAACAACGAAACAGTCATAGAAGATCATGACTGCCTCTGGAACAGACACAAGGTCTTCATTGATGGAGCCAATCCCCATCCTGTCCATTCCATAATCGTAGGATACATACCCTATCGCTCCTGATACGATCGGCAAATCCTCCGAACTCTTATCCATATGCTGTACAAGATACTGTCTCATATATTCTTCAAATGTTATATCCTTTTCAGAATCTCCATTAACCTCAAATGTATCCCCATTCTTAACAAGCCTGAGATATGGGCATCTCCCAATGATCGAATAGTGTCCCAGATTATTCACAAGGGATGAGTCAAGAAATGCTATTCCTGTCTCATCCTCATATATTTCAAAAACATCAGCTGCACACACATATCTGTCAAGTTTTTTTACCACTCGCCTCATACTGCTCATATATGACTCCTTATCTGCAATTAAACTTCTCCGCCGCTATACAAAAATTATACAATATATCATGACCATACTCCGTAAGTACCGCTTCCGGGTGAAACTGCACCCCGTACAACGGCAGCCTTCTGTGTGATATTCCCATAACTGCACCATCCTCGGATATAGCATCCACCTGATAATCATCAGGCAGACTGCTGCCATTTATTACCAATGAGTGGTATCTTGTGACATGAAAGCTTTCCGGCAGCCGTGCGAACAGACCTGTTCCACAGGTATGTATCTCTGTCACCTTTCCATGCATTGGCATCTTTCCTTTTTCAACAATGGCGCCCGCACAATACCCAAGTATCTGATGTCCAAGGCAGACTCCAAGTATCGGAATCTTCCCCTTATACATGTTCACAACATCCACACACATTTTTGCCTCCCATGGCCGCCCAGGTCCCGGTGAAAGTATTATGCCCTCCGGCTCCAGATCTTCCACATCATGCAGAGATATCCGATCGCACCTTTTTACGGTCACACATCTTCCCATTTCCTCGAAATACGCCTTCAGGTTATATACAAACGAATCAAAATTGTCTATCATCAGATACATGCACTTCTCCTTATCCGCAATCACTATAAAACACAAAAAGGATAACAGCCGGCATGCCAAAGCATGCACAGTCGTTATCCTTTTCGGTCCGTAATCTGCACGTTATTTTTATCTTTGATTTTTACAGATTCTAACATATCTGACCGCAGAAAGCAAATGCCTTTGCTACTTTTGCGCAGTCTCACTATGCAATGCGCCTACTGACGTGCCCTCTCATAGGCATCTGCATACTGCTGTTCCTGTGAGTTTATCTCCTCAACATCACGGTTCTGTTTCAATATGCAGGCACGTAAAATTTATGTAAACGAACCGCTACGCCGACTCCACCTCATATGTGAATCCGGCATCCGTGATCGCCTTTATCGTATCCTCCATGCCCTGTCCGTTCTCTGTGAGATAACCCGATGCAAAGATAGAATTGACAACAGTGAGAAGTCTCTTCTCCTCACCCTTGAAATATCTCTCCCTGCCCGCGGCACATCTTATATCCGCCTGTGGCACCATGAGCCTCGCAAGGCACAACACCTTCAGGCAGTACTCCGTTGTGAGTACTGACGTATCAATGTCCCCCAGTGGCGTGCCTTCTATCGGAAGAAGAAAGTTAATAGGAATCGCCTCGGGATTGATCTCCCTGAGTTCCAAGAGCATGTCCACCACATCCTCCCTGCTCTCACCCATTCCTATGATGCCTCCGCTGCATATCTCAAATCCCACGCTCTGCAGCATCTTTATATTTGCAACTCTCTGGTCAAATGTGTGGGTTGAACATATATTGCTGTAAAAGCCACGGCTGCTGTTCAGGTTGTGATTGATCCTGTCAAGTCCCGCATCCCGCAGTATATGCGCCTGCTTCTCCGTCAGAAATCCGATGGAGCAACACAGGTGTGTTCCGCTTTCCTTCATCTTGCGGATGCGCACCGCAAGCTCCTCAATCTCCTCATCCATGAACTTCATTCCGCTGAGGCCTATACAGTGTCTGGACAAATGGTATTTGTCCACAAAATCATTGTCCCTGTAAAGCTTCTCATCGCCAACCCAGCGATACTTGTCAATGGCTGCCTTTGAACGGCACGACTGTGCACAATATGCGCAGTCCTGAGAGCAGTTACCACTTCTTGCATTTGTCAGAATATGTATCCCAACGTGTTTTCCCTTGTACTTCTCGCGGAGCTCTCCGGCACGTGCCACCAGCTCGTCAAGCTGATCATCCGGCGTGTTGAGTATCCCTATAGCCTCCTCACGGGATATAGTTGGATCTGCTGTCTTTGTTGTTTTTTCTTCTGAAATCATATCTGCACCTTCCTTTATCGATCATCTATCTTTTTCCCTATGCGATGATCGATGTTTTGTTGCAGCTCTTGTGTATATGATCCAGCCCAGTTGTATTGTTGTCATTTGTGTATATGATTCAGCCCTGTGGCGTTTGTGTGCATCAGTGCGCTTCCAAACTTCACAAGCTACATTTTATCAGCTTATTTTATCAATAACAACAAGATTTTATCACCATCATAAGTTGACATAACATATTTTCTACCCATGGATGGCATTTTGTTGTACATAAAAAAAGAGGCCTCCACATTCTAATGCGCACCCGGAATTCCAGATGTATTCCAGATACATTGATTTGGAGAACCTCTTTTTTATTTTCTTATATTATTCTCTTCTAATTGTGCTCTGGCACTACAGCATAGAACACCAGATCCTCATCGCCGTTGTTCTTCAGACTATGGCTGTGTCCCGGTGGGCAATAATGGCAGTCGCCCGGATTGAGTATCTCCATGGTATCGTCATACTCCATGGTTCCAACTCCTGAGATGATAAATATGATCTCGCTGTTGGTGTCATGTGTGTGCAGGCCAATGGAGCTTCCTGCTGGAAGTGTTGCCCTCATGATCTTGTTGTAATTGCCTACGTGCATGCGTGGCTTGAATACGCCTTCGCCACCCTTAAAGTTCTGAATATTCTGCTCCTCAAGGGAATCGAATGATATCTTCATCTGTTGTCCTCCTTACGAAAAATACGAAAAAATCCTGCAAACGCATGAAATGCGCTCCGCGCGGCGTCTGCGTGCTATGTCGTCAAGTGCACCACACTCTCAAGAAGTCTGTCACAGGCTTCCTCTATTATATCTTCTTCTATACCCGAATAATTGATAACCAGCGTGTGGCTGTCCTCCTGCTCTTTTCCGTGGCAGTACTGGCTGAGGCTAGATATGTTGATTCCTGCCGCGGCAGCCCTGTCCACCATCTCTCTGTCCGTGTATGACGTGTCGATCTCCATAAGGAAATGAAGACCTGCATTCTCTTCCTTTATCGTTACCTGTGGATACAGCCTGTGACTCCTGATACAACCAAGTATCCTGTCCCTGCTGTTCCTGTAAAACTTTCTCATCCTGTTGATGTGCTTTTCCAGATACCCCTCCTGGATAAACCTTGTGAGTGTATACTGATCAAAATTCGACACCGTACACGCATAAAAGCTTAGTATATGATTATACCTTACCATGAGCGGTATTGGCAATACCATGTAGCTTATTCGTATGGTTGATGACAAACTTTTTGAAAATGTATTCATGTATATGACCTTATCTGAGGCATCTATACTCTGAAGTGCTGGGATCGGATTGCCCACCAGACGGAATTCACTGTCATATTCATCCTCTATGATATATCTGCCCTTCTGCTTTGCCGCCCAGCCCAGCAGTTCATATCTCCTGCTCGCCGGAGTGACAGTTCCCGTAGGGAAATGGTGTGACGGTGATATATGCACCACATCAGCCCCGGACCGCTCTAGCGAATCTATGTTGACACCGCTCTCATCCATGTCTATATAACAGCATTTCACTTGATATGCATCGTATATGTGCTGTATCTTCTGATATCCCGGATTCTCCACACCGTATACGCTGTCCCTGCCGAGAAGCTGTATGATAAGACCATACAGATATTCCGTTCCCGCGCCGACTATGATCTGGTTTGGGCTTACAGACATCCCCCTGAACTGATAGAGATAATCCGCAATGGCCTTTCTGAGTTCAAATATCCCACCAGACGGCGATCTCTTCATAAGCTTTTCCCGGTCATCCATCATCGTCTCCCTCATGAGTTTCGTCCATGTCGAAAATGGGAAGTTCTCACTGAGGGTGGAATTGTTCACAAAGTCGGCAAAGAACCTGTTCTGGTCAGAGGCTTCTGCGTGTTCCCTGATCACATGAGTATGCTCTGTCACATGGTCTTCCGGTCGACTGGTATAGCAGGCATTGCTCACTCCCACAACATCCGCATCCTCAGCCTTCACGTCACACACATAGAACCCGCTCTTCGGCTTGGAATAAATATATCCCTCAGCCAAGAGCTGACTGTATGCGTTTTCCACTGTGACGACGCTCACATTCAGATGAGCTGCAAGCGCCCTCTTTGACGGCAGCTTCTCATGGGCTTTAAGATTTCCCATCAATATGTCATTTTTTATCTCTTTGTACAAATGCTCATAGAGGAAATCCATCCCTCTGTCGTCAAATGAATATGTAAGCATCCACTACTCTCCCAATACTATATCAACGATCTTCTGTGTGTCATGTATGACAAATGGTGCGCCAAGGCTCATGATAAACTCCTCGTCTCTGAATCCCCAGCCGACCATGATGACATCCGTTCCAGAATTTCTTGCTGTGGCAAGATCCACATCAGAGTCACCTATATATACGACATCCTTCTTCTCAAGACCAAGCGTTCTGAGGCACTCCTCCACCATGTCAGGTGCCGGTTTCTTGGCTATGCCAGACTTCTCACCAAGTGCGAAATCAAACATTCCCGGGAAATAGTCAACACACAGATCCTGGACTGCGAAATCCGCCTTGTTGGACACAACCGCAGTCTTCACACCTGCTGCCCTGAGCTTTGCGATGGCATCATGTATTCCGTCATATGGTCTGGTCTTGATGGCACTGTGCTCCTTATAATAAGAAGCAAATGTATCAAACACCTTATCTATCGTTGCCACATCAGTTCCCGCCGGCACAGCTCTCTCAATGAGCTTTCGTATGCCATTTCCAACAAATCTTCTAACCTCATCTATAGTTCTCTCAGGGAATCCATGATGAGAAAGCGCATAGTTTGTACTGTCTGTCAGGTCCTCCAGAGTATTGAGTATTGTTCCGTCCATATCAAATATCGCTGCCTTGTATCTCATGTCATACATCTCCTTGTCTTATTTGTAATTATGCTTATTCCCATTATAATCTGTGAGTTAAGGTTGTCAATCAACAATGACGCCACAAAAAATCCGGCACAGGAGGGAGGTTCCTGTGCCGGTCATCAACACTACGAAATGTATTTAGTCAGCAGACGCATTATATGCGCTTCGCGCGGCGTCTACATGCTTTGTGAAATATTATTCAATTGTTATATACTTTGACTTTGGCTCCTCTGGTTTCTTTTCAATCTTTGGAACTGTGAGCTTAAGGACACCGTCCTCAAACTTAGCCTTGATATCCTCCTGTGTCAGATCCTTGCCTACATAGAAGGTTCTGCTTCCTGAGCCGCTGTAACGCTCTCTTCTAATGTATCTACTCTTCTTGTCCTCTTCCTTTGTCTCGCTCTTTGTTGTAGCGTTCACGATCAGGTAACCGTCCTTGAGCTCAATCTTCACATTCTCTTTCTTCACTCCCGGAAGATTCATCTCTACTGTATAATCACTTTCACTTTCTGTTACATCAGCCTGCATAAATCCATTCATCTGTGTCTGCTTTGGTGCTGTGTAAGTCCTCTCTGGATATCCAAAGAAATCATCTAAAAAGCTGTCTCCAATAATACTAGGCATTAACATAAGTCATCTCTCCTTCCAATATCTATCCCCTCTGCCTTTATCACATCAGGTATATATATGTTAATAATTTCGTTTTCTTTTCAAAGGATCGCTTCAAGGCTTATCGTTAATTTCTATTTAGAAGCTCTTTCCTTTGACTGATTATGTTATACCACTTCTGTTAGCACTCGTCAACACAGAGTGCTAATATATTTTGTGAAAAAATTGTGAAATCATATAAATAATACAACTAGACCTTAATGAAACTTAGCAAAACATAAATTTAATGTATTTTATATCTTTGCCCAAAAAGAAAGTCACTGTAAAACATACAATTCCTTGGTTTACAGTGACTTTCTTCATATTTTTCTATTAAATTCTTCTGCCCTGTTTATATCAGCGAAACTTAGCGAAACTTAAATTAAGCCCAATACGGAATATACTTTTTATATCTTAGTGCTGTATCCGAATCCATTACTTTAATATACCCGGCTTCAACAGCACTGGTAAGAAGTCTCGATGCCTTAGCCTTCTCCTTTTCTCCCAAGCCAAATATTTTTCGAATATCTGAATTAGAAATACCTTCAAAATTGACATATACTAAGCACGCCTGCATATAACAGGTTCTTATACGATCTTCTTTCGTAGTCAATTCAAATGGCACTTTTGCAAACAATATTGCCTTTGTGAATTGATTATTCTGATTTTCAATTCTCGGAGCAAGCAGCTCATTCTTACCGGTTGCCTCTACTATCTTATCATAACCACTTCCTCGTTCCTCGCAAATACCACATTTGTGCATAAACCCTGCAATATTTTCATTCCTGGATACCGGAACTGAGTCCACAATTCTTTCGATTGCAACCAATGGCGCTCCTGCATTCGAGAATTCAATTCGATTTTTAAACACATCCACCATCGGATTCGTACCCCTTTGCTGAAGATCCTGATGTATCATTGCATTTGCCAGCAGCTCACGAATAGCAATTTCTGGGAAACTGACTACTGATTTTCTCGTAGCATCCACAATAACTTCTTCCTGTGTAATAATGGTCATAATATACTGCACGATTTCTTCATGTTAAAATACGTAGCCTGCACAAAATTCTTTCTCTCTTATAGCATCCAGCCTGGAGTTTTCTTTATACCATACCACTCTGACAGTTCTTCTATGCAAAAATTCAAATTTCTTTAAATCTTTTGCAATCACCAAAGCACCCATCGCTATTCGCAGTTCATATGGGGTGGAATCAAATGTTCTCCACAATTCTCTTTCTTTGTCCAGATACTCTTTTAAGTTCTTTTTGTTTGTTCCAGTTCTTATATATTCCCCACCAGCAAACTGCACCGGTTGTTTCTCTGCGCAGGGAATATCCATCAACACAATGGTACCTTCATCCATCGGAACTTCAAAAAAGCGAAAATTAATCCTTGGTGAAAGCATCCTGGAAAGCCATGCTTCCAACTCTTCATTCCCCTTTTTCATTTTGCGATACTGAAATTCAGTGCCTACAATTTTGTGCGTTGCATCACCTCTTTAAACTTATATTATTTCATTCTCTATGCAATACATTATATTTTTTATTTGTCCACAATTAATATTATATTTTACAGAACTAAAAAATGATGTCAATGCACACATCACACATAGAACACTTCTTCATCCTCCAGCCTGATACACGCAAGTCTTGCATTCTTTCTTGTGCCCCTCATCCAGCAGCCGCAGTCTATGTCATAGAACAATATATCACGTTCTTTATCGTACATGCGGAACACACGCCCATTGTTCCATGCAAACTCACCTTCCTTGACTGTCGGTGTATGACCGGCGATTATCGTACTATGGCACATACCGCCAACGGTATACCCATCATACCTGGCATTCATATAGAATTCTTCCCTTGAACTGTACTTTGCTTTAAGCTCCGGTGTGTCAAGCTTTCTTATATATCCGGCATGGACTACTATACATTTTCTGCCATTCACATCCATATCGTAGTAATATGGCATGTGCTTTATCCTCTCCGCCCATGCAGAGAGCTGTGAAAATGTGTATCCGGATTCTATCAGTTCATTCACCGTTCCGCATCGGTCAAACCTTACACTGTCATCACGACCTGCGAGCCTGCTCATAGACTTGTACAAAACCTTTGTATCCTTCAGGTCCTCCACGTCAAGATCCATTTTATAGCTGATAATTCTCATCGCCTCTATGTTCTGAACAAAATCCTCGTCATGGTTTCCCCGAATCAGAATGACATTTGCCGGCGCACGCATAATCCACTCCAGCATATCAGCATTCTTCGGTCCTTTATCTATATAATCTCCCGCACATATCAACGTATCCCCATCGCCGAATTGTATCTTTTCGAGCATCTTCTGCAGCTCATCGTAGCATCCGTGGATGTCCGATATAACGTAACTACTCATTTCCAGTCTCCTTTTATACAAACAAACCTTTACTCACAACAGACTTATGGTATTACCTTCATGTAAAAGTCGATACCGCGCAGATGTAAATTGTGGGTAAACGTATGATAATTATACACCCGATGTCTCAGCAAATGGGCATAAAAACAGTCATCTGCCCCTATATTTTTTTGTTATTCACATCAAATTAAACAGTCTTAATTACTTTCTTTCATTTTTCCTGTACCATATATTTCTGATAAATACATACAAAGGAGATTAACTATGGACACCATGAAAACATCTATAAAAAACTACTTGGAATACTGTGACAAACAGAAATGCCTAGATGAAAAGACCTTGAAAGCATATAAGATTGATTTAAATCAATTCGTAAGCTATATTTGCTCATCTGACATCACTGACATTTCCACAAATATATTGGAGGAATACATCGGAATACTTAATAACACATATAAACCCAAGACTGTAAAAAGGAAAATCGCATCTGCTAAGGCTTTTTTTCATTATCTTGAATACAAAGGAATTCTGAATAACAATCCATTTAATAAATTGCAGCTTAAATTTCGCGAACCCATAATATTGCCCAAAACAATTCCAATTCGCACCATTGAAATATTTTTGTCTACTATTTATGAACAACTTAATTGTGCCAAAACCACCTACCAAAGAAGAAATTCTCTGAGGGACGCCGCTGTTATCGAGCTTTTATTTGCAACTGGCATGAGAATTTCTGAGCTTTGTGCACTAAAAATCAATGATATCAACCTATATGATGGAAGTATCCTTATATATGGCAAGGGCGATAAGGAGCGACGAATTCAGATAGGAAGTCCTTCTGTTATAAATATACTGAATAAATACAAAGTTGATTTTCATTCGGAAATAGTAAATTGCAATCACTTTTTTGCAAATCAATCTGGTCGACCTCTGACCGATCAGGCTGTACGCAGAATGATAAATAAATATACTTCACTTGCCGCTATTGATCTACACATCACCCCACATATGTTCAGACATACTTTTGCCACCAGCCTGCTGGACGCTGATGTAGATATCCGCTATATTCAGGAAATGCTTGGACACAGTTCTATCAATATTACCGAAATATACACTCACGTTACATTGGCAAAGCAACGAAGTATCTTGGCAACTAAGCATCCAAGAAATAATTTTAATATTTGAATGCTGAAAATCTTACCAACTATTTCTCTCTACGTTCTGGTACATTTAATGGATAATTCTATATTATCATTCATAAAGCGGCTCAAATATTTAGCACATAAAGGATAAGCTAACATGTATATAAATAGAAAAAATGAGAAAGAAATAATAGAAAAATATATAGATAATGATAAAAATGTAATGTTTATAAATGTTAAGGGAAGTTCTGGATTCTCAGCATTTTTGAACGAACAATTAGGTAAACACAAAACATATCATATAATATATGAAGATCGCTCTATTGAAAGTTTAATGGAGAAATTAATTAAACTAATGAAACCGGGAGAAATTAAAAATATAATATCTTACGCCAATAAAGAATATGGAGAATACGATAAATCATTCCTATCAGCTTTGGCTTCCCAAAACATTCCATTTATTGGGGAGGTTTTAGCAACAATAAATGAAGGTAAAAGAGGAATTAATTATTTGAATTCAAACTTTGAAATCCTTAGTACGTCAATAATAGAATGCTTCAGAGAAATTTCAAGAAATGAAAAAGTAGGAATTCTTATAGATAAAGCTCAGTTCCTTAATGAATCTGATTTTGATTTTATCCATAAACTTTCTCAAATTAAAAATGTTTTTTTAATTATTGCATATACATCATTTACAGACAATATAAGAAAACTGAAGCTGAAAATGAGTGCATATGAAGAATTGACTTTTGGTCATCCTAATTCATATACCATTGTGGAGTTGTCTAAGCAATTTAAACATGAGATTTCCAAAGAAGAGGCAGAGGCTCTCTTGATTGATAAAGATTATAATATTCATAAAATATTATTTTATATTAAAGAGGCAGATAAAAATTTAACTATTTCAGAACTTGATAACGAAATCATATCGATATTGAACATACTTACTAATGGAATTGAAATTACAGAGCTGGAAAAAATAATTTCTTTTGATACCAATACTTTGCATATAGAGACAGATATTACTGAGGCCTTGAAGAAATTAATTGAATATGGAGTTATAAAGCAGCAAGAATCAATTTTATATTTATGTACCAGCGCATTGAGAGATGACAATATCAAATGTTCACAAGCTGATATATTTTACTATAAAGATCTTATTTTGAAATATTACTCTAAAGAAAATTCAGAATCAATCAGTAAAGCAGAAATTTGTTATGAATTAGCAAATGATTTAAACCTGAATAGCCAAGATTGGCTTGAACGAATACTTGTATATAAAATGAGAATTGATTTACCATTTGAAGCTAAATTGATTAGTTATATCAACGATAATAAAAAATTACAGATAATAGCCTATACATATCTCAGATTATATACCGATGCAAAAAGAGAAATGAAAGAATTGAAAAAGCAGGAAAAATTAAAACTAGAGTGGGAAGAGCTTTTTGCAGTATTACTAAATAGGTGTAGAAAGCATAAAAAAGCTGAAAAAAAGATATTGACCTGCTTAGCAGAGGATCCGAATAACTATGTACTGAAAGCTTTTCTTATAAGTAATTACATTCATACCGAACAGTTGGATAAAGCAAGAAAACTTTACAAAATAGAAAAAAATAATTTAAAAGATACTAGCGCTGATAAAAATGCAGGTTATTTTTTCAGAAATTGTGGAGCTGCATTCTGGGATGATTTAACCCCTTTTAAAGACGCTTTAAAAATCTTCGAAAACTTTAAAGATGAGTTTGGTAGTATTACAACAATGTGCAACCTTGTTACCCGTAAAATGATACTTGATCGGAATGTATCGCAAAGTCCAAAATTCAGGGAGTTAGAAAATAAAATACAGAAATTTGGAAATAATAACATGCATATTTTTTATAATGATTGGGCAATTGCAGAATTATTAGACCGTAATTTTGATTATTGTCACAAATTATTAAATATGGCACATGCATACTCACATTCATTGATGCCTAACATATTTATCAAAATTAACGAAGCATGTTCATTGGTATATGAAAGTAAATTCTCGGAAGCCCTCAACATCATAGATGCAATTGAAGATGATGTTGAGGAAATATCCATAGAACGTGTAAAACAAAAATATTATATAAATAAGGCACTTGTGTATTATGCGAATAATAAATTAAGCACAAATATTCTGGAAAAATGCAAACAATATCCAGATAGATATAATAAAAATTTAACGTATACGAAAATACAATTTTATCAAAATCGACTCGAAGCAAATCAATGCTATATCACAGAAGATTTTACGAAATGTTATTGTCCGTGTTACTTGGAATATTGGTATATTAATCCTTTACAGCTTTTGTCCCAAGAAACTATCGATGAGGTTTTGTCTATATAAACTTGAATATAAGATATTATTGATGAGCTCTGAGTAAGTTATTCCTATATTTTGGGCAGCCATATTTATAGCCGCATGCTTACCTAAATTGCAACATACATTAAATTCTATAAAATATGGCTCCCCATTTGAATCAATAATATAATCTATTCGTGTATAATCAAGCGGTTGGATTGACTCGAAAAATGCTGTTGAAATTTTTTCTATTTGATTTTGCATAGAGCGATCAGTATTAACCGTTCGAGTTAATCCACTAGTAATTTTCCTTTTTTGTTTATACGTAATGACATTGTAGTTTAAATTAGAATTTTCAATAACAAATGGAAGAACCTTAGTTTCTCCGAAATTGTTCAAAATAGGAACCGTAATAGATGTTCCTTCGATAAATTGTTCAACAATAATATCAATATTTTTATCATAAAACTGTATGGCTTTATTTTGGACATCATGCAAATTATCACAAAAACAGGTAGAATCAATATTCATAGACGACGCACCATAACGTGGTTTTACAAAATATGGTCCGTCAAATGGGATACTGTTTATAATTTGATTTACATTATAAGTGCACCAGTTAGGTGTATTTAATCCCACATGTTTTGCTTGCATTTTAGCAATATGCTTGTCTTCAGCGATAGATCTTATATTGGGACGTGCGCCTAAATAGGCAATATTGTAGTATTCAGCCAGACTTGAGACAAATATTTCTGAGTTTCTAAATGGCAACCTGTTATAAAGTGAAAAAATGTAATCAACTTCAGGCCGCTTTTGAACATACGAATCAATATTGTTCGTGGATATAATATCATGAAAATTATTATATAAAATATTATAAATATCATAATGATATTCTGCATATAGTGTGTCTTCTATCCCAGATGGCAATGGACTATTGATGGAGTCGGGAGCATATTTGGCTAAAAAAAGTATTCTTATATCGTTATTTTTCATTTGTGTATCCTTCCAAAAATTAATTTGCGAATGATAATATAGAATTATCCTCTATTTCTAGACTATCAATTTAATTGGAGATTTTACTCATCCCCAACCACAATATACTCGTTTTTCTATATATTGTCAATTAAAAACACTCTTTTTAACCAGATAAGAAGCTTGTCCGTCAAGGCAAAAACAACTACTCCTACCATGCACCAAAAAGGATCTATGCGACATACGCATAGATCCAACTGTTTCGTATCTGCAACTGGCTACTATTTTTACAAACCCTGTAGCTTTACGTCACAGCCTTTCGACTGCTTTACCCATATATTCAGATGTTTGTAATTCTATTTTGATAGCAGCACAATCAAGCCAATCCAGCACTTCCACCTTCTCCAGGTTTTCGTCAGAATGCTCTATCTCTCTTAAATATCTGTATGCAAGTTCTATAAGATCGTCTACGAAAATCTGCTCTCCATTTTTCAGCCGCCTTGAAGAATCACCAAAGGCGACTCTTACGCTTTTATAACCTCCACTTATAAGGTAGGACTCACCTTTAGTAATATTTTTATTTTTCCGTAACATCTATAAACTCATCAGAGCCTGTATCCTCCCACTGCTTTTTGCCGCTGCTGACCACTTTCTTAGTTTCAAGTACATATGCATATATGTCAACCATATGCCCTTCATCGTATGAAACAGTTTCATCTGCAGACGCATCCACCTTATACCGTACATATATGCAGCATTTGCCATTGGGTGATTTTCCATTATAGACAATGTAATCAATCATACCTGTATTTTCATTCAGCACACATCTGGACGAACGCTCCGAGGCACCATATGTGACGTCGAATTCTGTGCGATTGTCATCGTTATACAAATCGTATACCGCCTTATATCCAGCTGTTATGCTGACGTCATCAGGCATTTCTTCAGAGTTATTCCCTGGTATTTCGCCACCTGTTGTTTCTGTATCCGTTCTCGCTGTTTCAGTGGTTGTGGCAGCTGCCTGTTTTCGAATCGTTGTAAGCCTTTTTCTTTCTACACCGCCATCAAAATACATGGTAACAAGTTCATCGTATTGTTCGTTTCCGGATAATACAACTTCCACTCTGTCGGATCACCATGTCACATCCCAACTGTCCTCATCAAATCTGGCTCCGTCATTGGCTATTTCAAATTCTGCTCTTGCCACCTTGCTATTTGCCATTTCCAGTATCAGCCTTCCCGGCGCACCGCCAAATGGCCAGTACGGCTCTCCAACCGAATACATCGACAATATGTATTGTTTATCAGGAGAACTTGTTTTATCAACGAGTTTCTCTTTATATCTGGTTGTGTATCTTAAACAGACAAACGGAATAAACACAATCAGCGCCAATACACCAAGTGTAATTGCCACTATTTTTATTGTCTTCTCCATATATCTTTATTTTTCTTCAATCTCCTCATAATACTTATTGAACACCAACCATGCAAAATTTTCATTGTTGATATTCCTGCATCTCCATCATCAACTCATGGCACATCACCAGTCGATCACATCAAAAAACTCTTCTATATTACTGCTCTTTATATTGATATTATCCATATCCACCACAGTATCTTTTACCACTATTTCAAAGTTCTTCTTCTTTATCTCATATCTGTTATATAGCAGCTTATCTTTTCCGGTAAGTGAAGACAGCATATTTACATATGATAACTCCCCACTATTGAGATAATTGTAAATATCTTTATTTCCCTTGAAAGCGGCAATACTTTTTGTACCAAATGATGACTGAATAAACTTATGAACATCCTGTCCTTTATACGCAGGACTGTGCAGGCAAGCCACATATTCAAAATTAGGATTGTCCATTATAATGAAATGTGGAGTGTTGCCTTTTTTATTTTGAATCATGCAATATTCAAGCAGCTTATTGAACCCATCCAGCTCGCCCTGTATAGTAGTAAGCCTATCCGCATCCACAATAATAAACTTTGCCAGATAGTTACTTTGCGACTCTGTTCTTATTTTCTGCAAGAAATTTGCATAGCCCCCACCATGCATATTAATTGGTTTCAAAACCAGTTCAACGCCCTGATTTCTTCTCATCTTATCTATATAATTGTATTCTGTATCTCCTTCACAAAATATTGCAAATCTTTTCTGTAGGATTCGCTTTTTTCTACTCAAACGCTGTACCTCCCAAAATCCCCTTCATGTAAAACTCATATATTTTTGTGTTTTCGTATCTAACTTCAGGAAAATCCGCAAGAGAATAAAGCTCTGAAACAAGATTCTCCCTGTTCTTTGTAATAAAATATATCTGTTCTTTCATATATGTCTTCAAGTTCAAATGAAGTACATTATGCGTTGAAAAGATAAATTGTCCTTTATGCTCCATTCCATTTATATATGCAATTACACGTTCTGATAAGATTGGATTAAGCACCCTATCCATCTCATCTGCAAATACAACCTTATCTGCATATACAACCCGAAAGATCTGCACTGCCCATGCAAAAAATTCACGAACACCAGTAGAATCCTGAGAAAGCTCTCGTTTAAATGTCTGTCCATTTGCATTTGAACGAATTATCATCGTTTTTGAATACGGTTTCTCTTCATCTACCTCTATCCCACATATGCTATAATCCACCATTCTGAAAATTTCCACATATCTTGGATCTTTGAGAATTTCAATATCCGACTCCTGTCTTATTATGTTTTCTACCTGTTCAGAAGGCAAAGTTCCCGGATATAATACATCTGCCATCCAGTCAACAGTCTCAGCCGCATCTGCATTCCCCAACAACGCAAGCTTGCTTACAAATAAGCCATAACTATTGTTGCTGTTCTCCAGTACAGTTGCGATTTCCTTTGCTTTTCCTCTTTTCTGTATATATTTCGAGTCTGAATCCCGCTTAATTTCAAATACCTCACTTGCAGCTCTTTTTCTGAGCTGACTCCTTAGGAGTTTTTCACTATATATTCCCAAACTGTCCACTACTACTTCATATTCATAAACAAAATGATTTCTAGCTACAAACACGATATTAAATCTCTGTTTTGGTATTTTCTCATTTACCAATGTATCAGTATTTATATAGGCATTTACAGACTGCACTTTCAAGTTAGTATCAAACAACGATTTCAAATACTTTAAGCTGTTTATAAAATTAGATTTTCCACCTGCATTTTCACCGACAATTACAGCAGTCTTTAAAAGATCATATCCAATCAGAGTTGTTGTATAATTATCAGGAAAACGTTTCTTTACTTTTCCCCCAGGGGCTTCCATGGAAAACTCACTCTCTGCATTAAAGGAGCAGAAATTATCAAACGTATATCTTATAATCATATTTTTCACCACCTTTTATCACTAATTATATGCACAAAATTGCCATTGTAAACCATTTTTTTGTTTTACTTTTTTATATTTTCCCTAATGAATCTGCATATCATAATCATCCACACAAATAATATGAAAACAAAAATACCACTTCGCAATCTATACCTCTTCAGCTTCTGGCTGCACCTGTAATAGGATTTCTCCAGAACATCCTTGTCAGAATACAACTTTCTCTCATTTATGGACTTAAGCTCATCGCAGGTATCCCTCCAGAAATCAAAATCTGACCACTTTGACGGCAGATTTATGTCCGGTAAAATATCCAGATAATCTATAACATAGTAAAAGCTGTTGCCATAACCATGATGACAGGCTACATCATCTGCATATTCACTCCTATAATTCTCATCCGATACGTCGAGCACTATGCCATTTATAGTTTTACTGTCAACAAACTCCCAGTCACCTCCACGTTCCTGCCCTGCCTGAACGATTATATAACTTTCCTCAGAGTCAACGATAGAACGGACAACATAAGTTTTTTCAAACACTTTTATAATAGAGCCAACGGTGCGACTGCTTCCAAACAGCGTATATGAAAGCTCCCCGCTTATTATGCATCCATCTGTATCATCTCTTTGCAGAGCCCCGGTTACCCCTAAAATATCCTCTACAGTAAAATCAACAACAACTATATCAGATTGGACTTTTTTATATACACTGTCCCCGGCAACTGTCTCCTCTGGGAAAATTCTATATGTTCCCTTTACATAGTCCTCGTCCTTCATTCTGGTGTACACAGTCTGCCCTGTGGTGACAAATGCATAGTTTCTGTCGCCATCATACCTAATACTTATATTTATTACATTCATGACATTCCATATAAACAACCACACCAATACAATACCGAAAACTATGCCGATCACAGCGCTCTTATAAAACCTTCTATTTTTCACGTACAGTATCACCGGCTTCCACTCTCTTATCTGAGCTTACAATAATCTTATCATCACTGGTCAAAGGGCTCTTCTTCAAACCTACGTCATAATTATTTGTATACCCGACTGTCACATATACCTTCGCAGCAACATATTCCGTCCCAAGAAGGTTTTCCTTCGGTCTCTCGACAAGCACATATGACCCAGACACATCAGCACGTATTGCGGCCACAGGAACCACAGAGCTGTAACTCTCAGACTGATGTGAAATCTCTGCCAGCACGCTGTCACCCACTTCAAATATATCTCCTGGAATAACTGCCTCCACTATATATCCCTGTCCACTATCAGCATCACTGTATATCGCAGATATTTCCGTATTCACACCGCTGCCGTCCTGCTGAACCATAACCTTGTCCCCTTTTTCTATATACCTTTTCTGTTCCTCTGTCACAGATATTTTAATAGTGTATTTATCTGCTTTCTCCGTGACCACAAAAGCCGCACTCTCCTCAGTTTTATTTCCTACATCGACTCTGGACTCCGATATGATTCCGTCAAGCTCCGAATAAACAATTCCATCATCATCCATAAGTTTTTCCAGAGATTGGAGCTGTTCATCTACCACTGCAATTTTGTCATCCATAACATCCATCTCTTCTCCCCATGTATACCAGTATTGCTCCTTCAGGCTTTTCTGCTCAAGCTTCTTCTCAAGATACACAGATCTGGCCATGTTCACATCCACCCTCATAAGCGGATCTCCCCGGTTAATCTTTTCCCCTGCACTGACAAATATCTCCTGCGTCGGGAGTCCGGGATAGATATACACCGGCGTCTTCTTATCCCCATCTATAACCACATCCTGTAAAACCTTCATAGACACCGTCCCCGACACTGCATACTCCGTTTCAACCCTCGGGGTAAGAGCACTGCTCGCAAACCTCGACACAAATGTGCCGACAATAACCACCGCCATAAAGATCATAACGGCCTTTATACCGCAGTCTGTCCATCGCTTTCCTGCAAATCGTCTCATAATACTTCTCCTGTTTTCTCCTACAATCTGCCTTTATCAATCTTCGGCAGAATCTATTGATATTCCATCAGCCAGAATTCCCCTACCGACATAGAACACGATCAGTGACGGAATACAACTGAACAGTGCAAATGCAAACGCTCTTCCCGCACTTCCCTCCGTCACATTTGGCAGATAAACAGACAATGGCCACAGGTACTTGTCCTTGAGAAACACGACCGGCTGCTCCACAACATTCCAGTATTCGAGAAATCCCAATATCACTGCAGCTATGATTCCTCTCTTTGCTATGGGTATGGCCATGTGTAAAAATATAGTGAAACTGCCCGCACCATCCAGCCGTGCCGCCTCTACCACTGAATCCGGGATCTGCTCAAATGCGCTATACATAATAAATATCGGAAAGGTTGAGAACATCAACGGCAGAATAATCGCCCAATGCGTATTTATCATGTTTAGCCTATTTAACACAATGTACTGCGACAGCATTGTCACCTGAAATGGAAGTATCATGCAGAACATATACAGACCAAATATCAGATTTGCCCATCTGCTGCCGCTCCGCGACAACCCCCACGCTGCTGGCACAGCGAACACAAGCTGTCCGGCTATCACCACCCCGACTATCTTCACGGAATTCCAGAAAAGTACATAGTATTCCGGAGTGTCAAATAACAGTTCTACAATATTTTTAAATGTCGGATATAGCGGGATCATATGCCACACAACATGTCTCGCACCACTATCTGCCCCCTGAAACAACAACTGATCCAGCTCCATCTCACCCATAAATGTTCCACTTAACAGAATCAATAAAGGGATTACCGCCAGCGCCGCTCCCATTATGACCAGTATCTTCAATAACAAATGTATCCCCTCTGCTACATACCTCATTTGATTCCACGTCCTCTCAGTAAAATCTTTCTTTTATATTTAACTGATATCTCATGCCAATCAGTGAGACATACCAAACGAATTATAAGTATGATTCCGAAAAATACCACGGCTGTCATAACTGCCCCCGCCGTAAGCCTGCTGATTTCCAGCTTCTCAAACCAGTTGTTAAACACATGCTGTATCTGATATATGCTCATGTCCGGATAGCTGCCTGCCATCAAATATTGCTCCCTAAATATCTTAAGGGAATTCACCACAGACAACATGGCAACTATGAAAAATGACCTTTTCATATTTGGAAGCGTGATCCTGAATAGCTGGGTATATCTTCCCGCTCCATCAACTCTGGCAGCATCGTACACAGTCTCCGGTATCGCCGACAACCCAGACATCCATATAAGCATATTGTACCCTGTGTTCTTAAATATAAATGTGCCCACAAACAGCCAGAAGACCGCCTTTCCCGAAAGAAGATCAGCAAACAATAGCCTCCAGACCACCGCAAGTGAATTTGATGGTATAACAAGCGGCACGAGAAATGCAAACCTGACTGCGCTGCTTTTCATTCCATATACCTCTACCGCAGCTATCAACGAGATTACCATGAGAAGTGGAACACTCACCAGCTCAAACTGCAGGGAGTTGCCTGCTGCTAGTCTGAATGCCGTATTTTCCCATACCGCTTTGTAATTTTGCAGTCCTGAAAAGCCACCATGCCCCACACTCTGAAATGACGATATAAATACATCCATCAGCGGAATAACAACAAAGATCATAACCCCCAAAAAACCCGGAATCACAAATCCGACTGTTCCTTTTGTCCTTCTGCTAACTAATTTATTCACTCAAATACACCCCTAAAAGTTTATCTATGGAATTAACTGTGCTGTCCAGACTATCCCCATTTTCAAGATAGTCTCCAACGTTATCCCTTATCACACTGCGCACCCTCGCATCAGTATTCGACGGAGTATCAAGCTCTCTCAATTTATCTATATAGTCCTCAAGATACTCATTCTTACGCCAATACGACCAATCCATGTAATCATTTCCCCCCAGGGTGATCTTTCCTCCCGGAGTTCCCATGGACTGTGCCTCTCTGTTCCATTCCCGCACGCCCTCCATATTGACCGGATTTCCACATTCAACGCCGTAATATATTTTCTGTACATCCGTACTGAACAGATCCTTCATAAAACTTATAGCCTGATCTAAACTCTTTGATCTGGAATTTATCGCAACAACCGTGTTTGGCACAAACACCTTTCCTCCACCATTTCCCCATATTTCATATGCGTAATCCGTATTTTCGCCGCTCTCACCTGTTCCGACCTCATAGTCCTCTTTTATACTGTAAAAACGCCAGGATTCTCCCATCGTCTTCATGTTCACAAATGCTGTTTTTCTTCCAGACCAGGCGCTGTTGAACAGCGGGCTCATATACTCACTGTTTATAGCTTTTTTTATCTGATCACTGTAGGTGCCCCACGTTGCACTCCACTCATCAATCTGATCCTGAGTCGTCCTTTCCATCTCCGTGTCATACAAAAGCTTTAAGTCCTCTAGAAATTTTCTGAGCATCTCTTCGTCATAATTTCCATTGCTATCCACAATCTCCGATGCGTATCCTGAATACAATATATCAAAATAACACTCCCAATTATAGAATGACAGGTCATTTCCATATTTTGGTCTGTCTTGACTGCTTATATATGCTGCAAGCGACTGTACATCCATCATGTTCTTTACCTCTTTTTCCGGCCCGATAATTGCAGTAAACGTCTCCATGGATGGAATTGCGTATATCGAACCATCCTCTTTCCTGTATGTGTTGAGAACATTTTCCAGACAGTCTGAATTTTCCTCCAGTATATCGTCATACACCTGTGACAATTCCAAGAGCACTCCGGTATCCTCATAGCTTCCCACATTCAATCCGTCCATTATGATAACATCAGGTCCCTCACCAGCGAGAAGCTGTGTATTGAGCGCTCTTATTGCATCGCTCTCAGATATTCCATTATCATCATCTATTCCCCATGTATACTTCACCGTCATGTCAGAATGGTATTCCTCGTACCATGAGATGAGAGTTTCATAGCTCTCTGCATAATATAACGAATATAGTGTAACTTCATTATCACCCATCTCTTCTTTGTCTTCTGCTGAAGCATAACCTGAATCATATGAATACACCACCACATACTTTCTTCCACTCTTGCCACCAGCTATCGCAACAAATGTATCACCGCCTTCAACCACATAGTCGTACTCAATATCTGAATCCCTGAACGTAGCAAGTCTAATTCCCAGCCTATCCTTCAGCTTATACTCATATAAACCTGTGCTCAGCATAAGATACAGTGAGTCCGAATCTTCGTCATATTTCATGATATTTCTGCAGCTCACCGCATCCATCCCCTTTTCGTTGAAGGTCTCGTCCAGGTCGTCCGCCATACTCTTATCAAATGCTGTGATGTTTTCAGTCTCACTTCCATCGGATATGTCATATGACAGAAGGCTCCTCTCTGTCAAAACCATAATCCTGTCGCTCGCCACACATATATCTGTGTAATTCATATTTTTGATGACAAATCTCTCTTCACCATCCATTGAAAAACACCTTATATCACCGCCCGGGCAGCCCGAGATATAGCCGGATCCGTCAGCAAGCACTCTGATAGCTGTCACATTTCCCTCAAATTCATCAGATAGCTGTCTGACCTCTCCATTCCCTGTTATGACGGCTATCCTGCTCTCCATGTCTCCATCTCCCAAGACACTGCTCAAAGCTATATATATACTTCCATCCCCATCAACATATGCCGCTGATATCTTCTCGTCCACTGACATCACGAAAGCTGAGTCAAGCTTTTCCTCCTGTACCTCACCATTAGGTGACGTGAATGTCAGCTTTACAGCCTCGCCGTCAGAATTTTCTCCTATACACACATAACCGTCCTGTGTCTTTCCTATTCCATACACCTCCGCCACATTCAATTGTGTCATCTGATATTCAGACAGTTCCTTCACCACCTCTTCATCTCCTGATGTTCCAGCGCAGCCACAGCATATTATCATGACAGCGGCAAGCAGTAAAAATATATTTATACGCCCCATGATTACCTCCTTTTCCCCAGTTAGCACTTCCTCTATTCACATATTTTCATGTACAAATTGTAGCATCTACAGACTCTCAGATTATCTAAAAACCATCTAAATTGCGTATACCGCTTTCAAACGCTCCCCAAATGAATTACTATAAAGTAAGAATGAAATGAACTACATTCCAGATTACAATAACGAAAAGGGGATATGTATGAACCTGCTGCTTGTGGAGGACGACCTCAATCTTGGGAAAATACTGAAAAGACAAATGGAAGATCACGGAATATCTGTGACGCTGTGTACAACTGGAAAGCAGAGCACAGAGCTCATATATTCCGGGGTGGATATCGACATCCTGGTGCTTGACTGGATGCTCCCTGACATGTCCGGTCTGGACATTCTCAATCAGTTATACTTTGACAGGATATCGATACCCGTGATTATGCTCACAGCCCTTGGGACACTCGAGAACAAAACTGCAGCATTTTCCCACGGTGCCGACGATTATATTGTCAAGCCTTTTGAATTTGATGAGCTGTTGGCTCGTATAAACGCACTTTACCGAAGAACCCAACAGATTGGTACATTTGACTATTCATATGGTGATGTCACTTATATGCTCGACAGCCGGACACTTCAATGTGGTACCCAGTCGGTGCGGCTCACCAACAGAGAATCCCAGCTATTTGAATTATTGCTGAGATCTGCTGGTAAGCTGGTAAGTCAAGACGAGATCATCGAAGCCATATGGGGACTGACCTCAAATGTGGGAAATGGGAATATACTGAATTACATTTATTTTCTGAGAAACAGATTAAAAACCATCCATAGCAGTCTTGTGATAAAGGTCGTATACGGCAGTGGCTACATGCTAGTCTGCAGAAAGGAGGACACATCTATATGATAGAACAGCTCAAAAGAAAACTTTCCATATTTCTCTCCTCCGTCATAGCAATTATTCTGACTGCCATGTCCATTCTTCTGCTCCACACTGTGATAAAGGAGTACACAAACAGCACGTACATATCGTACACAAGGGATGTAAACCTTTTATTCTCATATCTTGAACAGGTGAGCATCATAGACATGCCTATCCTCAATGAATATAGTGAGAAAAATCTTAATATAGACGTGCTGCGAAACAACAACACAATCGTCTCCACGAACAGCTTTGCAGAGAGCGCGTCAATTTTTGAAGCTGCATCTCCTTACAATCAGCCGATGTACTGGAAAGATTATTACAATGCGATAAATCAGGGCGAAAACAACAGGAGATTTTATATTGTCAGATATGATCATACCGACTACTGGAACAGCTACAGCATCATAAATATAGGTGGAAATTTCTATACCATACACACCATATTCAACAACGCTACGCTGTCTGCATACAAAGCAAAAATGATGATTTTATTTCTGATCATTACTACCATAGCAATAATACTTCTGTCCATATTCTCATGCATTTTTACAGGCAGGATACTTATCCCTGTAAATGTGGCTTATAAGAAACAGGATATGTTCATAGCTGTAGCATCCCATGAACTGAAGACTCCTGTAACCGTCATAAAATCATGTCTCAACGGACTGTCTGGCAGTAATCCTGACAAGACTGACAATGATTATATTTTGACAGCCCAGAGGGAATGTGACAGAATGACCGATATGGTGAACAATCTCCTGACATTTGCTGATATAAAGAAGTCAGGCAGGGATAACTTCGATGACATTCACCCGGAAGATATAATAATAGAATTATACGATCGCTTTGAATCAATTGCCATGCAAAAAAGTCTTGACCTGGCAGTATCCATACCTGACAATCCCCTTTCACCTGTCTACATGGACAGGGATAGAATGCTTCAATGCCTATCTATTCTGGTGGACAATGCCATATCATGCACCGCCAATGGACAGATAGCAATATCTGTATCCGCGGATGTTTCAAATCTATACTATACAGTATCAGATACAGGTTCTGGAATAAGCGATGAAGATAAGCCGCACATTTTCGAAACCTTCTATTCCAGACGCAACGACCATAAAAATCACTTTGGACTCGGTCTCAGCATCGCCAGGAGCATAGCAGAGCTCCACGGTGCTGACATAACAGTCAGTGACAATATTCCGCACGGAAGTATATTTACTATAACATTTAAGCTGTAAGTTACTTATTTCTACAAGCGGTGTAAGGCTTAATTTTGCAAATCGTTTTTACTTTCTGTCAGCCTGCGTATTTGCAACTATATAGCTGTAATACACTGTATCAAGCATCTCCCTGTCGTTGAAGTCATCGCCAAAGCTTTTTCCATTTCAGACTTATACATTTCTATCGTGTTGTCCAGAATTTTCATCATCTCCTCACAAACCAATAGACTAATCTATCTTTCCAAACCAATCCAGCACTTCCACCTTCTCCAGGTTTTCGTCAGAATGCTCTATCTCCCTTGAATATCTGTATGCCAGTTCTATGAGGTCATCCATGGAAATCTGCTCTCCATTTTTCAGCCATCTGGCCATGAGCAGCATATAAAGCTCAACAGCATGTCCTACGCAGGCCTCCACTTTGCCGATGATGTTGTCGTCGTACACGGCTCCCAGAAGATATATCGAGATGAAGTATACTACGATCTGCTCTAGCACAATCTCCATAGAAGGCAGTATTTCACCGACAGATGCATCGCAGAAATCAGAGTTCAGATCGCGCATGCCTTGATCATCAGCATTTACATTCTCTTCTGAAGCATTGCTGTCCGCAGCCCGCTCATCTGCCATATCCTGACACGCAGAATGCCTGCGCCACCATGCCTCAAACCTTCTCCTGTTCTCCGCAAATGTTTCCGCGCCATCGCTGAACAGAAGACTCTGTGACTCTATGAGCACATCCTCCCAGTCGTCGTACAAAAGCTCCAGCTCACCCCGAAGAAAGCCAAACTGTCTCTGTAACAGGACATATTCACCATCTGAAAAGACTTCATTATTGATCTCCGTATTAGAATGCTCCGGGCAAGATTCTAATTTCCTGCAAATCTCCGGCTTATCCTGCTCTCCGCAGTCATCCCACATGACAAGGTCGCCCTCATCATAGTGTCTCTGTGCCGACGCGCCAATCTGTAGAACTCTCCTGACACGATCACGGATATCTGTATTTCTGTCCTGAATGACATTCAGTATCGCCTCCCGGATATCCTCCAGATTGGAGTACAGGAAATAATCAAAATCATCGAACACTTCGTCCTCATCGTCTTCCTCGGTCACAAATGTCACCTTGTCCGTAATATTCATCAGTATCCGTGCCACCTCCGGACATGAAAGAGAAAGTGATATCTCCCGCACATTCTCGAATTCCTCCGTATGCCTCGGATATTCCCTGCATGTAGTGCAGAGGCTGTCCTTGCCCATATGTATATACATATCACACAGCATGTCATCCCGCAGAAATGCACACTTTCCACTTCTGCCGTGTCTGAAAACGCCCTCTTTCCAGTTTACTTTCCGGTGAAGTTCCGGTCTGTAATCTCCATCATACTCCTGATACCTTTCAAGAGAATCGTCATCTATCACTATCTGCCATTTGCCGCAGCATGTGTCCGGGCATTTGTCCGCTATGCAGCTGAATTTCTTATAATAATCCGGGTATGTGTAAATCATATGTACTCCTTTATATATAATCATGCCATTATTCCATTCATCGGCTCTGCAGCACGATCACGAACTTGTTACCATCCTTTTGTGGAATAACACTTAACATTCCGCCCTGTTTTTCTATGATCTCCCTTGACAGATAAAGACCTATTCCAACGCCATCCTTGTCACCGGAATTTCTGCCACGGTAAAACCTCTCAAATATATGTGTACGCTCATCCTCTCCTATTGGTTCATTCTCATCTGTCACACTGATTTCAACCGTGAGCCCTAGTTTTCTGACCGACAGGACTATCTCACTTCCAGTTTTTCCGTATTTTATCGCATTATCCAAAAGATTGAAACACGCTTCCGCAGTCCATCTTCTGTCATGCTGTATATCACATTTCACCTGTTCATCATATCTGATAGTTATATCGGCGTTTTTCGCACTCACATATACATCTTTCACTGCCTGCAGCACAGTGTCATTTATACTCTGGCTTTTCACATCGAGATTGATAAGTCCGCTTTCCAGTCTGGATACCTTTATCATACTCTCCGAGAGAAATGACAAGCGATCCACCGCCAGTTCAAGGACTTGCAAGTACTGAGTACGCTCGTCATCACTTATATCCGGATTTTTTAGAAAATCCGTGTACATCCTCAGGTTCGATATTGGCGTCTTCAGTTGATGGGAAAGATCCGATACCAGTCCCTTAATATTCTCATGCTCTAACCTCTCTCTGGAATTCTGAAGCTTCAGCGCATCGATTATCTTGTCAACCTTGCTCTGCAGCCTTGATACCAGCGAGTCCTCATTTTCCGGAAATACCTGCTGCCGTTTCAGCTCAGAGAGATTGTCCAGAAGATCCGACATGGCTGCCACGACCTCCGAAATAAAGTCATCATCCGCCTTCTGCAGCAGTCTTATGACAACAAACATAACTACACCACACGCCAGTGCGCCTATGGCCGCAAGTATTTTCCCTGAACATACATACTCAAATACTGCTAAAAACACAAACAAAAGAAGTGAGCATACATACAGCATCCTCACTCTCTTCGTATATTTACCATAGTTGTCAATATATTTATCCATATTATCTCTATTATCTGCCTATGTCTCGCCGAATGTATATCCAATTCCAAACACCGTGATCACGTACTCCGGATTGCCGGCATCCTTTTCTATCTTCTGACGCAGTCTTCTGATATGCACATTAAGCGTGTTCTCATCCACATAATTTTCATTGTCATCCCAAATCTTCTGTATGATCATATCCCTTGTGAGAACGCGCCCCATATTTTTTATCAGCAGTTCCAGTATCCTGTATTCCGTAACGGACAGCTTTATCGGTTCATCCGATATGTACACCTGCATCCGCTCAAAGTCAACACTCATATCTCCATAATGAAAACGTTCGCGCTTTACCCCATCCAGTGCATTTTCACTTCTTCGAAGTACTGCCTCTATCCGCTGATACAGAAGTTCTACGGAAAACGGCTTCGCTATATAGTCATCGCAGCCGGCCCGGAACCCCTCTATCATATCAGCCTCCGTATCTCTTGCCGTGAGGAAGATGATCGGGACCTTTGTACTTTTTCTCAGTTCTCTGCAGTAGTCAAGGCCCCTGCCATCTGGAAGGTTTCTGTCAAGCAATATCAGATCAAAACCATGTTCCAGACAGCCATCCGCTTCCTTGCATGAGTACGCAGTTTCAACTTCGTATCCCCTCTTTTCAAGGAATATCTTCACACCTCCACATATGATCACATCATCCTCCACAACCAAAATACGTTTCATACTTTCTCCTATCAATTACATGTTGATTCCATATCATTTTCATGATTCCCGGTCTGCCAAATATCTATGATGCTTCTCTCAGCCGGCTTGTCACCGTATCTTTTGTCACAAGTCTGAACACCATCGCCGGAACCACAATGCATATAGCAAACAGCACAACAACGACTCCGGCAACAAGTGCATACGGATAATGAAATACTGCATAATCAGCTATATTCACACATAGCCGACCAGTTCCATACATCATGAGGCTTCCAAACGTCACAATAAGTACTGTTGTTATAATACCATAAAACATGCCCTCGTACATAAGCATATTACGTATCTGCCTCTTTGTCATTCCAACGCTCTCAAGCACTGCCAGTTCCAGTTTTCTCGTATATACACCGGTGATCATGACATTGATATAATTCACCACTCCGATAAGTATCAATATGATCGATATTCCACCGCCTATCACCTCAAGCGACAGCATAGACTTCTTGAATTCCGAGCCCTCCACCGACCTGATATCACTCCCGGCTATGACTGGATTTTCCTTTACGATGCGCTGTACATATGGTGTCACTTCTGATTCTTTTCCTTTCTCCGCATCCGCAATGATGCATGAGATCTCCGCATCCGGAAACAGATCATCCATCACCGCATCACTCACAAATATCGCCTCCGGTGCTCCACCAAGTGTCCAATAATACCCAGCGGTGATTGCTGACTGCTCTGTCCTCATAATGGCTGCGCCAACTGTGATCTGTCTCTTCCCGCCCGTCTGGTCATTTACAAGTGTCAGAGTCTTATCCGTCATCCGCTCCGACGCTGATATGGAATCTACATAACCTATCAGACATACCTCTCCTTTTTCGAATGCATCTATATCTATCTTCTGTCTGGCAGTTTTGTTGTAGAGCTTTATCATATCTGAATTGACCGATATAAGCGGCGACCCATACTGTGCCTCACTGTTGGTCGTCGTCTCATAGAATGTCGCAAGAGATTCCGGGTCATCCTCGCTCTCAATAAACGGTGCATAAAGTTCAGCGTCAAATGGCAGTCTTACATCTGCACTTCTGTTCGCCTCTACAGTACCCATACCCGGAATGCTTTGCATCTGATCCGCGATATCTGCCATGGTCGCCTGAGGCTTAGAGTTATCTGATTCTCCGTCGCCATATAGCACATAATCATTGTGAATATAGTGCTCTATATAACTGTCCGCATCCATGCATGATATAAATGTATTCACACACAGAAATGTAACTGAACCCATGAATATTGATGCGAACACAAGTATACTTCTCTTTTTTTCACGAAACACATTCCTCCATGCCATCTTCCAGGGCCTTCCTCCACTGGTGGACTTATATCTTGTTCCCGATATATTTCCAGCATATTTCATAGCATCGATTGCAGATATCTTCCCGGCATATTTTGCCGGTTTCCTCGCACTTATAAATACAGTTACAAATGCAAATACCACGGAAAATACATATATTCCCGGATTGAAACTGACCGCCGATGAAAGTGCAGCTTCCCTGTCTATCGACAGCATGTTCATAGCAAGAGGAACAACGCCAAATGACACCGCCGTTCCAAGGAGTACCCCTATCGGAATTCCTATACAAGCCAGATACAGTGCCTGTTTTTTCACTATCTTCTGTATCTGGGACATCGTGGCTCCGATGGTCTTCAGCATTCCATAGAATCTTATATCCTTTGTAACAGATATATACATTACATTATATATAAGAAGATATCCACTAAGGAGTATCATAAGAGCTATAATGCCTATACTTATAGCTATAAAAACACGGTTTGAACCATTTTCAGACTGAACATCATATTTCACTTCAAACTTCTGGTCCTGCCTCAAAGTAACATTTTTCTCAAGTTCATCTTGGAGTTTATCACCCTTGCCCTCCTTTGCTGAGATACTGACACGTCCATCTTTCTGCATATCTATTCCCTGGGAATCCACATATTTCTTTGACACCAGGCATACGCTGCTCTTGGCAAATCCTGTGTACCAGCCTGAGAGCACAAAATTTTTCCTCTCACCATCCATCACAAACGTAACGTTCTGACCTACCTTTGGCGACGTGATACCCATATTGCCAAGTATCTGCTTTGTGAGCATTATCTCATTCTCATCCTTCGGATAACTGCCATTTATATCGGTTATGGCAGGTTTCAGATTCTCATTAAATTCCGTATCATCATCATACTGAAGCAGATAACTGTACTCGCCTGATTCCGTGCTTACCGTCTGTGCATCAATCTGTATTCCCGCCGCAAGAAGTGACGGACAGGACTTTATATCATTTATCTGACCATCAGATGGATGCTCCATATATATAGAAGATCTTGTTCCCTGAAGTCTGAGCTGCATCTGGTTAAGATTTTTAGCTATGGAAAATCCCAATGTAAATACAGCCGTGAACATGAATGTTGTGAGAACGATCGCCAGAATAACAATTACATTTCGCACTTTATTCTGCTTCAACATTCGATGATATATCCTGCTCACCGCCGCCTGGTTATTGTTTCTAAGCATCCTTCTCACCCCCATTTGCCCCATCTGGTACTCCTGCTGAGAAGATCCTGCCATCTTCGATCCGGATCATCTGGTCTGCCATGGTTGCTATCTCTTCATTATGAGTGATCATCACTATCGTCTGTGCAAACTCTTTACCAGTCAGCTTTAACAGTGCAATGACATCCATGCTGGTCTTGCTGTCCAGATTGCCTGTCGGCTCATCAGCCAATATGATAGAAGGTTTTGCTGCCAGCGCTCTGGCTATCGCAGCCCTCTGCTGCTGCCCTCCTGACAGCTGGTTCGGCATAGAAAATTTCTTTTCCGATAAGCCGAGCACATCCATAATTTTATCTACATACGCAGTGTCTATCTTCGTTCCATCCAGCTCGATCGGAAGCACTATATTCTCGTACACATTTAATATCGGCACCAGATTGTAATTCTGGAAAACAAATCCTATCTTTCGTCTTCTGAATATCGTAAGTGCCTCATCGTCCATTTCAAAAATAGCTTTGCCGTCCAGTATAACATCTCCTGATGTTGGCCTGTCGAGACCTCCTAAGAGATTTAGAAGTGTTGACTTTCCGCTTCCCGAACTGCCTATGATAGATACAAATTTTCCCTCTTCAATATCAAGTGACACATCTGTAAGCGCATGCACGACATTGTCTCCTGTTCCGTATGTCTTTGTAAGATTATGGGTTGATAATATATTCATGATACCTCTTCCTTTTCATTTTCTTGTCTGTTCTATCTGATGATTTTATTCTAACATCCACATCTTACAATCTTATTACGTTTAATATTAAGATTTAGTGGTCACTGCTTACATTATCAATATATTAAAAGACCCAGCCCCTGTTAATAGGAGACTGAGCCTTTGATTTCTTTCCATTATTTATGTCTGTTTCTATACTCCGCCTACAAGTTGGCTGCCAGCACCTGCTCCATAACCTGGATCACTCCACGCTCCTCATTGGACGGGGCGCGGAATCTTGCAAACTTCTCCATGCCAGGCTGCGCATTTGCCACGATATAGCTGTAGTATACCGTCTTCAGCATCTCCGCATCGTTGAAGTTGTCTCCGAATGCCATCATCTCACTGGTATCGATACCAAGAAGTTCTCCGATCTTTCTCATGGCCATTCCCTTATTGATACCTTTATTCATGATGTCGATCCATTCTCTTCCGCCCACAGTGACTGAGAAGTTATCTCCAAAACGTGGCGTATAGATCTCTTTGTACTTCACAGCGGCATCCTTATCCGGAGCAAATATCGTAAACTTATTGGCCTCGACGTCAAGGCTTCTCATATCATCAACAAACACAAGATTACTGAGAAATGCTTTGAAAAACTTCGCATACTTCTCGTATTTTTTCAGGACATATGCTCCGGATAGGGCACACAGTACAGCAACACCATCCGTCTCGTCTTCCACAAAGCGTATCATACTCTGGTACTCTTCCACATCCATCAGGCTCTTGTATATGATCTTGCCGCAGTTAGAGATAGCCGCACCGTTATCCCCAATGACCACCATCTTATCCATCTTGTCTCCGAACATGTCCCTCAGGGTGTACATAGGTCTTCCGCTGGCTACAACAAAACGAATCCCCTTCTCATCCAGCCTGTCAATATAATCAAAGAAACCATCCGGGAGTTTTCCATTCTCCATAAGCAGTGTGTGATCCATGTCGGATGCTATTAATTTTACGTTCTTCATGTCTTCTCTTCCTTGTATATTCTCTAATGTTATATTCTCTGGTATTATATTTTCTGATGTCTATTAGGTAATCTTATATATTAACCAGACCTCCGCCAGCTTATCCCTTGCCATGCATCTTATTTAAATAAGAGCGCACAATTCTTCTCCAGATCATACTCCCTTGTATAACCGTCATCATCGTACAGCATATAGCTGCTGTTCCTGTAGCCGATCAGCTGCATTGTAGTCTTGTCGATATCCGCTACGCACTCCGCCACATCCACGACAGGGATACATTTGCCGTTTCTTACAAACAGGATGACTTCATTCAAAGGTACCTCAACAAAGTGATGTCCCGCAGGCATCTCCGTCTGCTCAACTGCTCCATCTGCCGTAAATCTTACAAGCAACATATTCTCTGGCAGATACACATATCTTCCGATGGCATTCTGCGTGTAAACCGGTGCGATCATGATCTCATTTCCAAGCATGAGCTGATCCTCCACATGGGCTGCGATCCTGTCATCCGGATATTCAAATGCCAGAGGCTTGAACATCATGTCGTCCATCAAGGCAGCCTTCATGTACTCGCTATATATATATGGAAGCAGTCGGTAACGGACACCGATCACATTCCTGAAATCCTCTATATGCTCAAACTGATAGCACTCCTGATCTCTTGTACCCTCACAAGAATGGTCGCGCATGAGCGGAGTGAACACGCCGAGTGCGAGCCATCTGAGAAGAAGGTCTCTGGATGTGTCGCATCCAAATCCACCGAGATCCGCGCCCGTATACAGGAAACCGCACATATTCATGGACGGAAGCATCTTGATATTGAGCAGGATGTGTGACCACCACGATTTGTTATCGCCCATCCAGACGCCGCCATAACGATGCATCCCTATATAAGACGATCTGGAGAACAAAAGTCGTCTCTCATCCGGTGAGATCTCGCGAAGCGCCTCGCCTGCCGCCCTTGTCATGTTATATCCAAAGAGGTTGTGAACCTTGTCGTGACGCACCATCTCCCCATCCACATTGTGATACATAGATGCGTAATCCTTCGGATTGTTGGCAACACCTGCCGCCATACCCGAGATGCCCCAGACATCGTCCACAGTCTCGTCCTTCTCAATGAACTTCTTCATAGCTTTCTTTAGCTCGCTCACGCCCTCCGGGGTGAAGAAGATCGCCGGCTCATTCATGTCATTCCAGAAGCCCTCTATACCTGCATCCGTGAGGATCTTGTATTTTGCACCGAACCATCGTCTCGCCTCAGGGTTCAGCACATCAGGGAAATGCGTATATCCCGGCCATACCGCCGCAACGAAATCACTTCCATCTGCTCTCTTACAGAAGTAGTTATTTGCCACGCCCTCCTCATACACATCGTAACCTTCCTCAATCTTTACTCCGGCATCGATGATCGGGATCAGGCGTATATTATCCTTTTTCAGATTCTCCACATACTCCGAAAAATCGCCAAAGTCGTCATTTATGGTGAAATCCTTATAGCTGTCCATGTAATCTATATCCATGTAGACCATATCGATCGGAATGTGGTTCTCTCTGTATTTTCTCGCCACCGTCTCAAAGTCCTCCGGTGTCTTGTATCCCCAGCGGCTCTGTCCAAATCCAAATGCAAACTTTGGTGGTATATAGCTTCTGCCTATCATCTTTCTGAACTGCTTTGTGATATCATATGGGCTGTCACCTGTTATCACATAGATATCCAGATCTGCGCTGTCACAGAAAATGTGCAGCTCATCGCACTTCGTATATCCCACGTCAAATGTGATCGTGGATGGATAGTCAAAATACAGGCCAAATGTCTGCGCTCCTGAAACTATAATAAAGTTGTGTGATGCATACAGTGAGTATACATCCTCGTGATGATGCGGATTGTCTGCATTGTTGCTTATGTACTTGTAGCCTCTCTTGTTGATTCCTCTGTTCGCCTCGCCAAGGCCATACACTATATCACTGTCCTCAAGACCAAATTTGTACGAAAATCCGGCTGTTAAGTCTATATTGCCGTGATCTGGCTGTCCTTTTTCTGCTGCGATATCTACCACTACTGATTCTGTCTGAAATGGCTTTCCGTATGTATACTTCTTTATCATGCTATCACCTCTATGCATCTCTCTTTTTTCTTCTGTATCTCTTTTTCTTTCTCCTGACCGTCTTGCCGCGCTTTGCCGCCTGTGCCTTTCTGAATTCCTGTATCTGCTCGATCATGGCGGCATAATCCCTCTCGAACAGGATCTCACTTATCTCATGGTGCACGATCTCCGCCGGAAGTCTGTCCACTATAAGTGTCCTGACGAAATCCTTGCTCTTTCCTTTATACATCGGAAGAATGTAGGTCTCCTGGATATGTGCAAGCTCCGGTCTCCACAATATACGTATGGTACGAAGCAGATCAGCCCGTGGATTAGGCTGCATCTCCCTGACCACGTAGAAATCGATCTTGTGAGTCAGCTTGTCTGACACTCCATCCTCCAGGCCTTCTGCATCTGGCTTGCCATCTGTATCTGACTTGATGCCTGTATCATATTCTTCAACAGATATGATCCCCCAGTAGTCTGGTACATGCTCTGCCACATGACCTGCATGTGTACTTCCCACCACCACGATATTCTGGTCAAAATATAGATCATAGTCTGCTACCTGACTCTCCAGCCGCGTGTATGTATCCGCATCACTTTTTATCTCGATTCCCACTATCTTGTCTGGAATGACCATTACCACATCCGCACGGGAGTTTCCGACGGTCTTCTCCTCAAGGATACGCACCTTGCCATATCGCTCCTCAAGGAAATCAAACAGAGGTTCTCGTATATCTTTATCTAATAACATTTTCCCTCCTGAAATCAATTGTTTTAAGTAATCTTTATATGTATTTTTGTCTGCAAAGTCAAGAATCTCCCGCTTTAGCTGAGAAAACCAGGGCAGACCGCTCATAAAGTGAGCTTTCCGCCCTGGTTTCTATGTGAACATAATATTATCAGCCCTTGTTCACAAGCTCTGTGAACTTCTTAAGCGCATCCTTCGCCTCTGGTGAAATGTTCCTTGGAACTGCAATTCTCACGGTCACATAGTGATCTCCATGGGTATTGCCACCCCTCGCCTGAACACCCTTGCCACGAAGCCTTATCTTGCTTCCCGACTGTGTACCAGGTACTATCTTGCACTTCACGTCGCCGAACATGGTGTGGACCAATATCTCTCCACCGAGAACTGCCGTGTCAAATGGCACAAGAGCCGTGGTGTATATATCCAGACCCTTTCTCTCATAACCTGCCTTGTCTCTTACATTGACCTTCAGCAGCATATCTCCAGGCTGACCCTTGCCGGTTCCGGGATATCCCTTGCCAGCCAGTCTTATCACACCGCCGTTGTCTATACCCGCCGGAATGTGTACAGTGAACTGGGAACTTCCTCCCCGTCCATCATTGAACGACAGAGTCTTGTCGCAACCATATACTGCATCATCAAAATCTACCGTGACACTTGCCTCCATATCTCTGCCCCGCGCATTGAAGCTTCCCTGACCGAATCCGCCAAATCCACCTCTCTGTGAGCGGCCACCGCCGCCAAAGAACGAGCCAAATATATCGCCAAACATATCACCGAAGTCTCCACCCTCAAAGTGGAAGCCTCCGCCTCCGAATGGATCACCACCGGCGGCTCCACCGGAGCCATCGAATGCAGCCATTCCAAACTGATCATACATCTTCCTCTTCTCGGCATCAGACAGTACCGCGTAGGCCTCAGAGGCCTCCTTAAACTTCTCTGCAGCCGTCGCATCGCCAGGATTCGTGTCCGGGTGGTATTTCTTCGCCAGGGTTCTATATGCTCTTTTTATCTCAGCGTCTGTGGCTGTCTTTGATACGCCGAGAACTTCATAATAATCTCTTTTTGAAGCCATGATTCCTACCTCCCGATAAGCCTATGTATAGTTTAACACTATCTGTCAAGTGATTCCATATTTTTAATGTTAAAATACACACATATTATCTGGCAATTTTTAGTCATTTTTTTATTTAATTAAAGTATAAAAAAAGCACCTCCGCCGATGATTCCACCAGTGGAGATGCATTCGTATGGCTAATACTATTATCCTACTGCTTTACGTTGAAAGCTTTGATTCCAGGATATACAGCTGAGTCGCCAAGCTGCTCTTCGATTCTGAGGAGCTGGTTGTACTTTGCAACTCTCTCTGATCTTGAAGGAGCACCTGTCTTGATCTGGCATGTGTTGAGTGCTACTGCGAGATCTGCGATAGTTGTATCCGCTGTCTCACCTGATCTGTGTGATGATATTGCTGTGTATCCGGCCTTATGAGCCATCTTGATAGCCTCAAGTGTCTCTGATACTGAGCCGATCTGGTTGAGCTTGATAAGGATACAGTTTGCGCATCCCATCTCGATACCCTTTGCAAGTCTCTCTGTATTTGTAACAAACAGATCATCACCGACAAGCTGTACCTTGTCGCCAAGTCTTGCTGTGAGCTTCTGCCATCCTTCCCAATCCTCCTCATCGAGACCATCCTCAATTGAGATGATAGGATACTTCTCAACAAGCTTTGCCCAGTGCTCGATGAGCTGCTCTGCTGTATACTCTGTTCCAGCCTTTGGAAGCTTGTACCAGCCCTTGCCCTTCTCGCTCTTCCACTCTGATGAAGCAGCATCCATAGCGATCTTGAAGTCCTTACCCGGCTCATACCCAGCCTTCTTTACAGCCTCAAGAATTGTCTCGATAGCCTCCTCGTCAGACTTAAGTGCCGGGGCAAATCCACCCTCATCACCTACTGATGTAGCAAGGCCTCTCTCCTTGAGGATTCCTGCAAGTGCGTGGAATACCTCTGCACACCATCTCAGACACTCCTTGAATGATGGAGCGCCAACTGGCATGATCATGAACTCCTGAACGTCAAGTCCTGATGACAGAGCATGACATCCACCGTTTACGATGTTCATCATTGGAACTGGAAGCTTGTTTCCTGAGATTCCACCGAGGAATCTATAAAGAGGAATGTCAAGTGAGATTGAAGCTGCTCTTGCTGCTGCGATTGAAACTGCAAGGACAGCATTTGCTCCAAGGTTTGACTTGTCCTTTGTTCCATCAGCCTTAATCATTGCTGCATCAACTGCATATATATCAGACGCATCCATTCCTGTAAGTACGTCATTTATAGTAGTATTTATATTCTCTACTGCTTTCTGAACACCCTTGCCGAGGTATCTTGACTTGTCTCCATCACGAAGCTCAAGTGCCTCAAACTCACCTGTGGAAGCTCCACTTGGCGCCGCACCACGGCCTACTGTTCCATCTGCCAGATACACCTCCGCCTCAACTGTTGGATTCCCTCTTGAATCAAGGATCTCTCTTCCTATTACCTTTTCGATCTCAAGATAATTCATCATTTTTATATTTCTCCTTTCTTGTATCGCCCCCTCCCTTACGGTCGGCGGCAGTTCGTCGGTGCATTCCGATATGTGCCCACAGGGCACATGGCACCTCCTCTTTCGCGCGAGTATAACCCCTGCTGTCCCTCCGATTCAACAGTTTACAGAGGGTACAGGAGCTCACATGATCTACGATGTTAGTTTAAGCTAACTTATATTTAAAATCAACATAAGTAGTTGCTCATATTTTATCATTTAGCATTTTTCGTCATTATCCGAGTGCCACATCCAGCACCATCATAAGAGCGAAGCCCACCGCCGCACCGATGGTTCCTATATTGGTATGCTCGCCCGCCTGAGACTCAGGTATCAGCTCTTCTATGACCACATAGAGCATGGCTCCCGCCGCAAATGCAAGGAAATACGGAAGAAGTGGTGTGACCTGGACAGCCAGCAGTGCCGTGAGGAAACCTCCGACCGGCTCCACAGCTCCGGACAGCGTTCCATACAGAAATGCCTTCTTCTTGCTCATGCCCTCGCCAACAAGCGGCATGGACACAATTGCGCCCTCCGGGAAGTTCTGTATAGCGATTCCTATGGAAAGTGCAAATGCACCTGTGATGGACACGCCCATATTGCCCATGGCTGCGCCGGCGTACACAACGCCCACTGCCATGCCCTCGGGGATATTGTGGAGCGTGACTGCAAATATCATCATGGTCGTCTTCTGAAGCTTTGACCTGACGCCCTCCGGTTTGTCACTTTCCAGATGAAGGTGCGGTATCACCGTGTCAAGAACAAGCAGGAATATGATTCCAAGAGCAAATCCGATAAGTGCCGGCAGCCACGCTATCTTGCCCTGTGCCTCCGCCATGTCTATTGACGGAATGAGCAGTGACCATATGGACGCCGCGATCATGACCCCCGCCGCAAACCCGAGCAGAGCCTTCTCCACAAGCGGAGAGATCTTATCTTTCATAAGGAAAACCATGGCCGATCCCAGTGTTGTTCCGGCAAATGGTATAAATAATGTTATGAACTCTGACATTTCATCACCTCTTTATAATATGTATTCTGTCTATACTATATTCATATAACCTCTTCACTAGTTCATCTTTCTTTTTTAAATTGCGACTACAATTTAATTGAACAGATGCACTTTGTCAACACAAGTTTTTGCATATGATAGAAGTTATCAATACCGGGTCAAAATGCTTCGCATTTCGACAATTTAAGTGCTATAATACCTGATGTTATGCTATAATAGGCATGGTTATACCAGCTTGGATATATTTGTATGCAAATGGAGATAAATATGAAGAGAACAGAACTAATGATCTGAGTATTTTTTATTTGACATAATTATTTATAGAAAGCATAATAAGTGATACATTTAGTCGTACGGATCATAAGTCCGTACAAATACAATAAAAGACACATTCCAAGGGGAAAAGTATGAAAGAGAATTTACAATTTACAGCTTTATTGGATATTTTAAGCAGGCAGGATCTTATAACTGAATATTCGGAGGATTGCAAAGACATCACTCCTTCCCATATAACCATCAATTCCAAGGATGTGGTCCCAGGTACATTCTTCGTGTGCAAGGGTGCCTCATTTAAGGAGGATTACCTGAAATCAGCCATCGCACAGGGCGCCATCGTATATTTGTCACAGCAAAAGTACGACGACGTGGACATTCCTTATATTATTGTAAATGATATAAGAAAGGCCATGGCTCTTGCTGCCAGATGGTTCTTCGGCAATCCAGGCGATAACATGGTCAAGGTCGGGATCACCGGAACAAAGGGAAAGACCACAGTTACATTTGTCATGAAGGATATACTGGACAAATACACCGACAACAGATGCTCAGCATTCTCAACCCATGAGATTGATGTTGGAACAAAGGTTTTTGAGACCACTCTCACCACACCTGAGCCTATTGAACTCCAGACATACTTCGACATGGCTGTAGATGAAGGCTGTACACACTGTATAATGGAAGTTTCTTCCCAGGCCATGAAGATGAACCGCATCTACGGAGAGCACTACAAGGTCGGAGTATTTACCAATATCGACTACGATCACATCAGCCCGACAGAGCACGCCTCCATGGAGGACTATCTCGGATGCAAGGTATCCTTCCTGAAGCAGTGCGACAACGTTGTGCTGTACAGTGACACAAGATATTTTGAAACTATATATAATGAAGTAAGGGACAAGCACGTTGTTGTATACGGAAGCAAGGAATCAATTGAAAAGCTCATGTCAAGGGATGACGATTTCTTTGAAAAGGATACTGAATTCGCCAGCATCCACAATGAAGATCTCACAGACCATAACAGCTACTTTGAGCTTATATACGGAGGAGAGAACAGAGCATACAACACCAACCTGATCGGTGATTACAATGTTGAAAATATTGTTGCCGCCATCATCTCCTCTCTTCTCATCGGCATTCCAAATGATCAGATCAGAAGCAGCATCAGAGATGTATATGTTCCGGGAAGACTACAGGTATATCACTGGAAGGATCGCACATTTATGATCGACTACGCACACAACTATATAAGCATGTACAGACTGTATGAGATGGTTAAAAAGACCATGAAGCCAAAGTCTATAACCGTTGTATTCGGCTGTGGCGGTGAGCGTTACAAGAAGCGCCGTGAGGATATGGGAAGACTTGCTGAGCAGTATGCCGACAAGGTTGTTCTCACCATGGAGGATCCGGGCTTTGAGTCCTGTGAGGAGATCTGCAAGGAGATCAAGCAGTACATCACAAAGCCTTGCTATATAATCGTTGACAGGGAGCAGGCTCTCACAAGAGCCCTCGATGAGGCTCAGCCTGGCGAGCTTGTCATCACGACTGGAAAGGGTATTGAGAGTACCCAGAGAATCAACGGAACTTTTGTGCAGTGCCACTCTGATGCGCAGGTCATCGAGCACTGGCTGACAGAGCATCCGGAGAAGTAAGGGACGGACGGTAATCAGTCCTTCATCTGTATTCAGTTCATGAAAAAAGAGATGTATGTTGTGTATGTGCTATCACGTTCGACTGCTGTCACTTCAGAATTTTCCATTTGCACTCGCTTACGACCGCGATAAGGGCGCTGCGGTCTTCAGCTCGGCAGGAAAATCCTGAAGCTCGGCAGTCTTCACTACCGATAGCCCATACACAACATACATCTCTTTTATTATAGTTTTTGAAGCAGATGAATGGCTGATTACCTGTGTTTTGACTTATCATTAGATATGCAAGGGGTAAACCACAGGTTTATTGCCTTTCTTGCGGCTCAGCTTATATAGTAGAAACAGGGCGAAAGCGCTGTTATGCAGGTGACAGGAGTTGCCTATCAGACTGACGTAAACTTAATAGTCGTAGCAGGCTGTAGAGTGATGATGCGTGTGATGTTTCGGGAAACAGTGCATGGCTGAGCTTTATAAGGGTTGTTTGTTTACCAAAACCCGGATAGGCAGAGATGCCGAAAGAAAACATTCAGGGAGTTCTACTAAGTAGAACTCCTTTTTTATCTGTTATCTTCCACCACTTTCTCCCTCATCTTCGGATCGAATTTCCCATTTCGGATCATTGCTATCTCCCGTTTGAACGGCTCGTAGCTTTTCTTGCTGTTTTCCGGGTCTTTGATGTATGGGGATTCCAGGATCTTTGGGACTTCCATGAAGTCAGGATGGTTCATGATGTACATGAGTGGCTCAAAGCCGATCTTGCCAAATCCAAAGTTCTCATGTCTGTCCTTTGCAGCTCCCGGCTCGTTCTTGCTGTCGTTCATGTGGAATACCGCTATCTGATCTTTGCCGATGAGTCTGTCGAACTTCTCCACGACTCCATCGAAATCATGTATGATGTCGTAGCCCGCATCGCTGGTGTGACAAGTGTCAAAGCACACACGAAGCTTGTCATTATGACTCACTCCATCATAAATTCGCGCAAGCTCCTCAAAGTTTCTTCCAATCTCACTGCCCTTTCCCGCCATGGTCTCAAGCGCTATATGGCATGTAGTGTCTGCGGTCAGGACTTCATTCAGACCCTTTACTATGCTTGCAATTCCCTTGTCCACGCCCTCTCCTACATGTGAGCCCGGATGAAGGACTATGGTCTGTGATCCCATCGCTGTCGCCCTGTCAATCTCCTTTGCGAGGAATTCCACTGCGATTTCATAAGTCGCAGGATTTACTGTATTTGCAAGATTGATTATATACGGCGCATGGACCACGAACTCATCTATGCCGTGCTGTGCCATAAGTTCATGTGCCTCCTGTATCCTAAGCTCCGATATATCCTTGCGTCTCGTATTCTGCGGTGCGCCTGTGTAAAGCATAAATGTATTTGCGCCAAATGCCACAGCATCCTTCACTGAGCCGAGCATCATATCCTTGCCAGACATTCCTACATGACATCCTAATTTCAACATAATTTATCTCCATTCATTCTAAACTGTTTTCAGTTTACTCTATCCTCGCCGACTGCACAATACGCTGCCGCTGCAATCAATAAATAGTTTTTTCTAATTTTACCATATATTATGTAGACTGTTTGCAAATCATTTGGTAAACTAAACACTAGAAACCAACTTATATTATACACTTGGGGGAAAACCGCTATGCAATTAAAAAATGTACTAATCGTCGTAAATGACATTGAACGATCAAAAAAATTTTACAAAGATATCTTCGGGCTTGAGGTTATCTTGGACAACGAGGGAAATGTGATCCTGACGGGAGGGCTGGTCCTTCAGGATGCAACTATTTGGGCTGAATTCATTGAAAATCTTGTAATTCCACATAACAATGCTTCGGAGTTATATTTTGAAGAAAATAATATCGAGGAGTTTGCACAAAAACTTGATGAGTCGCCATACAACATTGAATATGTCAATCGTCTCATGACTCATTCATGGGGACAAAAAGTCATCAGATTCTATGATCCTGACGGCAATCTTATCGAGGTCGGAACGCCATAATTTTTCCTATATCCATTCCCTCTATTTCATGTTACAATTAATGACATATTACCCAATTGGAGGACAAATTTTTATGAGTAACACAGGAAGAACCTGTAAGGTTCACTACACAGGAACATTCAACGACGGAACAAAGTTCGATTCTTCATATGACAGAGGCGAGCCTATCGAGTTCGTTTGCGGTGCAGGACAGATGATTCCGGGATTTGATCAGGCAGTTGAGGGCATGAACGTTGGCGATATCATCGATGTACATCTTCGTCCTGAGGACGCATACGGAATGCCTGACCCGGAGGCCATCATCAAGGCTCCTCTTGCAGATATGCCTGGCGCTGAGAATCTTGAGGTCGGCAATCAGGTATACCTTGCCAATTCCATGGGACAGCAGTTCCTTGTAAAGGTCATTGAAAAAGATGACGAATCCATCACATTTGATGCAAACCATGAGATGGCCGGCAAAGAGCTCAACTTCAAGATAGAGCTTGTATCAGTGGATTAACACTTAGACATGGCGAAGAATTCGATTATATAAGGGGGCAGGAATCGTGAACATTTACATAGACGAATCAGGTTCTATCAATAAATATGCCACAAACGATCAGTATTTCGTGGTGTCTATGATCCATGTCCTCGATCCCGTCGCCCTTGAGCGTGCTTACAAGAGATTTATTTCTTCCAACTATGAGATGCTTCTTGATCTGGACAGTGATAAAGTCGATGACATGACCGGCAAGATCACCAAGCACGGCGGGAGAATGTTCCGGGACGGCAAATTCCGTGAACTAAAAGGTGCACAGTTTGACAGAGACATGAAGCACATATTTGTGGATTACTTCTCCAGGAAGCATCACTTTGACGTGTACTATATCATGATGAAGAATGAAAATCTGCCGAACCGCTTCTTCGACAACATCTCCAGGACATTCAACTTCTCCATCAAATCTGCCCTGCTCTACTTCATACAGAATGGATATCTTCCTGACGAGGACTGCTTTCTGCAGCTTGACGAGAGGAATGAGCGGGTGGAGAACAAATCATTCCTTGAAAATTATCTGAACACTGAGCTTTCACTGTCAGGTCAGGTCGCAGGTAATTTCTCAGTGAGCTACTTTGACTCGGCCTGCAACAAATTTGTTCAGATAGCGGATGTATTTTCTAATCTGTTCTATTCTCACTTGCAGACCGGACACTATACTGATGAGCTGGAGCTTATGAAAGAGCTGGGTATACTTAAGGGTGTTTATGAGCTGACATAATCAAAAAGGGATTGAACCTTGCGATCTGTATCGCGGTTTCAATCCCTTTTTTGAAATATTTAAAATACCAATTGCCTCCGAGCGATGCTCACACAGAACACTTACATAGATAAACGCACTATCGAAGGACTTACTGTTGGTACTTATATAATATCATGTTTTGCTTCAAAAGACAATAAGTCCGTGTTAAATTCACTGAAATTTTCACTCTTTTTTATCTGTCCTGCTCTCCCGTCCATGTCCAAACGCCAGATAGCCTATGAAAAGAACAAACAATGCTGCAACTCCCATCCAGATACACAGCAGTTTTGGTCCCTTCGGGGCAAATGTGTCGTAGTATCCCTTGAAATAGATAACCACGATTATAAGCGGCAGCACGTATGACATGTATTTTCTTAGGAACTGCGGGAACGGCTTACCGATACCGGTGTCTGCCTCAGCGACAAAGTTTTCAAATCCCCATCCATTCTTTCTTGTACAGAACAGGACAAAAAGTAATGATCCGAGTGGGAGGATATTTCCCGATACGAGAAAATCTTCCAGATCCATGATATTTGTACCCGCTCCCATCGGAGTGATTCCTGAGAGCACATTGAATCCAAGCACAGCCGGCAGGGAGAGCACTGATATCCCGATCAGATTTATAATAAGTGACTTCTTTCTCTTCCATCCAAACATATCTATACTTATCGATATGATATTCTCAAACACCGCGATAACCGTGGAAAGCGCCGCAAATGACATGAATATGAAGAACAGAATTCCCCACACTCTTCCTCCCGGCATGTGGTTGAACACATTCGGCAGGGTCATAAACAGAAGTGATGGTCCCTTGTCCGGGCTGATCCCGTACGCAAAGCATGCTGGCAATATGATGACTCCGGCCATGAGTGCCACAAATGTATCAAGGTACATAACACTCTTCGCCTCGCCAGACAATTTTCTCTCCTTGCCTATATAACTTCCAAATATCTCCATGGATCCCATACCTACACTGAGTGTAAAGAACGCCTGGGTCATGGCGTCAAATAATACATTGCCCCAGCCTCTGGCATTTGCACGCTCGATACTTGGAACAAGATAGAACTTAAGTCCTTCTTCGTTGCCCGAGAGCATGAGCGAATTCACTGCCATGACTATCATCAGAACTATAAGTGCAAACATCATGATCTTTGTCACCCTCTCCACTCCGTTCTGAAGTCCCAGTGAACATATACCTATACAACACACGATGACCGCAAGTGTGATCGCGACCATAAGTCCCGGTGATGCAAGCATCCCTGTAAATTTGTCTTCTATTGCTTCTACTGACCCACCATGAAGCTGTCCTGATCCCATGACGTACACATAGTATACCATCCAGCCCGCTACCATAGTATAAAACATCATCAGCAGATAGTTGCCGGCATAGGCATACCAGCTGAATTTATGCCAGTTGCCGCCCTTCGGCGCAAGCTCCTTAAGCGCTGAACCAACGCTCTTGCCACTCCCTCTGCCTATCGCAAACTCACAGGTAAGGATAGGATATCCCAGAAGCAACAGACACAGCAGATATATCACGATAAATATCGCTCCGCCATTCTGCCCGCATATATACGGGAACTTCCATACATTTCCAAGGCCAATAGCACATCCCGCCGACACGAGGATGAACCCAAGTCTGGAGGCGAACTTTTCTCTGTCGCCGTTGTTATTTTCTTTACTCATACACTTTTCCTTTCACAGATATCAGTATTATTTGCGTCAGATGTTTACTTCAAGCTATTACATTCTGTATTATTTTTTCATTTATGCTGACACATACCTTGTGATTGTAACATATATCATTGCATTTGTGTGTTTAAACTTTTACAGTTTAAAGCAAATTTTATCACATATTTGAACCAGATAAAATACAGGTATTTTTATGTTTGCTGCGCGTTTTCAACGAATATATTTCCCTGCAAAATAAATCTATTAATTTACATATAAAGGATTACATTTTTCCATATTATATTTTATTATAATGAGTAGAATGTTCTTAATACTAATAAGATCGTTCTCCGTATTTTGAGGCAGATTTCTGTGTGGGTTTGCAGTACCTTATACCTTATACCTTAAACCACCAGCGCATAGCTGCAAGTGCGCTGCTCATATTATGGAAGAACGAATAGTAACGCATGCGCCGCGCGAAGAGCATTTATATGCGCATGCTGCATTTTTATAAGGAGGACATTTATTATGGCTACATGGCTTAAAGACGCAATTTTTTATGAAATATACCCACAGAGTTTCTACGATACCAACGGCGACGGTATCGGTGATTTTAACGGAATCACTGCAAAGCTTGACTATATCAAGTCTCTTGGATGCAACGCTATCTGGATGAATCCTTGCTTTGATTCACCATTTTCCGATGCAGGCTACGATGTAAGGGATTACAAGAAGGTTGCCGAGAGATACGGAACAATGGAGGACATAGAGAACCTCTTCGCTGAGGCTCACAAGAGGGACATGCACATTCTCCTCGACCTGGTTCCAGGCCACACATCTGAGGAGCATACATGGTTTACCGAGAGCAAAAAAGCTGAGCCAAATGAATACTCAGATAGATATATGTGGACTGACGGATGGCTCTGTGGCGGTGCAGGTCTCAACTACATCGCAGGAGAATCACCAAGAAACGGTGCCTACATCGTCAACTTCTTCAAGTGCCAGCCGGCTCTCAACTATGGAGTGCTTAATCCAACTGAGAGATGGCACAAGAGCATGTACGATCCTGCATGTATCGCAACCAGAGAGGCTATGAAGGACGTATGCCGCTTCTGGCTCGACAAGGGCTGTGACGGCTTCCGTGTAGATATGGCAGATTCACTTGTAAAGCATGATGATGCGAACAAGAGCGGAACAGTTGCCGTATGGCAGGACATTCTCGGCGATATACACGCTGAGTACCCTGAGTCAGCATTTGTATCTGAGTGGGGAAAGGCTGAACAGTCAATCAAGGCCGGCTTCGACATGGACTTCTATCTCGACTGGATGGGCAACGGATATAACTCTCTGGTAAGAGATTACGAAGCTCACCTGAATGCATTTGCATCTCTTCCAGAGTCACTTGACGACAGCACGGAGAACAACAGCTTCTTCAAGGCTGACAGCAAAGGAACCTGCGACCACTTCATTGATGAATACATGGGAAGATACGAGCAGATAAAGGACAAGGGTGCTATAGCCCTCATCACAGGAAATCACGACACTACACGTATCAGCTACGGACTCTCGGAGGATGAGTTAAAGCTTGCCTACGCATTCTTCCTGACAATGCCTGGCAATCCATTCATCTACTATGGCGATGAGATTGCTATGAAATTCAGAAGCATGGCAAGCAAGGAGGGCGGATTCACCAGAACCGGCTCAAGAACTCCTATGCAGTGGACAAGCGGTGACAACATGGGCTTCTCATCAGCGCCTGCCGACAAGCTCTATCTGCCGGTTGATCCTGCAGAAAATGCCGCAAATGTTGAGGCTTCCGAGGCAGATCAGAACTCCCTGCTCAATACAGTGAAGGCCCTCACTTCTCTCAGACGTTCACAGGCCGATCTGCTGGACAAGAGCAACCTTGAGATCATCAGCAGAAAGCCACTTGTATATAAGAGAGGGAATCTACTCCTTGCAGTGAACCCTAAGAATACGGACACCCAGTCAAGGAAGCTTGCTGAGCTGACTGGTGACGCAAAGGTTATCTATTCTATAGCAATAAACGGCACACAGCCAGGTATCGCTGACGGAGTTATCACTCTTCCGGCACAGAGCTTTGTTGTGATAAGCTGCTAATTTGGAGCAATATATAACAACTCAATAACCATATAAAAAGGTCATCACATAATATGGCAATCATACACAACGGAGATTTCATTTTCCATGTGGGTTGCTCATATTATGCGATGGCCTCTTTTTATCTTCTTCCCTGTGGTCATCTCCCCAAACTTGTGGTAATATTTAATGGATTATATGCTCATGTGCCACGACAGAATAAGTGCACATGACATACCGGATTATAAAGGAGAACAATATTATGAACATGCAGGAAGCTACAAGCATCATGAAGGCTGACAGCTACAAAATGGCTGCACTTTCAGAAGATACAAGAAACAATATACTAGTACATGTAAAGGACGCACTCATCGCACATAAGGATGAGATATTTGCGGCAAATGCAAAGGACATGGCTGCTGCCGAGGAGAACGGGATCGCAGCATCAGTCAAGAAGAGACTGAAGTTTGACGAGCACAAGCTCGCTGACGTGACAAATGGAATCGATGAGCTCATAAAGCTTCCTGATCCGGTTGGACAGATCCAGCTCAAGAGAGAGCTTGACGAGGGGCTGGTCCTTCAGAGAGTCTCCTGCCCGATCGGTGTCATCGGTATTATATTCGAAGCACGGCCAGACGCACTTGTGCAGATATCTTCTCTGTGCATCAAGAGCGGCAACTGCGCAGTACTCAAGGGTGGCAAGGAAACTGCCAACACCAACAAGGCTCTCTTCGATGTGATCTACAGCACAGCCGTTGCAAACGGAGCACCAGAGGGCTGCATGCTCCAGGCAAGCCAGCACAACGAGATCGATGAGCTTCTGTCATGCAACAAGTCCGTTGACCTGCTCATACCTAGAGGCTCAAATGCATTTGTGCAGTATATAATGAACAACACCAAGATCCCTGTCATGGGACACGCAGACGGAATCTGCCACACATACATAGACAAGGATGCAGATATAGAGAAGGCTATCCCTATCATCATAGATGCAAAAACACAGTACACCGCTGCCTGCAACGCAACGGAGACACTTCTCATCCACAGGGATGTGGCAAATGAAATGCTTCCAGTCATGGCTAAAGCTCTCAGGGAGAATGGTGTAAAGCTACGCGGAACCGCAGAGGCAGCGGAGATCATCAAACGGGCATACACAGCTGACGGTCAGGCCAATGGTTCACATACGAATGCCGCAACTGACAGCCAGAACGTTTTTGAGATCATGGGAGACGACGATTTCAATACAGAGTATCTTGACCTAGTACTCTCAGTCAAGATCGTGAACAATGTCCAGGAGGCTATCTCACACATCAACCACTTCGGTTCACACCATACTGACTGTATCGTGACTGAAAATGCCGACACTGCCGACCTCTTCATGCAGCTTGTCGACTCGGCGGGAGTATACCAGAACTGCTCCACAAGATTTGCCGATGGCTTCAGATACGGTTTCGGCGCAGAGGTCGGAATCAGCACAAGCAAGATCCATGCAAGAGGCCCTGTAGGACTTGAGGGACTTGTAACTTACAAATACAAGCTTTACGGACATGGACAGATAGTTGATGACTACGCAACCGGAAAGAAGCAGTTCCATTTCAAAGACCTGTAGAATAATGAACGATCATCAGCGGGGACTTTCTCATGTACATCAGTCCTCGCTGATGCATTTACTATATAAATAGGAATTACATAAAAATGAAAACAATACTGAAAATATTCAAAAACGACCTGATCGGTATCAAAAAAAGTATACTCACAATAGTTCTCGCCATTGGACTGTGCATACTGCCTGCGCTGTATGCATGGTTCAACATATTTGCAAACTGGGATCCATATGCCAATACCGGCAATATCAATATCGCCGTCGTCAACCTGGACAGGGGCTACACAGACGCAGACGGCAACGAGATGAACATGGGTCAGTCCGTGGCTGATAAACTGAAAAGCCAGACCAGTATCGGATGGGTATTCCCAGATTCTGAAAAGTCCGCCATCGACGGTGTGAAATCAGGCAAATACTATGCCGCCGTCGTCATTGATGAAGATTTCTCCTACAACATGTTCAATGCCCTGACGGACAACTTCGTAAATCCAAGCTTCACCTACTATGAAAATGAGAAGAAAAATGCCGTGGCACCTAAGATAACCGACACCGCAGTCTCTACTCTCAAGACAAGTATCAACGAGACCTACGTCAAGGCGATATCACAGAAGCTTATCACTGCCATTGACGACTCCGACACGGATCTGTCGAAGGATCTCAAGGGAACGGACTTCATCACAGCACTCAAAACCGTCGATGACAATCTCGCCGGATATCAGAAAACCATAGATTCCATAATCAAGGCAAATAACAAACTCAAGACCAGCACAAAGCTCAAGGACGCAACTGACAAGAGCAGCAAGCTTCTGTCCGATGCGGGTTCCGCCATTGATTCAAGCATGTCTGATATAGACTCAGTGGGCTCAACCTACTACACTGTCAGGAATTCTCTTCAGGATCAGATTGACAGCATCGCGCAGGACATACAGAATCTGAAAAGCTCTACAAAGCTTATCCATATGAAGGATGATGCAGAGAACATATCTGCCGATCTTGAGAATATCAAGGCAGATGCAGACAAACTTCAGCAGAAGATCGATGCAGTCGACGAATATATCAAATCTCTTGACATAAGCAACACGAATGAGGTTTCAGATGCCCTCAACAAACTTGACAAGCTGAAAACAGAGGTTAAGAAAATTTCCTCTCTCACCGCTGACACCATCGATAGTCTGGATATGTCTGCGATCACAAATGCAGAAAATGCCGTATCAGATAAGCTCGACCAGATCATCGACTCTGTCTCAGACATCGACGATACATTTACCAGTCAGGTCATTCCTGACATGGACAACATAATCCTGAACATCAAAAATGCACTGAAAAACGCTCAGGATCTGTTAAATACCCTGAATTCTACCATAAACAGTGCAAGCTCTGTATTTGACAATTATAAGGTTACCATTGCATCAATGAACACCAGTCTCTCAGATCTCTCTGATCTCATAAGCGACATCAGGGACAAGATCCAGACCGCCACAGACGAGATAAACAAGGCCGCCGACAGCGAGGTGACCGACATGATCATCGCCTTCCTCAACGGAGACTCAGAGGCGCTGGCGTCATTCCTGTCAAAGCCTGTTGCTGTCGAGGAACATTACTACTACAGCATTGCCAACTACGGCTCGTCCATGGCATCATTTTACTCAGTGCTTGCCATCTGGGTCGGAATGACAATTCTCGTCTCCCTCATGAAGGTGCATGTGAAGGATGCAGACTATCTGAAGGATGCCAGACCACACCAGTTGTTCTTTGGAAGATACCTTATTTTCTTCCTGTTGTCTCAGCTTCAGGTTCTGGTCATAGTGCTTGGAGATCTGTTCCTGCTGAAGATACAGTGTCTGCACCCATTTGCATTCTGGGCAACTGCGGCACTCACAGGGCTGACATTTTCAATATTGATATATTCACTCACCATATCATTTGGCGACATAGGCAAGGCCCTAGCTGTTGTGATCATGGTGCTGCAGATAGCGGGGAGCGGTGGAACCTACCCTATAGAGGCTCTTCCGAACTTCTTCAGACAGGTGTACATATTCTTCCCATTCCCATATGCGATAAATGCAATGCGTGAATGTATTGGCGGAATGTATCACGCAGACCTGTTCAAATATCTGCTTGAATTGTCAATTTTCATTGTGGTTGCACTGGTCATAGGACTTATAATCAGAAAACCATTTATCCATATCATGCACTTCATCGAGAAACGTATGGAAGATACGGATATGATGTAATGCAAATAAGGAGGAACACCCATGAACGAAGATACAAATTCAAATACAACCAGCACCGAGCCATCTGACATAAAGTCCCAGGTGCTTGCATTCAGAGACAATGCCCATGCAGAAAATGTAAAAAAGCTGAAGGCGGGTATTAAGTGTATATTCACTGTTCCCGCATGCTTCCTTATCCTGCTCTTTCTGACCGGCAGCTCCAAGATCATATTTCTTGTTCTGTGGATCGCCAGCCTGTTCATAATCGCGGCGTATCTGATACATGTGGAATACTCGGATTACAAGGTACAGGAGATGGTTAACTCGCTTCAGGATACGGAAGATAATATTGACGGTCTCATCGACATCAACAGCATATATACAAAAGTCGCTGCACCGAAGAAGAAGCTGGACGACATAATAACAAATGTAAAAACAGACATTCAGACACAGATCACCGCCGTGCAGGACAAGGTGGCTGAGATGGCTGAGGCTGTGCAGAATGATCAGAGTGTGTCTGTGCAGTCTGATGAGCAAAACGAGACAGTTCAGACAGATGAACATGGCGACTCGGTTCAGACGGATGAACAGGATGAAGCCACAGAAAACACAGAAGCTGACAAGGAGGAATTATCATGAAAAACATTTGGCGTGTATACATATCTGATCTGCGCAGGATCACCACAAATGTTGTCGCACTGTCCATAGTCATGGGTCTGTGTATAATCCCTTCTCTGTATGCGTGGTTCAACATCCTGTCAAACTGGGATCCGTATGGAGAGTCCGCCACCTCACTCATGAAGATCTCCGTCTACTCTGAGGATGAGGGAATCGAGATGAGCGGAATAAATCTGACCATCGGAGACATGGTAATCGAAAGTCTTGAAAACAACAACACTATCGACTGGACATTTGCCGATAATAAAGATGAGGCACTTGAACTCATCGCCAGCGGGGAATGTTATGCCGGAATAATCATACCAAAGGACTTCACGGCGAACATGCTCAGTATACTAAATGGCAACATCGTCAATCCAAATATCGAATACTACGAGAACAGCAAGAAGAACGCCATTGCCACCAAGATAACCGGCAAGGTCAAGACGACCGTCCAGAACGAGATAAACACCAGGATCATAAGCACGCTGACCGAGGTATTTGCAAATGCCGGAGATTTCATTTCTGGAAATAACATAGACGGTTCAGACCTCGTTGCCGGTCTTGAGAGCAAGCTGGTACAGATCTCATCCACGCTTGACAATTACGTCTATATGCTGAATACATTCTCACTGCTCACAGAGTCTGCATCAGATGCCATCGATACCACTCAACTTCTGTTTCCAAGCATAGACAGCATGGCACAGAGTGGCTCAAGCAGTCTTGGAAATCTGAGTGACAGCGCAGGCATAAGCAGCGACGTTGCAGACACCTCGATATCACTGCTGAACACAGGTCTCGACATGATCTCTGACAGGCTCACAGAGCTTGATAAAACCGTGGACAGCCTCTCAAGGACCCACGATATCGGATCAGTGTCAATCGAAACTGACCTCAACGGTTCTCTAGGCACTAATGTTCTGGACACCATAAACCGATTGATCGAATCCCAGTCACCTATAGTATCAGATGCCAAACTTCAGTTTGAAAATCTGAACGAAGACTTAGCAAAGCTTGTATCCGACACAAGCCTGTCGGACGAAGAATTTGCATCACTGAAAAAAGCGGTATCGTCCGACATAAAGAAGTGTACAAATGACATTGCTTCGGTGAAGGATCTCATAAATAACGAGCTTTCACCTGAGCTGAAATCTTCGTTAGAGAATATCCAGTCATCGCTAACTCAGGCGCAGAATGTACTGGCAAATGTTCCGGGAAACTTCAACGACATCAGCAAATCCCTGACCGAGTATCAGGACATTCTGAAGGATGGAACCTCAGACATAGCAGGAACGATCAAATGTCTGAAGGATCTCAAGGACAGCATAGACAAGATCAAAACCGACATACAGACGATCACGTCTAACAGCAGCTATCAGGATTTCATAAATGCCATAAAGGATAATTCTCAGGTGATCGTGAATTTCATCGCATCACCGGTACAGATGAACACAGTTGCTGTATATGAGATATCAAACTATGGATCAGCCATGGCACCATTCTACACAGTACTTGCCCTGTGGGTCGGTGCTCTCATACTTGTGGCGCTCATACACGTTAAGATCAAGGACAATGAGGAGCTTGAGGGTGTGAAGCCTTACCAGAAGTTCTTCGGAAGGTATCTGAACTTCTTCGTCATCGGACAGGTTCAGACCATCATAACCGTGATGGGTGATCTGTTCTACGTGGGAATACAGTGCAGGCACCCGATAGCATTTACTCTGGCCGCCATGATGACGAGCTTTGTATTTACATTCCTGATCTACTCTCTAACCGCAGCATTTGGCAATATCGGTGAGGCCATCGCAGTTGTCATCATGGTTATACAGGTTGCCGGAGCAGGTGGAACTTTCCCTGTGGAAGTTCTTCCATCAGTCTACCAGTACCTGTACAAATTCATGCCGTTCTCATACTGCATGAACGCCCTCAGGGAATGTGTCGCCGGAATGTATCAGCACACCTACGGCAAATGTCTTGCCACCCTGCTGATATATGTTGCGATATCCGCGGTCATCGGACTGCTGCTCGCCAAGCCTTGTGCAAAGCTTCTTGACAAGCTTGAGCACAGCAAGGAGAAATCCGGATTGTTTATATAATTAACGCCTCAGGTAGTATCCGTATGAAGCCGTTGTGGTGAGGTTGTAGCACAAAAATATCTCTAAAATGATTATTTGCATGAAAAAAAGGATAAAATTCCCTTGCTTTGTCCCAAATATCACTTTTCAGGACATTTGACGAGAATTTTATCCTCTTTTCATATATAATTCAGCTAAAAGTTATATTATTTCTTACTTGAACAGATTGTCGTTCTCGAAGTAATCTATCTTCATCGCACGGCGCACATCTGCAAGTGTCTCTGCTGCCTTTGCTCTGGCAACCTCGCTGCCACTCTTTAAGATGTCATATACATCCTGTGGTCTCTTCTCCCACATCTGACGACGCTCTCTGATAGGTGCAAGCTCAGCCTGAAGAACATTGTTCAGGAACTTCTTGACCTTTACATCACCGAGGCCACCTCTGGTGTAGTGCTCCTTGAGTTCATCCATACCACTGTAGTCTGGAAGGAACTCCTCAAAGTACTCTGGCTTGCTGAATGCATCAAGATATGTAAATACTGAATTGCCCTCGATCTGACCAGGATCCTCTACACGGATGTGGTTTGGATCTGTGTACATGGACATAACCTTCTTCTTGATATCTGCAGGATCCTCTGACAGGTAGATACAGTTTCCAAGTGACTTACTCATCTTGGCCTTACCATCTGTACCTGGAAGTCTGAGACATGCCTCATTGTCAGGAAGAACGATCTTTGGATCAACAAGTGTCTCACCGTATACCGAATTGAACTTGTGAACGATCTCCTTACACTGCTCGATCATAGGCATCTGATCCTCTCCAACAGGAACCTCTGTGGCCTTGAATGCTGTGATATCTGCAGCCTGGCTGATAGGATAACAGAAGAATCCAACAGGGATACTTGCCTCGAAGTTTCTCATCTTGATCTCTGCCTTAACGGTAGGATTTCTCTGGACTCTTGCCACTGTTACAAGGTTCATATAGTAGAATGTGAGCTCTGTGAGCTCTGGTACCATTGACTGGATGAATATAGTAGACTTCTCTGGATCTATGCCACAGGCAAGATAATCCAAAGCAACCTGCATAATATTCTGTCTGACCTTCTCAGGATGCTCTGCGTTGTCTGTAAGCGCCTGCGCATCAGCCACCATGATGTAAATCTCATCATACTTTCCTGAATTCTGAAGATCGACTCTTCTCTTAAGTGATCCTACATAATGTCCCACATGAAGACGGCCCGTAGGACGGTCGCCTGTTAATATTACCTGTTTCATAACCTTCTCCTTTATATTGTATCTTTTATACCTGTCATTTATATATCTCTTTATAATCAGTCAGCTTATTTTTTACCCACTGCCAGCCTCACCGATTACTCGGCCAGCAGCTTACTCAGCTCATACTGGAAGGAATCGATCTGATTGTTCTGTATATCAATTGCCTCTTTTATATCATAGTCTATAAGTATATCGTTCTTGATAGCTATCATACGATTTGCCTTGTTCTTCTTGAGTACATCAACGGCATACGCACCCATGAGTGAGCCATACATCCTGTCCTTTGCCGTTGGCTGTCCGCCTCTCTGTATATAGCCAAGCACCGATACCCTCGACTCTATACCAGTCTTATCAAGAATCATCTGTGCAAGCTCTGGAGCATCTGTAACACCCTCGGCCACAACCACCAGATAGCTGTTCCTTCCGTCAGCATGCTTTGCCTTTATCGTGTCTATGATACTGTCATAGTCACCATCCCATTTTTCAGGAATTATGATGGCATCAGCTGATGTCGCCATGCCTGCCCAGAGCGCTATATAGCCTCTCTTTCGTCCCATGACCTCCACGACGCTGCATCGTCCGTGGGAAACCGATGAATCTCTTATCCTGTCAATGGCCTCCATGGCTGTATTCGCCGCTGTGTCAAATCCCAGCGTATACTCAGAACATGCAACATCTCTGTCTATTGTTCCAGGGATGCAGATGGTATTGATACCCTCATTCTGAAATGCTATGGCTCCACGGAGTGTTCCATCCCCACCGATGGCAACAAGCGCATCTATATCGTGATCTCTCAGATTCTTTGCCGCCTGCTCGCGGTATTCTTTCTGAAGGAATCTCTCGCTTCTGCTGGTGAAAAGTATCGTTCCACCCTGATTGTTTATGTTCCTGACGTCCGCCAGGCCGAGCGGCTGTGTCTCCCAGTCGATAAGTCCCTCGTAACCACGCATCACTCCGACTATCTCTATTCCACTGTTGATGGCCGATACAACCACAGCCCTAACAGCTGAATTCATGCCCGGAGCATCTCCTCCGCTGGTCAGAACCGCTATCTTTCGTATGTCACTCATTTGTATGTCCTCTAATTATTTTTATACTGAAGCTCCTGCTTCTTGGCAGTAACCCTTGTATCCTTCTCTACTGAGTTGGTGATAAATGTATTACCACCCACAACAACGTTGTCCTCGATGATAGTCTCGCCTCCAAGGATGGACGCGCCTGAATAGATGGTTACATTGTCACCGATGGTTGGATGCCTCTTGGCCCCCTTGAGCTTCTGACCTCCCTGTGTAGAGAGTCCTCCAAGTGTCACGCCCTGATATATCTTCACATGCTCGCCGATAATAGTCGTCTCGCCGATAACGATTCCCGTACCATGGTCAATAAAGAAATACTTTCCTATGGTGGCGCCCGGATGAATATCTATTCCGGTCACGCTGTGGGCGTGCTCAGTCATGATCCTTGGTATCATCGGCACATCCAGCAGACAAAGCTCATGTGCCATACGGTATACAGATATGGCATACAGTCCAGGGTATGAAAGTATGACCTCATCCTTGCTGCCCGCAGCAGGATCTCCGTCAAATGCCGCCTGGATATCAGTCTCAAGATAGTCTCTTATCTGAGGTATCTTGTCCATGAATTCATATGTTATATCCATCGCCTTATCCTCAAGGTCAGCATCTGTGAGCTCAGGAAACTTTTTGCAATACCTGAGAACTATCATGATCTGTTTCTTCAGATGGAATATTACATCCTCTATGATAACAGACATGTTATTCTTCAAGCTGTATATCTTATACAGCTTGTCGCTGTAATAACCCGGATACAGAATCTTCATGAGTTTGTCGATCACATCGATAATGGCTGTCTTATCCGGCTCGTTGCACAGATCCGTCTTGTTGATGGCTCTGTCATCGCCGAAATCATCCAGTATCCTCTGCACGATCCCCTCAATTCTCTGTTTATCTGATCTATCCATTACTTATTCAGATCCTTTCTAATAATATCTCCCAATATCACCTGCTCAGACAAAATCTGCCGCGATGATATCTTCATATTATAATATGTGCTTAAGTCGATAAACACACAGCTATTCTAACAAATTATGCACGTTCATTCAATAGTGGGATTATGCGTACAAATTATCCGCAATCCGATTGCAGAGATTACTGCTAAAAACAATCAACCAAAAATGATTATCTACATTATGCGCAGCGTAATCATATAACTCACAGTCCCCAGCAAGATACTCAGAAGCGTATTGTGTCTCCATTTATATGTCCCGCCTGTCACCAGGACGCCAACGAGACTTGGTATTCCAGTTGCCACTGGAGCCGTCACCGTCCCCTTCATACAGTACACTATGAGCACCGCCATGATGGTCGCCGGAAGCACCTTCCCAAGCTTTACCAGCATCTCCGGCATCTGTCTTTTTCCATTAAATATGACAAATGGAAGTGCCCTCAGTGCAAATGTTACAACTGCCGACACCGCAATTCCTATTAATATGTATCTTGTATTCATAGCATATTCCTACTTTCTCCTCGTATTCCACACCACAAGCACCGCTGACGCTATGATCAGTGATGGCAAAAGGAAATACTGCGGTCCAACTACCAGCAGACACACTGCCGCTATCACAATTCCTGCAATCGCCGGGATATGGCTCTCCGCCTTCTCCCACTGATTGATAAATATGATGACAAACAGCGCCGTCATACAGAAATCAATCCCCGTCATATCAAACGGAATGATCTGCCCCAGGATTCCCCCGGCAACCGCACCGACCATCCAGTAACACCTCGACAAAAAAGCCACCCAGAACATGATGCTCTGTTTCTCCTTACCGGTGTCCGGCAGAGTGCAGTTCACAGCATAAGTCTCATCCGTCATTGTATGTATCATATATAATTTCCGCTTTCCCATACGGTTGAATTCATCCACAAATGTCAGTGCATAGAAGCTCTGCCTGCTATTCATCAAAAATGCAGTGAGTGCCATGGTGAGTATGGATGCTCCGCTTGAAAGCAACGTCACAAGCACAAACTGGTACGCTCCTGTGTACACCGTCAGGCTGACCAGCAGTGAATAATACCATTTGAATCCGGCATTCTCCATCATGATCCCATATGCCATGCTGACGAACAAATAGCTACACATGATAGGGATTGATTTGACAAATGCTTTTCTGAATATATTTCCCACGATTTTTCCTTTCTCTAAAGTCAGCGCGGCGGTCTCCAAATTCACTTATTACAATAGCTCTAAATCAGCACAGCGCAAACTTGGGGCTTATTGCCACGCAGACAAAACAGCCATAATTATCCTACTATTTCTATAGGATAACCACGATCATTCTAACATACTGCATATTATTGGGCAATGCCGCCATCTCATTCAAAGGTATAAATTCTCATCTCACAGCCCCTCTATATATAAACGCCGCACACACCGCCGTTATAAGCTCTGCTACCCAGAACGCATTCCACACACCAGCAGGTCCGAAACCACAAAGTTTTGATAGTATCCATGCAGCCGGGATTATGACAACCACATATCTGAGCAGGGATATGAGCAGGGACGGAGTGCCCTTTCCCAATCCCTCAAGTGCTCCAGATGCAGTTACCGACACAGCCGACACTACAAATCCGGCGCATATGATGCGCAGTGCTGTTCCACCCGCATTTATTGTAGACACATTCTCTGTGAACATACCTATAAGCCTTTCCGGGATAAGCAGGCACACAACTGTTCCAGCCAGCATGATTCCAACATTTAATGCAAGCGTTATGTTGAATATCTTCTTCACTCTTGCATGCTCTCCGGCACCATAGTTATAGCCTATGATAGGACGCATTCCCTGAATGATTCCATTTGCCGGCATATACAGGAAGGTCTGAAGCTTGTAGTACACGCCCAGGATCATGACATAAGTTGCCGAATACATGCTGAGTATGGCGTTGAGTGCGCTTGTGAGCAGAGAAGGCAGTGCCATATTGAGTATAGCAGGTATGCCTATGGCATACAGCTTCTTCACCATCAGACCGCCCTCATGCAAATGCCTTATGCCGAACTTCACATTTATCGGTCTTCCAAAGTACACAATAAAATAAATGATCAGTGTAAACACCTGTCCCAGGCCAGTTGCCAGTGCAGCGCCTTCTATACCCATTTCAGGAAATGGTCCCACACCGAATATCAGCAGCGGATCAAGCACTATATTCACAATGCAGCCGCCCATCAGTCCAACCATTGTAACTATCATGCGTCCAACCGACTGGAACACCTTCTCAAATGCAAGATCAACCGAAATAATTATAGAAAATCCAAATACAATGTCTGCATAACGACAGCCAAGGTCAAGGACGTCTCCACTTGCCTTGAAGGCTCTGAGAAACGATGGAATGATGGCAATACACACGACTGTCATCACTATTCCCTGTATAACAGCAAGAAACATCCCCCAACTAGCTGCACGATCTGCCCGCTCATTGTCCTTGGCTCCAAGATATATGGCTATCACCGCGTTTATTCCAACACCAAATCCGATCGCCACAGCATTTACAAAATTCTGCAGTGGAAATACATACGAAAGTGCTGTCATCGCATCCTCACTTATCTTCGCCACAAAGAAACTGTCAACTATATTGTACAAAGCATTCACCATCATCGATATAACCATAGGCAGTGCCATGGACATCAAAAGTGGGAACACCGGCTTTTCTTTCATAAAATTCTCGTTCATAAAACCTCCGTCCCCGGATGGCATAAATAAAGCCCCACAACCTTGCGGTTGTGGGGCGAAAAGATGACCTGATCCGGAAAAATCCACCAACTTGTTTTCGTTAAAATTATTATGTATGATTTTATACTTCAACCAGCATATATGTCAAGATCCTGTACGACCACAAAGTAGCCTCTGTCACCATCCTCTTCCACTGGGATAGCATGTATAAGGCTTGCACCCCCATGGTTGTTTGCACAGCTGACTGACAAAACCCCTCTGAGGAAATTTTCTGTCTGATATTCCGTATTGCCGCCTGTGTAACTCTCCATGCGCTCACGGCTGAGAAAATCTCTGACTATTTTTCTTGACCGATCAGAGTCAAACCGGTTACTTATCAATCCAATTACTTCATCGTAGTTATTCGCACAAGATACAGCATTGTTCAGCTCAGAATCGCCTTTTATAACACGGTATTTATCGTTCTCATAATTAACATATATAATATCAGTATACATATATGCGATCCTTGCCTCTACCCTGGATTGAGCCTTTTTTATATCAGACTCTATCTTGTCAAGTACGGTCACTCTGTCCGTACCATCCCTGTTGATGCTGTGGATCACGCTGACATTCTTGCCCTTCTTTTTTGCTTCATACAGCGCAGTGTCCGCGACATTCATACACTCTTCTGTGCTGAATCCTGAACCATTGATCTGACATATACCAGCACTGCAATGGACATTCTGCCCTCTCTCCATTGTCTTGCGCTGAAGTTTTCTGGCAAATCTTATCACCTTTGACTCCAGAACAGATATATCCGATAAGCCCTTGTGAAGCACAACATACTCGTCTCCACCATACCTGCAGGCAACGTCCTCTTCATAGCAGTCACTCCGGAGAAACTTTGCCACCTTCTCAATCCAGTAATCACCAACTGCGTGACCATATGTATCATTTACACTCTTGAAATCATCTATATCCACAAATACAAGAGAAGCACTATCTTCGTCAGTCATGTTATCTATATACTCTCTTATCCTCTGCATTCCGGCTGTCTTGTTGTACATGCCGGTCAGAAGATCATGCTCAGCCTCGTACTTTGTACGCTCAACCTCCTGTCTGGATCTCGCAAGTGATCTGTCCATCTCGACCATATCAACTGCAAACATGATCTGTGTAGAAGCAACCACAGATATTGTCTGGAATGAAATCCCATAATAGAATATGACAACAACCGTGGATATACATGGCAGGATAAAATACAAAACACTTGACCAGAAAACTCTTTTTTCCAGTCTTTTTTTATACTGCAAAAGTATCGAAAAACTTAGAACAAGTCCTGCTGCTGCAATAAGCTGCGACAACAGATAACCGCTGCTCCTGTTATAGAAGTTATTATCATCTATATAATAGAACAGCTTGTCACTGAACTGGGATATAATGAGCAGGACTATCCCAGCAGCACTCAGAACTACCACGCCCCTTGCTTTCGCTGGCATCTTCGTCTCTCCTCTGTTGAGAATGACAAGAAGATAAAACGTAAACAGAGTCATATATAAATAGTTGATAAAGAACACGGCAAAATTGCTTATCTTCAGCATGTAATAGGCTGTCTGTCCTGTTTTTCCCTGATAATACCATGACAACATATCTGCAGCCAGCAGGATGATACATGCAGCCTCCATACATAGACTCACATTCTTTTTATCTCTATTATTATTCTTCTGAAGGAATATAACCACAAATGCAAACAGACAGATTAATATTCCCCACATTTCAAATGCTATATTAAATACAGCAGTCCTATCCACTAACTATGCGCCCCCTTAAACTTCCTGGCGATTTATTGTAGTAATTGTACAATTTGATTTGTGCAACATTTTCTCAATTTTATAAGTTCATATGAGAATCATTCTATATATCATACCTTAATTTGTCAATTACTAGATAACACATATTTATGGAATTTTGTCGCCGCAGGAGACATATATGTCCGGCTGTCATGAACAACATAGTAAAGCCTGTCAACCGGCTGATGTTTTATACTAAGAACCTTCACATCAAGCCTTTTGAGCATATCCATGTAAGGGACTACCGCTATTCCAAACCCTGCTGCCACAAGTCCGGCTATGACCTCATCCTCCTCCGTTTCGCATGCTATCTCAGGAGCTTTGCCAAGCCCTTCAAACATCTCATCCACAAGACTTCTCATTCCAGATTCCTTCGAAAAATATACATGTTTATATCCCAGTGTATCCTCAACTGTCACCGAATCCCTGTCTGCCAAAGGGTGTCCCGACGGTGCTATGACAACAAGATCCTGTCTGCCAACTGGAATGGCGGAAAATCCCATCGTCTCAGGCGGTCTCGAACAGAAAACCATGTCATATTTTCTGGCTGCGAGATCATCAAGCAATTGCCCTGTGGTCCCTGTATGAAATGTAAACGACACATTTCTGTTTTCAGCTTTCTTCAAATACTCCGCTGCCAGACGCGGTACAAATTCCATTCCAAGAGGTCTTATGAGACCAAGCCGTATCACGCCATCCCCGGCAGCCTCCTTTTGTATGGACTCTACCCCCGCATCAAGAGTGCCAAGCGAACGCTCTGCACATGCAAGGAATTCTCTGCCAAATGCAGTGAGCTCCGTATTGCGCCCATTCTTTTCAAAAAGCATTACCCCAAGTTCTTCCTCAAGCTGGGATATTGCGTGACTGAGGCTTGGCTGCGTTATATTCAGATTTCTGGCTGCATTTGTGTAATGCTGAACATGGGCCAGTTCAACAAAATATCTAATATATGACAGGTTCACTTATAACTCCCCCTTTTCATTATTTATACATGATCCTATTCATATTTTAATACAATCCGAATATTTTTTATAGACAAAATCTATCAAACCATAAAAACTATTTATTTGTTATGTGGTGTTGTCGGTGCTACAATCAAAAATCGCAGGGATATATATATGAAGTCTTAGACAATTAAAGCTCCCCTGATGCCGGGGAAATCAAAGGCTATGTTATAAAACACATTAATGAAAGAAATGAGGAAAAGCAGAAAATGAATACTCAATCAGGAAATGCACATCTGCATAACATGTGGGGCGAGATCGCCCTGATAACAGCAGTCACCATCAACAGTTTCGGAGTGGTTCTCATGCTCTATTCTGCAGCGGGAATATCGGCAATATCCAGCGTGCCATACGCATTCTCGCTGGTTCTTCCAAGACTGACTCTCGGAACCTGGACATACATATTTCAGGGCGTACTTATTCTCACTCTCATGATCATGAGAAGGAAATTTGTCCCCCAGTATCTGTGCAGTTTCATAGTTGGTTTCGTATTTGGCAAGATGCTGGATATCCATGAGATGTGGATCGGGGCTTTGCCAACTGCCCTCCCATGGAGAATCCTTTACTTTGTGATAAGTTACATTTTGATATGTATCGGAATCGCACTGTCCAACAGATGTAGGACGGATTTTGCGGACATTCAAAATAAAAAAGAATGTGGAGGTAACAGACAATGGCAAAATCATTATTTGAGGAACTGGGCGGCAAATACGAAAGGCAAGGGGATTATTTGATACCGTGCTTAACTGTACCCGCCGAAGAAGAACAGGCAATAGGCATCTGGGGGCAACGGCATTTAGATTATCTAAAACAGTACTGTAAAGTTACATACGCCAATCTTCTTACAAGCGGCAGGCTAAACGCCTACCTTGCCGACATCAACAGACAGGCACAGGAACGCTTTGAAAGGCTCATAGAGGGTATGAAACAGGCACAGGGCATAACGGCTAAAGGCAGAAAACGCCTTAGAATGGACAGGATGCCTCAATAACATAAGGGCTTGTGCGAGGGAGATTGTGGAAAAGGAAATTATTTTTGCATAAACAGATGATTAGTGGCAGGGGGAAATCCTGCCGCTTTTTCTGCTTTAGTTTGTCAGCTTGACAAATAAAGGGTTAAGGAATATAATTAGATTCAGTATTATACAAGGAGTTAATAAATATGCGGCAAGGTATTCTTAAATAAACTGTCAATTTGATAGTGGGAACAAAAAGTAGCAGTCCCGTTTCACTTTTAATATGGGGCTTGGTTTTTTGTACCCAGTTTAAGAATGCTTTTATCATGTAATTTTATATGCCCGAAAACATATAAGTGTTTTGGGGCTATTGGAGTTATTTACCCAGTGATAGGAGTATTTATCACTGGGTATTTTTATGCCCTTTTTTGGGTGTTGATAGGAGGAAAATCACATGAAAATAATTAACTTAGGCATTCTGGCTCACGTTGACGCAGGAAAGACAACATTAACGGAAAGTTTATTGTATACCAGTGGTGCAATTGCAGAACTAGGGAGCGTAGATGAAGGCACAACAAGGACAGATACAATGAATTTGGAGCGTCAAAGGGGAATCACTATCCAGACAGCAGTGACATCTTTTCAGTGGGAGGATGTAAAAGTCAACATTATAGATACGCCAGGCCATATGGATTTTTTGGCGGAAGTATACCGTTCTTTATCCGTTTTAGACGGAGCAGTATTATTAGTTTCTGCAAAGGATGGCATACAGGCACAGACCCGTATACTGTTTCATGCACTACAGACAATGAAGATTCCGACAATCTTTTTCATCAATAAAATTGACCAAGAGGGGATTGATTTGCCAATGGTATATCGGGAAATGAAAGCAAAGCTTTCTTCGGAAATTATAGTGAAGCAAAAGGTTGGGCAGCATCCCCATATAAATGTAACGGACAATGACGATATGGAACAGTGGGATGCGGTAATTATGGGAAACGATGAACTATTAGAGAAATATATGTCAGGGAAACCGTTTAAAATGTCAGAACTGGAACAGGAAGAAAACAGGAGATTCCAAAACGGAACGTTATTTCCCGTTTATCACGGAAGCGCTAAAAACAATCTGGGGATTCGGCAGCTTATAGAAGTGATTGCCAGTAAATTTTATTCATCAACGCCTGAAGGTCAATCTGAATTATGCGGGCAGGTTTTTAAGATTGAATATTCAGAGAAAAGGCGGCGTTTTGTTTATGTGCGTATATATAGCGGAACATTGCATTTGAGGGATGTTATTAGAATATCTGAAAAAGAGAAAATAAAAATCACAGAGATGTGTGTTCCGACAAACGGTGAATTATATCCATCCGATACAGCCTGCTCTGGTGATATTGTAATTTTACCAAATGATGTTTTGCAGCTAAACAGTATTTTGGGGAACGAAATGCTGTTGCCGCAGAGAAAATTTATTGAAAATCCTCTCCCTATGCTCCAAACAACGATTGCAGTAAAGAAACCTGAACAGCGGGAAATATTGCTTGGGGCACTTACAGAAATTTCAGATGGCGACCCTCTTTTAAAATATTATGTGGATACTACAACGCATGAGATTATACTTTCTTTTTTGGGGAATGTGCAGATGGAAGTCATTTGTGCCATTCTTGAGGAAAAATATCATGTGGAGGCAGAAATAAAAGAGCCTACTGTTATATATATGGAAAGACCGCTTAGAAAAGCAGAATATACCATCCACATAGAAGTCCCGCCAAATCCTTTCTGGGCTTCTGTCGGGTTGTCCATAGAGCCGCTCCCTATTGGAAGCGGAGTGCAGTATGAAAGCAGAGTTTCACTTGGATATTTAAATCAATCGTTCCAAAATGCGGTTATGGAGGGGGTTCTTTATGGCTGCGAGCAGGGGCTGTATGGATGGAAAGTGACAGACTGTAAAATCTGTTTTGAATATGGATTGTATTATAGTCCTGTAAGTACCCCCGCAGACTTTCGGCTGCTTTCCCCTATCGTATTGGAGCAGGCTTTAAAAAAAGCAGGGACAGAACTATTAGAGCCATATCTCCACTTTGAAATTTATGCACCGCAGGAATATCTCTCACGGGCGTATCATGATGCTCCAAGGTATTGTGCAGATATTGTAAGTACTCAGATAAAGAATGACGAGGTCATTCTGAAAGGAGAAATCCCTGCTAGATGTATTCAAGAATACAGGAACGATTTAACTTATTTCACAAATGGGCAGGGAGTCTGCTTGACAGAGTTAAAAGGATACCAGCCAGCTATTGGTAAATTTATTTGCCAACCCCGCCGCCCGAATAGCCGTATAGATAAGGTTCGGCATATGTTCCACAAGTTAGCTTAACAGCTTGCAAAAGTCATATAAAATGAGATTTGAAAGGATTAGAGACTAATTATGATGAAATGCGAATGGATATTGTGTCCTGTTTGTGGGAGCAAAACCCGTAATAAAATTAGGAAGGACACTGTTTTGGAGAATTATCCCCTTTATTGTCCAAAATGCAGACAAGAAAGATTGATTAAAGTTGACAACTTGAAGATAACTGTCATCAAAGAGCCAGACGCTTAAGACGCAGAGCCGATGAAATTGTGGAACAATTCACGAATCATCGGCTCTTTTTGTTTCGTATTTGAAAGAACAAACTCACCAAATAAAAAAAACGATATTCGGGTGGGTTATTTTGTTATACCCTAAATTACCCTCTGAATTTGTTTTTAAATTTGGAGGGATTTTTTTATGTCCTTTTTTCGGGCAGTTATCTATCTGCTCATACGAAGCAAAATTTATCAATACATAGCATATCAGAGAACGGCAGGAAACCAGTTAAAAAAATTTCTGCCAGTGCAACGGTACTTCTCACCTTGAAAGTAGAAGTACAATCTCCATACAATAGAATTACTATTTCCTATAACCGTAAAGGTCACAGAGCCTTTGCGGTTTTTCTTTTGTCGATTTTTGTTGGAAAGTGCCGTAGGGCTGTTTCTGATATGCGGTGTCGTTCTCCGCCTCTCCATCTGGATTTTTTACATTTCAAAAATTCAGATTGGAGGACAATACGGTGAAATACGCACCAAGAAAGGTATATATCAAAGAAAGCGGCGGCTATGTGGAACTGTCCTATACAGATTTCTGCCGCCGCAGGAACGCCGACCAGACCTACATGGACAAGCTGTTTATCCCTGTACAGGGCTGTTTGCTTGAAGTTGTGAGGGAGCAATATACGGACTTCTACCGTGATAAAGAACGGTGGCGTTATCTGCAAAAATTAGATGCGAAGAACAGCCTGCTTTCTCTGGATGGATTTATAGACAGCGAGGGCAATCCTCTGGACTTCATCGCTGATGAAGCGGCGGACATTGCGGAAACCGTTGTCAATGCGGTTATGGTGGACAGGCTGAAAGCCGCCCTGCATTTGTTGTCGGAGAGTGAACAGGCATTGATTCATGCCATCTTCTTTGACGGTCTTACCGAGCGTGAGGTTGGATTGCGGTTAGGATTGACCCAGAGCGTTGTGAACAAACGCAAAGCCAGAATCCTAATAAAACTAAGAAAGATAATAGAAAATTAAAATTTAAGGCGTTCAGCCCCCTTGTTTTTTCCTTTGGGAAAATGAGGGGGCTTTTCTCTGCCCTCTCAATCAATTCTGATTGGAGGAAATAAGAATGGCATACAACCACGGACGGGAGGACAGGAAATGGCGTATCTGGAAAGAAGCGGAGGAAAAGTTGCTGCGTGAGTATGGCGTTGATGAAACGACCATTGAGCAGATACGAATAGCGGACAGGGCAGACTTCAATTCCAACAGGCGGTTTTACCGATGGACGAATGACGTTGCGGAATACCTTGAGGACATGGCAGACAGGGAGCGGCAGGCAGAAGTGGGTACGGTTGAGGAGTTACTGGACGAGATTGAGAGCGAAAATCTCTATCAAGTATTAGTCACGGTGGACGGGCGTACCTTGAAAATCGTTCTGCTGAAAATGCAGGGATATTCCACAAAGGAGATTGCCCCGCTTGTGCATTTGACGACTGGTGCTATCTATGCGAGGTTAGACCATCTGCGGAAGAAGCTTCGGAAAATTTTATAAACGTCTAATACATCCCATTATCCTGCGGGCTACTGGGTGGGGAGTGGAATCTCCCCGCTTATTTTTTGGCAGGAGGAGAACGGGATGGCATATCAGGCTAAGGCGTACACGCTTCGGGAGGAATCCGCAGAAAGCGGCACAAGGTATTTTATCAGCTTTAAGGACGGGCAAGGCAAATCCCACGAGTTGGAAGTGTCGGAACAGTTCTTTATGGAGTTTCGGCAGATGGAGCGCAGGAACAGGAATCTTCTCCAATGGGACGAGCGGCACAGGGAGTTTAATGAGGTATGGGACGAAACCCTTTACAGACGGGCGTTGCGTGTGCCTAAGAGCCTTGATGAACGCATGATTGAAGAAGAACGGAATGAAACGCTCTGTAAGGCGGTTGGGAGCCTGCCAGAGATACAAAGGCGGCGTTTCCTGCTCTACTACGAGTATGAGTTCAATTTTTACCAAATCGCCGCTATGGAGCATTGCACCGCTTCAGCAATACAGAAATCTGTTGCGATTGCAAAGGAGAAAGTAAAGGCGGAAATGAGGAAGTATCTCCAACCGTGACCGACACCGCCCGAAAAAGAAATCTGTTTTTTATTTGTGTGGGATTGGCGGCATTACATACTCTCATTTTTTCATGGGAGTAAATCTATTTTTAAGGAGGTCAACGCCTATGTGCAACGAAAACAAAGACACCGCCCGAAAGGAGGAAAGCCATGCAGAAGTTACAGACAGTCAACGCCGAAACGCTCCTTTATGAGCCGCTTGAGAAGCCGTCCTTTGTGGTGGACAGCCTTATCCCAACAGGCTTGTCGCTGTTCTGCGGCTCACAGAAGATAGGCAAGAGCTGGCTCATGCTGAAGCTATGCTTATGCGTGTCGCAGGGAATCCCTTTATGGGACATGCCGACAATGGAGGGCGACGTGCTTTACCTCTGCCTTGAGGACACGTTCTGCCGCATACAGGACAGGTTATTCCGCTTGACGGACGAAGCGAGCGGGCGGCTTCACTTTGCCGTGGCAAGCTGCAAGCTGTCAGACGGTCTTATCGTGCAGTTGGAAGATTATTTGAAAGACTATCCAGACAGTAGGCTCATTGTGATTGATACCTTGCAGAAAGTCCGAACCGCATCTAAAGATAACGCCTATGCAAGCGACTATGGGGACATTTCCCTAATCAAAGATTTTGCCGACAGGCACTCTCTGGCGGTCATTGTCGTACACCACATCCGAAAGCAGAACGACAGCGACGTGTTCAACAAGGTGTCTGGGACGACAGGCTTAACGGGGAGTGCGGACGCTACCTTTGTTCTGGAAAAGGAGAAACGTGCGTCTGACACCGCCAAGCTGTATGTGACGGGCAGGGACACGCCCTATCAGGAATACACGCTGCGTTTCCGTGATTGCAGTTGGGAACTGGTGGAGAGGAAAACACAGGAGCAGCTTGCGAAAGAAACGATACCAGACGTCCTTTTTCGGTTGGTGGATTTTATGAGGGATAAGGAAGAATGGGCAGGCACGGCAACGGAACTGTTAGCCGCTATGGGGGAAACGGAAACCGTACCCACGGTGATTACGAAATGGCTGAATGAATACCGCACCACATTTTTAAGCGAGAACCGTATCTGCTACCAGTACAGCCGCAGGAAAGACGGCAGGCAGATTGCCCTTGCAAGGAGGGCGGGTGACAGCGGTGACGGTGGTGACAGCGGTATTGGGATACCCTCTGTTACTGTCATTGACGCTTAAAGCCATGTAAGAATAACGGTTCTGCCCTGTGGGTGACAGTGGTGACGGTGGTGACAGTGATTTTAGGATACCCCGCCGCTGTCATCCCTACGGGAGAACACCCCGCAAACGCAAAATGCAGGCGTGGGATTCACCCACCCTTTTCGGGCGTGTAAAACCACCCCTGCGGTCAGAAAAATCTCTCCGATTTTTCCGACTGCGTTTACAGGGTGTAACACACTACACTTTGCCCTGCAAAGTCGTGTGCCAGACGTTCCCTCTGGACTCCCTTAAAGCAGGGCTGTCGCCCTGCTATCCTACGCCTTGCGGCTTCGGATAAAAGAATGTCGGGGTGACGGTGACGGCTCATGCGAGGGGGGTATCCCAATATCGCTGTCACCACTGTCACCGCTGTCACCCAAAGGGCAGTTACCCGCCGAAGAAAGGAAGATGATGGATTATGCCATACGCAATCCTGCGTTTCCAGAAACGCAAAGCGGGCGGCGTTGCGGCTTGTGAACGCCACAACGAGCGGAAGAAAGAAGCCTACAAAAGCAATCCAGATATAGATATGGAACGCTCTAAAAATAACTACCACCTTGTAAAACCGCCACGCTACACCTACAAGAAAGAGATTAACCGCATGGTAGCCGAAGCGGGGTGCAGGACGAGGAAAGACAGCGTGATGATGGTGGAAACGCTTATCACGGCTTCGCCAGAATTTATGAACCAGTTACCGCCCGAAGAACAGAAAGCGTATTTTACGATGGCTCTGGATTTCATTTCAGAGCGTGTCGGGGAGAAAAATATCCTCTCCGCAGTCGTCCACATGGACGAGAGAACGCCGCATATGCACCTCTGTTTTGTGCCGATTACACCAGACAACAAGCTGTCAGCGAAAACCATTTTAGGCAACCAGAAATCATTATCCGAGTGGCAGACCGCCTACCATGAGCGGATGTCCTCACGGTGGAATCAGCTTGAAAGAGGTCAGTCCTCAATGGAAACCAAGCGGAAACACGTCCCCACATGGCTCTATAAATTGGGCGGCAGGCTTGATAAACAGTATGGGGAAATCGTGTCTGCCCTGTCCGACATCAACGCCTTTAACGCAGGGAAGAAGCGTGACAAGGCTCTGGAACTGATAGCGGCATGGCTCCCAGACGTGGAGAAATTCTCAAAGGAAATCAGTAAGCAGAGTGCCTATATCGACAGCCTAAAGGAGCAAATCGGGCAGGAATCGGACTATGCGGGGCGTATGCGTGATGAAAAGTACGAGCAGGAACTAAAGGTACAGAAAGCAAATCAGAAGATATTTGAGTTGCAGAGAACCAACGAGCAGATGGGGCGGCTGCTCTCAAAGATACCGCCCGAAGTGTTGGAAGAATTACAAAGAACAGGCAGAAACAAATCAAGAGAAAGGTAAAAAGTGAATGAAGAAACAGGATTTTAAGGTGTTAAAGACCAAAGATTTATACCCGTTTCCCGACAATCCGTTTCATGTAGTGGAGGATGAAACGCTGTCAGAGTTAGCGGAAAGCATTAAGGAATTTGGCATTGTCACGCCGATAATCACACGCCCGAAAGAGGACGGGAACGGTTATGAAGTGATTGCGGGACAGCGGCGTGTCCGTGCGTCCGAGCTTGCAGGGATAAATACCGTGCCTGCGTTTGTCCTGCCCTTAGACCGTGACCGAGCCATCATTACCCTTGTAGACAGTAATTTACAGCGTGAAAATATCCTGCCGAGTGAGCGGGCGTTTGCCTACAAGATGAAATCCGAAGCCATGAAAAGGCAGGGTTTCCGCACAGACTTAACCTCGTCACAAGTTGTGACGAAGTTGCGGACGGACGACAAGGTGGCACAGGGCTTCGGCGTGGGCAGGATGACCGTGCAGCGTTTTATCCGCTTGACGGAACTGATACCGCCGATTTTGCAGATGGTGGACGAGGGGAAAATCGCCCTTACGCCTGCGGTGGAACTGTCCTTTTTAAAGAAAGACGAGCAGGAAAACCTCTTTGCCACGATGGAGAGCGAAGAAGCAACGCCCTCACTCTCACAGGCACATCGGATGAAAAGCATGAGCCAGAGCGGGCGGCTTGACATGGATACGATATTTGCGATTATGACGGAGGAAAAGGGAAACCAGAAAGAAACCTTGAAAATCAACACAAGCAAGCTGAAAAAGTATTTTCCGAAGAACACAACGCCAAAGCAGATGGAGGAAACCATCATCAAACTTTTGGAACGTGAGTTGCAGAGGAAACGTAACCGTGACAGCCGCTAATCTTCTCTTTTCGGGAGGTAAATACAGGAATTTGGAACAGGAGAAAGACAGAATTTTAAGGAAAATGAGGTAAGGAATGAGAGAAATCCAGTATGAGATTGTAAAGGAAATCGCCGTATTGTCTGCGAGTGACAGCGGATACACAAAGGAAATCAATCTTATCTCATGGAACGGGAGAGAGCCGAAATATGACATCCGCAGCTTTTCCCCGAACCGTGAGAAGTGCGGGAAAGGCATCACGTTGAACGCTGATGAAGCGGCGGCACTCCTTGAAGCATTACAGAAAGAATTGAACAGCGGGGATTGATGGTATCTGATTGACAGGGCGGGGCGTTTCCAGACGTTCTCCTGCCCTGTCTGGAAAGGAAGATTTAAGTATGGGCGAGGATAAGAAAGCAGATAAAAAGAGAAAGCGTATCGTGCCGAAAGCACCAGTGCAGATGATAATCAGCCGTGAATATGTCGGCACACAGACAGTCACAGAAGCGTTTATCCCGATTATCTCCGAGGATATTCGGAAGAAGATTGCCGAGGGCGACACCTTCGACAATGAGGGGCTGTCCGCTTAGAATGTACGCAATGGGACATGAAAACAGATAGGACAGATACGGAGGTTTTACAGTATGGCAGGAATCAAAGAAGAAAAGAAAATCTATTTAGTCGGCATTTATTGCCGCTTATCTAAAGACGATGGTACGGATAACGAGAGTGCGAGCATTGCGACACAGAAATCCATCCTTGCGGATTATGTGAAAAAGCAGGGATGGCACTTAGCAAAAACGTATGTGGACGATGGTTACTCTGGTACAAATTTCCAAAGACCAAGTTTCCAGAATATGATAAAAGACATTGAAAGCGGTCTGATAAATTGCGTGATTACGAAAGATTTATCCCGTCTGGGGAGAAACTATCTTGATTGTGGGTTATATCTGGAAGTTTTCTTCCCAGAGCATAACGTGAGGTATATAGCGGTCAATGACGGCGTGGACACGCTCAATAAATCGGCGATGGACATCACGCCTTTCCGCAACATCCTAAACGAAATGTATTCTGCCGATGTGTCGGTCAAGATAAAATCGGCGTACCGTGCGAGGTTTCAGCAGGGGAAATTCATGGGAACAACAGCCCCTTATGGCTATGTCAAAGACCCTGCCGACCACAACCATCTGTTGATAGATGACAAGGTTGCCCATGTGGTAAGGGAGATATTCGACCTTGCGTTAGCGGGCAACGGAATCGCCAAAATCCGTAAGCACATCAACAAACAGCATATCCTACGCCCTGCCGCTTATGCGGTCACACAGGGGGCGATAGGCTATGAGCGGCACTTTGAAGATAACGAGGAGAACCGTTATATTTGGAGCGAGAACAGCATAAGGGGAATTTTAAGAAGCCCGATATATGCGGGAAACCTTGCAGGCTACAAGCGGATTGCCGCCAACATGAAAAGCAAGAAACGCCCCTCTAAGCTGCCCGAAGAATGGGAAGTGATACCCGATACCCATGAGGGGATAGTCACGCAGGAAGAATTTGATACCGTACAGCAGCTTATGACGAGCCGCAGGCGGGAGCAGAACGCAGGGGGATTTGAGAATATCTTTTCGGGCGTTATCAAATGTGCGGACTGCGGCTATGCAATGCGGGCGGCGAGTGCCAACAGGAGGAAACGCCCCGACATCATCGACTGCGTACAATATACCTGCAATAATTATGGCAGATATGGCAATGTTATGTGTACCGCACATAGCATTGAAGCGAGGGATTTATTCAACGCTGTCCTTGCCGACATCAACCGATTTGCGGATATGGCGGTCAATGATGAAAAGGCGGTAAGGGCGATTGAAAAGCGGCTCACGGAAACAGACCAGAGCAGGGCAAGGGCACTGGAAAAGGAGCAGAGAAAGCTAAACAAACGCCTTGCAGAACTGGACAGGCTGTTTTCCTCACTCTATGAAGATAAGGTGATGGAGCGTATTACGGAGCGGAATTTTGAGATGATGTCGGGGAAGTACCAGAAAGAACAGCTTGAAATCGAAGCAAGATTGAGGGAGGTAACGGAAACGCTCAACGACAGCTATGAGAAGTCGCAGGGTGTCCGTGATTTCCTCTCCCTAATCCGTAATTACCAAGGCTTAAAGGAACTGGACGCAACCATCATAAACGCACTCATAGACAAGATACTTGTTTCGGAACGTGAGAAACTTACAGACGGAACGGTAAGACAGGAAATCAAGATTTATTATAAATTCATCGGCTTTGTCGGTGAATTACATATCACGCCAACCAAGCGGTGGACGGCGTTAAAGCCTAAGAATTGTACGGTGTGCGGTGTTGAATATGTTCCCCGCTCTGCAATATCAAAGTATTGCCCAGAGTGCAGAAAAAGGATAAGAAAGGTTCAAGGAACGGAAACGAAACGCAGGAGCAGGGAGCGAAACAGACAGGCATGTATTGAACTGTCCGCAAAAAATGACCGACTGATGTGGACTTCCAATCATCCCGACAGACCTTTTCCCAAGAGAGCTGTCTGAGATTATATCGGCAAAATATTCCAAGATTAAGATTTCGTTTGATGTGATCTGCCTTGCAACGACAGCTGCCATGACAGGTTTTATCCTCGGTCATATCTACGGTCTGGGAATCGGCACAGTCCTAGCTGCCTTCACCATGGGCAAGGGAATCGCCATAGTTGGAAATGTCATGGACAAACATGTTACAATAGCTCCATACATAACAGCACACATTAAGCACCACGGCGCCCACAAAGCTCAGTACGCAGGACACTAAAGTGATTTTCCCCACGACTAGGCACGCAGATAAAAAATAACCATATATATGGCAGTCGGTAGTGAAGGCTCCATTGGTTTGATCAGTTACCTGCTAAGGCGAAGCAAACAACGCCCTTATCGTTTGCGTAGCCGCATGCATATGTAACTGGTCGAATCAATGGAAGCCGAACGTGACTGCATATATATGGTTATTTTTTATCGTCCGTGCCGTCCGTCAATCAGGCATTTGCCAGCTGGCGTCCGAGCTCCTTACACTCCTCAAGGCCTTCTGCGTCAGGTGTCTCATGGCACATAAGTCCGGCTCCGCCTACGAGTTCTGCGCCTGCTGACTGCATTCTCGCCTCCCAGTCGCGCATCCACTCGCCATCTCCCCATCCATATGAACCGAAGAGCGCAATCTTCTTGCCTGCCGCAAATCCCTCTACCTCAGCAACGAATGGCTCCATCTCAGCCTCCTCAAGAACCTCAGCTCCCATAGCCGGGCATCCAAGTGCAAATACTGGTTCATCCTTGAGTGCATCCGGTGTGATGCTGCTTACAAATACTACCTCCGCTTCCTTTCCGGCATCTCTCACGCCGTCTGCGATAGCCTCCGCCATCATCTGTGTATTTCCGCCCTGTGTCCAGAATACGATATTAATTTTGCTCATAATAATCCTCCTTATGAAATTATATGTTATAGAGATTTACCCTATACATCCTTGTAAACTGTGTTTATCTACATCTTTCCATATACTTCTACGCCGCGTTTCTGCTCGCCGTGTACATCCCCATGATATCTCTCATATGCAGTCCATTTGAAAGAAATTGAATAAGTCTCTCTTCCGCACATTCAAATATATGAAATGTTCTCCGCTTTGATTCAGCATCCTCATATACCTTCCAATAACCGGAGCAAAGTGCATTTCTTCCGTTCTGCAGAATAAATCCCTCCACATCCTCTGGCGGGTATCCCAGCAACAAGCCCATCTCGTGTGGGAACCACTCCTTGCCAGAAGCTCCATCGCCACAAGCCATATCTTCCTGTGCCGGTTGCTTCGAGGTGAATCTTCCTCTGCTCTTTAAGTACTGCTGATATTTTCCGCGGAACTCAGCGAGAATCTCAGAAAGCTCCATGTCCTCATATCCCAGCTCAGACATAAGTCTTTGCACATCATCCCTCTGGACAAATGCCCTGAGCTTTGCCGCATTGTAGATAAATACATTTACCCTGCCACAGGTTGCTCCCAGTGTGTACATACATATATCACTGTCCTTCAGTATCTCCACCATCTGACGATATCCGCTGAGTTCTATGTTCAGCAGATTTGACACCTTGACACCCGTTATCACCGGTGCACATTGAAGTGCCATCTGAAGTTCCACGTCACCGAGCTCCATGCCCTTCATGATCTCCCATGTATTTTCACTCATACAAAACCTCCTTGTGACAAATAGGTTTGGTTAGTCTTGTCTAACTCTAATGAAAATACTACATGATTCCTCCCCAAACGTCAATAACCCGGAGTGAGACATTTTCTCACTCCGGGTTATCTTGTTGATTAAAAATATACATTTATAAATTCTGCTTTATCATCGTCCTGCGCGGCTCTTTATTTCCGCCTGTTACCATATTGAGCAGCCGCCACACACCATATGCACAGATCCCACACACAGCCACAGGTACAAGGAGCACTACTATGACTCCTGTGCAGACTCCTGTAATCAGGTATCTAAAATATTTCATCACATCACCATTCCTCATCCTCATATCTCCTGTCGTTTCACGCGCGCATTCATATTACAGCATATCGCCTATAAGCTTATCTTCTTAGTAAGCAGTGTCGCACTTCCTATATAACTGCCGATCATGCATACAACATAGAGAATAAGCTGCGGTATATTCTTATACATCGCGTCAAGCATAGTCTCCACCTGCACGTTCTTCCCAAGGTGCGGAAGCTTATATGCTATGTAGCTCACCAGCACATAGAGTGCTACAAAAAGTATAAAGCTGACAACGCCCTTTATCTTCTTGTTCTGGAGCACTGTGGAAGACAGTGACACTGCGAGGTACGCTATGGTGATCATTGTATAGAATTGAATAAGTGCTACTACTATGAACCCTGCAACATTTGCAATGACACTTCCTATTGACAATCCTCTTGTTCCCAGAATATCATCCAGCACAAGCTCAACGCCAGCTACACCGCCGTTATGTGACTTGAGCAGGTTATAATCAACAACTATAAGCAGTCCAAGAAAGGCCACAAGTGTCGCACCGGTGAGCAGGATTGAAAGCAGCTTTGCACCGATAATCTTGTAATTTGAAATTGGCGTCATAAACACCATATACCCAGTCTTGTTCTTCAGATCCTGACTGTATATTATCACACCATATATCAAGACGAACATAAACGAAGCCCAGCCTCCCAGCACAAGGAAGGTGATACCAAGTCCAGTTAGCAGATCTTTTTCTGCAAATATTCCAATCACGAACAGCAATTCTGCTGCCGCAAGAGCCATTATAACCACCAGAAGTGGAAATATTCCACGTCTGTATTCATATTTCATCATCTTTAACATAATATCTATCTCTCCTTCATCTAACAAATTTAACTATCCAATATGTATCGCCCCTCTCGCTCACACGAGCGGGGCAGGTCGTCGGAACCGATTCCTATTATGAACTTCGTTCATAGCGGTTCCTCCTATGCATATATTTCCTTATACATATCAACTATCGACTTGCCCCTGCTCACTCGCAGTTCCTCTGCATCTCCCTGAAGCACACAGGTGCCATTCTTGATAAAAAATGCGTGATCCACGATCCTCTCAAGCTCATCCACAAGGTGGCTGGACATGAGCACGGCTGTGTCATCCGATATATTCTGGACAATCGTGCTGATGATCTTCTCCCTAGCTATGATGTCTATTCCGTTCAGTGGCTCATCAAGCATAACGATCCTGCTGTCTCTGGACAGAGTAACGGCTATCTTGAGCTTTGCCAGCATTCCTGAAGACATGCTCTTCGCCTTCTGATCCGGATTCAGTTCCATCTCAGCAAGCAGTCCCATGTATTTGTCATAGTCAAAATCATCAAAGAAATCTTTGTAATACTTTCCTATGTCCTTACAGTTCATATATCCGAAGAAGAAAGCCTCCGTCGGCATATACGCTATGTCTTTCTTTGACCTGTATGTCATAGGCACTCCATCTATTGTGATAGTTCCTGAATCCGGCTTGACCAGACCGGCTATGATCTTCATAAGTGTTGACTTTCCACTTCCATTCGGACCGAGCAGCGCATATATGTGTCCCGGCTCTATCTCCAGCGACAGGTCGGATATCGCTGTGGTGGTGATATACTTCTTAACAAGATGTTCGCATTTTAACATTGTATCATTTCCCTTCTTTTTTATTCCTTCTTGTTTCTTTCCTTTTTTCCTTTTTATTTACTTCCCAAAGTGTTCTTTTAGCAACTCTAGGATCTCATTCTGTGAAAATCCCATACCAGTGAGCTGTTCGTCAAAGCTCTGTATAATTTCTTCTATCCTCTCCTTTTTCAGGTCGTCTATGACCTTGTCATCCTCCGTCACAAATGTTCCTATTCCACGTCTGGTATAAGACAACCCCATCGACTCCATCTCGCTGTAAATCCTCGCTGCAGTATTCGGATTTATCTGGTATTCTATGGCAAGTTCTCTTGATGACGGAAGCTTAGATCCCAAAGGCAGTGTGCCCGCTATGATCTTCTGCTTTATATCCTCTATGACCTGAAGATATATGGGGATATTCGTCTTAAATTCCATCACACACCTCCTCCTTGTATGTTGTCTAGCTCTTCTGTACCGCTGTACTAGTTGAATGGTGCACTAGTATCATAGTATTGTCAACTGTATTTTTAAATAAAGCATATTTTTTTAGTTTTTTGTCATCTAGATAGTAACTCATGCATCCGGTCATCTCGCCATCTTTGCTTATTACCTACATTTTATCTCATATACAATGTTTTCACTTAAAAGATAAAAAATTATCCATAAAACACATTATTCTGTGTCCTACGGATAATTTTTTAAAATTTTTTCTTTTTTAGAGATTTTTCATCTATTTGGAGATAATTTTGTATCTTTTCCCTGGTTATCCCAACAGCCACTAGAGAATTCATACAAATTAAATTTCTAGCATGCTCTCAGCACCAGTGCTTGCAGCTCGCACACATTCATATAAAGCTTCTCAACTCTGTCTGCAAATATCGCTGTGGAGAATTTATCCGTGTCGATCCCAGATGGAATCACCTCAACAGGGCATAACACATTATACTTTTCAAGCACATCCTCTATCTTCCTGCTCGGTGCTATCATGGCTTCCACCCTCGATGATAACATCCTGGTAAGTTTCTGCACAACTTTGCGTCCCCACGCTGCATTTAGCGAGAAGTAATGAGTGTAATCCTCGTATACCCTGAAGATAAATTGCCATGAAAATCTCTTGGCGAATTTAATGCCAAATTATTTAGAAAACTCCTTGCATTTTTTTCAGAATCTTCTTATACTATTATGGCAGTGTTGATAAACACTATCGGTGCGTGGCTCAGCTTGGTAGAGCGCTTCGTTCGGGACGAAGAGGTCGTGGGTTCGAATCCCGTCGCACCGATTTTTTTATGCACAAAAATATCTGAATTTCCTGCTAAAATATCACATCTGATCTCTTATCCGCATCAGTCTTGAAATACTCCACCATATTGTGTCCTCATCAAATGTCACATGGAGAGCCGCCTTTTCCTTGTATAAAACTTCTGCTATCTGCCCATACTCTATTTAGAAGAAAATACACAAACTGCCAGGCAGTCACCAGTTATTTTCAGATAGATTCATAATTTCAGGAGGTATACAGTACATGTCAAATATGTTTTGTTTTCAGTGTCAGCAGACAGCGGGAGGTTCCGCCTGTGTCAATACCGGAGTGTGCGGCAAGCAGCCATCCACCTCTAATCTACAGGACGAGCTTGTGTGTGAGCTTATAAGACTTGCAGAGCTCTCAAAAAATGAGAATAAACACAACGCAGCCGCCGACAGGCTTATAATAGACGGTCTTTTCACAACATTGACAAATGTCAACTTTGACGACAGTGCAATAAAAAATTTTATAGGAAGGGTCAGGAACGAGCAGAACAAGATCAGCAGATCCGAGGCAGAAAAAATACAGGTGATCGACCTCTGGGAGGGCGACACTGATATAGTATCCCTGCGTTCCACCCTGCTGTTTGGACTCAAGGGTATGGCGGCATACGCCCATCACGCCATGAATCTCGGCTACACAGATAATGAGGTTTTGAAGTGGTTCTACAAGGGACTATGCGAGGTTAACAGGGAGCACAACGTCACCGAATGGATAGAACTCATCATGGAATTTGGACAGGTGAATTTCAAATGCATGGAGCTGCTGGACAAAGCCAACACTGAATCATTTGGCAATCCTGTGCCTACGAGAGTAAATGTTGACATCAAAAAAGGGCCATTTATCGTGGTCTCCGGTCACGACCTGAACGACCTGTCACAGCTCCTTGAGCAGACTGAAAAGACAGGGGTAAATGTATATACCCACTGCGAGATGCTGCCTGCGCACGGCTATCCGGAGCTTAACAAATACCATAATCTGGCGGGCAACTTCGGAACTGCCTGGCAGAGCCAGCAGACGGAATTTGAGAATATTCCCGCACCAGTGCTCTTTACTACCAACTGTCTCATGCCGCCAAGACCAAGCTACAAGGACAGGATCTACACCACATCAGTCGTGGGGTATGATGGCATGATTCATATCGCGGGGACAAGGGCAGGCAAGAAAGACTTTACCCCACTGATCAAGCATGCCATAAAGCTCGGTGGCTATGAACACGACAGGAACATGAGCGGCATAAACGGCGGTCATATGCTGACAACCGGATTTGGACACAGCGCGGTTCTGTCACAGGCTGGCAAGATCATAGATGCAATCAAGGCTGGTCATATCAAACACATTTTCCTCGTTGGCGGCTGCGACGGCGCACATCCGGGACGCAATTATTACACCGAATTCGTAAAGCAGACTCCGATGGACACCCTTGTCCTCACCCTCGCCTGCGGCAAGTATCGTTTCAATGATCTCGATCTCGGTGACATCGATGGTATACCAAGAATACTTGACATGGGACAGTGCAATGACTCCTACAGCGCAATCAAAGTCGCCCTGGCTCTGGCTGATGCATTTAATTGCAGCATAAACGATCTCCCACTCACCCTTGTCCTGTCATGGTATGAGCAGAAGGCTGTCTGCATACTTCTCACCCTGCTGTCACTGGGTGTGCGCAACATGTATATCGGACCGACACTTCCGGCATTCATGTCCGAGACCGTGGTGAAATATCTGGTGGAGAATTATAAGCTAAACCCGATCACTGCTCCTGAACAGGATATGGATGCGATACTGAAACGTTGAGTATATCACTTATACTCTCCGCCATATCCGCATTTATCCCTATAGCTCTGTTCCCAAGACTTTCTGGAATCACAGCCTGATCGAGATTTAACCTGACAAGGGTTATGTTATCGTGTTCTCGTGTCAGCTTTTCAAAAGGAAATCGGATTATGGTTGGCGTGTTGAATCCAACCCCCAGTTCAAGAAGTACAAGCTTACTGTCTATAAACTTTGTGACAAACTCACTAAAATTCCGCTCTGCCTCATACCAGGCACTGTCCTGAACAAAATAACCATCCTTGCGGAGGTTCATGTCCATCGAGCCTCCGCAGACAGGGCAGCGTGGAACCATGTATGTTGGGATCTTGCAATCTCTTCTTGCCTGATCCATTTGCATAAACATATCAGTGGCATCGTATGTCTTGTCATGGCAGGCATGCGCGCACTGTATATGAAAGTAATCGCCCTGGGTGCAGAATATCTTTTCCTGCGGCAATCCTGCTTTCACAAACTGACCGTCCGCATTTGTGCTCAACACAAATATATCTTTGCCATAAAGTCCGTCAAGAAGCTTCCTATGAAACGGTGTGACATCCAGTTCTACCCCGCCCAGCACAGCCTGCTTTGACCAATATCCCCAATAGCTTTCTTCATCAGGATAGGGATAAAAGCCTGCACTGTACATATCCTGCATATATGGGCCATTTCCATATTTTCGCTGAAACTCGCCAAAATTCTCCTCAAAGAAATCGCCACCATACCGGGCTCCAGCAGCCGCACTCATACCAGCACCAGCACCTATGAGCACGCAGTCCGCATCGGCTATAGCCTGTGCCGCCTGCTGAATCTGCATTTCATACGGAACGCTCTGATACACGTAATCCCTGGCGGGAGTTCCGCAGAGGAATGACTCAAATGTTATTCTTCTTTTTAACAGGCCTGTATCTCTCATATTTTCACCTTCTTATCCAACAACTTCCTGTATATCCTCTCGTCATCCTCCTTAAACACATTGAACACAACTTTTATCCTGCTGCCTGTCTCCCGCCTATACGCCTTGACAGTATCTACTGCTATCTCGGCAGCTCTCTCATTTGGGAACATAAATACACCAGTGGATATGCAGCAAAATGCTATAGAATCTGCGTCGTTTTCATCAGCAACCTCAAGACAGCTTTTATAGCAGGATGCCAATAATCGTTCATGTTCTGCTGTAAGCCTGCCCTGCACTATCGGTCCAACAGTGTGAATGACATATTTGCACGGAAGATTGTAAGCCGGTGTTATCTTCGCCTGACCAGTCGCCTCCTCGTGCCCCTGTTCACGCATGATCTCGCCGCACCTATTTCTCAGCTGCACCCCCGCAAATGTATGGATACAGTTGTCAATACAGGCGTGACAAGGAATATAGCATCCGGTCATGCCGCTATTTGCTGCATTTACTATGGCTGAAACGGCAAGCCTTGTTATATCTCCTCGCCACACATATGTGCCATCTTGAATCTCCAGAATATCCTCCAGTTTCACTATGCCTTTCTCGGAATTCACCTGCGTCAGATATTCGTCCTGTATCTTCAGAAAATCCGCATCAATAGCTCCCGGCATCCTGACATTCATAAGAGAACGGAGAAGTCTACGCTGATCCTCACTGCCAGATGGAATCTGCACGCCTGCGCAATCGCTGCGTTCTTCCAACAACCTCTTTATCAAATATATTCTTCTCTCACTCTGGTTCATCTAATTCTCCAATCAACTATCACTATTTACCCTGGGGACGGAGGTGCCTGACCCCTCCGTCCCCCTTCGGGGTCACTAATCAAGACCCGCAACAAAACTGTACTGACAATCCCTGATCTGACCATCCGGCAGATTGCACTGGTGTCTCTGCCTGTAGACTAGCTGCGCCACAAAGTCTGTTACGGGATTTTTCAATATCTCTTCCGGCGTATCATACTGTTCAACATTGCCTTTATTCATAACAAGCACCTTTGTTCCAAGCAGGAGCGCCTCCGATATATCATGCGTCACGAACATGATAGTTATCTTCGTCTCCTCATGTATTCTCTTGATCTCCTGCTGAAGCTGAGCTCTCGTTATCTCGTCAACTGCGCCAAATGGTTCATCCATCAGCAATATCTCCGGCGATGCCGCAAGTGCTCTGGCGATTCCGACTCTCTGCTGCTGTCCGCCGGACAGTTCGCCCGGATATCTGCTCTTTATCTCCTCATCAAGCCCCACTATCTTCATCCATTTTGTTACGGCTGCCCTCGTCTTTGCCCTGTTATTTTTATTTAGAAGATTCGGCACATAGGATATATTCTCCTCCACTGTCATGTGGGGGAAAAGCACGCTTCCCTGTATAGAATAACCAATACTTCTGCGGAGCTCAATAAGATCTTTGTCCCTGATATTCTCGCCGCCGATCAATATATCTCCGTCTGTGGCGTCGATAAGACCATTTATCATCTTAAGCGCTGTCGTCTTGCCACAGCCTGACGAACCCACTATGGTTACGAATTCTCCCTGCTCAACTGTGAGGTTGAGATTTTCTATGACCGTCTTATCTCCATACGACTTTTTTACATTTCTAAATTCAATAGCAGTATTCATTATTGGTACCTCCAACCTATTTTAAAAGTCCCTTACCGGACAAAAACTCCTCCGCAACATCTCTAGGCTCTCTGCCTTCAGTCTCAACATCATAATTCATCTGTGCCATGTCGCTGTCGGTTATTGTTCCTGACAGCTCATCCAGCACATCCTTTATCTCCGGATGGCTTTCAACGACCTCGTTTCTGACAACATTTCCGCACATGTATGACGGGTAGAAATTCTTGTCATCCGCCAGCACCGTCACATCTGATGCCGCAAGCTGTCCATCTGTTGTAAATATATTCATAACGTCAATCTTGCCCTGATTAATTGCCTGATATTTGAGGCCAATGTCCATGTCCATCGTCTTCTTAAAATTGAATCCATATTCGCCGCAGAGTGCATCATATCCATCCTCACGCTCGAAGAAATCATATTCAGCGCCGAAGATAAGCTTGTCTGATACCGCTCTCAGATCCGAATACGTCCTGATGTTATATTTGTCAGCAATCTCCTTGCGCACCACCAGACCATAGGTGTTGTTGAATCCGTACATGCCCACCCAGCTCATTCCAAGTGAATCTTCGTACTCACTCTCAAGCTCCGTGAACATATCCTCAGTGTACAGTCCATCCTTTTTCAGAACCATATTCCATGCAGTACCCGTGTACTCAGGGTAAATGTCAAATTCACCGCTCTCCATGGCGGGCTGGATATTTGAAGTTCCGCCACCCACGCCCTGGGTTATCTCCACATCAAGATCCGTATCCTGTTCGATCAGAATATCAAGCATCTCGCCGAGTATGTACTGCTCCGTCATCGGCTTTGTGGCGATACGTATGGTTTCCTTTTTATCCTTTGGTACCACCTGAATCAGAACAAGTATCATAACAAGCGCCACGCATACTGCTGCCATTATCCTGTTTGTCTTCTTTGCTTTAACACTTCTCTTTGAAAGACGCCTCTCCACAAATCCCAGAGCAAAGTCAAATGCCAGTGCAAGCAGCGCAATGAGCAAACTTCCTACCATCGTCATGGCTATGTTATTTGTCGTGATTCCTCTGTATATCGCCACGCCAAGTCCACCGGCGCCGATGAATGATGCTATACCGGCAAGCGCTATCGTCATTGTCACCATGTTTCTGATTCCGGAAATTATAACCGGCATTGCAAGCGGAAGCTTGACTTTGAATAATATCTGCGTTCTTGTGCTTCCCATGCCCTTCGCCGCCTCGAGAATGTTCTCATCTACATTTGTCAGACCTGTGTTGGTATTTCTGACCATCGGCAGCAATGCATATACGGTCAGCGCAATGACCGCCGTCGCATTTCCCACACCTGAAAACGGTATGAGGAATCCCAGCATGGAGATCGATGGAATCGTGTACAGGAAGTTTATCACTCCGAGCGTCGGCTTTGACGCCTTCTGATATTCACTTATCAGTATTCCAGCACCCCCGCCAATTACTATAGCTATTACTATTGCCAACAACGATATTTCTATATGCTCCACAAGAAGATCCAGGAAAAATCCTTTCTTCTCAAGCAGCAATGTCCACATTTCTTTTAACATATTATATCCCCCTTAAACTTTATCCTGTGGATTCGGTTTCTATCACAATTTCCTCACCGCATTTACCGGGCACTCCTCAAAGCACAATCCGCAGTGCAGACAGTGGGTCTGGTTTATCACAAAATCCTTAATGCACTTCTGCGGGCAGATCCGCTCACATTTCCCGCACTGGATACATTTGTCGGTTATCTCGTATCCCTTGAAAGTCTTTTCACTTTTCCCCAGCGCAAATGTCTCTCTGACTATCGGTTTCCTGCCAAGATCAAAGAATTCCACCGCCCCATTGTCAATATAGAACGGCTCAAGCACATATCTGCTGTCATCCGGGTATACACTGTTCATGGATGGATTCTCCGCAAATATCCTGTCGATCCACAGTTTCTGATCATCCAGTCTGCGCGCCTTTCCGTTCAGCCTTATCATCTGATATTCTCTGTTCATGCCCGTCACCGCAACATTTCCATCACGCATGAGCTGCGCGTAAAAATCCTTGCCCCTTGCCGTGCAGAAATAAACTTTCTCACCTTCCACCAGCATTATGTCTATTATCCTTATCTGCGGCATGCCCTTGTCATCCACCGTGGCAAATGCCACATCCTTTATCTCCCTGAGTATCTGCAGGCATCTCTCTGTGTTCATCGCCGTACCTCCTCGTCTTTTTCTTATCTCTTGAGCACTATTCTATAAGAGGTTTTCTATTAAAAAAAGTACGCACAATATTGTGGTGTAGTTACCTGAAGGTTACTATTGTGGGAAATCAACGATAAATAAAAAATTATTACATAAAAATAACCATACCTCATATGAAGTATGGTCATCTAATAAACCGTTATATTACTCAGATATTTCTTCCCTGGTACTGAACGGTTACTATATATACTCTATTTTGTTCCTTATCAATCTTGAATATTACGATGTAGTTATCTACTATCAGTTGCTTATATCCTTTTCCAGCAAATTGCCCAACCAAACGATCCTGATGTGATTCAGGCAATTGTTCAAGTGATTTTATCGCATCCCATATCCTATCCGTTTGTCCCTTTGCATTCTCCGGGGACATCTTCTCAAGCGCTATATACGCATATATGTCATCGATATCACGAAAGGATCTAGGATATAAGATTACGCTATATTTATCCATAATATTTTTTGTTCAACCTTTCTATAGCACTGTCTACCGATATCAGTTCAGCCCCATTCTCTACTTCTTTTTCAGCTTCATAGATTGCCTGATCGATCCTGTTGATCTGTGCAAATTTTTCGTACAGCTCTGCACTCATTACAACTAAATCACTATATCCGTTTTTTGTAATAAAAATAGGCTCCTGTTTCTTATGAGCTAATTCTGAAATCTCACTTGTATTTCGCAAATCTCTAATTGGCATAATAGTTGGCATGATCAACACCTCTCTTTCTTGTGTCATTATTGTAGCATAATTATGTCACGCTGTAAATGTATAATCTTATGTCAACTGTCACCCCAATATGCGCATTCATATTACAAAGCTGGTGTATTTATAGTATGTATGGTATAATCCGCCTATAAGTAACCAAAAGAAACTATTGGATTTTATAACACTATTAAATATTTTTATTAAGAGGTAATTATTATGAGCGACAAATTAAAAGAATTGCCGGCATGCCCGGTTGAGACGACATTAAGTCTTATCGGCGACAAATGGAAGGTTCTGATCCTGAGAGATCTGATAACCGGCACAAAGAGATTTGGAGAACTGAAAAAATCCATCGGAACTGTTTCACAGAAGGTTCTCACCGCACAGCTCCGTGACATGGAGGAAAACGGACTCGTCCACAGAGAGGTGTATGCGGAGGTTCCGCCCAGAGTGGAATACTCACTGACTGAACTCGGTCAGAGTCTCCAGCCTGTGCTTGATGCAATGAGAAATTGGGGCGAGGATTACAAAAGCAAGAATGCCTGAAACAACATTGTTATATACAAAGCAAGGGCTGACTACTCTGTTTAGAGCAGTCAGCCCAATTATTGTCAGCCGACAATTTTGTCTAATTCCCGTTTAACCTTCTCAAGCTCTGCATTATAGTCTGCCAGATGTCTCTTCTCCTGCTTTATCCTATAAACATAATTGCTGGTATCCTGGGAAGTTCCTTTCTCCTCCTGGCGGCAATGAACGTACATAGGAATCTCTTTTGCGGCACGTCTTATCACATATGCTATGAACGAAACCACCACAGCCCCAGCAAAGACAAACAAATACGTCTGTGCAACGAACCTGTACGCTATAAGCGCCGCATTTGCCGCTATATAAGCAAATATCCCCACAACAACCAGAAGCAGTATCATGGTGATCTTGAAATTTTTCAGCAGCTCCGAGTATTTTAACTCACAGGCAGCTATCTTTTTCTCGGACTCAGAGATCAAATTCTCTGTATCCCGGATTTTAGCCATGAGCTGCTCCATGCGATACTCATCACCTATTTCTTCATTTAACTTTTCCTGTGATACCGATAAATGCATAAATCCCACTCCTTCTTATTTGAATATCAATCTCACTTCCACTCCCCCATCGACATTCTTCATCTCACAGTCAAATCCATGTCTGTCCATGATGGTCTTGACGATCGAAAGTCCAAGTCCGGTGCCCTTATGTCCGTGACGGCTATTGTCCCCCTTGACAAATGGCTTCCATACATTTGTCAGTGTGTCCTTATCAATCGGTTCGCAGGAATTGACAAATGACACTTCTTTATCCGATAGCTTCACATCGATGTGTCCGCCATCAGCCACATACTTGACAGCGTTATCCATGATGTTGACAACAGCCTGATACATCAGAGCTTCATCCGCAGAGACCGTGCATGCCCCCGATATATCGATCTGCACGTTTTTCTCCGATATTTTCTCATTATATATCTGTGCCACAGTGTCAACTATGCCTGCCAGATCCACTTCTGTCTTTTTGAGCTTTGTATCCACGTCCTCTGCCTTAGCCATATCCAGTATAGTCGCAACCTGCGTATTCATCTGTCTGACCTCATCCAGTATGCCGTCCATATAATACTGGTTCTTCTCAGGATTTGTGCCAGCCTTGAGATTTTCAGCGTAAAGTGAGATGACCGCCAGTGGACTCTTCAGATCGTGCGCCATAGCATTTGATGTGGTACGCCTGTACTGCTCCATGTCATAGACAGATTTGTATGATCTGTACAATACATAGGCTATTGCAAGTGAGACAAGCGTGCTCAGCAGTGCTATTCCTATCCACGTGGCAATTATCACTTTTCCAAATGAAGACTTTACGAGGTCGGTGTGATAATCCATCACCAGATAATAACTATTTCCAATCGCTACCACATCGGTGTTGTGCTTTCCCTGATCACAATTCCTGCTGACTCTTGATGAACTTCCAACACCGGAGTCCCCCAGATCTGCCACAAGAGTCTCTATATTTCCTTCATAATCCATATTACGGGAAGCCGCTCCCGAACCGATAAGACTGCTATTATAAAAATGGTATCCTTTGCTTGTGTCAAGCTTCACATAACCATCGGGGATCTCTGTTACTGTGACACTCTTCTCATCAGATTCGCCATAGTCCATTTGAGCCTCATGAGTTCCTATGACCTTAACGTCATCACCGTAGTCATAGTAACTATATTTACTTATCCAGAAACTGGTTCCCTTTACATATATCTCTTCTATCCTGGATAAAGCAGGCAAACCATCGGCACTTCCGTATCTTGGAGCCTCCGCCATCATCTTCTGATAATCCTCATATGTACATGACAATCTAAACTTTTTATTGTTATCATCTGTGACAACAAAAAACATACGGTAGTCATGCCCGGCAACCAATGTCAAAGTGCCATCTGAGTCCTTATAGTACAGACTTGCAGCAGCACCGCCATCCACTGCAATCGCACTTAGCATTTCGCACGTATATTCAACATCACTGGTGAATTTGTTATCCGCAGTCTCAAAATCATAATTGATCCCATCCGCATAGGCTCCTGCCAGTGCATCTTGATATTCTGTAACTGCTTCATTTACATTTGCCCTGATTCGTTCCTCAGCACTCGCTACACCGTTGTCTACACTAGTATTATATATAGATACCAACAGATAGGTCACGATCCCTCCCAGCAATGCTGCCACCAATATAAACGGCACAAATATTCTCAGAAAAAATGAACCGAATCTTTGTTTTTTCCCATATAACATATTTTTATTTTTCTTCATATTATAAAACATCCTTTCCCTTTTAATAACCTCCGAGTCATGGGGTCTGTGTACTGACACATCCATTAATTATATCTACACTTTGCACCGTTTCGCACAGTCTCAATCCATCCTGTATCCCTTTGCAAATACTGTCTTGATCTTTTTACCCGACTCTCCAAGTGCCTGTCGAAGCTTCTTGATATGATTGTCCACTACCCTGTCGCTGCCCTCATAATCATAGCCCCACAGTCTGACCAGAAGATCATCCCTTGTGATAAGCATCCCTCTGTGTTCCATAAAATACTTCAGCATGGCATATTCCTTCGGTGCAAGCCTTACCTCGTTCCCGGCAACAAATACCTGAAGCTTGTCCGGATAGATCACGATGTCATACGCCTCTATGCTACTCTTCTTCTCCCACAGCCCCTTGCTTCTTCTGAGGAATGACATGATCTTTGCAGAAAGCTCCGCCATGGAAAACGGCTTCACCACATAGTCATCACAGCCTATGTCATAGCCATACAGTCTGTCCTCCCTGCCCCTTGCAGTCAGGAAAATGACAGGCACATAACTCTTTGCCCTGATGGCCCTGCATATCTCAAATCCATCTGCCCCCGGAAGCATAACGTCCAGCAGCACCAGATCGTATTCGTTCTCATACACAAGCTCCAGTGCCTTGTCTCCATCATCAGCCCAGGTAAAACAGGTCTCATATTCTGCTTCCCCGCCGTTCATATAGTCCATTATTCCCTCTGCTATCTTCTGCTCGTCCTCGACTAGCAATATGCTATGCTTCATATTTCCTCCCCGTGGCAGCTTTGATTCTGTATACCTTACAGCGCCGTGCCACTCTATGTAAATCATCGATATCTAAGATTCTGAACACAGTATACTTCAAACTTATATCCTTTTTGTATCCTTTTGCATGTTTTTTATAAACAGATTGACCTTTAATGAAAGAGAGGAGCCTATGTCTATGAGGATAAGAAAATTATTGCCAGCATTTATAATGTCTGCAGCACTGACTTTGACGATCCCTGTCTCTGTCTATGCCGCAGAGGATGATAACCGAGACCCGCAAATACGGGAAAAAGGTCACCGCGACAATGCGTGTCAATGTGACAGCCATCACATTGAAGAGCGGCATAAAGAAAACAGTCACGATAACTGTCAAAAAGCCAGTTGTCAAAACCAGAAAGATTACTAAGGTTCCATCGAAGATCAGCCTTAAGCGCGGCAAGAGCTATCTGCTGAAACCGGTTCTCACACCTTCAAACAGCACTGAGAAAAAGACATATACTTCCGGCAATATATCTGCCAGATGCAAAGTTACAGTAAAATAAAAAATAAAGTGGACGGGGGATTCTATCCTCCGTCCACTTATATATTTTATATCTAGTTGTTGGATACAGTTTCCTCGGATTGCTGTGCCTCCAGCGACACAGTCTCACCGGACATATACTTCACATAATCCAGATAGTCATTATTCCAGTCCGCATACTTTTCTGAATGTCTCTTATCCTTAAAAGAATAATTCTCTGAAATATATTTTCCAAGATAGGCGCTTACCTTCTCTGCGCCCTTGCAGTTGAGATGTCTTCCGCCATCCCTCGTGTCAGTGCTCCAGTCGATTGCATAATCACCCTTGAGCGTATTCATATCGACAAAATCAATATTCTTGGCCTTAGCATACTTAACCATGGCATTGTGTCTTGCATAATTCCATGACTTCGCCGTCGGAGTCTCCATGAACATGATCTTGATTCCATTCTTCTCACACTTGTCTATCAGCTTATCGAGTAGTATCTTTGATACCTCCGGTATGTCCTCAACAGCCTTGGTTTCCACCATCTTGCTCTGGCCTGAAAACGGCTTGACCTCCATGCTGAGATACTGTCCTCTTGAGGCTGATCTGTATGTGTAGTCCCTGGCACCGAACATGTCCGAAACACTCATGCTCTTCCACCTGTTGTGGTACTGTGCAAGAGGCAGATACTTATATGCCAGATTCTTCAGATTGTTCTCCACCTTTTTCAATGTCGTCTTGCCTGTCCAGAGCATATTCACATCGAACACCACCAGCTTTGGCTTCTGACATGTGAGCACTTCATCCAGAAGATTGGATGCCCCGGTCACATTCTGGAACCCCTCAGCCGCCACATATGTTGGAATTCCATATTTGTTCCATATATACATCGGAGAACATGCGCTGTAGGCATTGCTGTCTCCAAGCACCAGTACGTCTATCGAATTCTTCGGTTCTCCATAAAAGCCCCTTGCATTCGAGTTGGTTATTCCGCTTCCCGGATCGCTCCGCTTCGGAGTAAACGCAGCTCCCAGCACTCCCATGATCATCACGGCCACCAGGGCAAATGCTATGGATTTTATTATATTACGTCCACTTTTCTTCATAGATAAATCACCTCTAAAACTGTGCATATATAAATCCAGCCACCTCATAGCCCTTGCCATATGCTCCGAGTATGATCACTCCAAACAGCAGCACATAGTAAACTGCCCATCTGAGGGCTATATTCTTCGTGGCAAGCTCTGCTCTTATCTGATGTCCCTTCTCCTTGCAAAGTCCAACCAGGAACAGAATGAGCGCGCCCACTGCCAGCACTGCAAAATCTGCCATGTCAAGCTTCATTCCAAGCAAAGTTCCATTTGTCAGATCCGCAAATGTAAATCCCCTGAACATAGACGCAAACATATGTCCAAATGCTGTCAGATCATCAGCTCTGAACATGAGCATTCCCACATTCACAAAAATGAAGGTCCTGACAACCTGAAGCAGCCTATATACCTTTCCCTGGCGGTCAACATTCATTTTCCCATACAGCTTCTTGAAAAGCGGCTCCATGAGAAGTCCGATTACCATGATAGCCCAGTAATAAAGACCATACATGACGTACTTCCAGCTTGCGCCGTGCCAAATACCCGTTCCAAACCACACTATGAACATCGCTATAGACATAGGAACAAATGTCGCAAAGAAAGTATTCATATGTTCCCTGGTCTTCTTACTCAACTTCACAAATGGCTTGGACAGTGAAACTGAATAGAACACATAGTCCTTGAACCATGCACCGAGAGTCATATGCCACCTTCTCCAGAACTCACTGACCGTCTTTGACATAAACGGCTGATTGAAGTTCTCTGAGAGTCCTATTCCGAACATCTGGGCACTTCCCCTTACTATATCCATACAGCCTGAGAATTCCGCATAGAGCTGTAATGTGTAGAGCAGCATTCCCACTACTACCGGAAGTCCTGTATATCTTGCGTAATTGTCAAATATCTGGTTCACATACATATTTGCGCGATCTGCAATAACTATCTTCTTGAAGAAGCCCCACAGTATAAGCTGGAGTCCCATGGTCATGTTCTCATAACTGAACCTGTGCCCCTCATACATCTGCTCTCCAACAAGATCGAACCTGGCTATAGGTCCCTCAACAATGTGCGGGAAAAATGCAAGGAAAAGTGCAACCTTGCCAAACTTGTCCGATGCCCTGTATTTGCCTCTGTACACGTCCACTATGTAACTCACCGCAGACAGTGTGTAGAACGAGATTCCAAGCGGCATCATCCTCTGATACATCGGATTCTCTACATTTATGTGTATGAGTCCAAGCACATCTGTAAATACCTGTCCAAGGAATACCGAATATTTCAGGAATACCAGGATTCCTACATTCACAAGCACCACGCATACGCACACGCACTTTTTCTGCCATCCGATAAGTGCCTTGTACTCTTTTTTGTTTTCCTTTGGCAGAGCTTTCCTTGCCATGCTGCAGCCATCATCTATCTTGTTTATCAGCAGGCCGCCCACATATATGGTCAGCGACCCGAACAGGATAAATATGATATATCTGCCTGAATTGATAAAATAAAACAGATAGCTGAATGCCAGCAGCACCTTCCATCTGTGCTTCAGCGGCACTATATTGTACACTATAAACGCTCCGAGCAATATAAATACCAGATACGATATCGACGTATATGACATATTTCTCACTCCTCCAGTATTTTTTGACGGCAGTCAGTCCCCGCCATCTTCCAATATCTATATCTGCTCTTACTCGTCTTCAAGTCTCTGGATCATATCGTATATGGTCTGGACTGTCTTGAAGTTTTCCGGTGTGATATCAACAGGAGAAATGTCTACGTCAAACTCATCGCTGAGCTGAAGCACCAGCGTAACCATCGTGATGGAATCCAGCACGCCATGTCCTATAAGATCTGTCTCGTTCTCATAATCAACTCCAGGTTTTACCTCATTCAAAATCTTTAATAATTCTTCCATAATCCCATATCTCCTTATAATAAAAATTTTCTACATATTATAATTTTCACGGCAATACCAGCGCAGCACATAAAGTGAATTATATCTATATAAGCTTGATAATACCACATGAAGGACATTTGAGGTCGCCGGCACTCAACGCGCTTGCAAGTGCTAGTGCCGCTGCAGACCGAAATGAGCGAGAGCGTTCCGAATGTGGTATATCACGCTTATGTAGATATTCGCTATTTTCCCTGCGCGTATTCCGCCTTCAGCCTCTTCCTGTCTATCTTGCCATTTGCATTGTGGGGCATGCTTGTCACCCTGACAAAACGGTTCGGCTCCATGTAATGTGGAACCCTCTCCTGGAACGCCTTAAGCAGCTCCGTCTCGTCCTTCTTCCTGCCCTCGTAGATGAACACGATCTTGTCCGCCGCATCATCGTATATGCAGGCATAGCTTCTGATTCCGTCTATGGCTCCCGCTGCCGCCTCGATCTCGCCGAGCTCTATGCGGTAACCCATGTGTTTTATCTGATAGTCCTTACGGCACACATAGACCAGCTCGCCGTATCTGTTGTACTTCACCAGATCACCGGTCTTGTAGACCAGCTCTGGATAGTACGGATTCAGCGGATTCTGGACAAATGCCTCTCTCGTCTTCTCCGCATTTCCGAAGTAGCCCAGCGCCACAAATGAACCCCTGGCATAGAGCTCACCCTCACGGCTGAAGCCCGTCTCAGGATCAATCTCCGGTGACACCTCCCTACCGTTCTCATCAAGAACAAACACATCACAGTTGTTGCACGCATGTCCCATCGGTAGCGGCTCGTCATCGGCAAATACTCTGTCCACCACGTAATACGTACATATGTCGGTCGTCTCTGTTGGGCCGAACAGATTTGCATACATGGCATCCGGAAGATTCTGTATCCAGTAATTCAGCGGCTTTGTCGGCATCACCTCTCCGGCAAACAGCACCTTCTTCAGCTCGGGAAGCTGGGCGTACTGGAACAGCTTGTAATTTGCAACGATCTGCAGTGCCGATGGCACCCAGTATATCGTGTTGATCCTGTATGTATTCATGAACTCCATCAGCTTCATAGGGAAGGTGAAATACGCCTTCGGTATGATGTACAGCGTGGCACCATTTTTAAGAGTGCTGTAGAGATCTGACACCGACATGCTGAAGTAGAACGGTGTCTGGCTTCCGAATATCGTACTCTCGTCTATACCAAATGCCTCCGTGTACCAGTAGGTGTAGGATATTACATTCCTGTGTGATACCACAGCGCCCTTTGGAACTCCGGTCGAGCCCGATGTGAAAAGCGCATACACGGGATCCGTGTCTATCGCCCTGCTTCTGACCGCATCCAACACCGACTGATCTGCACTTGTGTCCAGCTCGTCAAGATTTAATATCCTGAATACCTCTTTGTTCTCGCCTTCCTGTCCATGACATCCATCTTCATCCACGCCATTTCTGGAAAGCTCCAGTGCCTTCTCCATATGCCCGATGTCAGTCACGACTGCAACCGGATTCAGCGTTCCGAGTATCGACTCGGCTCTGGACGCCGGCATCTCCGCATCCAGTACCACATAGAAATTGCCACTGTATACAACTCCCATATAGGCAGCCACACTCCCAGGCTTTTTGTCCAACAGCACGGCAACAGGCTTATTCCTCACGCCATCTGTCTTCTCATATATCCATGCACCGATCTGTCTGGAAAGCCTCTCCATCTGACCATATGTGAGTCCGCCTTCCTCATCTGCAACTGCCAGCTTGTCTGGATATTTTAAAGCCGAATTCTCTATAAATTCCAATATATTTTTCAATATTTACCACCTCGTTTAACCACCTTTTTCTTCTTCCAAAATCGAATAGATTATATGCCAAGCCTTTCTGCCAGTTCAACTTAATATACATTCAACAGACTTAATTATATGTAAGAGTTATTACAATATGGTTACACTTCCTCAATCCATCAGCGTAATCCGCACTGCAGCTTCTCACTACACCTGCTGATTATAGCCGCCATCCCTTTAAGTTTCAATGAGGCGAATCTTTAAGATATCTTTAAGTAAAACAAAAAACAGCGTCAGACATGTCCATCCACGGACATATCTGTCGCTGACAAATGTATAAATATTTGTTTTCCCGGCACGGCTTACACGCCATACCTGATCCATAGCCTCTTGACAAATCCCACAGATTTTCTCGCATTGTATAGCTTATCGGCAAATATATACAGGGTTCTGAGCTCTGCCTGCAACACGTGCATCAAACTCCAGATTCTCCTGTCTGTCCCAGCCCTCATATTTCTTTCTGAACTGTCTGTATACCTTCTGATCCATAAGCTGGCTTACCGCACTTATGTCCTCCCGCCGCACCAGCATATGCGCCTCATCCGTTCCGGCACATACCGCACGATCATAAAGTCCTGCTCCATCTTCTCTATTCTTCTACCTTCTTTCCCTTCTCCTTATATTAATATAAAGATTAAGTATTGCGACAAGAGCTATAAGTTCCAGTATAACTCCTGCCACAAGGCATATATTCATATATTTCATTTCAAACAATCCAAACATTAATTCTCTCCCATACGCAGTTGCCTGCAAACCAAACATCGGCAAAATTCACACAACCATTCTTTTCGTTATAACAACATATTATCCTAAAGTATATGGCAAAAAGTAATTCCAGACGCACAAAAACCGCCAATATCGCTTATGATATGGCGGTTTTGTCGATATTCTTATTATTTTCACTCTTATTCCAGCTCCTCCAGAGCATCCAGATAACTCTCCATCCACTGCACCTGCTTTGCGCTTTTCGCATCTTCTTCATCCGGTTCGTCCGGATCATCCGGCCACTCATCGCCCTCGTCAAGCTCCTGCATGGTCAGCCAGTTGTCAGCCACCTCAAGCTGAAGCATCCTTCCATCGTCACACTCCAGACTCACCAGCACCATAAGCGGCTCCCCCGGAAGCCTCTCCTCACAGCCGAAGTCGGCCTCATCTATTCTCTTTATTGTCCACATATTATCACCTCATGTTCTGTAGATGTCATAAATCACTCTACCCGTATCTTCAAAAAGTCTATGAGTGCTTCCAGCGTCAATTCCTCCTTGCGCCATATCCACTCTGTCTCTATCGTATAGAACAGCCCGCCGCCTATGTCACATGCCGCCGCAAACTTCTGTCTCTGCTTTCTGGACTTCTTATACTTGAATATATAATAGTAATAAAGTCTTACCTCTATCACTTCATGTTTCAGATATGCCCTTGTCCGCAGTTCCTCCGGGCAGGCTTCATCCTCCACCAGCTCATCCAGCACGTAATCCTCAGCCGTCTCATCATCGATAGCCTCCTGAAGTGAACAATAGACAAGTTCCGGCTTAAGCTCCTCATTAAACCCCGCAAATGCCGGATCACTGTCATCGCCATCTATCAGTCTATACCTCTGAGGCAGGTCAAAGCTTATCTTTCTGGCACCTGACTGCAATGAATATGTATTGGTTAATTGTGCATCTCCAGTCATCCCATAGATGTCCGCATATGGCATACCGTTTTTTCCATATACATTCCTATCATTTTCCATACCTGAACCTTCATCTAACTTTATAGATGTGTCCATTGAATCATATGTGTATCCGCCACCAGCATTTATCGTGCCAGAATAATCAGCATCACCATATCCTACACCATCATACTCGTTCCCACCGTTAGCAGCTCTATCCGCCTCGCTGGCCTTCTTCGCCTGAAATCCGGATACTAGGAACGACACAAAAGCCAGCAATCCGATCAGAAACATCAATCCCTGTTCCGAAATATACGACCACAGCTCTGACAGATCCGATATATTTCCATGTGACTCTTGATATATATTGTATATTCCTGCTCCCCAGAACAGCACCAGCATGGCCCCGGCCACGACAAAGCAGGCGATCGCACTCTGTAAAACATACTTTAATCTTCTCATCTACCCTTCACCCCTGTCATTTCGCTTTTAATACACACATGCTTGCATCAACATACCGCAAGCATCTAATCCAAAGATACCGCATATTATACCCTCCAGTTCGCAGAATATCAATTACATTTGATATTTGATTACTCTTCTCATACAGCCGTTTCATATAGTCTCTTATGCCATACCTGTTATAAAGTCCTGTGAGTGCATCGACCTTGGCGATCTTCGCGCGCTGCCTTGCAAATATGACGATCACTGCAATTATTAGCGCAAAAAGTATTTTCAATGCCACAAGGAACGGTATAGTGTTCGCCTCCACTAATCGCTTGAAGGACACGCTCTGGTTCTCACTCTTCATATACTCGTCCAGCATGATCGTATTTGTCTCTTTGACATCCGAGGCATCCGCCTGCAGATCGGTGTAGTCCTCACCTTTTATCTGCGCCATCGTGCCCTTGAGTGCATCGTTGGAGCTCTTGGAATCGCTCTTCACCATGACCTTCATTACGTCCATGGACTTAACAGAAAACTTGAGCTCAGCGCCATACTTACCGGACTTGTTCATGCCTGCGATCATGGATTTTGATCCGTCTCTCACACAAAAGAGAACCCCAAATCTGAAGTGTGTACTTCTAATCTGGGGTCCTTTTTCATATATACTAGATATATCCTATTTTAGTACAGCTTCGCACCTGCAGGAATATGGTTGTCAACCATCAGAAGGTGAAGCTTCTCCTCGCCCTCTTCCTCATGGATAGCTGAAAGAAGCATACCGCATGAATCGATTCCCATCATCTTTCTAGGTGGAAGGTTTGTTATTGCAATAAGTGTCTTGCCGACTAACTCCTCTGGCTCATAGAATGCATGGATTCCTGAGAGGATGGTTCTGTCTGTGCCTGTGCCGTCATCCAGTGTGAACTGAAGGAGCTTCTTGCTCTTTGGCACTGCTGAACATTCCTTAACCTTTACCGCTCTGAAGTCTGATCTTGAAAATGTCTCGAAATCAACCTCATCAGTAAAAAGTGGCTCTATATCTACCTTGGAGAAATCGATCTTCTCGTTTGGTGTGAAGAATCCGTTGTTGTCACCGGCTGTCTCAGATACTGAATCAGAATCTGAACCACCCTCACTCTTCATAGTTGGGAACAGAAGAACATCTCTGATCGCCTGTGAATCTGTAAGGAGCATAACCAGTCTGTCTATACCATAACCGATACCGCCTGTTGGAGGCATACCGATCTCAAGCGCATTGAGGAAATCCTCATCTGTGTGCTCAGCCTCGTCATCTCCGGCTGCGGCATTCGCATCCTGAGCGGCAAATCTCTCACGCTGATCGATAGGATCGTTCAGCTCTGAGTATGCGTTACACATCTCCCATGTGTTGATGAAGAGCTCGAAACGCTCAACCTTTGTAGGGTCTGAAGGCTTCTTCTTCGTAAGTGGTGAGATCTCGATCGGATGATCCATGATGAATGTAGGCTGGATCAGCTTCTCCTCACAGAACTCCTCGAAGAACAGGTTCACGATATCTCCCTTCTTGTGGCGCTCCTCGTACTCTACGTGATGCTCGTCAGCGATCTTCTTCGCCTCAGCGTCATCAGCAACCTGGTCAAAATCAACACCTGTATATTTCTTGATAGCGTCAACCATAGTCAGACGCTCAAATGGCTTGCCAAAGTCGATCTCGATTCCGTTGTATGAGATCTTGGTGCTTCCACATACCTTCTCTGCGAGGTAACGGAACATGGACTCTGTGAGCTCCATCATACCATAGTAATCTGTGTATGCCTGGTACAGCTCCATCAGAGTGAACTCAGGGTTGTGACGTGTGTCAACACCCTCGTTACGGAATACTCGTCCGATCTCGTATACTCTCTCAAGACCGCCGACGATAAGTCTCTTCAGGTAGAGCTCAAGTGATATACGGAGCTTTACATCCTCATTGAGTGCATTGTAATGTGTCTCAAATGGTCTGGCTGCGGCACCACCGGCATTGCTGACCAGCATAGGTGTCTCAACCTCCATGAAGTCACGTCCTGCCAGGAAGTTACGGATCTCCTTTAATATCTGTGATCTCTTGATAAATACTTCCTTGCTGTCCTGGTTCATGATGAGATCCACATATCTCTGACGATATCTCATATCTGTATCTGTCAGTCCGTGGAACTTCTCAGGAAGGATCTGGAGTGACTTAGAGAGAAGTGTGATCTCCTCTGCATGTATGGATATCTCACCAGTCTTTGTTCTGAATGCATATCCCTTAACTCCATATATATCACCGATATCTGACTTCTTGAAGTCAGCGTATGACTCCTCACCGATCTGATCTCTTGCAACATACACCTGAATGTTGCCCTTAAGATCCTGAATGTTACAGAAAGAAGCCTTACCCATGACACGCTTGAACATCATACGTCCTGCGATGCTCACATTGATAGGTGAAGCATCCATGATGGCTCTTCTCTCATTGTAATCGTTGTTTAAAACTTCTCTCTTCTCTGCCTCTTCAAGGTCCTCAACTGAAGGTGTCTGTCTACCAGCCAGAAGCTCTGCCTCATGTGCTGTGTACATCTCCTTCACATCTGCGCTGTGCTGCTGCACATCATACTTTGTTATGACAAATGGATCCTTGCCTGCCGCCTGAAGGTCTGCCAGCTTCTCGCGGCGCACCATCTGCAGCTTATTAAGATCCTGATCTTTTCCCTTGTTATTCTGCTCTGCCATCTTCTCTTACAGCTCCTGTCTCTTAATATCAAGTACTCTGTACTTAAATTCTCCGTCCGGTGCCTCCACCAGAACTTCCTCACCAACCTTTGCACCCTTGAGTGCCATTCCAACTGGTGACTCATCAGAGATCTTATTGTTCATGATATCAGCCTGTGATGATCCCACGATATCATACTCGATCTCCTCGGCAAACTCGTAGTCATATACAATTACCTTGCATCCGATACCCACAACTCCTGTATCGACCTCATCCTCATCAACTACTTCTATATTCTTAAGCATTGCCTCAAGCTGCTCGATTCTTGCCTCGATGTCTCTCTGCTCGTCCTTGGCTGCATCGTACTCTGCATTCTCTGACAGATCTCCCTGTTCTCTGGCCTCTTTGATCTTAGCTGCGATCTCTCTACGTTTATTAACCTTCAGATCCTGAAGCTCTTCCTCTATCTTCTTGAGACCTGAATAAGTAACCACATTCTTCTTCTCTGCCATTGCCGCACATACCTCCTAAATATCATAAATTATTGACTCCACAGCTCAGCATTTCCGCATACTATGGTATAAAAAAATGCGGAAGATGGGACTTGAACCCACACGGTATTGCTACCACAGGCACCTGAAGCCTGCGCGTCTGCCAATTCCGCCACTTCCGCATGTTCACAACGAACGTTAATATAATATACTGTTTGCCTTGGTATGTCAACCACTTTTTTTGCATTTCCGCAAGCATTTTCCCATAAAAAAGGGAAAACATATCTACCACATTTCCATGCATGTATGTATGTTTTCCCGCAAATATATCTACTGCTTGTTATTACCTAACATATGCCATTACTTTTTACTCTTGGCACTGGCGGTCTTGGAGTATGCTGACTGAGCAGCACATCCACCGTCGTTAACTGCCACTGCAGCGACCTTGTAATAGTATGTCTTGCCCTTTGCAGCCTTCTTGTCTGTAAAGCTGCATGATGATGTTGTACCGATCTTAGAGTACTTACCATTCTTCTTTGTTGCGCGATATACTACGTAGTTCTTCGCTCCTGTAACGCTACTCCACTTTACTGTGATCTTCTTGGCTCCGGTGTTAGATGCACCTGACATCTTTGGTGTACCTACAGCATGTGTATACACTGCCTTATACTGCTTTGCAACTTCATAGTCAATGCTGCAGTTAACCCCGCTGACAATTGTCGATGGCTGTATAAAATATGTATACTCAAGCTTGGTCGTGAGCTTGCGGTCACTGAAGTTTGTTGACGTTGTCTGTCCCAGCCACTGGGTTGTGCCGAGAACAGGGTTCATTCTGTATACTGTGTAAGAATCTGCACCAGGCACCGCTGACCATGTAACTCTGACCTCGGATGTGGACTTTCTCACAGCCTTTACATTCTTAGCAAGAGGGATATAGTTGACGCTGACGGATGTCATCTCGCCCTGCTTCTTACCCTTGTATGGCACTACGTATGCAGAGTAATACTTAATACCCTTACTGCTGCTTCCTGTATTCTTGAACTTGTATGTATTTCTGGCTGCAGATTTGATCACTGCAACCTGCTCAAGCTTATTTGTGTAGTTATTTCTCGCAAATATCTTGTAGCCTGAAGCTCCCCAGACTCTGTTCCACTTGAGATTGGTGTATATCGTCAGGTTTTTCTTGTCTTTGCTTGCAGATACCGTGGATGAGACAGCCTCGAGCTCTCTCACGCTCTCTGTGTATCCGGTCTGGAGCCATTTGTATGTCACGTTCTCACAAATGACCTTTCCACCTGAAACGCTCTGGCTCTTAAGCTTGAATGAATACTCAGCGCCAGATGCAAGTCCCTTGATGGTGCATGATGTTCCCTTTGTCGCAACAGCTCTCTTATATCTGTCTCCCGATATATCGGATCTCATATACCAGACTTCATACATATTTGCTCCGGCTGCCTTATCCCATGTGAGCTTTACTGAGCTCTTTGTGTTCTGAACCGCTGCGAGCTCTGTGGTACCCATGAGTATCTTTACGCCGCGGACCTCACTTGCAGTTCCCTTTGAAACCGCTCTGGTAGAGGCATCATAATACTTTGGAACTACCTTGTAGTAGTATGTCTTTCCAGCCTTAACTGTTGTATCTGTATACTCCGGTGTGTATATCGTCTTTATCTTCTTAAAGCCCTTTGTCTTTGAAGTTGAACGGTACAGATCGAACTGGTTAGCAGCGCCGTAATCGCTTACCGTTATATCAGCACCCTTTGCGCCTCTATCAACTGAAAGCTCCGCTGTTCCAAGCCTGCAGTCCACCTTTGCAACGGCTGATGTCTCTACAACCCTGGATGTCTTATTGTATGAGTCAGTTCCGGTTACTATCTTCGCCATATAGTAATAGGTATTTCCTACTTTTACATTATCATCATAATACCTCACTTCAGAAGCTCCATACATGTAACCGACGCCTGACAAAATCTTCGTAAAGCCTCCTGATGGCTTTGTGGATCTGTACACCTCATACCAGATATCATTCTGTACGTAGCTGTCAAATGGGAACGACACAGATACTCCACCTAATTCTCTATATCCGGTATCTCCCGTAGAATATGATACGTATTCTGAAGGCTTCCTGCTGCGGCTGAACTTAGGTGCTTCAAAATATATCTTTCCCGACTCCTGCGACACCGTCTGTCCATTGTCATCACTGACTACCAGCTTAAACTGATATGTCGCACCGGCAACTCCTCTGAATTCCGTATCCACATGCCAGCTTCCGTCATAGTCACTGTCTGTCCACGAGTCATACCATGCTCCATTTACATAGAGAACAGCCTCTGTTCCATATCCCAGAGCGCTTATATGTACAGAACCGCTGCTTACGGTATCCTGACCTCCTACACTAAAATATGTTATGGATGCTTCTTCAGCAAACGCCACCTCAGCCTGAGCGGACTGTACATCTGCGCTGCCGTCTGCTGCCATTGCTGGCAATGCATCACCAAACACCATGGTTGAAGCAAGCGCCACGCATAAAGCTTTCTTTATCAATCTATTCTTCATAGTTTACCCCTTTTCATCTATTTGCGGATCTTTATTCCCTTTGCATGTGATGCAACTGACTTGACTGTCTTTCCTCCATCATTAACTGTTGAAGCCACAACCTTGTAGTAATAGGTCGTTCTCTTCTTGAGCTTCTTGTTCATGTATGAAAGTTTTGTAGCTCCAGTCTTGCCGACCAGCTTGTATGTTCCATTCTTGCTGGTTGAGCGATATACATAGTATCTGGTTGCATTTGTAACCTTCTTCCATGTTACAGTCGCTGTACCCTTGGAACCGTTTACAACCTTTGTTATGGCCGGTGATGCAAGCTTATGTGTATAGTCACTGCTATACAAATCATATCCGCTGCTGAATCCAAAGTCTGTGCCTACAACAACAGAGTATGTATACTTCATTCCGTCTGTCACGTTCACATCCGTGAAGTTAGTTGCCTTTGTCGATCCTATGTACTGGCGTACACCGAGCTCTGTAGTTCTGTACACATAGTATTCCTTTGCCCCGCTTACAGCAGACCATGTTATCTTGGTCGATGTTGTGCTCTTCTTTACAGCCTTAACACGCTTTGCACTTGGCATCTCTGAATTCCACAGAGTGTTATCCTCACCGCTTGCCTTTCCCTTATATGGTCTCACATATATCTGAGAGTATTTGCGCTCCTTGCCCTTGGCACTTGTGTTTGTAAATGTATATGATGTCTTTTTTCCCGATTTTATCTTCTTGATGGTCTCTATCTTGCCTGTACTGCTGTTGAGGCCTGATATAACATATCCTGATGCGCCCCAGTCTCTGTACCATGTGAGAGAATATCTTACAGACAGGACATCCTTCTTGCCGTTCAGTGATGAAGATACAGCTCCCGCAGTCAGATCCTGGACTCTCTTGGTGTAACCCATGGTCCTCTCAGATGTATCTGTCGTCTCATATCTCACGGCAGCTCCTGATTTCTTGACTGTCCTTATCATCACCTTGTATGTTCCGTTCGGATCAAGCTTTGTAAGGGTGCATGAGTTTTTCTTGGTGACCACCATACGCTTGTATGCATCACCGGTTATATCCGTTCTCTTTGCCCATACCTCGTATGATACGTCTGCGGTATTGTCCGCAGCCCATGTACACTTCAGTGATCTGTTGCCTGTCTGTATAAGGCTAGGTGCACCTGCTGCATTCATGATAAACTTTACGCCGACAACACCAGATGTCTTTCCTGTTGTTATCTTTCGTGTCTGTGAGTCGTAATACTTTGGCACTACCTTGTAGTAGTATACCGTTCCACTCTTGACCGCTGTGTCCGTGAAATCAGCAGAATATATAGTCTTTATCTTTCTGTAGCCCTTGCTCTTGTTTGTTGAGCGGTACACATCGTACTGATTTGCAAAATTGCTGGTCATCCACAAGAATACTCCCGGCTTACTTATCTTTTCTGATACATTCATGCTTGAAGCATAGAGCTGATCCACCTCTGGAATGCCCACCTTTACTGGAGCTGTCTTACTTGTAGCTATGACCTTGCTCGTCTTCACATACTGATCTGAACCGCTCGCGATCCTGAATCTGTAATAATATGTAGTTCCGGTCTTCGCAGTGCTGTCAAGATATGCAAGTCTTGACGTGTAAGATTCACTTCCCGTTGCGATCGTGGTAAATGGCCCACCTGACTTGGTCGCTCTCTGAACCTCATACTTGACCTCATCTGAATGCCTGCTATCAAGATATACGCTGACAGACACATAGCCTGGTTTTGCATAGCCAGTGCTTCCGACTGTATATCCTACACTAACACTAGGATCACCATCAAAGCTCACCTTGTCAGTTTTGACCGGTGAAACCTTCTGTACAGTCACCTCTCCATTTGAATCGTAGGCTCTGACCTCTGCGTTGTAGGTGGAATCAAGCAGCGCCGGGATCTCACAGTTAATACTAAAGGACTGCTGGTCCTCTCCGTTGTACTGTTCCCCGCACTTTACTCCATTGACCCAGACCTCAACTCTGTAAGCCTGGCCGCTTGCATTGATCGTTATGGTCCTTGAGTTCTTATAAGCTCCCGCATACCATATGCTGACATTGGCTGCCGCCACATCAGCCTGTTCCTCCGCCGCCACTGTGGCAGCAGTTCTTCCGTCTGCCGCATTTTCCACACTGGCTGCCATAGCCGTGCCCGCCTCACCGAGCATCATGGCTGAAGCCAGAGCAATGCACAGACATTTTCTCGCAATGTTCTTTCTCATAATATCCCCTTTCCTTTTCTATCTTTAAAATAAAGACATGTTCTCTTTTATTTTAAATTCCCGGAGCCCCTTAGTCAATGTGGATAAACCACAGATTCATTTGTCTATAGACGACAATAGAGACCGGGCATAAAACCTCGGTCTCTATCAGCTTATCCATATTCAAATATATCGCGTGCAGCTTACTCCTCTGTGGCTGCCTCAGATGCATCTGTTGCAGTTGCCTCCACCTGAACTGATCTGTTCATGAGATAGTCAAGCACGTTCTCCTCTGTGGCATAGAACATCAGGTCTGACTCTGAGTAATACTTGTCCACGTCTGAGTCATTCTCCAGATTGTTCTTGTCCATAACCTTCTGTCTGTACGCCTTTATGTCTGCGTTATCGGCGATGAGGTCATTGTCCATTGCTATGCATGACACAACGATCTTCTCCTTCATGACGTTCTCAACTGTGGTGTGAAGGTACTCAAGGAATGATGCCTCGTCCTCATATCCATAGAAATACTTCATATATGCCTCGAAGTCGATTCCGTAGTTGTCTGCGGCACTTCTCACATTTGACACCATGGACTGAACGTATGAAGCTACCTCATCCTCAGGATACTTGTCAAATGTAACCTTCTCCTCAACAGCCTTGAGAACAGAAGCTCTGTCTGTCTCGTCCGCGGAATCGTCCTTGTCCTTCTGAACATCCTCCTTCAGATGTGCTGTGTAGTCATCGGTTGTTGTGTACTCACCATCAGTAGCCTTCTTGACCAATGCGTCTGTGTACTCAGGCACCGTGGTAACTGATATATAATTGATCGTAACCTTGTACTCTGCTGTGAGCCCTGCAACGGTGGTGTCACTGTAATCATCAGGATATGTAACTGTCACCGTTCTGACATCACCGGCCTTGCTTCCTATAAGCTGATCATCACTTCCATCACCAAGAGTATTGCTACCCATTGTCAGTGTGTAGCCAGTCTTGCTGTCCTTCTCCGTCCCGGAAACCGTCTCAACATAATCTACGTTAACCTTGTCGCCATCAGCTACTGCACTTGTCTTGTCCTGTGTAGTCTCAGAATTGTCACTGCAAAAACTGCTTATCGCACTGTTTACATCGTCCTCGGTCACCTCTCTCGATGCCGGAACATATTCGATATCAGTGTATGCCGCCTTGTCTATGGTCGCACACTTTGAAAACTTCTTAAACTGGCTCTTTGTGTCATTGCTGCCACAGCCTGTCATCAGACCTGCGCACATGACTGCCACCATTCCTGCTGCAATTATCTTCCTTGCTCTCATATCTTTTCTCCGTACCCCTTTATTTACTCTTCAGCCTGCTCCGCGTCAGCGGCCTCTGTGCTGTCTGTTGACTCTGAGGTCTCTGTCGTTTCAGTTGTCGAAGCCGCTGTTGCCTTTGCATTGTCCATAAGGAAATTCATGACCTTCTCTGCCAGAGCGTTGTACTTTATCTCAACGTCTGTAAGATTCTGTCTGAGTGTAGACTCATCAACACTGTTCTTCGTTGCATAATCAGCTATATACTTATCAGCCTCGTCATCTGTGACACTGATATTCTCTTTCTTGGCAATGGCACATACTACCATTCTCTCCTTCTGTGATTCCTCACAAACCTGCTGTACATACTGTTCAAATGCAGCGCTGTCATCATATCCATAGTAGTAGTAGATATATGTGTCATACTCTATTCCGTTTGTCTCTGCCTGAGTCTTTATGGATGTTATGATCTTGTCAGCATTCGCCTGAACATCATCTGCTGATATGTTCTCTATTGTACTGTTGTTTATAACGGCAACCATGACCTCATTCTGAGCACTTGCAAGAGCTGAATCCTCCTTGCTCTGCTTAAGCTGCTCACGTACAGATGCCTCATACTCAGCAGTTGTCTTATATGAAGTATTGTTTGCAACCAGCTCATCATTGTATGTAGCCGGTTTATCTATCTTTATATAGTTAAGTGTCGTCTCGAACTTGGCCGCCTTGCCATTTAACTCATCCTTGCCATAATTCTCAGGAAAGGTTACATTCACGGTAAATGTCTCTCCCGGCTTATGTCCAACTATCTGATCCTCAAAGTTATCTATGAATGAACCAGAACCAAGGACGAGATCATATCCGCTTCCGTTGGTGTTACCACCTTCGAACTCCTCACCATCTACAGTTCCGACAAAGTCAATATTTACTGTATCTCCGTTCTTCGCCTCGCTGGTTGTGTCCTTATCAAATGTAGCAAGTCCGTTCACAAATGAATCAACCTTGGCCTGAACCTCATCATCCGTGACATCAGTGCCCTTCTCCTCATACTCCATGCCCTTGTACTCACCGAGTGTTACATCGGCTGCGTACTGGTCTATCATATCTTCTATAGAAGCAAATTCTTCTGATGAATTGTCAGCACTCTCTGTAGCATCAGAAGATGTTGCCTTACTCGCTGTATTATCCAGCTTTCCACTCGTACCATTACTGTCGCCACAGCCTGTCATAAATGACATGGACAGAGCGAGTGCAAGAACAACTGCACATCCCTTATTAAATTTTCGCATAATCATACCTCTTTTACTTTTTATTAGAAGTGTAACCATCTTCATGATAAACTTCAACGAGTAAACTTATACCATATTTTCCTGTAAAAATAAAGCAATTTGAAATAATTCATAGAATTCTCACAAATGATTTCACATTCCTATAACAGGAAGTTTTACATCTGTTTTTGTGATGTATTTTATCTGTCCCACATTAATCAAAGGCAAATCCACAATATGTTGTGTCCACATATTTTTTATTTTTCTATATTTTGTATTTTTTGCAAATCTCCTATAGACAAACAAAATGGGGAATGATATAATCGACCATGTTGAGACATCAGTGTGAGATTTGCGACGAGGCACCTTATTTGTCGCTAATTTTTTTGCGGCTTTTTCAGCCCACACACTATATATTGATGTCTCCTGTATGGTAGTATACAATATTTAGGGGGCGTACTTTTTTTAACGCCCATTCACATCACACACAGGGAGAATGGGAAATGCAAGTTATCAAGAGAGACGGTCGTGCTGTTACTTACGACCGAAGCAAGATCATATTGGCTATCCAGAAGGCTAACTCGGAGGTGGAGCCTTGTGAGAAGATCTCTGACGAGAAGATCGAGGAGATCGTCGGAAGCATCGAAGCCAAGAACCGAAAGAGAATGCTCGTTGAAGATATCCAGGATATCATCGAGCAGGGGCTGATGGCCGACGGCAAGTTTGTCCTTGCCAAGACCTACATTATATACAGATACAGCCGTGAGCTCATCAGAAAGGCAAATACGACTGATGATTCTATCCTCAGTCTTATCCAGAACAGGAATAAGGATGTCATGGAGGAGAATTCCAACAAGAATGCCACCGTCGCATCCACACAGCGTGATCTTATCGCAGGAGAGGTATCAAAGGATCTTACCAAGAGAATGCTCCTCCCTGAGAAGATATCCAAGGCTCATGAGGAGGGCGCCATCCACTTCCACGACGCAGATTATTTCCTCCAGCCTATATTCAACTGCTGCCTTATCAACATTGGGGATATGCTTGACAACGGCACAGTCATGAACGGCAAGCTCATAGAGAGCCCGAAGAGCTTCCAGGTGGCATGTACCATCGTGACTCAGATCATCGCATCTGTCGCATCCAGCCAGTACGGCGGCCAGTCAGTCGATGTCCGTCACCTTGGAAAGTACCTCAGAAAGAGCTACAACAAATATAAAAAGAGATACACCGAAGAGTTCGGCGACAAGATAGACCCTGACACACTTGAGAAGCTCATCACAGAGAGACTCAAGGACGAGCTGAAGTCGGGAGTCCAGACTATCCAGTATCAGATAAATACTCTGATGACCACCAACGGCCAGTCTCCATTTGTCACTCTCTTCCTCAACCTCAGAGAGGACGACGAGTACATCAAGGAGAACGCCATGATCATCGAGGAGATCCTCAGACAGAGACTTGAGGGAATCAAGAACGAGGCAGGCGTGTATGTTACACCTGCATTCCCTAAGCTCATATATGTCCTTGACGAGCACAACTGCCTCAAGGGCGGTGAGTACGACTATATCACAGAGCTCGCCATCAAGTGTTCTGCCAAGAGAATGTACCCTGATTACATATCAGCCAAGAAGATGCGTGAGAACTACGAGGGAAATGTATTCTCATGCATGGGATGCCGTTCATTCCTCTCCCCATGGAAGGATGAGAACGGAGAATATAAATGGGAAGGCCGTTTCAACCAGGGAGTTGTCAGTCTTAATCTTCCACAGATAGCTATACTTGCAAAGGGAGACGATGACAAGTTCTGGAGTCTTCTGGATGAGAGACTGCAGCTCTGCTACGACGCACTCATGTGCCGCCACAGAGCCCTCGAGGGTGTAACCTCTGACGTCAGCCCAGTCCACTGGCAGTACGGTGCCATCGCCAGACTTAAGAAGGGCGAGGTTATCGATCCACTGCTCCACAACGGTTACTCAACCATATCACTGGGATACATCGGTGTATATGAGACCACCAAGCTCATGCGTGGTGTGAGCCACACAGATCCTGTGGGTGAGGAATTTGCACTGAAGCTTATGCACAAGCTCCGCGCAGCCTGCGACAAATGGAAGGCAGATACGGGACTTGGCTTCGGACTCTACGGAACTCCGGCCGAGAGCCTTTGCTACAGATTTGCACGTATCGACAAAGAGCGTTTCGGAACCATAAAGGATGTCACAGACAAGGGCTACTACACCAACTCTTACCACGTTGATGTCCGTGAGAAGATCGATGCATTCAGCAAGTTCAGATTTGAAAGCCAGTTCCAGACCATATCATCAGGTGGTGCCATCTCATATGTTGAGATACCAAACATGCGCAACAACCTGGATGCTCTGGCAGAGGTCGTAAGATATATATACGACAACATACAATATGCTGAGTTCAACACCAAGTCTGACTACTGTCATGTATGTGGATACGATGGTGAGATCCTCATCAACGATGACGGCGAATGGGAATGTCCGCAGTGTGGCAACAAGGATCACAACAAGATGAATGTTACCAGAAGAACCTGCGGTTATCTTGGCGAGAACTTCTGGAACGTGGGTAAGACCAAAGAGATAAAGGCAAGAGTGCTTCATCTATAGTCTTTTATAGAAAAACACTTGATATATTCAGGCAACTGATATAAAATAACAATATGCATTAATAATTTCAATTGTATGGTCTGCATGTCGTAGAGGGCAACGCAGGCCATACTTTTGTTTTAAGATAAATTTAGAAGGGATCACATTATGAATTACGCAGATATCAAACTATTTGATGTGGCAAACGGAACCGGCGTCAGAGTGTCTGTATTTGTATCCGGCTGCACACACCACTGCAAGAACTGTTTCAACCCTGACACATGGGATTTCGGCTACGGCAAGCCGTTCACGGATGTGGAGATCAACCACATAATAGATAGTTGCAAGGAGGACTATATAGCAGGTCTCTCCCTGCTCGGCGGAGAACCTATGGAATATGTGAACCAGCAGGGGCTTCTTCCTCTGGCAAGAAAGTTCAAGGAGACCTACCCTGACAAGACCATCTGGTGCTACACCGGTTATACATTTGAAACCGATCTCTTAGACCGCATGTGTAATGAATGGGAGTATACAAAAGAACTTCTCTCCTACATTGACGTCCTTGTGGACGGAGAATTCATAGACGAACAGAAGGATCTGTCACTGAGATTCAAGGGCTCAAGGAACCAGCGTATCATAGATGTACCAAAGTCCTTGAAGACAGGCACCACAGTCCTGTGGGATGAAAGCGGAAAGTATTTTAAATAAAAGAAAAGCGGTCTGGCACACCATTAAAATGATGATGCACGGCCGCTTTTTTGTTACTTTCCTGTTGAACCGAATCCGCCGGCTCCTCTGACTGTATCGCTGAGCTCGTCCACCTGATGGAATGCTCCAACGATATAAGGAGCGATCACAAGCTGTGCTATTCTCTCCTCAGGCTCAACCGTCTGTGCCTGGGTTCCGTGATTGTGGAGTGCAACCATGATTTCCCCTCTGTAATCCGCATCCACAACTCCAACCTTATTGGCCGGTGCAAGCCCCTTCTTGGATGCCAGACCGCTTCTCGCATACACAAGTCCTGCAAATCCCTCAGGTATCTCCATGGCTATACCCGTGTGAACCATCACCGTCTGTCCCGGCTCTATAGTAATCGCCTCATCAAGACACGCATACAGATCCGCCCCCGCTGCGTACTCTGAACCGTATGTCGGTATGACTGCCTTTTCATCCAGCTTCTTAATATTGATATCGTATACTGTTGCCATCTTTCTTCTCCTCTTATTCGTCAAATTTTATCTTGTTGTACACATCCATATCCACACTCTTACTGTATGAATATCCGCTGTCCAGCTCATCTATCCAGTCCTTCACAAGGTTGTCATAGTATTCCGCATCAGCGGCATCCGTGAGCTTCTTCTTGTTCTCGGCCGTGGCCTTCTCATCCGTAATGCTTATCATCTGGAATATATGGTAACCATACTCAGTCTCCACCACCGTGGATATCTCGCCATCCGACATGCTGTACAGTATGTCCAGCGTATCCTGGCCATAGGTGCTCAATATATCATCCCTGCTCATCGTATGTGTTCCCGCATACTTAAGCTCCTTTGCGCTTCCAAGGAATGATATATCCATATCTGTGCCATCCGAGGCTTCCTCTATGGATTCATATGCCTCATCCGCCTTTTTCTTCTGCTCATCTATCTTGTCCTGTGAGTACAGGGTGATATTTCCATAATCGTCCTCCGAGTAGCACTCAAAGAACATGTCATAAAATGTACTCATCCTGGCCTGCTCATCGGATATCTCCGTGGAGCTCTGCTTCATCACATAATCATATATCTTGTCTGCCAGTGCGCTCTCACGCAAAACTCTCTTCACCGTATCGAGTTCAAGTCCAACCTCTGCGATCTGGGCATCAGTCAATTTGTCATAGAACTCTTGCGCCGCCGTATCCTGATCCTTCTGCTCGCTTGCAGTCAGGCTTATGCCGTACTCCCCGGATTTGGTTATAAGAGTCTTGGTCTTTATGAGCTTTGATATCGCCTGACGCCTTGCTGCATCCACGGCATCCATCTCCAGACCATCATCAGTCACTATGCTCTGTTTCCACACGTCACTGCCATACTTTGATTCGTACTCCTCCTTCACAGTCTGGGCATAAATATACACCTCGTCTATCTCTATGTTCTGCCCATTGTATCTGAGAACTACCTCCTTGCCAGTCTCCTCAGTGGCATCACTGCCACATCCAGTCACGGCAAATGCACATATGAGCGCCAGCAGCACACACAACCATCTCTTCAACTGAACCGCACCTCCTTATCTTTGTATTCTCCTGTCTGTATATTTCTAACTCATTATCTATGCTTTGTTATCCACACTGTCTTCTTCACTGTGGGTCATTATCAACATCTGGGACATATCCGCCACGACAAATTCCGCCTTTCTGAGAAGATCATTTTTCTCCTCCCGTCCAAGCTTCAATATAAACTCAGGCTTTGCCCCCATGACAAATTTCATCCTGCCTGAATAACTCTTAACGAGCTCATCTATCCCATCTACATTTATGTCAGCCCTGTTGTACATGACAAATCTCAGGTCTCCGTCCTTGTACCATATACGGGTTATGAAGCAGATATTTGCATTTGCCCTTAACAGTGCCACATCAAGAAGATTCATTGTCTCGTCAGGGATGTCGCCAAATCTGTCAATGAGCTCATCCACTATGTCATTGTACTCATCCTCATTCTTGATGAGGGATATTCTCTTACAAAGCTCCAGCTTGACAAAGTCGTTTTTGACGTACGTCTCAGGGATGAACGAATCCACCGGAAGGTCTATCTCCGTCTCGTATTCATGGAAAACCTTCTCGCCGCGGAGCTCCCTGACCGCATCATTAAGCATCTTGCAGTAAAGGTCATAGCCCACGACCTCATAGTTGCCCGACTGACTCTCGCCCAGGACGCTTCCCGCACCTCTGATGTTGAGATCCGCCTTGGACACCTTGACTCCCGAGCCGAGATCCGTATATTCTTTTATCGCTCTAAGTCTCTTCTCAGCGACCTCGGATATCATCTTGTTGCGCCTGTAGAACATAAATGCAAATGCACTTCTGTCCGAGCGACCAACTCTTCCGCGTAACTGGTAGAGCTGTGCCAGACCAAACAGGTTAGCGTCGTGTATGATTATGGTATTTGCATTCGGTATATCAAGTCCGGTCTCTATGATGGTCGTGCACACAAGCACGTCTATCTCCTTTTTGTTGAACCGGTACATGATGTCCTCCAGCGTGCGGCCATCCATCTGTCCATGGGCAAACTCTACATTTGCATATGGCACGAGGCTTCTCACATCATCCGCAAATCTCTCTATGCCTTCGACCCTGTTGTACACATAGTATACCTGACCATGCCTTGCAAGCTCTCTGGCAATCGCCTCCCTGGCAAGCTCCCTGTCATACTCCATGACATAGGTCTGTATCGGTCTCCTGTCCACCGGAGGCTCCTCAAGCAGGCTCATGTCTCTGATTCCGACAAGACTCATATGGAGTGTTCTCGGGATAGGCGTCGCCGTCAGTGTCAGAACATCCACATTGGTCTTCATCTCTTTTATCTTCTCTTTGTGATTTACACCGAATCTCTGTTCCTCATCTATTATGAGAAGTCCCAGATTCTTGAACTCCACATCCTTTGAGAGCAGCCTGTGGGTTCCTATGACTATGTCCACCTTGCCCTCTTTCAGCTCTCTGAGTGTAGATTTTATCTCCTTCTGGGTACAGAATCTGCACAACAGTCTCACCGTCACTGGATAATCCTTCATTCGCTCTGTGAACGTCTCATAATGCTGCTCGGCAAGGATCGTGGTCGGCACAAGATACGCAACCTGTTTGCTGTCACCGACAGCCTTGAACGCAGCACGGATCGCCACCTCAGTCTTGCCAAATCCAACGTCTCCGCACACCAGTCTGTCCATGATCTTATGGCTCTCCATATCCGCCTTGACATCCTCTATGGCCTTTAACTGATCGTCAGTCTCAGTATAAGGAAATGTCTCCTCGAACTCCTTCTGCCACTCGGAATCAGGAGAATAGGCAAAGCCTTCCCTCGCCTGTCTCTCTGAGTACAGCTTTACAAGATGCTGAGCCACCTCGCTGACATGGCCCTTAACCTTGTTTCTTACCTTCTGCCACTCACTGCCACCGAGTCTGTTGATCTTCGGGGCTCGGCTCTCCTTGCTCCTGTACTTCTGTATCCTGTCCGTCTCGGAAGCCAGGACATATAATTTGCCGCCCTCAGCATACTCGATGACCAGATAGTCCTTCAAGGCGCCGTCGACCTCTATCTTCTCAAGCCCACGATAGATACCTATTCCGTACTTCTCATGGACCACATAATCGCCCACGCTCACATCCGAGAATGACTTTACTATCTCCCCGGCACGCGGCAGCTTCTTCCTCGAAGCCTGCGAATGTGATGTCTTGCTGGAGAACACATCTCCCTCACTGACCACGATGAGCTTCATCTCCGGTATCATAAAACCGGCTCTGAGCCTTCCCGGCATGACCGCCATCTCTCTGGCAGCCAGAGCTTTGTCCGGGTCGTTCAGGTAATGACATATGACGTCATTGTCCATGAGGTTATCGACCATTCTCTTCGCACCGACCGATGATGGCGATACGAACAGGACGCTGTATTTGTCCTTCTTCCATTTCTTGATATCAGTAACCAGCGCATCAAAATTGTTCCTGTAGCTGTGAACCTCCCTGCTCTCGATCTCCACGCGGTGAGCATACTTTACACGGTCATCCTCACCCACAAATGAGTCAAAGCCCACAACCTTGTAGCGTCTGCATTTTTCCAGAACATCATCATAAGTGAACAGAACCTTCATCTGCCCCGGGAGGATATATCCCCCCTCCAGCCTGTGCGTCAGGCTGCTAAGAAAACTCTTCTCACTGCCATCCGCCTTCTCCGTGACCTTCTTCGTCTCATCTATGAAAATGTACGCATCCTCCGGCAGGCAGTCCACCAGAGACACCGTGTCACTGTAGAAATAATCAACATAGCTGTCCACTCCGTATATCGCACTGAACTCCGTGAGCTGTTCCTTCAGCGTGGCTATTTCGCCCTTTATCCTGGCATACGCCTCCGTCTGAAATGAATCCTTAAGCTTCTTCGCATACGGCTTCAGCTCTGCCTCCAGCCTGTGTATACCTCTGTCGATCCTCTCCTTTGAAAGCACCATCTCTCCCGCGGGATAAATTACAAGTTCATCCACATCCTCTATGGATCTCTGGCTCTCCGCATCAAATGTCTTGATGGTATCGACTTCATCGTCCCACATGTCTATTCTGTATGGACATTCCTCAGTCAGCGGAAATATGTCCACGATACCGCCTCGTATGGCAAATTGTCCCGGCTCCTCCACACTGTCAGTTTTTTCATAACCAAGGTCCACCAGCTTGCCCTTAAGCTCATCCAGATCAAGAGACTGTGCCGCATGGATATTTATCACGTATTTTTTCATATAGGACAGTGCAGGTATCTTGTCATACATTGCATCTACCGTGGCTATGATCGTACATGGTTCTCCCGTTGCCAGACGCCGAAGGACCTCCATGCGCCGTCTGGTTATGGCATTGCCGTGGACATCTGCACTGAAGAACAGAATATCCTTTGCAGGATACATATATACATCCCTTCCGTAGAACTTCATATCGCTGTACAGCTCCTCCGCACGCCTGTCGTTATATGTCAGTATCAGGCGCACCGATGCGTCATCACCGAAGCCCTGCATCATGAATACTCTGTCCGTGCCCTCGCCCGTCGTACCTGTCACATTGACAAATCCATCTCCGGATGCAAGCCACTCCTTCAACTCTGTATATATATTCAGTTTTTCAAATGGCTCACCAAGTACACGTATCATTCTCCATCACTCTCAATTAAACTTATTCATAGCTGCAACTGTGCCATCCGCCAGTATGGTCTCCACCGCATCGCAGGCATTACCGCAGCTCTCTCTTATATTCGCCAGATCTTCCTTTCCAAATCTCGACAACACATAATCAGCCAGATCCATGTGATCCGGCTTTTTGCCAACACCCACTCTGATCCTGACAAATTCCTGGCTGCCAACGTGCTGTATGATATTCTTCATACCGTTATGACCGCCGGCGCTTCCCTTCTGTCTGATCCTGAGCTTGCCGACGTCAAGATCTATGTCATCGTACACGACTATCAGATCTTCAACCGTGCATTTGTAGAAGTCCATCATCGCCCTTACGCTCTCTCCGCTGAGATTCATAAATGTCTGAGGCATGGCGAGTATGACCTTCTCTCCGTCTATTATACCCTTTCCTATAAGTGCCTTATGCTTTGCAGTGTCTATCCTTATATTATGTCTATCTGCCAGCTCATCCAGAACCGCAAATCCTACATTGTGTCTTGTTCCGGCATATTTCGCACCGGGATTGCCAAGTCCAACTATGATCTTCATTTGGTCTCTCCATTTTCCTCCACCCAGGTGGATCGTTCTATTGTTATCTGTTCTCCATGATCTTCTCAGCATCTGCAAGCTGCTCCAGGGTGTTGACTCCTCTTATCTGGTCAGCATCGTCCATCGGAACAGCGGAAGCCGGAAGCCCCATTTTCTTTATTATCTCTATCGCATCCGGAAGATAATACTCTCCCTGGGCGTTGTCATTTGATATCTGTGACAGTGCGTCCTGAAGTGCTGCGCAGTCAAATATATACATGCCCGAGTTAACTTCCTTCACAGCCTGCTCCGCTTCGTCAGCATCCTTCTGCTCCACGATCTTTGCCAGGCTGTCACCGTCCCTTATGATCCTTCCATATCCAAATGGATCATCAAGCATCGCCGATATTACGGTTACACCATTCCCGCTCTCCTTGTGGAAATCAAGTGCTTTTCTGAGTGTATCCCCTGTCACAAGCGGTGTATCTCCACAGAGTATGATCACATCCCCATCACGTCCAATAAAATCTGCAGCGCACTTTACCGCATGGCCTGTTCCGAGCTGCTCCTCCTGAAGCGCATAGTCAACCTTCACATCGTTGACACTGGCAGCTATGGCTGACTTCACCTCGTCTGCCTTGTATCCAACGATCACACACACCTCGTCTGCACCCGCCTGGCGCGCCGCTTCTATAGAATAATATACCATCGGTTTTCCCATCACCTGATGAACTACCTTTGGCTTATCTGACTTCATTCTTGTTCCCTTGCCTGCCGCAAGTATAACTGATTTTACCATTATTATATCCTCCATATTCTATCTGGATCTGAACAGATACATTCTACTTTATACTATATTTTTTTACAAGACCATATAAAAAGAGCCAATGCTATCAGCTTGGTGACTTACGCCTCTAGCACTGGCTCTGAATGTCTATTTGAGACTGGTATTACTCTTCCAAAGATTCCTGATACTTTGAAAGAATCATACTCTGCAGACGCTCTCTTGTAGCTGTATTGATCGGATGAGCGATATCTCTATATTCTCCATCCGCTGCCTTTCTACTCGGCATCGCGATGAACATGCCCTTCTCACCCTCGATGATCTTGATGTCATGCACAACAAACTCGTCATCGATCGTAATAGAAACAACCGCCTTCATCTTGCCTTCCTTCTCAACACTTCTGATCCTGATATCAGTTATCTGCATCTGAATTACCCCCTTAACCCTGACACACATTGCGATCCCACACGCAATTGTCATTTGTACTACTTATACCGTATGCATCCTACAACGCATATCTGAAATCCTTCTCCACTATTACCTTGATGTCCTCAGGTGTTCCCTGATGTACTGTGTTCGCGCGGAGTGTATCCCTGCTCTCCACGATACAATTCTCGATGATGGAATTATCACCGATGTTGACATCGTTAAGTATGATCGAGTTCCTGATCACACAGTTATTTCCAATGTATACCTTCTTGAATATAACTGAGTTCTCAACGGTTCCGTTGATGATACAACCGCTTGCTATCAAGCTGTTATTTACCACCGCATCTGCATTGTACTTTGCTGGTGGGAGATCATCCACTCTTGAGTAGATATCCGGATGCTGTTTGAAGAAGAAGTCTCTTACGTCCTTCTTGAGGAAATCCATATTAGCTCTGTAATATGACTCCTTTGTTCCTATGTTTCTCCAGTAGCTGTCCATCTTGTATCCGTAAATTCTCTTGACACCCTTATATCTCACGAGAATATCTCTTACGAAATCATTTCTTCCCTCGTTGGCACATGTCTCAAGAAGTTCGATGAGCTGTCTTCTTCTTATGACATATACACCTATGGAAACCGTGTTGGTTCCTGCCACAAGAGGCTTCTCCTCGAAGTCTATGATCCTGCCATCCTCGTTCATCTTGATAACACCAAATCTGTTGATGTCATCCTCGCCCGGTGCCATATCCTTGCATACAACCGTGATATCTGCACCATTGCTTATATGCTCCTCAAGAACCTTGTTGTAGTCAAGCTTGTAGATACCGTCTCCTGAAGCGATAACTACATATGGCTCATGGCTCTCCTTGAGGAACTTGATATTCTGATAAAGTGCATCTGCTGTTCCCTTGTACCAGTAGCTGTTAGCTGCTGTGATGGTAGGTGTGAAGATGAACAGACCTCCCTGCTTTCTTCCGAAATCCCACCACTTGCTTGAGTTCAGATGCTCATTCAGTGATCTTGTGTTGTACTGTGTGAATACCGCTACCTTCTGAATATGAGAATTAGTCATATTGGAAAGTGCGAAATCAATTGCTCTGTAGCTTCCTGTGATAGGCATGGCTGCAACGGCTCTCTTTGCTGAAAGATCTCCCAGCTTATTGCTGTTACCACCTGCCAGAATAATTCCTAATGCTCTCATGTCTACTCACCTGCCTTTATAATACTACCGCCACTCGGAAGTGTTCCGTCCGGATAATCCGAAGGATCTGTGTCACCGAATATTGCAGTGTTCTTACCTATTGTTACGCCCTCAGGTATAACTGAGTTCTCACCTATAGTAACAAGGCCAAATGCGTAGATATTAGGCTTCATCTCATTGACAGCTTCCTCACCAACTCCAAGCTTGGCATTTGCACCAACCTTGACATTCTCGGCAATGATTCCCTTTTCAACATAGGCACCAGCTTCGATCGTAACCCCATTCATTATAATCGAATCCTTAACGACCGCACCCTCTCCTATGGTTACACAAGAGCCTATAACTGAATTCTCAACGGTTCCGTATATCTCGGTCCCCTCTCCGATGATACACTTGGATACCTTTGCCGCTTCATCTATGTACTGAGGTGGTATGGCGTCTGTCTTCGTATATATCTTCCAGAATTCCTCATACAGATTGAACTCAGGAACTATGTCGACAAGCTCCATGTTGGCCTCCCAGTATGAACCGAGAGTTCCTACATCCTTCCAGTATCCCTTGAAATCGTATGCACATATCTTGTTGCCGTTCTCATGGCAGTATGGAATAATATGCTTACCGAAATCGCATCCCGGCTGATCCTTCATGGTAACAAGTGCCTCGCGGAGGATCTTCCAGTTGAATATGTATATACCCATGGAAGCCTTGTTGCTTCTTGGGTTCTCCGGCTTCTCCTCAAACTCTGAGATGATGCCGTCATCATTCGTTATAACTACTCCGAATCTGCTTGCCTCCTCCCATGGAACCTGGTATGTGGCAAGTGTCACATCCGCATTCATGGACTTGTGATAGTCAAGCATGTGTTCATAATCCATCTTGTAGATATGATCACCGGAAAGTATGAGAACATAGTCTGGATTGTAATAATCTATGAACTCTATGTTCTGGTAGATAGCGTTGGCAGTACCTGTGTACCACTCGCTGTTGTTGCTCTTCTCGTATGGTGGAAGCACTGTGACACCACCAATGTTTCTATCGAGATCCCAAGGAATGCCGATTCCGATATGCTGGTTAAGTCTGAGTGGTCTGTACTGTGTAAGTACACCTACTGTGTCAATCCCCGAGTTGATACAGTTGCTCAGTGGGAAATCGATTATCTTGTATTTGCCGCCAAATGCTACCGCTGGCTTGGCAAGCTTGGATGTAAGAACCCCAAGACGGCTGCCCTGTCCACCAGCAAGGAGCATGGCGATCATTTCTTTTTTAATCATGTAAGTCACCTCTCCATGCAAAATTATAAAGACATTATACCATCCTTTTTATAATAATCAAAGTTTTTTATGCATTTTCACAAAAAAAATGCGCATTTTTCGATTTTTTTAAACATTTTTTACTCAGGGTATATATGACAAATGATGTATTTTGTCAGTATCAGGCGGTATTTTTTAGTTATTACTTACTTACACTCAATTACATTCTCATATTTTTCTTATATATTATGTAATTTTCATTTTGCAAACGGATATCTTTTTCATATAATGACTATATCGGAAGAAAATCATACAAAATACAAATGAGGTGTTGAATATATGTCAGAGATATTAGTAAAAGAATACCGTGGAAATATTGTTGAGAATGCACACCGCGGCTCCATCGCAGTTGTGTCATCCACAGGAGATACAATCGCCTACCTTGGCGACATAGAGAAACAGACTTTCATGCGTTCCGCAAGCAAGCCTATACAGGTGCTGCCTACACTGCTGGCAGGACTTCACAGAAGGTTCAACCTCACCGACGAGGATGTTGCCATGTTCAACTCTTCCCACTGGGGAAGCAACCATCATATATTTGTGCTGGAGGAGATCTCGCGCAAGACAGGATTGAATCCCGATGACATGATCATGAAGCCATGCGCTTCCACATCAGCTTCAGCGCTGGCGGCAAAGCTCACCGACAGGTCAAAGCTCCACCCAAGGCAGGGACAGAGCAAACTTCAGCACTGCTGCTCGGGAAAACATTTCAGCCTTATGTTGCTCCAGAGAGAGCTCACCGGTAAGCCGGACGGCTATCAGCTCAAGGATTCCCCTGTACAGCAGCAGATAATCAATTTCATATCCATGCTCAGCCAGACCCCTACATTCAAGATCGGGCTCGGCATAGACGGCTGTGGAGTTCCGGTATTTGCACTGCCACTTAGAAGCATCGCCATGTCCTACGCAAAGCTCATGGATCCATTCAGCCTGTCAAACGAACTCCGGGAGACTATAGACTACAACTTCTCATGCATCCACAAATATCCTGAGAAGATCAACGATTACGGAACACCTTCATATTATATCAACCAGAATCCTGACCTCATAATGAAGGACGGCTCCAGGGGTGTTATATGTATGGCGATAAAGAGCATGAAGCTCGGTATCGCAGTAAAGCTTGAGGACGGATGGACGGATGAATATCAGGGAATGATAATCGCAAACATACTCGAACAGCTCAAGTACGAAAACACTGAACTCATCGAGAAGCTGAAAAACTGCTACACGACCAAGCTGTTCAACGACTGCGGCATTGAAGTGGGTCACTCAGAGGTCGACTTCAAGCTCGATATAGATCCTACATTTTTTGAGAAGCCTGAGGAGTATGTCGACTCCGATTCTGAATTTGGCGACACTGAATCAGATGAAAAATATGACCCTGATCTTGACAGCGCATTTGCTGATGAATACGATCCTGATCTCGACAGTGCATTTGCAGACGACGATACGGATACTTCCATCCACGCAGAACCGATAATTACAGATGCGCTGGATGACGATACGGATGATGAGCAGGAGGAAAATGACAGCAGCTTTGAGATAGACCTTTTCGGAGACGGCAATCTGGTGGATGCCGCCCCTGAGCGCACACCAGAGGAGGAAAGAGAGTTTCGCAACAAGAAGTCCATCCTCGGAATGACAGTTGTAAAGCCTTCGGCCAACAAGACATTTATCAGCAATCCACGCGTGGATCCTATAAGTGTAAACTCACATACAGTTGAGGCGCAGCCGGACACACCTGAATCTGACCAGAAAGACAATTCCGCGATTCCTGAATTTATAAAGAAGGAAATAAAATCTGCAAATATCATTTCACAGAAAAAGAGAGACTGACAGAGCAGATAAGATACAGGCTCTTGGCATTGCCTGCACATACAAAAAGGCCGGTACACATACACCGCATACAATATGCGTTTATGTGTACCGGTCTTTTGCATTCCCCATCACAGACTTTTCAGGCTGTCCTTACAGGATGGACATATCCCGATAAATTCCAGGTTGTGTGACAGTATGACGAAATCGCTGTCCGCCTCCACGCCCATCTGTGTGATGGAATCCTGATATGGAAGCTCACTGTCAAATATCCTGTCACATACCTTGCAGCGTATGTGATAGTGATTCTCGGTATTGCCATCAAAATGCTCCATCTTGTCCCCTGAATACACATTCATGACAATTCCCTCATCAACCGCATCAGAGAGCACCCTATACACAGTTGATTTGCCTATCTTATATCCTCTCTTTTCCAGTTCATCTATCAGACTCTGGACTGTAGGATGAGTCTTGAGCTCCTTTATAACAGAGTATATGACCTGTTTCTGCCATGTGTTACGCTTCTCACTCATTGTATAGTCCTCCTTCTGGTATTTATAATTTTCTATTAGGAACAGTTCTCTATAAGAGTAAAATAACACATTTCACATATTATTTCCACTATTTTTATAATGTAAGTTTTTCCTGTGATTCGATTCCATATATGAGCATTTGCATGTGATCATATATATCACTGTCTGGTGAAGGTATATAACCTCAGTCCATGCTCTGTCCAGAGAGCGGTCTGGTCGTTGTAGCCAGTTCCCGCAAAGTTCGGAGCAAGGTTCACTCCAACGCGGTTAAACACTGCACCGGACGCCTTTACATATTCCTTCTCGCCCTGAAGCTTTACCACCTTGTCTATCGCACTCTGGGTCAGGGAATCAGGTTTCACATGCACCGGCGTAACAGTGTTGATGAGATCTCCCATGAGCTTTACGCTGTACTGCAGGCTTCTTCCCTCCATGACATAAACTGCATTCTCGTCAAGTCCCTTAGTCCGCATATGCTTGTAAGTATAATTCGGTATCACCTGTCCCTCATAATAACAGGACACCGCCTCGGAGCCATCCTGGGAAACCACCATGAACTGGTATACATTTCTCCTGAGATCTGACACTGAACCATTCTCAATCCTGTGATATTCTCCGAACTGAAGTGTGTGCCTGTGTTTCTTGTAGAACTCCACCTGATCCTTTATGGCATCAAGATCTTTCTTCTTCATGTCACACAGGTTGCACTCATAGCCCAGCACGCCAAATGCCGCCACTCCGAATCTCGTCTCAAGAGGAGTAACTCTGAGTGTCTGGTGATTCGGACAGCCCGACACATGACTGCTGACAACCGACATAGGGTAACCATAGCTGTATCCCGTCTGTATCTCAAGCCTCTCCCTGGCATCCGTGTCATCACTTGCCCATATCTGCGGCATATAGCACAGTATGCCGAGATCAAATCTGTTGCCACCGGCAGCACATCCCTCAAACAGAATCTCAGGGAAACGCTTAGTAATCCTTCCCATGATATCGTAGAGTCCCAGCACATACCTGTGTCCAAATTCGCCCTGCCTGTCAGACGGCAACGTCTGGCTGTACCTGTCAGACATGATCCTGTTCATATCCCACTTCACGTACGAGATATTCGCAGATGAGAACACATTTGCCATGGCTTCCACTATATGATCTCTCACGTCCTTGTTGGTGAGATCCAGCAGCATCTGATGACGCCCCTCGGCGTGGCTCTGTCCCGGCACTCTGACTGCCCACTCCGGATGAGTCCTGTAGAGATCACTGTCCTCGTTCACCATCTCCGGCTCGACCCATATGCCAAAGTCAAGTCCAAGTGCATTTATCTTGTCCGCAAGCTGCTTTACTCCACCCGGAAGCTTGCTCCGGTTCTCCTGCCAGTCTCCAAGTGAGGATGTGTCATTGTCCCTGTGTCCGAACCAGCCGTCATCCATGACGAACAGCTCTATGCCGCACTTCTTTGCCTCTTTTGCAAGCTTCAGCAGCTTCTTCTCATTTATATCAAAGTATGCGGCCTCCCAGCTATTCAGCAGAACAGGCCTCTCCCGGTCCGCCCAGTGGCCTCTGACTATATGTCTTCTGACAAATGCATGCATATGACTGCTGACACCACCAAATCCTGAATCTGAATATGTCATGACCGCCTCCGGCGACTGGAATGACTGTCCCGGCTCAAGCGCAAATGAAAATCCTTCCGGATTGATGCCGCTGAGTATACGCATACGTCCATATGAATTCTGTTCACAGCTCTCCATATGGTCTCCTGAATATATGAGATTGAAGCCGTAACACTCACCGTGTTCCTCTGAACTGCCGTGCTCAACCACCATGAAGAACGGATTGGCCCTGCTGCCCGAGGTTCCGGTCGACGATGAGACAGACACTCTTCCCTGCCTTACAGGGTGCACCGATCTGTGCATTTCCCTCGCCCAGGCTCCTCCGAAATGTATCATGTCATATTCCTGATACATTCTCATATCAAACTGCATGGACATAAGTCTGTCCACCCGCTCCACGTCATCACTTTCATTTGTCAGGCGGGCACTTCTGGTTATCACGTCGCAGTCATCCCATGTGACATATATTAGCTCAAGCTTCTGTCTGTAGAATTTGTCCCGGAGGGTTATTGTGAGCTGTGTTACCTCGCCCGCTGTATTCTGTCGCTCATATGCTTGTATGCTCTGCAATTCACCAGCCACACCGCTTCCCACTTCTGTGCCTTGCTGCTCATTTACTGTGTTGAATCTGCCATCTGTCCCCCTATGATATTCCACCGCACACGGAAGTCCTTCAAGCTCATCCCTGCCGTTTTTTATCTCGTATGATTCGTACACAAAGTTGCAGGTCGTACTGCCATTTGCATGGGTCATACAGACAAATGGTTCGCTGACATCCCCCTTGCCGGTTGACGACAGTTCCTGTAGCAGACTTTCTAAGGTAAGTCCACCATCCAGCGCTATGGCATTGCCGGTCTCGAACAGGCTGCGGTCATGTGCCACATCCCAAAGTCCCGCAATATTCTGATCTCCGCAGTCCAGACTCCTGCCACCGTAGTACAGGTGCTCAAGGTGTCCATCCGGGCGCACGCACATGGTATACTGCGTCGACTTTGTCTCCAGTATGAATACCTGATGTTCTTCTATATATCTGATCATAGCGGTTCCTCCTATCTAATATGTATCGCCCCTCTCGCATAAGCGAGCGGGGCAGGTCGTCGGAACCGATTCCAAGTATGAACTTCGTTCATAGCGGTTCCTCCTATCTAAGTTTCGTCATGATCTCCTGCATCCTCTCCTCGGTCAGCTTGTATTTCCTGATGAAGAATACAAGTCCTATGATGAGAAGGACTATCGGAACGACCGTCATCATCATGGAAAGTCCCATGAGAGTTCCTGTGCTCTGCTCTATGACTTCCGATGTTCCATCTGCCGGCTGGATAAGTCCGACCCATTTGATCGCAAGTCCGGCAAAGAACACTGCAACTCCCGATGCAAGCTTTACTACAAATGTCTGCATGGAGCATATGACGCTCTCATCTCTCTGCCCATTCTTGTACTCTCCGTAGTCTATGCTGTCGGCAAGACACACAGTTATCAGAACATTTAGAAGTCCGCTTCCCGCAAATACCAGAAGTCCCGGGATGAACAGAACGTACCAACAAGGCACTCCGCCCACCGTCATACGGGTAACACCGGCAAGGCTGCAGGCAAGCAGCATCACATATCCGACGATTTCATATACTACCGAATGTACAAACAGCTTTCTCTTGGACATCTTCTTTCTAAAGAGCGGAAACAGCATCATAGCAAGTATCTGCGCACCGCCGCCAAATGCGGAGAACAGCGCATATCCGCTCTCACTTCCTATGTCATATGTGAAAAAATATATGAGCAGGTTGCTTGTTATATAGAGTGCAGAGTTTACGAGCACGATGGTGATGACCACCGCCAGAGCCTGGTCATTTGTCACCAGTGAATGGAACATCTCACCTATGCCATGGGACTCCACTACTGTGTCACCCCTCTCCTTTACATTTGCCACGCAAATGGCCTCCGAGATGACGAACACCACTGCAACCAGAAGAGCCCACCACTTGAAGCCGATGCGGTAATCCGTGATCTTCAGCTTGTCCGCCGCCAGGGCTGCGCCGCTGATGGCTGGAACTACTATCATAGTAAGTACAGTAGGGATGGCAGAACCCACGCCCGCGCAGGATCTTGCAAGTGCAGACAGATTCTCCCTCTCCTTGCCCGGCTCAGTGATGGCCGGGATCATGGACCAGTACGGAATATCCATCAACGTGTATGTGATTCCCCACAGGAAATATGTCACTGTCAAAAACACCTTCATCCCACCAGCTCCCATGCTTTCCGGCACGGCGAACATCGCATAGAGGACAACCGCGTTCAGCACGGTTCCCGAGAATATCCACGGTCTGAACCTTCCCCATCTGCTTCTGGTCTTTGCCACCACGATACCCATGACAGGATCGTTAAATGCATCAAACACTCTCGCCGCCATCAGCACTGTTCCTATGAACACTGAGCTGACGCCAAGCACAGAATTGTAGTAGTACAGTATATAGCTGGCTACCAGCATATACACCATGTCTTTTCCCACGGCCCCTACTCCGTAGGCTATCTTTGTCTTTTTCTGAAGGCCGCCCGCAGGTGCGCCATTCTGTGTATTATCCTGTGAATTTTCTCCCATATATAACCTCCTTAAAGGCCTAACCTTTTATATCAGCAAGCCTTGTCTCAAGCCACTTGTCAATATCGTCAAATACCTTATCCCTGCACAGCTCATTCAGTATCTCGTGTCTGCAGTCCTCATACAGATAGCATGCCACATTGTGCGAAACTCTCCTGTGGTATAACTCGTAGAGCTTCAGAACATCCCTGCCGTAATGTCCAACAGGATCCCTGTCACCGGACACAAACAGAACCGGCACATTCTTCGGTATTTTCGCTATGTTCCTGTCCTCCTGTATATAGTGGAGTGTATTGAACAGCGTCTCGTAGCCCTTCAAGGTAAATGAGAACTGGCACAGCGGATCATCCACATATGCATCCACGCGCTTCGGGTCACGGCTCACCCAGTCTTTATTCGTCCTCTTTCTCACCTCACCGTCCACGATAGTGGTCTTCGGGATACCCCTGTTGTATGTTCCAAATGCCAACACTTCCATGAGGGTACTTCTGTATCTCTCGCCGTGCTGACTCTTCTCAAGCTCCAACACAAGTCTTCCGATCTGCAGCATATACTCAGGCATGCATCCAGTTCCCATGCAGATAAAGCCGTCCACACTTGAGCCCTCCGTGTAAGGTGACGGATATTTTGGATCCCAGCCGTAGTCACTCATGTATCGTCTCGCCATAAATGAACCCATAGAGTGTCCCATCAGGAAGAACGGTACTCCTTTGTATGCCTTCTTCAGACTTCTAGTGACTCTATGAAGATCCGCGACTATTGCCTTGCTCGCATCATAGGCATTCATATATCCAAGCTCATCCATATTTGCCGCCGTGAGTCCGTGTCCCAGATGATCATTTCCTGCAACTACGAAGCCTTTCGCAGCAAGATATCTCGCAAATTCGTCGTACCTGTCTATCAGCTCTATCATTCCATGTGATATCTGAAGTATCGCCCGCACCTCGCCCTGTGGCTCCCACACGATGACATGCAGCCTGTCCTTGCCATTTGATGATGGTATAAATGTCTCTTTCTTCTTTACCTTATACATAATGTAACCCTCCATTCTCAGTTCTTCATATCCATCGCCAGTTTTACGACCTCATACGCTCCGTCGTATATTCCATCCAGTTTGTTCCGCTTTATGTTCTCACACATATCTGTGAGTATGCTGTCATCCTGCATGAACAGCTTCATCATCTGTAGAGTGTGCGGTATATCACGGCACTCCAGTGTTCCATCTCCGATCTCCGCCGAGTGTATCGCCCCCCACTGCTCATGCCCGCCAACTCTCTTGATGAACAGCTTTGGAACTGGATAAAAGGCCAGCTCAGACGGCTTCGTTATGAGTACATCACAGCTTCTCATGAGAAGGTTGGTGCAGTACACAGCCTCATATATATTCTCATGGCAAAATGCGTGTATTCCGTACACCTCTTCCTTAAGAGCCTTATCCGCAAATGCTGTGGTGTCGCTCCAGTCATCGAAATGTGTAGTGACAAGGCTCTCCATGGCGGGTATCTCTCTCACCAGCTCTTCCCACACGTTCATGTAGTCGCCCACATTTACATACAGGACCATGTTGCCCTTCTTCACGCTGGCAAGCGCCGTCCTGATGATAGCTGCAAATATATCCTTCTGTGCTCCGGCACCTCCTATGGTGAGAAGGAAACGCATCGGTGCCTTTTTCTTTCTTCTCTCTATTCTCCTGTCGCAGTCCTCCTCTATGGCTGCCACCAGCTCATGGTCTATATAGTGTCCAACGTATCTGATTGAATCACCGGGCATAGGCTTAAGCACCTCGTCGCCCTGCATGCCGTTCAGGGTCCTGTATCCGAGGTATGCCGATCTGGTCTGAACCGTGTGAAGGCTTCCCTCCGCAAGGTGGAGCGCCATAGGCCAGTTGTCAGGGATTGCATTCACCACATGTTTCATTCCTGCGTGGACTGCCGCCTGAGCCGGCCACACATGTGTAGCCACAAGTGGGATATCCTTTGGAACATTCCTAAACACCGGTGTCATAAGCTCCGCATTCATCTGATCCGAGGCATTGTATGACAGCTTCCTGAAACCCTCATAGTTCATCGGCTCCCACACTGCTTTGTTGAAAACCTTGCTCTTTCCCGATATCCTGGATCCCAGGGAATAGAGCTTATTCTGCGCCTCAATAACCTTTCCTCCAGTGGTCTCACTGTAGGAATTGAGATCCATCCAGTACGGCTTGTATCCCAGATGATTCGCTGCAGACGCTATCGCCATGGATATTCTGTAATGTCCGAACCCCATCCTGATATTGCCAACTATGATTCCTTTGTCCCTGTCAAATTCCTCCCGGCCGCCATCCGGTATATCATCACTGACTCCGCCGTCGATCACAATATTGGAGACACCGAGAGTATCTCCAATATACGGATTCTTCACAACTGCAAGAGGATAATCCACGTCACTGTCATCACCGAATCTTTTTACAAATCTCTCTTTGGAGTTCTCCGCCTTTTTGACGACCTGACTGCTCATCCTGTTGCCAAATATAACCTCAGATCTCTTGCCCATAGCACATCCTCCTGTCTTTAATATATACTGCCCACCTCGCCCCGGTGAATGAAACCGGCCGCGGGCATCAATTCCATATAATCATTTCATTCATAGCGGTTCCTACTCCTTACAGGATATGCCATCCATAAGTACATCAAGTGTATACTGCACCGCCTCGTCAAATGTAAGTCCCGCGTCTATCAGGACTGTAGTCTCCATGTATTTCTCAAGCGTGGCCTCGAACATCGTCTTGATGACCGGAATCGGAATATTCCTTATAACACCCTCGGCAATTCCGCGCTTCAGAAGCTCTATGGTATTATCCCACTGCTGCTCCATCATTACTCTCACCCGGGCAAATATCCGTGGATATGAATTCTCCAACTGGTATATCTGCCGCCAATCCAGCTCGCTGTAGCTGTCCGGCATGGCTATGAGAATCGCCTTTATCTTCTCCACCGTGGTCAGGCGGTCGTCATCCATGACCGCCTGTTCACTTCTCTTGATCTGCTCGTATATATATGTCGCCGTGTCAAAGAACAATGATTCCTTGTCCCTGACGACCTGATATATGGTTTTCTTGCTCACTCCAAGTCGCCTTGCCATATCGTCCATGGTGAATTTGAACCCTTTCTCCCGGAACTCCTCTATGGTCGCCTCATATATCCTCAATTTAAGCTGCTGCTGTGCTTCTCCGTCCATAACTCCCTCCTGTCCATCCGTGTCTGTCAGCTTCCTGTACATACTTCCCGCTCAGGAAACTCGGAAACTATTTTTAGTTTTCCCGTTTCCTTAATGATAACATTTCTTTGTAGATATTGCAATAATAAAAAATACGGCATCTCCCAAAGCGGAAATGCCGTATAGTACATCATATATGTTCAGTTGGAATCGCGATTTTCCCGAAAAATATTTCTAGATATAATATTTCTGTCTTTGTATCACTCCTATGGCTGCTCCACATCAAGCACATACAACTCATGGAGTGCTCTCGTACAGGCTATATAGTGCGCATGTCTTGTGACCATGCTTCCGTCGTAGGTTCCGTCCGTCATGACGTACACTGCATCGAACTCCATTCCCTTTGCAAGGAACTTTGGAAGTACGACCACACCGCCCGCATAGACAACCGACTGATTGGTGATGAGCGTCACCTCGGTGTACTCGGAAAGCTGTTTGTACACTTCGTAGGCGTCTGCCTCGTCATTTGTCAGGATAGCTATGTTGTCGTAGGCGTCCATGTCTCCGTAGCTCAGCTTGTCATTTATGAACTCCACAGCTTCATCCAGTGACTCACACTGTATCTCCTCAGGCACCCTGCCGTGTCTCTCCACAGTGTTGCCGCCTACGCCCTCTCCGCCAAGTATACCGTTGCAGAACTCGGTGATCTCCGCCGTGGATCTGTACGACGCGAACAGCTCCTTGAGCTCATAGCCGCCTCGTCCGTTCCTTCTTGCAAATATCTTCGTCAGGACATCAACAACCGTCTCCTCCGGATCATAGAAGAGCACCTGATATCTGTCGCCGAGTATAGTCTTCTTGCAGTCAAATACCCTGTCTATCACCGCATACTGGAATATGTTATAATCCTGCATCTCATCTATGACGAGGTGCTTGATATTGTTGTAGGAATGACATCCGTAGAAATACACCTGCAGGTAAAGTATAGGAAGGATATCCTCATAGCATATCTTTCCATATTCATTTCTGTACTCCGATATACCCGGATATTTCTTCTCCATCTCCGCCAGGAATCCAACATACAGCTCAACCAGATTCCTCTCTGCAAATAAATTTACCATCTGCTTCTGTATCTGCCTTGCCAGATTACGCTTCTTCTCGTCCGGGAACTCCTTTGGTGAATTATCCTCCACCCTGTCTACTATGAAGTATGCTATGTTCTCGAATCTCTCATACACAGGTTTTCTCGCAAATCTTCCATTGAACATGGCAGCTATATCCTCGCCTGTATACTCCACCTTCTGATAGTGGAAATTTCTGAACTTTATACCTGACACATACCTGTCCAGATACTCATTGAAACTGTCGTAGAAAGAGATGGACGACTTGACTTTGATATTTCTCATCCTCTGGTTGTCCTGATCGCCGCTGTCTATAATGAACTCCGACTGATCCAGCTTGCTCTCATATTCCTCCTCTATGAAAAGAAGCTCCTCAAGCAGACTGTCAAATTCCTTCTCAGGCACACTGTTCTCCTCGAGCTCCGGGAGAACCTCTGATATATAATCGCCAAATATACTGTTTGGAGACAGTATCATGACATTGTCACTCTCAAGTGTCTTGTAGTTGTACAACAGCCACGCCAGTCTGTGCATGGCTATGACCGTCTTACCGCTTCCGGCGCGGCCGTCCACTATAAGGTTATACGCCGTGCGGTTTCTTATGATCGCATCCTGCTCCTTCTGTATGGTAGCCACCACATTTTTCATCTTAACACCACTGTTGCCGCCAAGGGCCTCCAGCAATATGGCGTCGTTGATGTTGGAGTCAGTATCCACCGCGTCTTTAAGTCTGCCATTTGACACCAGAAACTGTTTCTTCTCCACTATGTCTCCAGAAAACTCATCATCTTCCATGTCATCCACATGGACATTGTAGGATGCCGGTCCCTTTTCATAAGCATAATACATAGAGGATACAGGTGCTCTCCAGTCGTACACAAGCTGCTGCCCATTCATATCTGACTGATAACCGCTCATACCCACATATACCGGGAGATACTCTTCGTCATCTTTATATTTGAATACAAATTTGCCAAAGTACGGCACCTTCTTCTGGTGCTCATACACCTCCAGGCGCTTCGCAGCTCTTCTGAGGAATGCCTCATCATTGTTCACCGACTGCATGTTCTGCAGGAACTCCTCGTCGTCCATGTCTCCATGGCTGTCACGCATGTACTTCTTCTGTTCCTTTATATTGTCCTTTCCAAGCTCCATGGAGCCCTCAGTTATACTGATGCTGTAGTCGAGCTCCATCTCCACATTGTCAAAATAATCCTCTTCATCCTCCATCGTGGAGACTTTATATTCTTCCAAATCCTTATTTTCTGCCATCTTATCTGCCTTTCACTATTTTACCTTTACGCGCTGTACACTGCTCCAGCCGCCATAAATGGTCTTGCCGCCAACTCTTCTGTAGGTTCTCATCCTCACATAACAATATTTTCCTGAGGACAGGGAGCTTATCCTGCGCCTGAGCTTTGTGGACTTATTTATCGTTGCCACCTTATATCTGTCAAATTTCGACGATGTACTGTACTGGATCTGATATCCGCTGACATACCTGACCTTGTTCCATGTTACATCCACCGTCTTTCTGGAATTTGATCTGACCGTTTTCGCCTTGCATCCCGGCATCCTGTACAATCTGACACCAGCCATATCATATGAGCTCGCCACAGTACTCCTGAACGCCTTTACAGTGTATGTGTAGTTCCTGTAATCTGACACATTTTTATCGACAAATGTGAGCGTTCCCGCTGACAGCACCTTGTACTGCTTCCATCCGTTCTGCCCCGGTGCCCTGCGGTATATTTTGTATCCACTTGCGCCCTTTACTTTGTTCCAAGATACCTTCACGCCGGAATATTCATTCTTCACAGTGTACTTTGGCTGGGTGAGCCGTACAGATGCCTTTGTAACCGAAGCTTTTCCTGTCAGAGAGTCTTGTACACCCTTCACAGCGTACCGGTATCTGCTTCCCGGCACTGCTGTTTTGTCTGTGTAGCTTCTGACATCCGCTCCATTGAGCTCAGCTATACATGTATATCCATCTGTGACTGATCTCCTGTATATCCTGTACCCCGTCGCTCCATCAGCAGCCGTCCAGGTCAGCCTGAGTCCATCCTTTGTGTTTACCAGCGTGCTCACACCGCAGTCTCCAACCGCCATCTCCGGTGTTCCCCCCGCAAATGTATCTGCAAAGTAATCTGCCATATACGGACATCCATATCCGCAATATTTGTCCTTGCCTGCCGTTCCAAGATCCACCGAATAAGATATGAGTCTGTCCTTCAGCTGGTCACTGCCAAGCCCCGGCTCAGCCAGCTTCACATAGGCTGCTGCAGCCGATATGTGAGGTGCCGCCATGGATGTTCCTGTATTGACATGTCCGTGATTCGTTCCGGTCTTCCACGCCGATGTTATATAAGTTCCTGGAGCAGAGAAATCCACTGCATCACCATAGTAGGAATATGCATCGTCAAACTCCACCGTATCTGCAGCGATCCTGTCTGCTGTCTCCTCCGTTCCAGCCTTCTGCATAAGCCCCGACACTGTTATCACATCACTGCTGTCCGCAGGATATGACACACCTTCCACGTCGCTGATCTCCCAGTTGTTCACAGTGCTATTCGTATTGCCTGCTGCCACACACATGATGACGCCATCTTCTTTTGCACTTTTTAACAATTCGTCAAGCTTCGACCTGGTGTTGTCACTTGCATTTTTACCATAGAAGCAGAAGCTCATATTGATCACGTCCGCACCGCTGTCAAGCGCAGCCATGATTCCCTGCTGTACCGTTGACACTGTGGTTGCTCCCCGGCTTGTGAAACATTTGATGATCGTGAGCTGGACATTGTCCGGTGTCGCATCCGCTATTATACCCGCCACATGACTTCCATGTCCCATGTTGTCTCCGTAGTCGCTCCGGTCTTCGCCCTCGCAGCAGTTCATACTTCCTTCCTCATTTATCCTGCCTTCAAACAGAGTATCCGAGGAATTAACTCCGGTATCTATGACCGCCACATTTACCTTAGCATCCAGCTTGTACTCCGACACCTCTGCCTTCAGCCTGTCCATTCCCATGTACCTTGTGCCCCAGCTTACAGCCTTATATGTCTCCGATGCGGCAAGCATGGCATCAACGTTCCGCTGTGCAGCATACGAATTTGAATCCAAATCTGAATCCGCCAGCACATCTTCTGAATATATGACCTGATCAAGCATACATTTGTCAGGCTCGTACTCTTCCTGAAGCTTTTCGTATGCCTGTTTCGTCGCTTCCTCGGTATCGTAGCCAAGCACATAGTAATCATATTTGTCATAACAGATGACTGTTGTCGCGCCATAGGTCTCCGGCACTTCATCTGTATACAATATGATCCTGCGAAGACTGTATATGTCGGCTGACTCACAGCTGTACATTGCCGCTGCGTCGACATCCGCTCCTCTATCCATCACATCGGCAGAGTTTACCACATCAGCTTCGTCCATGGAATCTCTAAGCTCTGACACACTGGTTACGTATTCTACATTTTCATAATCCTGCGCGTACACCTTGGTATATGTGCCAGGCGCTGCCAGCCCACCTGCCAGCACCACACAGGCAATCAGGTACGACCACCTTTTCCTTCTCACCTATATTCCTCCTGTATATAAAAACAGCTCTTTAAACCACATAGTTATCTTTTAGTATAACATAAATGTGCCGCAGATGGTGAGTAATATCTGTAACCCAAAGCCTCCACAGCACATATTTTATATCAGAGGTATATAAACCTCTGACAACACAATACGGAGGTAAAGTAATGGCAACATTCACTAATCAGGCAACTCTGTCCTACAACGGAGGATCCACCAATTCCAATATCATAACTGGAGAAATCATTGAAGTCCTCACAGTCTCCAAGACGGCTGTGGTGGACACCTACCGAACACCGGATAAGATCACGTATGTGATAAGTCTCATCAATTCCGGAACTACCACACTCACAGGTCTGTCTCTCACAGATAATCTGGGAGCATATGCAGTGGGAAATACAACAGTATATCCTCTCACATATATTCCGGATTCCATCAGATACTACACCAATGGAACTCTGGTAGCCGCTCCGGCTGTCGGTGCTGCAGCTCCGCTGACACTCACTGGAATCTCCGTTCCAGCGGGCGGAAATGCTACTATTATATATGAGACAACAACAAATGAATTTACACCTAGAGGCAATGAGGATTCCGTGACCAACACTGTTACAGTAACCGGCGCAGGACTTACCAACGCAGTCACTGCAACTGAGTCGGTTTCCCCTGTTGCAGCTCCCGATCTCGCCATCACAAAGTCTGTGAGTCCTAGCATAGTTGCAGAGAATGGTCAGATCACTTACACCTTCCTTATAGAGAACTACGGCAACACCGAGGCATCCGCAGATGACAACGTCATCATCACAGATACCTTCAATCCGATTCTCAACGGAATCACTGTGACCTACAATGGAAAGGCATGGACAGCACCGGACAACTACACCTACAATGAAGCAACAGGCGAGTTCGCAACAGTTGCCGGACAGATCACTGTTCCAGCGGCAACATTCACACAGAATACAGCCACGGGAGTCATCACCACAACTCCGGGAACGGCAACCGTGACTGTCACAGGAACCATCTAGCTGGCATGAGCCTGTCCGGGTCGACAACCTGACAGCTTTGGGAACATTTCCCACAAAATAGCAAAAAAGAAAATTTTGTGCTCAAACTCCCAGATTCCCACTGAAAAGATACACGACTTCTAATCCATGTATCCTTTTCAGGGATTCGGGGGATTTACAGCACAAAATTTTCTCTTTTTTTCAATATAATACCTGAACACAGCTTGACACATCACTCCACATTCTTGAGCGCCTCGTCCATAGGAATCTTCTTTATCCTCTTCATCTGCAACAGTGAGATCACCAGATAGCAGGTAAAGCTGAGCACGAACATGAGTGGGAATATCCATGGCGCCATGTATATCGGCATCCATCCGCTTAGCATATCTATCAGCATTGCCCTGTATATCACCTTGATCGACAGGTAACTGAGCAGTATATCGAGCAGCGTCACCACCGCAACCATGACAGTTGTGGATGACAGATACAGCTTACTGATCTCCTTTGTGTCATATCCCAGTATCTTAACCATGGATATGGACACCGTGTTCTTCTCCACTATTAGTTTTGTGAGCAGATATACGAGAAGCATGAACATAACAAGTGAAAATACAACCACTATGTAGAACATACCTCCCATGGACTTGGTGAGCTGTCTGGACACCTTTATCATGTCATCCTTTGTGATCTCTGACACTACATGATCCTCTATATCGGTCAGCTTGTCATTCGAGAAATAGCCGGTGAAGTAATCCTCGTCCTTGTCAAATATTTCTCTGAAATCACCCTCTGTCACGAACACCGCAAGGGCTGCCGGATACACCACAGACCCCGTCACCTTGAGATCATATGTGTCATCAGTATAGCTCTCCTTGAGCTCAAGTTTGTCGCCATCAACTATCTCATATTTGTCTGCGTAGCTGTCAGATACCAGCACATCTCCGTCGTCCAGCTTAACCGGGAAATATTTACTGTCCGAGTGTATTCCATACACCATGATCTCATCATCTATATCTCCGGTCGTCCTTAGCGTCTTCATACAGTAGGTTTCCGCATTATTATTTGCCGTCTCCACCTGTGAATCCAGAACATACTGGTGGTCAGCTACCATATTATCCAATATGTCATTCTGATAGTGCTTCAGCATAGGATTCAACATAAGTCCGAACATCAGAAGAACCTGTGCGAAGTAAATTCCAAGAAGCATGACCACATATCCTGGAATGTTCTGAAGTATGACACGGGTCTTGAACCTTGTCATGAACTTCCAGTGAGGCAGCTTCACCGCCTTCTTTCTCTTTGATCTGCTGAGATCATGCCTCAGGAACCTCAGTGGTGAGAGCTTCAGTTTGCTGTTTACCACTAACAGGTTCACAACGATCATGATTATAAGAGGTATGACTGTGGTAAGCACAAATGCATCGGCATTCCAATACGTCACATACTTAGTTAGGGAATAGCTTGCATAGTAAAGCTGTGCCCCCATATCCTTGAACACCGAATAGCCAAGCACGTTTCCCACCACCGATGCCACAAAAGTAACTATGACAGGAAGTGATATGTAATGAATGAGAAGCTCTCCCTTTGTGTATCCCGAGGCTCTCAGGGTTCCGATGACCGACGCCTCCTTTGTCAGCGTGTTGCTGATGGTCACCGCAAATATAAATGCAAGTATCACTATGACAATATATTCAAACCATTTCATCATATTTGTATCACTGCCAATATCATCCCCTGCAAAGTTGATCGCCTGGTTCTGATATCGTGGAATATAGTTCTCCATCGTAATACCATTCATGGCCGCCTGTGTATACACTGTCTCAAGGAGATCATCCGCAAGCTTCTTCTCATCACTATCATCCTCCGGCATTCCTTCATCGTACATCCATGAGTATGACCATGTCTTACTCTGTGCCGGAAGATCATCAAATTCCTCATTTGACACAACCGCAATTCCGAATATCGTGGCGTCAAACATGGTGTCGTTGTTGTTCTGGAACATGGTGCTGTAGTCGGAGAATGCCACAAATCCGCACACGCTGTATACCTTGTCACCCAGTTCTATATCATCACCGATCTCTATATCGTTGTTCACCGCATACATTCTGTCAATGGCGATCTCATCAGTTTCTGCAGGAAATTCACCATCCATCAGACACATTTTATTTACATCGTGTCTTGGTGCAAATATCCTCAGTGTTCTTACCCCACCATCTGCAGCGTCATTTAAAGAGTCCACCATATCATCTGTTGTCTCTGCATCGCTTTCCACATTACCACTATTGCCATCAGAGTCTGATCCGATCTTACTCATAGGCAGTTCATAATACGAAATGTCATAGAGCTTCACGCCCTCATCCTCTATATTACTCTTCATATCGTCTGACGCCTCATCCGACAGATCAAAATGTCCATCCTCCACGTTGTATTTGTCAAATGTATTGTCGTAGGTTTTCTTCATGCTCTCACCTGCAACCATGAAGCCCGACACCATTCCCGTCGTTATGACCATGAACAGGAATATGACCATATATTTTCCAAGCTCTCCCTTCAGTTCCTTTGGAATTCTTCTCCACAATGGATTTCTCATAACAGATCCCCTTTCCTATTGAACGTCTACCCTGTCTGCCCAATTACCAGTCAAGCTCTACAGCGGATATCTTGTTCTCATTTACAATGTTGCGTCTTATCATGCCGTCCCTGAGCTTCACAGTCCGGTCCGCCATATTCTTGATGGCATCATTGTGTGTGACCATGATTATTGTGTTGCCATACTTCTGGTTCACATCCTCTATGAGCTTAAGTATCTCCTTGGAAGTGTTGTAGTCAAGGGCACCTGTCGGCTCATCACAGAGAAGTATATCAGGATTCTTCACGATTGCCCTTCCAATTGAGGTCCTCTGCTGCTGTCCACCCGACAGCTGATTTGGGAGCTTATGTCTGTGCTCATAAAGCCCCAGAGTCTTTAACAGATCATCCACATCAAGAGGGTTATCGCTAAGGTATGCTCCAACCTCCACATTCTCCTTTACATTGAGATTAGGTATGAGATTATACATCTGGAATACATAACCGAGATGCTTTCTTCTGTATCTGGTCAGTGTCTTCTCATCCATATCCCCTGTCTTCTCTCCATCTATGGAGATATAACCGGAATCCGGGCTGTCGATCCCACCTATGATATTGAGCAGAGTTGACTTGCCAGACCCCGATGGGCCAAGCAGCACACAGAACTCGCCCTTTGCGACCTCAAAATCAATTCCTCTAAGTACCTCAGTTCGGTTCTCCCCTGAACCGAAGCTTTTCTTTATCCCACTGATCTTTAAAAAACTGTTGTCTCCCATGATTCTCTCCTTTTCCACATTTTATATTCTCCATAAACACATCGCATAGCTCTCATGCCGTACGCCAATATTTAAACACATGATTATATGTTCATATATTTATTAGCACATATGTAGGCTCTGTGTCAACTATATTAGTGATAAATAATATCAATTATTCTTTTATACACATTTACAGGAGCATTTGGGGATATCCCAGAAAAAAGAGAAAACCACATTCACATCATATTGATCTGCCTGCTGTTTTCTCTTTTTTACATCTGATTCCACACATGTGGCGATCAGAATCTATATTCTCTTATCTCACAGTTCTTTATGCCAAATGCTGCGAATTCCTCATTTGTCATATCATTGAAATACGACTGTACTATTCTTGATATTCCATTGTGGGCAACCAGAAGATATGTCTTCCCGGAATCTTCCGACTCAGCCTTAAGCTCATCTAACAGATTGTACACCCTCTGACACAGATGAACCATGGTCTCTCCGCCCTCATAGTGATCCAGAAAATGCGTCTTCGCCTTGGCGAATATAGCACCGTTTCTGGCTGTTCCCTCGTATTTGCCAAAACACTGCTCACGGAGTCTCTCCTCGGCTCTCATAGGAATTCCTGTTATCTCGGATATATGTCTTGCCGTCTCCGAAGCCCTGACCAGAGGCGAATACAGGATCTCATCTATGTGATAATCTCCATTCTTTATCATCTCACCAAGCTGCTCCGCCTGCTGATGTCCAAACTCTGTGAGTTCAATATCCGTGGCTCCACATATCTTGTTTTCCACATTCCACACGGTCTGCCCATGGCGGGTGAAGAACAGTCTTGGGCCAAACTTCTCAACAAGCACCGCCTTTGCATCGTCATATCCCTGTGTTATCCTCTTCTCAACACCTTCAGGCGAAAAGTCAAGCATGCCATCTATGGCACCACCAAGAGGAATGGACGGATATATATGTATCATCTCTGCATCATCGTATCTGTCGGTCTTCCTCTCATCGAGATGCACCACGACAAATTTTCTGTAGCCCTCATCATAGAGAGGCTGTATTGGCACATTATCCCCCCCAAGGAAGAAGCCTCCATCATAATACTTTGTCTTGTCTATCGTCTCCATAGGGAATATAACCGGTATGGCTGAAGAAGCAAGAAGTATACGTTCTATCTCCTCCGGTTCCATGCCTGACAGCTGGAATCTCTCAGGAGTAGGCTTGCCCTCCACATTGAGACATGTCGCATAACAGCTCATGTCACTGTTCGACACACCATCAAGTACTGGTGAATTCTCCAGTATGTCCATAAGTCCTTCTCTGGAGAAGAAGCCATCCTTTATCCTCATGCCTTTTGCCACAGCATCCAGTCCTATGCACTCTATTGCACTCTGTATGACTGGATTGTCTATGGTCGTGAGCTTCTCCTTGATGGACTCAAACCATTTGTTCCTGTTGTCCTCGTCTATATCCTTGTTGGACAGTATCCTGTCGTTGGTTATGTCGTACCACATCTGTGTAGCCTTATCCAGATCGCCGCAAGCGTACAATGCCGCATTCAGTGCGCCTACCGAGCTTCCTGATACCGCCTTTATATCGATCACATCTCTGTACTCCTCAAGAGCCTTCCACACTCCGATCTCATAGGAGCCACGGCCACCACCGCCACCGAGCACCAGACCGTATCCTTCCTTAACCGGCACATCCGGCTGCCCGTCCTGTCCGCCCAGTTCCGTGTAATGTATCTGCTTCTTCTGCGATATAGTCTCCTCTATCGCCTTATGAAGCTCCCCGGCCTTTTCCTTTATCTCCTCTGTTCTCTCCTGAAGCTCCTGTATAACCTTTTCTTTATCCATATATTAATCCCCCTTACTATTCCATAATAAAGCTGCTCTATCCAATATTGTCATCTGATATATCCACCAATTATGATCATATGTGTGTTTCATTTTAACATGTCAGCAACTATACCCACAACCTTATACTCACTATATTCAGAAGCTTTACCATTTATAGAACATTTATTTACGCTTTATATATTATTTCTTTTATGAACATATTTCTTTAACATCCGATACACAGAATGTACACAGTACCATCTTATTATATATACAGATTGATGAGGACAGCAGATGTGCGACATGCCCAGGCAGCACCAGCGTATCTGCCGTCACTCAAACTAACAACAATCCAATTTATATAGATGGGAGGCCGGATACCTCACAAGTCCGGTCACAACACCTAAAACCTTCCTTTATAACTTTTATAAAAAAGACGGATATCAGACAATGAAATTTTTACCCATTTTCCATTTCTGACATCCGTCTTTTTGTATATATCAATTATTCTACAAGTATTTGTACAAGGCACTGCCACTCTCAGCCCTGCCGATCATGCTAAGTGCGGTCCTGTCTCATGGTGTACCACCATTTGAAAACTGCACTTCCAATGATGATCACATATCCTATAATGCTCAGCATGTCAGGGATCTGATCCAGGAATACAAATCCCAGTATAGCCGCAAATATGACCTGACTGTAGTCAAATACCGATATCTCCCTGGCCGGAGCCTTCTGGTATGCTGCGGTTATACTGAACTGTCCACCAGCCGCCGCAAGTCCGGCACAGAGCAGGCACACAATCTGCTGCCATGTCATAGGTGCGTGGTCCAATATGATAAATGGAAGCGTCACCAGACATGAGAATACAGAGAAACACATGACTATGACCGGTCCGCGCTCCCCCTGTTTGCCGAGCTTTCTCACGTAAGTGTAGGCGATTCCGGCTCCAAGGCCGCCCGCCACACCAACCATGGCATACAGAAAATCCATATGAAACGAAGGCTTCACAACGAACAAAGCACCTGTAAATGCCAATGTCACGGATGCCCACTCTATCTTATTTGCCTTCTCCTTGAGCACAAAGTACGATGCTATGATCGCAAAAAACGGAGACAGCTTGTTGAGGATATTTGCATCCGCAATATTCAACTTGTCAATTGCGTAGAAATTACATATCAGCCCCGTCGTTCCACATATGCTTCTCGCCGCGATTCCCGGCCAGCTGCTCTTCTTTATCTTGAATTTCTCCTCAGTCCTCATGAGCATGGCAATGGCCACAACAGCGGCCACCGCATTTCTGAAAAATGCCTTCTGCATGGTCGGAAGATCCCCCGACAGTCTCACGAAGAATGTCATCAGTGAGAAAAAGAACCCTGCCATGATTATGAACAGGATTCCCTTGTATTTATCTTTTATTACCAGTCTTTTTGCCATTTGATCAACTCCCGATAATGATAAAATGCCGCCAGATCCCGCAACACTTTATCTATTTGAAAGCATCATCCTTGAGCCCATGCTCATACAGATACTGCTCCCACAGACTGTAATACTGCGCCTGCAAATGTATGTCATCCCAGGTATAGTCCTTTACAAGACCACCCTTGCCATCGTCCACAACCGTATTCATATCCAGATAGAAAAGCTTTATTCCATCAGCATATGCAGCTATGGCACCATTCTTGTCATCGATATTGTCATTGTTCACAATATCGTGGCTTGCCGAATAGTCGCTGGATACATGCATGCAGCCCATCATAAAGATCACTGCGTCCGGCTGAAGCGCCTGTATCTGAGCCACCGCATCGATATATGTGGATGCGTATGTCTCCGTATCATATCCAGCCTCATTTATACCAAGCATGATGTATATCTTCCTGAATTGTTTGCTTTGCAGCAATTCCGTGAGTGTCTTGGTTCCATTTGCGGCTATCTTCTCCCCCATCAGTCCAAATGAAGTAAGGCCCTCCATATATGCAAATTCTGCATTGTCCAGTCCGGAATACAACGCCAGTCCTTCCACTCTGGAATCACCTATGAACAGAGCATCGTCAAAATAAGACTTGTCAACCTTTATATATGGGTACTGGGTCTCAAGAGCGATCTGTGTGAGATCTCTGTAGCAGCTATTTCTTGCCTTTCTCTTCTTAACCTTCTTGTATTGAGTCTGTCTTGTCACCGGAGCAGCCGAACCGCCTGTATCTATGGTTGCTTTTTCCGTAGTTGCCTTTTCGGTGGTCGCTTTCTCTGTAGATTTCTCTGTTGTCTTCTCCGTGGATGCATTCTCAGAAGTCTGCTTCTCCGTGGATTTCACCTCCGTTGTCTGCTCCTCTGCAGCCTCACTGCCCGTGGACTCCGACGTCAGCTCGCTCTTTCCCGGAGCATCCGTGCTTGTTGCGTCAGTTCCGGTTGCCACCCTCTCATCAAGCAGCACAGTCTGAGCCATAGGATGATGAAAGCTGACATCCCATTTGTACACGCCAAGCGCAGCTCCCACATAACCGCCTGCGGTAACTATCACGCCGGATATTATGAGTATCGAGAACAGTGGACAGCCTTTTATCATTTGCCATAATTTCTTCATCTGCCCACCTCCTAAAATCTAAAATAAAGGAATGGATTGGAGCCACCCTTTGCTATCTGATATACACAGAACCAGAACAGTGCGAGCATTATAAGCTTGCATACCCAGTTCTTGTAGAATTTCTCTATGAGCTTTCTAGGCCACGGTGTACAGAAGATCACGCAGATCAGCAGCAGCCACCAGTATGTGTGTCCCAGCATGATCAGCTTGTCCATGGCATGTGTGGTGACTGATCCCTCTATGTTCATGCCAAACATTCTCTTCAGGTACAGTCCCAGAAGCTTCAGATCAGATATGTTAAATATTGTCCATGATATCGGTATCAGGAAGAACATGTACACATGGCCAAGAACCTTCACCTTGTCAAATACCTTGCCAAGGAACAGCTTCTCCATGAGAAGGAACACGAACAGGAACAAGCCCCATATCAGGAAATTCCAGTCCGCACCATGCCACAATCCGGTAAACATCCACACAGTGAACATGGCAAGTATCATTCTGAGCTTTCCCTTTCGGTTGCCGCCCATCGGTATGTACACATACTCTCTGAACCAGCGTCCGAGTGTAACATGCCAGCGTCTCCAAAAATCTGTGAGGGAATGTGCCATATAAGGATCGACAAAGTTCTCCGGTATCCTGAAGCCAAGTATAAGGCCAATTCCTATTGCCATCACGGAATAACCCATGAAATCAAACAGGAGCTGGAATGAATATCCCCATGAACCAAGCCATGCGGTCACAGTGTTTATTCCATAAGGGCCAACCGTCTGCACATCGTTCCACAGACTGGCTATCTTATTTGCCAGAAGCACCTTGTACGCAAGTCCCAATACGAACAGTGTCGCACCGCGCTCTATATCGTCCGCCTTGACCTCTCTGTGATCCAGCTCAGGCTTCACCTCATCGTAGTTGACTATAGGGCCGGCTATGAGCTGAGGGAACATGCTCACATATGTTCCGAACTTGATTATACTCTTGTCCGCCTGATACTTGAGCCTGTACACGTCAAATATATACGATGTTATCTGGAACGTATAGAAGCTTATTCCAAGCGGCAGTGTGATCGCCACGCTATCAAATATCTTTGTTCCCGCTGCAGTGTTTATTATCTCTATAAAAAAGTTGATATATTTGAATATGAACAACATTCCAAAATCAAACACCATAGCCACCGCCAGCCAGCAGTTTCTCTCAAATGAACAGTCGATCTCCGAATATACTTCTATATCATAAAAACGCTTGATTCGTCTTGCCACCGAATAGTTAAATATAATAGAAAACATCATCAAGAACACGTATATGGGTTCGCCATACGCGTAGAACACAAGGCTGCCTAAAAGCAGTACAACATTCCTGTACTTCGGCTTTGTCACAAAATAGATAAGCAAAAATAAAGGCAGGAATCTAAATAAGAACTCCATGCTCGAAAAAACCATAATATACTCCTTAAATAAATACTCAGTCCAGTGTGAGTATAAATACTTTTACCACTTATGTCAACCGACACTAATCCTATTTTTTCTTAAAAAAACTATTGTTTTCGACATATTTTCTCACCACCACAACATATGGTACTTCGCCCATATCCACGCCCCTATTAACATAAAAAATGCGTGATCCATATTTCATGAATCACGCATTTTTTCTCTGTTCTATATATGATCATATTAAGATCTTATGATATGACACATATCCCTGTGGCATGTCTCAGCCTCATCTTACAGATAATCAAGTGGGTTGACATATGAGCCATTCAGGAATACTGAGAAGTGGCAATGTGTTCCTGTTGAATATCCTGTTGAACCTGCGTACGCAATGGTCTGTCCCTGTGAAACCACATCGCCAACGCTTACTGCAAGTGATGAGTTGTGAAGGTACATCGTCACAAATCCATTACCGTGATCTATCATAACGTAGTTACCACCACTCTCGCCCCACTCGGCTACCGTTACAACACCTGAATCAGCCGCTGCGATAGGCACTCCGTATGAACATCCTATATCTATACCCATATGATTGGAGCTTGCTCCTGCTGTCGGTGACTCTCTAGGTCCGAAGTAGTCTGTGATAGGTCCTGATACAGGCCATATGAACCGACCTGAACCGGTTGTTGAACCGCCATTGTTACTTCCACTGTTGTCGCTGTCACTGCCTGAGTTGTCGCTTCCACCGTTGTTATCCTGCTGCTGTTGTTCAGCTTCTCTCTGCTTACGCTCCTCCTCAAGTCTCTGCTGTTCCTGACGCGCAAGCTCTGCCAACTTGTCATCCAGCTCTGACTCCTGCTTTGCGTATTCAGCCGCAAGAGCTTTCTGCATCTCAACATCATCACTGTACTTGTTGATCTCCGCATTCTTCTGGCTTATAACATCGTCGAGGTCTGCCTGCTTGGTCTCCAGGTCTGCCTTTACCTTCTCTACATCCGCCAGATCATCCTTGAGTGTCTGCTGATACTCTGCTATGTCATTCTTAGTCTTTACCAGCTTGTTGAGCTGCTTCTGGTCATATGTGCTGAGCTGATCAACATACTCAGACTTGTTAAGACTATCCTCAAATGAAGCCGATGACATAAGTGCATCTATGTAAGCAACATCGCCCTCCTCGTAGAGGTACTGTATCCTCTTCTTCATCGCCTCATACTGATTATCCTCACTGACCTGAGCCTCTGCAAGCTTTGTCTGAGTCTCATCTATCTCATTCTGAAGATCCTCAGCCTCCTGCTTCTTCTCCACGATCTGTGTGCTTATATCTGTGGCCTGCTTATCGAGCTCATTTACAGCCGCTGTAAGCTTGTCTACCTTCTTCTGATACTTCTCTGCGTTTGCATTCGCCTCTTCCTGAGCCTGCTGAGCCTCTTCCTTCTGCTGCTCAACCTCCTCCTTGGTCTCCTCAGCATGCACGCTGAACACAGGAGCCGCAAATATGGATGTAAACGACATGAGCAGTGCTCCGGTAGTAACCACTGCCACCTGCATACCTTTCTTCTTTATCTTGTATAAATCTATTCTCATCATTCATGCCTCCTAAACGCATTTCATAATGTTATTATCTTTTTGCCCTACTTATCAGCATTATAACACATATTGTCCCTAAAAAAGTAATAACAATTTGTGAATTTTTTGTGCATTGCTCTGACCGCATTTAACACTACACTCTCAAGTGCTTTCTTGTGGTAAGAATACTTCCTACCAGACCAACACCGATACCGAGCACAAGTCCGACCGGTACCATAGTCCTGAACAGATCCTGCTGGCTCACAAATGCGAACAGCGTTGTGACAACCTTGAACCTTCCGGCAACGTATGTCAGTATCTTATCGTACATGTAGTACAGAAGGACCAGGGGTATAGCCGAACCGACCGCGCCTATGATCACACCCTCTATGATGAACGGTGCTCTTACAAATACATTTGTCGCACCGATCAGCTTCATGATCCCTATCTCTTCCTTTCGCACTGTGATACCTATGGTGATCGTGTTACTTATAAGGAATATAGATACCAGCATCAGTATCACAACTATTCCTATGGATGCATATCCCACAAGGGATGACAGTGTCGTGATGCTGTCCGCAGTCACGTCAGAACTCTTTACCTTTCTGACTCCTGAAAGGCCCTGGGCAAATGCCACGAACTCCGGCTGTCTTGATACATCCTTGAGCGTGATCTCATATGACGCAGCATTCTTTAACGGGTTATCTCCGCCAAATGCATTCTTTGCAACCTGTGGATCATCGTAGTTCTGATCTGCAAACTTGTCCCATGCCTCATCGGCTGAGATGAAATCCATCGTCTCAACATAATCGACCGTTCTTATCTGTTCACCTATGAGCTGTATGGTCTCATCGGACGCATCCTCGTCGAAGAATACAGATATGGTGACTGTCTTCTCAAGCTCCTGCATACCTGACTGGAAGTTTACAACCACCGCATATATGATTCCGAAAAGGAACAGACATGATATGATGGTTCCCAGTGATGCAAGTGAGAACAGTATGTTTCTTCTTATATTCGCAAAGCCCTGTCTGAGGACATAGAAAAATGTACTAATCTTCATCTATGTAGCCTCCTTCCTTCTCATCACTGATTATAACGCCCTTCTTCAAGGTGATAACTCTCTTCTTCATCTCATTGACGATATCCTTGTTGTGGGTTACCACAACAACTGTGGTTCCTCTCTTGTTAATATCCTCAAGGAGGTTCATGATATCCAGTGAGTTCTTAGGATCAAGGTTTCCTGTAGGCTCGTCCGCCAGTATGATGTCCGGATTGTTGACCAGTGCTCTCGCCATGGCAACTCTCTGCTGCTCACCACCTGAGAGCTCCTTCGGGTATGATTTGTATTTGTCTGCAAGTCCAACCAGCGTCAGCATGGCCGGAACTCGTCTTCTTATATATCTCGCCGGGGTCTGGATGACTCTCTGTGCAAATGCAACATTCTCGTATATAGTTCTGTCCTTCAGAAGCCTGAAGTTCTGGAATACGACTCCAATCCTTCTTCTGACCTTCGGTATATCCTTCCTCTTGATCTTGCCGTAGTCGTATCCGGCAACAGTGATATTGCCCTCCGTAGGATCGAGCTCCTTGAGCAGAAGCCTGAACAGAGTGGTCTTGCCCGAACCACTGCTTCCAACGATAAATACGAACTCGCCTTTCTCTATATTAATATTGACATTCTTGAGTGCCTGATTGCCCCCAGGATATGTCATACTCACGTTCTCTAATTCAATCATAATATCTGTAGTCTCCTTCGACCTGTATCTTTATTTTTCTCCCCTTTACTCAATCCAAGCAGAATTGTAACAATTCTGTAACATTTTGTCAAGCGTTACCATATATTACATTTCTTAATTCTTTTTCGACCTTTCGCGGCATTACATCGTCTCCATTTTTTCGCTGTTTTCACAAAATTGTGACATGAAATTTACGGAAATTACACTATTCAAATTGACCTTAGTGTAAATAAACTTTATAATATTTAACTAAGAAAAAATATGGGAGGATTATTACTTATGGATAATCAAAAAGAAGCCATTCGTGATGCACGTAAGCTTGGAATTCCAAAGATGCTTTTACTTGGATTCCAGCATATGTTTGCCATGTTTGGTGCAACAATTCTTGTTCCGCTTCTCGTAAACGGATACTTCGAGGGTCAGGGACTCTCAATTCAGGTAACTCTTGTATGTGCCGGTCTTGGAACACTGTTCTTCCACTTATGCACAAAGCTTAAGGTACCTGCTTTCCTCGGTTCTTCATTTGCATTTCTTGGAGGTTTCTCCACAGTTGCAGACCTTAAAACAGGCATATTCAAGGACATGCCAATGGGCGAAAAGCTTCCATATGCATGTGGCGGTATTGTGGTTGCAGGACTTCTGTATCTTGTACTTGCACTGATCGTCAAGCTTGTCGGCGTGAAGCGTGTCATGAGATTCCTTCCACCAGTGGTTACCGGACCTATCATCATATGTATCGGTCTGAGCCTCGCACCATCAGCTATATCAAACGCATCCACTAACTGGCTGCTTGCATTTATCGCACTGGCTGTTGTCATTGTGTTCAACATCTGGGGCAAGGGCATGTTCAAGATCATACCTATCCTCATGGGTGTACTTATCTCATATGGCGTTGCACTCATACTTCACTTCTGTGGTATGACCAACCCTGATGGTTCAGCAATACTCAGTTTTTCTGGAGTTTCAGACGCACATTTTCTCGGTCTGCCACCTTTCCAGATCTGTAAATTTAACTTAACTGCCATACTTGTCATGGCTCCTATCGCCATCGCTTCCATGATGGAGCATATAGGTGATATATGTGCCATATCAGCAACTGTAGATCAGAATTTCCTTGAGGATCCAGGTCTCCACAGAACACTTATCGGTGATGGTCTGGCAACATCTCTCTCCGCACTCTTTGGCGGTCCTGCCAACACAACCTACGGAGAGAACACAGGAGTTCTCGAGCTCAGCCGCGTTCACGATCCAAGAGTTATACGACTGGCTGCCATTTTTGCAGTTATTCTCGGTTTCATACCTAAGGTTGCAGAAGTCATCCGCTCAATGCCTTTCGCCATCATCGGCGGTATAAGCTTCATCCTCTACGGAATGATCTCAGCCATAGGTGTAAGAAATGTGGTTGAGAACCACGTAGACTTCACGAAGTCAAGAAACCTGATCATCGCAGCCGTTATCATGGTATGTGGACTTGGTTTCTCAAATGGCCTTACATTCACGATCGGAGGCACAACTATCACTCTTACAGGACTTGCCCTCGCAGCTATATTCGGCATCCTGCTGAACGCCATCCTGCCTGGTAACGACTATACATTTGGTGAGAACACCAAGGGTGATGTAAGCCGCGGACTTGGAATGAATCCACAGAACTCTGACATTGAGGCATAATAATTATCTGTATATTATTTATTAGGAGGTTACACAATATGACAGATTACACAGTTATGACACATCCACTTATTCAGCATAAGATTTCAAAGCTCAGAGATAAGAACACCGGAACTGCCGAATTCCGTGCACTTGTTGAAGAGATCGCCATGCTCATGGGATATGAGGCTCTGAAAGATCTTCCTACCGAGGATGTATGTATAGAGACTCCTATCGAGGAATGCATGACTCCGGTCATCGCAGGAAGAAATCTTGCGATCGTACCTATTCTCCGTGCAGGACTTGGAATGGTCAGTGGACTTCAGGCTCTGGTTCCTACAGCCAAGATTGGACACATCGGTCTGTACAGAGACGAGGAGACTCATGAACCTCACGAGTACTACTGCAAGCTCCCTGATCCTATCGATGAGAGACTTATAGTTGTCACGGATCCTATGCTTGCAACCGGAGGATCAGCTGTTGCTGCCGTTGATTTCATCAAGCAGCACGGCGGTAAGCATATCAAGTTCATGTCGATCATCGCTGCACCGCAGGGAATTGAGAGACTTCTCAAGGCTCATCCTGACATCCAGCTCTATGTTGGACATGTTGACCGCGAGCTGAACGAGAATGCTTACATCTGCCCAGGACTTGGCGATGCCGGCGACAGAATTTTCGGAACAAAGTAAGATCTTTCAGACATGATATTTATACCAGCAAAGACATGCCGCAGCCCAGCACATATACTGGGCTGCGGCATGTCTTCTCTTCCCAACATTTTCACACTTCTAACATTTTTATTAAGAATTCTTTTTCGATATCCATTTGCAGGCCTTTCATGTTATCATATAGAGACTGGAGGTCTTTTTTATGGAATCACAGAAGAGATATACGAAAAAACAGAGAACACTGGACATTATCGAGAGGCTGAAGAAGGAATATCCTGACACAGTATGCACCCTCGATACTTCACACGCATGGCAGCTTCTTGTCAGTGTCCGCCTGGCGGCGCAGTGCACTGATGCAAGGGTGAATGTGGTAGTCCAGGATTTATTTGCCAAATATCCGGGAGTAAAAGAACTGGCTGCTGCCGATGTCAGTGACATCGAGGCCATTGTGAGACCTTGCGGACTGGGGAAGAGCAAGGCCAGAGATATTAGTGCATGTATGAATATGCTTGTTGATTCCTATGATTGCCAGGTTCCTGACAGTCTAGATGAGCTGCTTAAGCTCCCCGGCGTAGGCCGCAAGAGCGCAAACCTCATCATGGGTGATATCTACGGCAAACCTGCCATTGTAACAGATACCCACTGTATACGCCTTGTCAACCGAATGGGACTGGTTGACGGGATAAAAGATCCGAAGAAGGTTGAGATGGAACTGTGGAAGCTTGTACCTCCAGATGAGAGCAATGACTTCTGTCACAGGCTGGTGGATCACGGCAGATCCGTGTGCACAGCCAGAACGAAGCCACATTGCGACGCATGTTGTCTAAGCGACATATGCAAAAAGATCATCTGATTTATCATACAAACGGAAAGGAGTTACTTATATGGAGTATATGGAGAATCTGACAGAATACGTGGAGAAGCAGGCTTCTCTCTGTCAGCAGCATGATGTGATAGACAAAGAGCTCTATGCCAGATACGGAGTAAAAAGAGGACTGCGTGATGAGAATGGACAGGGAGTTCTGACCGGTCTTACCAATATATCACAGATCATAGCATTTAAGGATGTGGATGGCCAGAAGGTTCCGTGTGACGGACAGTTATTGTACAGAGGCTATGATGTACAGGATCTCGTAAAAGGCGGCAAAGGGAAACGCCATATATTTGAGGAAGCTGCTTATCTTCTTCTCTTCGGAGAACTGCCTACCGAGGCTCAGCTCTCAGAATTCAGCAGTGTCATCGCCGAGTCCATGAACCTGCCGACCAACTTTACCCGTGATGTCATCATGAAAGCACCTAGTGTGGATATAATGAACTCCATGACAAGAAGTGTGCTGACTCTGGCTTCATACGATAATCAGGCTACCAACCTGGATATAGACAATGTTCTCAGACAGTGTATCGGTCTCATCGGAACATTTCCTATGATGGCTGTGTATGGTTATCACGCATACAACCATTATGAGAACGACGGAAGTATGTACATTCACAGACCTGACAAGGATGCTTCCGTGGCTGAAAACATCCTCAGGATGCTCAGGCCCGACATGAAGTATACCGAGCTTGAGGCAAGAGTTCTTGACATAGCACTTCTGCTTCACATGGAGCACGGCGGTGGTAACAATTCCACATTCACCACAAGAGTTGTAACGTCATCCGGCTCTGACACATACTCTGCCATTGCCGCCGCCCTTTCATCCCTCAAGGGAAGGAAGCATGGCGGAGCCAATCTGCAGGTTATGAACATGATGGATGATATAAAGGAGCACATAAAGGATTACCATGACGAAGAGGCCATAGAGGCATATCTGGATAAGCTGCTGAACAAGCAAGCCTACGACCACAAGGGACTCATCTATGGTATGGGCCATGCCGTTTACTCACTGTCAGACCCAAGAGAAAAAGTCTTCAAGTCATTTGTCGAACAGCTTGCCGCTGCCAAGGGCAGGGACGAGGATATGACTCTGTACAACAACATTGAGAAGATCGCGCCAAAGCTCATCGCCAAGGAACGCAAGATATACAAGGGTGTCAGCCCTAACGTAGACTTCTACAGCGGATTCGTGTATGAGATGCTCGGAATTCCTAGGGAGCTCTACACACCGCTCTTTGCGGTGGCACGTATAGTTGGATGGAGCGCTCACAGAATCGAGGAGCTTGTCACTACAGACAAGATCATCAGACCGGCATATAAGAGTCTGGTTAAGTATAGAGAATATGTAGACAGAGACGCCAGATAGTCAATGTGTTTTCAATAACCTTAAAGCCCTGTCAGACTTAACATTCATATGTATCCATAATATGAGACCCATATGAATGTTAAGTCTGACAGGGCTTTATGTTTTTCCTGTTTCTAGTTTGTATCCCCACTTCAATTCAGATCCCAATGAAAATATCCGGGATACATATCACAGACAATTATTTGATCTTCTCAATGAAATCGAGAAGATCATACTTGGATATAGCTCCGACACTCCTCGATGCCTCAACACCATTCTTGTACAGTATCAATGTCGGAACACTGAACACCTTATTGGCAGCCGCAAGTCCGGGATTCTCATCCACGTCCACACTGAAGAAGTCCACTTCACCATTCAGTTCATCTGCAACCGTGTGAAATACCGGTGCCATCATTTTGCACGGTCCGCACCATGTTGCTGAGAAATCCGCAACCGCCACACCGCATGCCTTTATATCTTCAAAATTATCGCCTTTTACCGTTTTTACCATACTGATCATCCTCCATTCTATTGTGATGAACACACGCATCATGCTGTGCTCCACACACATCTGTATATTTTCATTTCATAAACATTCCAGATAATATCTGCTAATATTCTGCCCTTATGTTCAGCTATCTACTCATGTTTTATACGTACATTTTGTCATATCCTGTCGGCCCGGTCAACAATTCTTACAGATTATTTTTATTATTTAAATTTAAAATCATTTTTTAACTACAAAACTGCCCTCCTCACTAATGTTCCGGAATCCCGGGTACTCATCCCAGTGAAGAGGGCAGCTTTATTTTATATTCTATATGATTCTACGCTTCGATCATCAATATAATTCTATGCTCCAATCATCAATCCAGCAGCTTCTTCATACTGTCAAGACTTATGAGAAGCGTCGATGAATTGTGAAGCAGTGCTGATGTGGTTGGCTGGATAACTCCCATCACGCCCAGGATGATAAGTCCTGTGTTGATGGTCACTATCTTGCGATAGTTCCTGTTGATCCTGCTCATCAGCTTATTGCTGAGCTCCTTAAGTGTTACGAGCTCGTACAGATTGTCTGCACTGACAGTTATATCTGCGATCTCTCTGGCAATCTCCGCGCCATCACTTACGGCAATTCCAGCATCGGATGCCGACAGTGCAGGTGAGTCATTGATTCCATCTCCCACCATGATGACCTTGCGGCCCGCAGCCTTCTCGGCCTCGACAAACTTTGCCTTGTCCTCAGGAAGGACCTCTGAGTAATACTCATCCACTCCTACCTGCTCTGCAATAGCCTTGGCCGTTCTGTCACTGTCTCCTGTCATCATGACAACCTTCTTGATTCCCAGCTTCTTGAGCCTTGAAACAACCTCGGCCGATTCCTGTCTCACCGGATCCTTGATGGATATGACTGCTGCCAGCCTGCCATCGATTCCCATGAACAGATGTGAATGAGTCTTGGACAACGACTCGTACAGCTCTATCTTATCCTCAGGTATCACACAGCCCTCATCCTCAAATACGAAATGATAGCTTCCTATGACAACCTTCTTGCCGTCTATGCTTGATGAGATACCGTGAGCCACAACATACTCAACCTTGGAGTGCATCTCCTCATGCTCCAGCCCCTTGGCTGCAGCTCCTGCCACAACCGCTCTTGCCATGGAATGAGGGAAATGCTCCTCCAGACACGCAGCTATCCTGAGCAGTTCATCAGGATCTCTTCCGTCAAATGATACGACGCGTACAAGCGTAGGTGATGCCTTTGTAAGTGTTCCTGTCTTGTCAAATACTATCGTGTCTGCATCAGCTACAGCCTCCAGGAATTTGCCGCCCTTGACTGTGAGGTGATGCTTATTTGCCTCCTGTATAGCAGACAATACCGCTATAGGCATGGACATCTTCAATGCACATGAATAGTCGACCATGAGTACCGCAAGTGTCTTGGTGATATTCCTTGTTAAAAGGTATGTGAGGATAGTTCCACCGAGAGTCCATGGCACAAGACCATCTGCAAGATGCTCTGCCTTGCTCTCAAGTCCTGACTTAAGCTTCTCAGACTCCTCTATCATCGCAACAACTTTATCATATCTGCTGGTCTTACCAGTCTTTACAACTCTGACTACCAGCTCACCTTCCTCAACAACTGTACCTGCATATACACTGTCTCCGTGTCCCTTGTGGACCGGTACTGACTCTCCGGTGAGGGATGCCTGATTGACCATGCCCTCGCCCTGATCCACAACACCATCAAATGGAATGACATTGCCCATATGAACCACTACCAGATCATCCTTTGCGATCTTCGCACTGTCCATAAGTACATCACAATCATCCACACGCACCCATACCTTATTGATATTGAGTGACATGCTTCTTGCCAGTCCATCCACCGACTTCTTATGTGTCCACTCCTCAAGGATCTCACCGATCTCCAGAAGGAACATGACTGATCCCGCTGTCGCGAAATCATTTGTCAGAATGGATGCTGTTATGGCTGTTGCATCGAGAACCGGCACCTCAAGCTTCCTGTTCGCAAGACACTTGAGCCCCTTGCCTATATACTTGAGCGCTTTGACGGATGTCAGACAATACCGAAGCGGCATTGGCATGATCCATTTCTTGGTCATGTACCAGGCGGTCTTCCAAAACAGCTTGTCCTCATACTGTCTGTTCATGACTCTGCCTGATGTCTCTGTGAGATCCGCCGGAACCTCCACCCTGTCATATCCAAACTGTCTCAGCGCATCTATCACCGCTGCACGGTCACCATCATATATGATGATCGCGTCACAGGTTCTGTCGTGCACCTTGACCTCTTCCACTGCCTCACAGTTCTCCAGATAATACTGAAGTATGTCGGCCTGTGCCATGGTCATGCGGCTCTGTGCCATGTGTATACGCAGACGATTCTTTGTTTCATTTAAAATAGAAAACTTCAAGATCTTCGCCTCTTTCTTATGTTTTGTCTTATACTGATTACTCTTCTACAGTCTCTGCTGCATCAGCGCTCTCAGCCTCTGTGCACTCAGTATCCTCAAAGTCAGCCTCTGCTGCCTTCTGTGCTCTTGCCTCGTTGATATCCTTTGCTCCTGCGTAGATATCACCACAGTTCTCCTGGATAGTATTTGCTGTCTTCATGACACAATCCTTTGCTCTAAGAACACCAGCTGTACAATGTGTATATACGTTCTTTGCATCCTTGCTTGAGAGAACCTTGATACCAGCTGTTCCAAATAATACTCCACCTGCAAATATTCCAAGCTTCTTCCAGTTTACCTTCTTTAATGCCTTCATCATGATTTTGTCCTCCTTGATTATATATTTATTCTGATTAATGATATGACCACTTATACGCATGATAGATTATATGACAGGCTTCGCCGTGATTCGATTTTTCTAATCACGGTTTGTTCAATCAAACTCTCCTTAACGTAAAAAATGCATTCTCGATCTTCGTACTGTAGAAAGAGTCTGCATCTGTTTCGTGGCTTTTTATTTGCTGTAAGTATAGCACTGTCCCCGGCGTTAGTCCAATATAACATTCGCAATTTAAATGACTTTTTTTCTCAATAAGTATCAACAAGCTATCTTACACTTGTGACATTTTGTAAGGTTGCTTTTTTTCCTTCTATATACTATCTTATTACTATTGGCAAAGTCATATATACAAAGGAGATTCCATGTATGGATAATTTCAATATCAAAAGCATTCTGGTAATATTATTTTTATTTTTCATAGGATGCATCATGGGCTGGTGCATTGAAGTCATATTCAGAAAGTTCTTCTCCAAGAGCAACCCAAGCCACAAATGGATCAACCCGGGATTCCTCATCGGACCTTACCTGCCTCTCTACGGTTCAGGCCTGGTGGTGCTGTATCTCCTGTCCCTGATCCATATAGAAGCTGTTGACGCCCATCCTGTTTTGCAAAAGGTTCTGGTGGTACTGATCATGGCCATCGCCATGACCGTTGTGGAATACATTGCCGGACGTATATTTATAATAGGAATGAACATCAAACTGTGGGACTACTCAGATGAGTGGGGCAATATACAGGGCATCATATGTCCGCTGTTCTCATTCTTCTGGGGTGTGATCGCGGCACTATACTATTTCTTCCTCCATCCACACATACTGAACGCTGTGTACTGGCTGGCGGATCACCTGACATTCTCCTTCTTCATCGGTTTCTTCTACGGGGTATTCGTGATCGACTGCGTTGTATCATTTAACCTGATGAACAAGGTGAAGAAATTTGCGAAAGAGAATGATCTTATTGTCCGTGTTGAGGAACTCAAGTCCCGACTGGCTCTGGATCGTGAGAAGTTCAAGGAGAAGCCAAGCTTCCTTCTCTCTCTTCACGATACAGCATCGATCAAACGAGCATTTGAGAATAACCCTGAAAGCTTCTCCATAACAAAGAAGATCAAACTGAAGGCTGAGGAGCTTACAGAAAACGTAAAGGAAAAAAGCGCTGTGATAAGTGAAAATCTCAAGGAAAAGAGCGAGGTGATCACCGAGGGTATCAAGGCTGCCGGAACTGAGGCAAAGGCCCGCATAGGCGAGACCCTGAATCGAAATGATTCATCAGATGTGGCCGACACAGATCTGTTCGATAATTCCCACAGGGACATAACAGAACACAAGAATGAAAAATAATATCTTTCTAAGCATATAACAAAAGCAAAAATACCATGTACAGGCGAAATGCTGTACATGGTATTTTTTTACGCGCTCTATTTACTTTTTATCTGTACTTGACACTAGCCTTCTTGTAAGTTCCTGCCGTCTTTCCTTTGTATGGTTTTACAAAGTATGTGTACTTTGTTCCTGACTTCACACGGCGGTCAAGATATGTTGTGGTCTTTGCTTTCACAACCTTCACACATTTGAATCTGCCGCTGCCTGTCTTTTTGTATATCTTATAGCCGGCGGCTCCCTTTGTCTTCTTCCAGGAGACTCTTACTCCCTGTGAGGTATTCTTTGCTCTTGCGGTCGTGCAGCCTATATAATACTGGCTCTTTGCCTTGGAGCCGCCCTTTGTATAGCTGTTGTATGCCGATACTCTGTATGTGTAGGTCTTTCCTCCTACAACAGATCTGTCTACCATTGATCTCACAGAGCTTCCCTTCACTGTCTTTATAAGTCTGTATGCACCCTTGCCTGTGCGTCTGTATACCTTATAACCGGTGGCTCTTGAATCGGTATTCCAGGTGAGGCTTATTCCCTTACCTGTATTCTTCGTTTTGACCGTCACCGTCGCAAGCTTCAATTTGTCAAGTGTGACATTCTTGGTATATCCGCAGTTGCTGCATTTGTACTTCTGCGATCCCTGGGATGTGAATGTCGGCTGTTTTGTAACCTCTCCCGCCTGCCATTTGTGGCTCATACATGCTCCGAGATAATAAGCGTCCTTTCTTGTACAGGATGGAGTGTCGGAAACCCAGATCACAACATCATTTCCGTAATATCCCATTCCATATATGTTTACACCTGATACATACTTCTGTCTTATGTCATATATAGCCCACGCCTTGCGCTCATTTACCTCAAGATCTATCCATGCAACATATCTCGATGTGCAGAAATAGAGCTTTTCCTGTGCAAGGAACAGTGTTCCATACTGTTTGTTAAGTGTCGTACCATCTGTATCCAGCCATTCATCCTGCCCGGTAAATATCGTTGTATTTACACCGTTGCTGAAGCTGTACTTGTTTATCTGATAGTATGATGACTGGCTGCCCTGCTTTATGCTGTACCAGTAGCCCTTTCTATAAAAGATGACCTTCTCAACGCCATTCCAGAACTGGCCTTTTTCATATCGCTTATCCGTGGCATTGCTGTATGTTCCCTTCCATACATTTCCCACCTTTGTGTCATATCTGCCAAGATAATAATCGCTGCTGGCGGCCTTAGTCTTACTGTTCAAGGTGTCAAAGCTTACAAGGAAATAATCATGCATCGACCTTCCCGGTATATCACTTGCGGGATCATCCCAGGTTGCGTCAACGTGATACCACTTTCCACCTATATTTACAACATTCCACGCATGGTTTACATACTGGCTTGTGGCAACTCCACTCGGAACCCCGGCTTTCCTGAGGAAATACCACATGGTCTCCGCATATCCCTGACACACGCTGCTCCTCTTAACCAATACACCATACATATCATACATGTGGTCTCTTCCGGTTGTTGGATCAAATTCCTTAGCCCCGCTGGTGTCATATGCAACTGTGGATGTCAGGAACTCATGATATGCAAGCACGATCTCTGCCGGCTTCATGTTCTTTGTATTTATCTGCTTGTTCACTTCCGCTATGGCTGCATCCAACTGCTTCTTTTCGGTTCGGGCATTTGGCTTGTATGAGAACTTCAGATACACGACCTTTCCTGTGGTCTGGTCATACAGATAACTGTATCTTGCCACATACACGACCTCGGGATGCGCATTCATTGCGGTTGTGACTACATTTGCAACATTTCGTGTGGTCAATCCCCAGCTCTTTACATTGAGTCTCGGTGAAAATTTCTCCACAGCGCCGACAATGGCACTCTCATATTTCTTTGAATTTGCCGCTGCCAGTGACGCTTCCGATGAATCCGATGCTTCATCTTCTATTATCTGTCCGCCAAATTGCAGGATGCCTGAAGTATCGCCCTCCTGCTCAAGCAACTGACCATAGCTGCTCTGTGATGAGTCATACTGTTCCTGAGTATCTTCCGCAAATGCTGGTATTTTTCCGCCGTACAGCACACACGCAGCGATGACGCCCACCACAAATATCATCCTGATACGCCGCACAGCTTCTGTGAGTCTTACATTTTCATATTTCATTCTTTTTCTCCCTTATAATTACGCAGTAAGCATCTACCTTTTTATTCTCTTCTGCGGTGACGCTGCACTGTATGTCTTATTATTCACTGCCTTCACAATGTAATAATAAGTCTGACCTTTCTTTGCCGTTTTGTCTGTCCAACTGAGAGTTTTCGCTGTTGCAGTCTTGACTGCCCTGTATTTGCCTGTTGGTGTCTTTCTATACACAATGTATTTTTTTGCACCGGCAGACTTTTTCCAGGAAAGTTTCACTCCCTGTGCTGACTTCCTGACCGTGACAACCGGAGCCTTGATGTAGAGAATACTTGCCTCTGTATATCCACTGAGTACATTTCCATTATATGCCTTTACACAGTAGTAATACCTGTTTCCTGACTTGACTGTCTTGTCTACATAGCTTGTCGTTCCCGACTTGACTGTCTTTATACATACATATCTTCCCTTGGCGGTTCTCCTGTATATCTTGTAGCCTGACGCCCCGGCAGATCTGTTCCAGGTAAGTTTTACCGCTGAGGTCTGCTGTGCGGCCTTTACTGTTACCTTTGTGAGCTTCAGCTTTGCAATTGTGACCTGCTTTGCTGCGCCACATGTCTTGCACGTATATTTCCTGACTCCTGTAGCTGTATATGTAGCTTTCTTAGTAACCGTTCCATTATCCCATGCATGGATCGTACATACAAGCTTGGCTATAGTCTCGGTCTTTGTCTCGCCACAGTTTGTACAGGTGTACTTTCTTGTTCCCTCTGTCTTGTATGTTGGCTGTTTTGTCACTACTCCGGCATCCCATGCATGATTTGTACATACAAGCCTGGCTATAGTCTCAGTCTTTGTCTCGCCACAGTTTGTACAGGTATACTTCCTGGTTCCCTCTGTCTTGTATGTTGGCTGTTTTGTCACTTCTCCGGCATCCCATGCATGCTCGGTGCACACCAGTTTGTCCACAAGCTCTGTCTTTGTCTCGCCACAGTTTGTACAGGTGTACTTCCTGGTTCCCTCTGTCTTGTATGTTGGCTGTATTGTCACTACCCCGGCATCCCATGCATGCTTTGTACATACAAGCCTGGCTATAGTCTCAGTCTTTGTCTCGCCACAGTTCTCACATGTATATTTCTTTGTACCTGTGTTTGTATACGTAGGTGCTGTTACAATTACTCCGGCATCCCATGCATGGTTTGTGCAACCAATTTTCCCGATTATGTCTGTCTTTGTCTCGCCACAGTTCTCACATGTATATTTCTTTGTACCTGTGCTTGTATACGTAGGTGCTGTTACTACTACTCCGGCATCCCATACATGCTCGGTGCATACAAGCTTAGCTATGGTCTCTATCTTTGTCTCGCCACAGTTCTCACATGTATATTTCTTTGTACCTGTGCTTGTATACGTAGGTGCTGTTACTACTACTCCGGCATCCCATACATGCTCGGTGCATACAAGCTTAGCTATCGTTTCGGTCTTGGTTGTTCCGCAATTCTTACACGTATACTTCTTGGTTCCCTCTGTCTTGTATGTCGGCGCTGTCACAACCTTGCCGCTATCCCACACGTGGCTCGTACATACAAGTTTGGCTATCGTTTCGATCTTGGTCTCACCGCAGTTTGTACAGGTGTACTTCTTGGTTCCTGTACTCGTGTAGGTCGGCTCCTTTGTCACCACTCCAGCATCCCACTTGTGGCTTATGCACATCTCGAATGTATACTCGGCATACTCCTTGTTATACTTGCTTGAATTGCTTGAATCCTTAGTTTTCTTTATATTAGGAGAATCTGTAATAAAATACACCAGCTTACCATACTGTTCTCCAAACGCATATAAATTATTTCCTGTTGAACTATTATACTGTGTTCGTATATTTATAAGCTCTGTAGGAGTTACATTTGTCGATGTAACATCTATCTTGTTCAAGCTATCCGGAGTAGTAAAATATAAATTATCACCTCGGAGATATATTGAACTATAAACACCAGGATAATACCCACCACTCGGAGTTGTCCATTTTGCAGTGCCCGAATACAAAACCTTGTTTATGTTAGTCGAATACTGGTACTTATTTATGTTAAATGATGTTTTCGAACTGCCCTCACTTATGCTGTACCAATAACCGTCTTTATAAAAAATAACTTTCGCAATACCATTCCAGAACTTACCACTCTCATAAGTAGTGTCCACCGCTGTCGTATATGTATCTCCCCACTGTGCGCTGACAACCATATCCGTTCTGTCCTTAGTGTGGTTGGTTAGCGTATTCTTATTCATTGTATCAAAGCTGACAAGGAAATAATCATGATATGATCTTCCAGGCATATCCCACACCGGATCGTCCCAGGTTGCATCTATGTGATACCATTTTCCATGTATCTTAACTATGTTCCACGCGTGATTGATATTTTCACTTGATGCGACTGCACATGAAAGGCCAGCCTCTCTTAGCAGATAAAACATAGTCTCAGCATATCCCTGACACACACAACTATGTTTAACCAAAGCTCCATACATATCATACCCGTGATTTGCAGCGATTGTTCCATTGAAATAATCCTCATATGCATATGCAACTGTGGATGTAAGGTACTCATGATATGCAAGTACTATCTCTTCATCGGTCATTCCACTGATATCTATCTTGCTCTTGACTTCCTGAAGTGCAGCATCAAGCTCCTGCTGCTCCTCCTTTGCATTTGTCAAATACGCAAATTCTATTTGGGTGATCGTGGAGCCAGAAGTCCAATATCTATAGCCTCCCGACAGACTGATAAACTCAGGATGAGAATTAATAATAGATCTTACTGCCCCGTTATCAATATCATCGCTCGTAAGACCAAGTCCCGATACATCTATATTCGTCTGCCACGCCTTGATTCCTTCAACAATAAGTTTCTCAAGTGCTGTTGCATCATACGTAGATGCCAGTGCAGCCACACCATGCTGCTGCTCGACGACAACGCCAAGTCCGCCTTTCTGCAAAGTGTCGTCCAGATCATCATATCCTATCGTAACCTGACTCTCATCTGAACTTACCCGAGTCTGATCAGATGCATATGCTTCCACTTTGCCGCCTGTCAATAGCACAACAGCCGCCGAAAATGCCAGGGCACCGATACAGATTTTTCTGCTCAGCCCCCTTAACCACTCAGACCTTATACTGCCTGCCACCGCTCTATATGATTCCCTCTTTTTTATCATAAAACTCCTCCTTAAACGATACGTTCCAACCTTATATTTCCGTTCATCCCTCAATACTTTTATTATATAGTTTTTTGACACTGTTCGATAGCTTTTTACCTCACTTTTGTACATCTTGTAGAAATTGACAAATTGCGCAACTTTGAGCAATTCATGATATCTTAATCACAAGCAATTATATCTCTTATTTCAAGCCGTTTTTCTTAATTATATACAATATTGTTCTTATGAATGGCAGTGTATATATTTTGTGTGTTTTGCACAAATTAAAATGTATTATCAAATTACAATTGAATTATTTGTCTATTTGTGCTACCTTTAAATAGTAAGTTGTGCAACCGCTTGCGCATATATTTTAACTTAGAACAGTTAATATAGAGTACATTACCTTTTATTTACAGGAGGATGACAGATAGATGAACAAAAACAAGCTTTTCCCACAGATAAATGGAATACTACACGGCGGTGATTACAATGCTGAACAATGGCTGGACCGCCCTGATATCCTGGCTAAGGATATCGAGCTGATGAAGGAGGCAGGAATGACTTCCGCTACTCTTGGTGTATTTTCATGGTCAGCATATGAGCCTGTTGAGGGCGAATACCATTTTGACTGGCTGAAGGATGTTATGGACAACCTGTATAATGCAGGCATTTACACCGTTCTTGCCACGCCATCGGGCGGCAAACCGGCATGGATGGCACAGAAGTATCCTGAGATCAGGCGTGTGGATTCCTATGATGTCCGGGAACACCAGGGTGTACGTGAGAACCACTGCATGAGCTCACCTGTATACAGAGAAAAAGTTGACAATATCATCCGTCAGCTCCACGCCCATGTGGGAAACCATCCGGGACTCATCATGTGGCATGTGTCAAATGAGCTTGGTGGCGAGTGCTACTGCCGTCTCTGTGTGAAAAGATTTCAGAATTACCTCGCAGAGAAGTTCGACCACGACATAAACAAGCTGAACAAAGCATGGTGGACCACCTTCTGGAGTCACTCATACAACAGCTTCTCACAGATTGAGCCGCCATACAAAAATGGTGATTTCAGTATCATGGGGCTGAACCTCGAATGGAAGAGATTTACCACATGGAACATGAACGATTACATGAAATCAGAGATAACGCTCCTCCGTGAACTCACCCCTGAAATACCGATAACTACCAACTTTATGCAGCTCTATGACGGTCTCGACTACAGACCGATGGCAAAGGAGCTGGATGTGATCTCATGGGATTCATACCCTAGATTCCACAATGACTACGAGAGTCTTGCGGATGTCATGGGCCAGAATACATTTGACCACGCGGTTATGAGATCCATGAAGAAGGACAAACCTTTCATGCTTATGGAGAGTGCTCCGGGGCTTGTAAACTGGCATCCATACAACAAGCTGAAGAGACCTGGCATACACAGACTGTTCTCATACAACGCAATCGCCTGCGGTTCTGATACAGTCCAGTATTTCCAGTGGAGAAAGGGCAGAGGCTCATTTGAACAGTATCACGGTGCCGTTGTTGACCATCTCGGAACAAATGACACCAGAATATTCAAGGAGGTTGCCGCCCTCGGCGCAGAGCTTGATGGGCTCTCCGAGATAACCGGCACACTCATCAGATCAAAGGTTGCACTGCTGTTCGACTGGGACAATATGTGGGCCATAGATGATGTCAAGGCTCTGGGGCAGGAATCAAAAAAATATCCTGAGACCTGTATGTCTGTATACAAAGAGCTGACAAAGCGCGGCGTTGACGTGGACGTCATTGCATCCGATGAACCACTCGACGATTACGATGTGGTTGTTGCACCTATGCTCTACATGCTGAGAGATGGCGCAGCCGAGTCTCTTGCCGCATTTGTAAAGAGGGGCGGACAGCTTCTATCCACTTACTTTACGGGCTATGTAGACAAGGATCAGCTCTGTATACTCGGTGGATTCCCGGGAAATGGACTTGCAGATGTATTTGGAATCATCAGTGAAGAGATAGACACCCTGTATCCATCTGACAGAAACAGCGTGAGCTTCACAGATGGCAGTTCATGCGAACTCCGTGACTATGCTGAGATCCTGAGAGTCGGAACGGCGGATGTACTTGGAACCTACGATTCTGATTTCTACGCCGGAAATGCAGCAGTGACAGTGAACAGCTACGGCGAGGGCAAGGCCTACTACGTGGCTGCAAGAATAGATTACAGTAAACTCGGTGAGATCATGGAGCAGATGCTGGCAGATGCCGGAATAGCAACCAAATGTCTGCCTGACGGAGTTCAATATCACCGCAGATACGCAGATGACGAAACCTCATATGGTTTCTACCTGAATAATACCGATGAACCTCAGTCCATATCCGATGTTCATGGAACCAATATTCAGACTCAGAATGTAGTTGATGGAGAGCTTGAGTTAACCCCGCTCGGAGTCGCCATCATCAAAGAAAAACAATTAATATAATTATGGTAATGACTTATCTTCCTGTCTTACCCTACAGGAAAATATAGTTTTTATATTTTGCAGTCTGCCTGTTGCTAAAGCCGTACCTCCCTCCTGGATAATATCTGAAATTTATCCTTTGCGGTCATACACGCCAGGCGGAACATATACCTTAAAACCTTTTTAAAAGGCGGTGATACCTTAGTATGGTGTATCACCGCCTCGTGTTTTTTGTACCTTTACTTATATCTGTCACAAATGCGTTATATCATTCTGAGTATCGAGTGATCGCATCCGGCGCCCATCATTAGTTGTCGAGATGCTCCAGCTTATCCTCTATCGCCTTGATAACGATCTTGAGGGCTTTTATTCTGGCATACTTCTTGTCATTTGACTCCAATATGTGCCATGGCGCAAAGCTGGTGTTGGTCTTTTCCAGCATCTCATCCACCGCAGTCTCATAGTCATCCCATTTGTCACGGTTGCGCCAGTCCTCATCTGTGATCTTCCAGCGTTTCTCAGGTGTGTTCTGTCTGAGTGTGAATCTCTCAAGCTGTGTATCCTTGTCGATCTGAACCCAGAATTTGATGACGATCGCACCCCAGTCGTGGAGTTCCTTCTCGAATTCATTTATCTCGTTGTACGCTCTCTGCCAGTCATTTTCCGAACAGAAGCCCTCAAGTCTCTCAACCATGACTCTGCCATACCATGTTCTGTCAAATATCGCCACATGTCCTGACTTAGGAAGTCTTGTCCAGAATCGCCACAGAAAATGCCTTGCTTTCTCATGCGGCTCAGGACTTGCTATAGGATTTACCACATAACCTCTCGCATCAAGTGCCTCCGCTATCCTCTTGATATTTCCACCTTTGCCTGCCGCATCCCAACCTTCGTAGCCTATGATAACAGGTATCCTCTTCTGGTAAAGCTCATTGTGCAGTCTGCCGAGTTTCTTCTGCAGCTTGTCAAGTTCCTCCTTGTACTCCTCATCCGTCAGTTTCTCGTCGAGAGACACCTCGGAAAGTTTCGGGATCTTCTTGAGCGCAAATGTATTCTGCAGTATAGGTACAGCATGCCCCTGATTGAGCAGCGCAGTATCTATTCCCTGATTGATGATATCGAGTATCTGAAGTTCTGCCCATTTTCTCTCCTTTGCATCTATCATGTACCACGGTGCATTTGACAGATTGGTGTCATACATAAAGCTGTCAAATGCCTCAAGATACTCGTCATACTTTTTGTTCTGCTTCAGATCATGCTTAGACACTCTCCAGTTTGTAGTATCATCTTCAAGAAGTGTTTCAAGCCTCTTCTTCTGCTCATGCTTGTCTATCTGGAAGAAAAATTTCATGACCAGATATCCGTTGTCCGCCAGAGTCCTCTCGAATCTCTTGGTGCTGTCAACTCTCTTCCTGTATTCCTTATCTGACAGCTCCCCGGACATCTTGCCACCTACTATGTCCCTCATCCAGCCACCATCCAGAAATGCAAACTCACCCTGTTCCGGTATTCTCGTAAAATACTTGTACAGGAATGGTCTGCGTTTTTCCTCGTCTGTGGAATATTTCACTGACTCAACGTTGAAAAATCTCGGATCCATATTCTTGATGATCCTTCCGACAAGACTTCCCTTACCTGCAGCACCCCAGCCTTCAAATATGACAAATACAGGTATCTTGCCTTCCTTTACCTTGATCTGATTGCGTGTCAGATTCTCTCTGGCGATCTTTAACCGTGCGTCTATCTCCTCATCCGATGGACGCTCCGGCTTGTTCCAGTCCTTTAACATGTAACCCACTGCTCCTTTCACATTGTCTCTTCATTTGTTTTTATGAATAATATACCCCGATTTACAGAAACTAATGCCGCTTCGCATTTACTAATACAAATGCCGCTCCGCGTCGCGCATTTTTCTTCTTGCGATATCATTATACTACCTTCTTTTGGGTTGATACATCTGAAAAAACATTAAGATGTGTGAGGGAAAGCATATTGCAGAGTTAGAACTCATATGCTATAATGTCGGCAGACAAAGATACTAATATTTTCAAGATGTACTAACCCATAGTACAACAAAAACCCCAGTAGCGCCTACTACTGGGGTTTTCTCCGTCTTTCAAAGGCGACGTACTCCTTGGGCTGATTGCCAGCTACCTGTCTCTGTCCAACCACTTGCAAATATAGTATGCTACTATACTAGCCACAACAGAAATTCCAAAAGATACTAATAAACTCAACAAGACATACGCCCCCTTTCCTAGCCTGTCTAGGGGTGGCAACATCTGTATTGTGACATATTATCTTTTTCTTTTCAATAGGTTTACATAACTATACAAAATGTATAGTTTTATACATTACTACATATAAAATCCCCGGCAGCATACTGACATGTGTCCTGGATTTCAGGTATATATCAAAGGCCACCGGGGCTTAATTATCACTATAATTTTCTATATTATGACAGCTCCAGATCAGGCTTGCCATACTCAGCAAGCTTCACATCATATGCCTTGCGCATAGCTGCCTCAAATGGTATCTCTTTCATAGGAGCATCCAGTTTTTCCAACAGATAATGTACAAAATCAGGATTCTGAATGAGCAGTGGTCCATGAATGTATGTCGCAATTACTCTGTTCTTGCAGATTCCCTCATTCATGGTATCAGGATTGCTGCCCTGTCCGATCTCCACCTTGCAGAATGTCATATCATCAGGTATTCCGTAAGTGTGGGCAAATCGGCTTGTGTATCCGATGAGTGTCATATCGTTGAACTTCGCCTTGATGAGCGTGTTGAAACGATTCGGAGTCTGGCGGACTGAGTACATGCCCGGAACAACGCCAAGTCCTGTAACTCTGGTTCCATCCTCTCTCTTGATATAATCACCAAGGAGTTCCATGGAATTGCCAACCAGAAGGAAAAGCGCCTTTCCATCCTTCATGCATGCTGCGATCTCGTCCTTGTACTGCATCAGTCTGTCAAGCACGAGCTCCTGGCTCTTCTCGCTCATGGAACACATATACACCATGTCTATATTCTCTTTGAGGAAGAGTGGCTTCTCATTAAGTCCTGTTGTCACAAATTCCGCACCCGGCAGACATTTCTGCAGGTACATTGTATTTCCTTTGTCACCGTAGAGTGTACATATTTCCGGATATAAAATCTCAATCTTCATTATTTGTCACCCTCCAGTCTCTTGATTATCTTCTTCTTCATCTCACATGACATTCCGTAATTCTCACAGTCGTACAGGATGTATATTCTGTCAACACCATCTATAGTCACATCATCTGCCGCAGCGACCTCGCTGAGATTTGTGAGTATCTTCTCCTCAGGGATACCAGCCAGTAAGCATCTCACCTTGTGGTCGTAGCATCTAGGTCCTGTGCAGATGACCTGTACAACATCATCCCTGTTGAACTGCTCATACTCCAGATCGTATATCCAGCCTGAGAACTCTATACTCTTCTGTCTGTCCTCAAGATCGTCCATCGCAAGGAGGATAGCCTTCTTGCCCTCCTCATTTGCCACATACTCAAATGTTCTGGATGAAGAAACCGCACTCTGTCCCTTTGAGAGCGCCTGGATTACTGTAACACCATTCACTGTGGTCTCGTTGTGGCGGGAATCCGGTATATGGATCTGACCCATGAGTTCCTTGATTCTCTCAGCCGAGAGACCGATTTCGCGCAGTGCCGAGATAACTGTAACTTCATTATATATATTGAAGAGAGCTGTATGGATCAGCGGATAAACTGTCTTCTTGTCTCCCTCCTGTATAGTAATTGTCATCTTCTCTCTGTCTATGTCGGTTGCCAGATACTTCTTGTCTGGTGAGTGAAGTCCACACTTCGGGCATACCACATCGCCGATGTGATGATATCTGAGGTAATTGTACTTCAGCTTCTCGCCGCAGTTAGGGCAGATCTGGTAATCCGCGATAAGGTTGTATGGCTCGGTCTTGTCATCAGGCTGCTTGCCGATTCCATAGAACACTCTGTAGCTGTCTTTCTTCAACATGCTTGAGCAAAGCTCGTCCGCATTCAGGATAACCTTTGCAGAATCAGGGCAGTAGGTATCTATGACACTGAAAATATAGTCAGGGTGAGCATTTCTCTTGAGTGAATCTCTGAAAAGTCCTGTTACAACAAGATAATCCGGCTTCACATATGGAAGTATCAGCCTTGAAGCACGCTCGTCCACCTCAAATACAGTGGCATCCACTCTGACCTTTCCCGTAAATGTAAGGCTGTTGATGACATTTGTCGTACAGCCAGGGACGATATTGGAACCTGTTCTGTTGCTGACAACTCTTCTTCCATCCTTCTCCAGAACATCAGTTATCAGGTTACTACAGGTGGTCTTACCATTTGTTCCTGTGACACATATCGTAAGCGGTGCCTTGGGCGCCTGTGCCAGGAAATCCGGACATATCTTCAGGGCGATAACTCCAGGTGTATGCGTACCGTTCCTACCCAGGAGCTGGATGAGTCCCTTGCTCAGTTTGGCGGCTGCGAGAGCCACATGAAATCTAAAAGATGACATAGCTATTCATTCTCCTTATATATACAAATAAAACTCATGTAATTCTACAACCTTTGACAGATGTTGTCAATTATACCAGCACATAACAAGACTATGATTTCGCCTCTTTCCAGTGTTTCCTGTAATTTATCCTGCGATATGAATTCGGAGTCGCTCCATATTTTGTCTTGAAGCATTTTGCAAAATAGCTTCCGCTGGCAAATGCCAGATACTGCGATATCTCCGTACAGGAAAAATCTGAATACAGGAGCATATTTCTGGCAGTCTGAAGCTTCTTCTCCATGATGTAATCTGAGATTGTCTGACCGACCTCCTTATGAAATAGTTTGCTCAGATAAGAGCGTTCCACTCCCACAAATTCTGCCACTTCCCGCACATCTATCCGCTCATGCAAATGGTCATATACGTAATCCATAGCCTTGACACAGTGTGGCGATATGACTGTTTTCTTCTTCACCCGGCGCATCCTTTTGGCATAATCCATGATTATCTGATTATGTATCTCTATGACCTGCTGCGTGGTCTGTGCTTTGTCCAGCTTATTAATATAGAAGTCACTGAGATTGTAGCTTTCCATCTCCTCCATGCCCTCTTCTATGCAAAATCTGGATATCATCGCCACAAGCACGATCTCGTGATATCTTCTGTTTCGGACTTTATCCTCCGACAATATTCCCCTGGCTGCCAGAACCTCGGCATCCTCCTCTCCTGCGAGGAGCATACCCGACAGTGCCTTCACATTGCCACTGCTGACAAGCTGATAGAAGTCAAGTTCACTGTCGTATGTCGGGTGCGCCAGTCCGTATTCTCTCTGTACAAACTGCTGTTTTACGATCTCGTTCGATATATTCATGGTCCATCCTCCTTTCTATTATATTACTATAGCATAATTATTATATTAATGACACATTTGTTGTATTTGCATAAAGCTGCAAATGCTACTATAAAGTCACAGAAAACGAAACTGATAAGCACTCCCGAACGGCAAATGAGTGCAATATATATTTTATTATTTCACAGGAGGTTAAAGATTATGAGAACTTTAGACGGATTCAAAAAAGGCGTAAACTTAGGTGGATGGCTTTCACAGGGACCACTTGACAAGGAGCATCTTGACACATTTATCACAGAAAAAGATATTGCAAGAATAGCATCATGGGGACTTGACCATGTTCGTCTTCCTATCGATTACGATAATTTTGAAAACGAGGACGGAAGTGATAAGGAATACGGCTACGCTTACATCGATTCATGCATTGAGTGGTGCAGAAAATACAACCTCAATATGGTTCTTGATCTGCACAAGACATATGGATATATATTTGACGATGAGGCTCATCTTCTTGAATTCTTCCACGAGAAGCCTCTTCAGGAGAGATTCTACGGAATGTGGAGAAAGCTCATAGACAGATATGCAAAGGATGCAGACATAATGATGTTCGAGCCGCTGAACGAGGTCGTAAGTCCGACCGTTGTAAACGAGTGGAACGAAATATCAAGCAAATGCATCGAGATCATCCGTGCGAAAGCACCTACTGCCAAGATCCTGCTCGGTGGGGTTGGCTACAATGCTGTTACATCTATAAAGCTTCTCCCTCATCACAACGATGAGAACATAGTTTACAATTTCCACTGTTACGAGCCAATGGTATTTACCCACCAGTCTGCCTACTGGGTAACAGGTATGCCTTCAGATTTTCATATCGAATATCCGGGGGATTTCAATGACTACATGGAGAAATCCCGCCAGATCGAAGGGTGTATGCATGGGGCCATCACCGAGAGTAGCCTTGGACTTAATTCCATCGGACCTGATTTGTTCGAAAAAATGTTTCTCGACGGCATCAAGGCTGTTGAAGAAAGAGACGGATTTATGTACTGCGGCGAATATGGTGTTATAGATCAGGCACCACTTGACGGAACTCTGAACTGGTACAAAGATATCCATTCTGTATTTGAAAAGTACGGAATAGGCCGCGCCGCATGGAACTACAAAGAAAAAGACTATGGTCTTGAAGGCGAACACTACGCTCCTATCATCGATGAGCTTGTCAAATATATGTAACGTGATTTAATTTACGATAAAACCTTCCATTTTTATAAACGGAGCCGGTTCTCACTCATAGAGAACCGGCTTTTTGTTAATTTTATCCACGATGTACCGCACCCGCCCTTGTGAGGAGCACTACGGTCTCTACCCCGCGGGTAAGCGGGAACATGTCCACAGGTGTCACCTTGATGACCTGGTAACCGTTCTTTGTCATATATTTCAGATCCCGGGCAAGACTCTCAGGACCGCAGGATATATACACAACCCTCTTAGGTCCCAGGGTAATGACCGATGACATAAACTCCTCAGTACTTCCGGATCTCGGAGGATCCATAAATACCACGTCTATGCTGTCCCCCTCCTCAGCAACATCCACCATAAACCTTCCGGCGTCGTTGCTGTAAATGTCAACATTCTGTATCTTGTTCATCCTCACATTCACCCGGGCATCGTGCACGGCAGCCTCATTCAGCTCCACGCCGATGACCTTCTTTGCCCGGTCGCTCGCAGCTATGCCTATGGTTCCTATGCCGCAGTAGGCATCGATAACAGTCTCCTTCTTCTTGAGATCAGCATACTTTATGGCTTTGCCATATAGAACCTCAGTCTGCTCCGGATTGACCTGATAGAAGCTGCCCGGCGATATACGGAAACGCTTTCCGCATAGGATATCCTCTATATAACCTTTGCCGTAAACAACCTGATTTCTGTCGCCTATGACCATGCTGGTGTCCTTCATGTTGATATTCTGGACAATCGTTGTGATCTCCGGATGAGCCGTCACAAGTGCCTTTGCGAGATTCTTCTTGGACGGGAATACCGGCGACGCTGTAACTATGATCACCATGATCTGCCCGGTCTTTCTTCCAACTCTTATCTGCAAATGCCTGATAAGTCCGGTTCCTGTATCCTCGTTGTATATCTGGAGCTTGAACGACTTTATCAGTCCGGCAAATGTTCTGATGATGTCCGCAGCATTCTCATCCTCCACATAACAGTTCTCGACTGGAAGTATATTGTGCGTCCCCTCCTCGTACACCCCGGAAATTATTTCTCCGCTCTTCATTCTCCTGAATGCCGCAGTGACCTTATTCCTGTAGTGATACGGATTCTCCATGCCTATTATCTTGTCCACCGGGCCAAATGCTCCGAGCAGGCCATCTATATATTTCTGTTTCTCGGCGAGCTGCTGCTCGTATGGAATGTCCACATACTGACAGCCACCGCACAGGTGGGATATAGGACATTTGCTGTTCGGGTTGAGCTTATATTGTGATGAGTGTGCCTGTCGCGGTTTTCCCTGTACATTTTTACCTTTGCTTCCTGTTTTTATTTGTTTCTCTCCACCTGTTACATCGTACTTTCTGCTATGTGTCTGTCTTTTTCTTTCGTTTACGCTGCCACTCGTTTTATTGTTATCTTCTCTGCGAGGCTTGCCCCCGTTTCTTCGCTCTGCCATCATTTTTACCACTCCTATTCTCCAGTGAGCGTCACCTTGATCATATCGTGGTGAACCGCCTCAAGAAACTTTCCAAATATATCCTCCGTCCTGACCTTCATACTTGATGTGTTCACACACGGATGGCATCCAAGATACTCGCCCTTCATAACATCCTCGTCAACAAGCAGCTGCACATGATTCTCATGGTCATTCATGAGACCCATGACGCTGACCGCCCCCGGCCTGATATCCAGATACTTCTCCATATCCTCCGGCGATGCAAATGAAAGTCTCGCGCTGCCTATCTGCGATGTGATCTCCTTTGTCTTGAACGGCTTGTCGCCCGGCATCATGAGCAGATAGAACTGTGTCTTCTGCCTGTTGCACAGAAACAGATTCTTACAAATGGTTGCCCCAAGCACCGCATCTATCTCGCTGCAAACCTCCATTGTGTCTGCTGGAGCATGATCTGTGCGCCAATACTCTATGCCGTGATCATCAAGGAAATCATAAACTCTGATCTCCCTCTCAAGTCGTCCTTCATTTGTATCCGGTCTGCCTTTGTATAATTCCATTTGTATGCCCTCCGTTGGTGGTTTATATATTTTCTCTCATGCATTTACGCGTAAATCATATCACGTTTCTTGTGGTGTTGCTATATAAAACAAGCAATATAAAATCAATATAAAACCATGCCTTCGAGAGTGTAAACACATATCTACAACCTATTGCCTTGCCTGAGATAATCAAGAAAGCCCTCACATCCCTGACACACATCCCTGTATGTCTCATCAAATCGTCCCGTATACCACGGATCAGCTATAGACTGTCCATGCCTTCCCGCGTAATCGAGCAGCAAATGTATCTTGTCCTGGCAGTCCGGACCGGTTATGCGCATTGTGTTCCTCACATTTGCTGTATCTGCACAGAGAAGATAGTCATAATATTCATAATCCTGCTTTGTGACCTGTCTTGCCTGCTTGCCACTAAAGTCTGTATAAGCCGTCTTACCTATGCCATGTGCCCTCAGCACTTTCTTCGCCGGTAGATATATCGGATTGCCTTTTCCGCCCCAGATCTCCTCAGTGCTGGTGGCCGCAGAGGCTATATCAAATTTATCTGCTATGCCGAGCTTTTCTACCATGTCCTTGAGGACGAACTCGGAGATGGGGGAACGGCAGATGTTGCCGTGGCAGATGAAGAGCACGCGAATACTCATGTTTTTTCCTCCTAAAAAGCCTTATTTTGCCGTAATTTGCCGTGTTTTGCCACTTTCAAAAATGTACAAGGTATTGTTACAATGCCAAGCGACATTGATTTTTCGTACATATCTTGACATATCGTGGCAATATAAGGCAAATCGATACACTTATTCGTAGTAGAAACGTAGTCAAAATAAAGTGTGTTACTACTCTGATTTTGGTGGGTGCATTTGAAACCATTGAGCCATTTTAGGGGGTTCATTTTTGCACCTAGGGGGGCAAATCTAACGAAAGGGTGTGCAGGACACACCCTTGTTGGATAAGTCCATCATCTGAGCATAAGTCATTGCCTGTTGCAAGCCGTGAGAAACCGAATGATTGTTGTCCTTTGCCTCTACAACAGCAATCGGCTTACCATCATTCAAATAAAGCATATAATCGGCAAATTTAGGCTTACTACGTGCCACAATGTTGCCTTTAATATTGATACGACCATCTGTTATCTTGGTCTCCATTGTGATATGACCTTGCCAGTTTGGTTGAATCGCTGGTGTTATAAAGTTTAACTTAATGTCTTCTTCTGACATTTGCTTTTTACTTAATACTGCCATATCTATTTACCCCCTTTACAGGTACTTTTTCTCGGATCCGTTGGTTTCTTGGCATCTTCTGGAACAAGCCACATATTTCCCTTATGTACAGCACCTTCTATACGCCCCTCTATACATAAGGTTGTTACTCTTCTTCTCGAAACATTCCATTTTTCTGCAATTTCTGAAGTTGATAATAATTCCATATAATACCTCCAATATTACAAATATCTTAAGTTAATCTACCTTTAATTAAAAAATGATGAAACAATAGCAGAAACTATTCCTGCTACAATGATGCACCAGAATATATTACTTTTAGTTTTCGACTTCTTTTCAACACTTTTTATATTTTCACCTAAGTAAAAAACGATAGCAGGAAAATATTGCTTTATTATCCATGACAGTGCCGCACTAATCAACAGCATAATCACTACTCCAACTGTGACGGCAGCTACTATAGTTGAATTAGACATCGTTCCATCATCTGTTTTATGTGTAATTAATACGTTCAAGTTCGAAATAAAACTTAAACCCCACAACAAAATACAGATGTGCATTAAAGTGAATTTAGATGCTGCCGTGTACATAAATGATTGTTTATGCTTATCACAAAGGTCATTTACTTTTCTTTTTATTTCCTCTGATTTGTCATTATTTTCAACTTCAAAACCCATTTCTAACGTAGATTTATATCCATTAATGAATGCCATTGATGGTTCAATCCTAATATAGTTTCCTATTCCAAATCCAATTCTCATTGTCTTTATAGCACGGTTAGAAAAATTGTCATATGATATTAATTCTGAAACAGATTCAAACTCAACCTCATCACCATTTATAAGTTGTGCAGAATATTTAGGTTTTTCAAAATATTCTCTTAATAATTCATCTATGTCCTTAAAAAATACATCATTCACAATAATTGCAGATTTATATGATAATTTTCCACTTACTTTCATATACCAACACCTCTTTTCATTTGCATGAATATCTCATTTTTATTATATTCCCACGGAGGAATAGTTTCAACAAAAAGATACCTTTTAACGATTACTTCAATCTTTTAACGATTGCCCTAACAATTTAACGATATATCACAACATTTTAACGATTACTCCTAACAATTTAACGATTTCACCAATGCCTAGAAATGCACTGATTTGCCATGTTTTGCTACCTATCTTGTATCTATATCAGAGAACCTTTTAACGATAAGAAGCTCCGGCAAAATGCCAGAGCTCATAACTATTTAACGAAACATACTACAGATATACTATTTGCATTCCGTCATTCGTAGTAAAACAGTAGTCACGTGTTATTGGAAAAAGCAAGATATGCCGCGTTTTGCCGCGATGTGCAACGTATTATTCAAATGTCACAGGACATTGCCGTGGCAAACAAATAAAATCTTGATTTTTCTCATATTTCCAGTATTTTCGGGCTTTTCAAGCCTTTTTACCTTTCTTCATTTTTCACTTATTCTGGCTGTCTGTATATCCACTTTTGCGAGGAACGCATTGAACCGCTTTAATTCTTCATCTGAGTAGACTTTAAATTCTGGCTTGATATCCGGTGGAATGTCCCTGTTCAATATCAAATCTTTCGCCTGTGGATATTGATATATATCTGTTTCTAGTATTAAAAACTGCTCGTTTTTTCGATAACGACTCCTTCAACAAATTTATTGAATTATTTTTTATTTTTGCTTTTTATTTCCGCTACCAGTTCTTCATACTTACGTTCGTCAATGATATATTTCCGTTTAATCAATATATAAGCAGCTCCTATAGAAATTACCGGAACAGCTACAATTCCAAGACGCAATATAAATCTTTGTCCGGCATCTGCTGTCTGGATAAATTTATCTGCCTGTACAATTACATTTTCCGAAGTAAGTTCTCCTGTACCAGCTTTTATTTCTAATCCGGATATTTTCTGACTGATTGCATAGATATTGCTTATAATCAGTATTAACGCAACAACCGCCTGATCAACCGCACTGGCCAGCTTTGTTGCAAAAGATCTTACTGCTGAGATAATACTGTCATGTCGTTCATGAAACCGGACTTCATCATACTCTATGGTATTATTTAACATGACAATCATCGTCATATTGAATGCTCCTTGCGAAAAGAAGATTAGAAAACCGATGATATTCAGTAAAACAACACTTTTTGGTAAAATGTAGCCTACACTCATAAAAAGCGTATACCCAATGACCGTAATGAAGGTAGCTGCAGTTATAATCTGATTTCGTGTGAATTTTGAGGAAAGCCACGCAAAAGATGCCTCTGATATCAGCGTTCCTAATCCATACATAATTGTGAACCAAAATACAAGACTGCCACCTACAGAATATCCAAATTCAAAATAAAAGAAATTCATTCCAATCATAATCAGAAGACCATTTCCGATTTGGAATAATAAACATGCAATTCCAATCACTATCAACTGATCATTTCTCAGGAATATATGAAACATATCTTTTAATGACAGTGTTCTCTTCTTTTCCGGTCGTTTTCTCTCTTTTACTCCAAACACTGTAAGTAGCTGGAAACCAATAAAACAAAAAGCAATCACAATCGCAGCCGTCCGATATGCCATAATCGCATTTCCAGCTACCATATCAGGGAGCAGACCTGCAACAGAAAACTGTCCGATACAGATAAAAATTCCCTGTACGGTTACCAGCCAGTTCCGTTCTCCCGGATCTGATGTAAGACTCGGCAGCATTCCCCAATAGGCAATATCATTCATTGTGTAAGTCATTCCCCATAAAAGATATCCCACTCCAAAAAATGCAACAAATCCCCATCCTTCCGGCCTTACTGTAAACAAGCAGGTAATTATCAGGCTGTTTAAAATTACTCCTATAAAAATCCAAGGTTTAAATTTTCCGGCTTTCAAATGCGAATTTTCAATAATAATTCCCATCATTGGATCATTAATGGCATCCCACAGCAGACACACTACCATAATTGCTGATATTACTGCATATTGGGCAACTGTCAGTTTCATCGTATATTGAATATATGTAAGAAGAAACATAGAGACGAGTGCATACGCCATATCTCTTCCGGTTGCTCCTATACAATAGCTCCATTTTGTGCGTTTATCCAATTTATTGTTTTCCATATACGACTCCCCCATCTCTCTATTTCTTCAGCAGTCTTTTAAAAGCCTGCAAATATTTTTTATTTGCATTGTAAACTAACATATCGATTAACTTCGGAGTTGCAATTCCACCACTGGTTGCAATCAGTCCCTCCAGATTTCCTTCTTCGACTCCCATTTTTACCATTTTAAAGGCCGGGTCCCGCTCTGATTTTCCCCGAAGTATAATCTTAAGTCCGATATGTACGACTCCACGAACAAATTTTCCAAACATTGAGACATTTACCACATCCTGATAGGAATCGTAAACCGTATACTCTCCACGCTTTTTTTCTTTGTCATGTTTCGGTTCACCGCCTAATAGCTGATAAAATTGTTCTGCACTGATTTCCATTCCATGTGGCTGCTCTCTAAAATAATCCGGAAACAGTTCTCTTTCATTTCTAAAATAACTATTTCCTACTACTTCCATATTCGCCTTTAATTGCAAATCATGTACCGATGCTCCGATACAGATCTGATATTTGCCGCTTAACATGGAAAAGGCTTTTTTCTCTACATCATAGACGGAAAAACTTCTTTCATCCAGCTCTAGTATAACTTCTTTTTCTTCTCCCGGATGCAGATATATTTTTTGAAATCCCTTTAGTTCTATATGGCTTCTGATAACATCTGATTCAATCGGGCAGATATATAACTGTGCTATTTCTGCTCCACTCACTTTTCCGATATTTTTAATTTTAAAACGAATTTGTATCTTTCCACCACTATATACTTTCGGTACATTCAATTCCGAATAGGAAAAAGAAGTATAGGAAAGTCCATAACCAAACGGATATTTTACCGGAACATGGAATGTCTCATAGTAACGATAACCTACAAAAATGCTTTCCCTGTATTCTACATCATCATTCGGAGGTGCAAAATATCTCCATGCCGGAGTATCTTTTTCTGAAAACGGAATTGTCTCTGCCAATTTACCGGATGGATTCACCTCTCCACTGATTAAGTCAGCAACAGATTCCCCTACAGCCTGTCCTCCGAGGTACATGTAAAGAATTGCTCCTACATTCTTTTCAAAACTAAAATCCATAGGCGCACCACCGAAACTAATTGCTGCAATATGATCTTTTCCGACAGTTTTTGCAATTTCAGCCAACAGCTCTTCCTGATTTTGAGGGATTTTAAGATTTTTCCTGTCGTATCCTTCTCCTTCGTAAGATTCTGTAAGACCGATAAAATATAGAATCACACAATCCTTTTTTCTATATTCCTGTTTCAGTTTTTCTATCGTATCCTGTAGTTGCTTTTCTCCTAATTCTTCCTTTTCATTCTGATATCCCTGTATATAAGTTACCTGATATCCTTTTTCACGTATTGCTTCAATCGCATTTGTCATCTTCGTCGGCTGGATATGACTGCTCCCACCTCCCTGAAATCGCATCTGCCTGGCAAGCTCTCCAATAATGATTACCTTCTTCTCTTTTCCAATTGGCAAAACACTATTATTTTTCAAAAGCACTGCACTTTCATTTTCTAGTTTACGTGCCACCTGATTCTGTTCTTCCATATCTACCTCATAATTTTCTTCTATATTTTTATGAAGTGATACAAAATTCTGCAGAACATTCTTAGTCCAGTTATCCAGTTCCTGACCCGTAATCCGGCCATCCTTATACGCTTCTTTTAACACATCTGTGTGGAAGCCTTTCGGATCTGGCATTTCCAGTGTCAGACCATTTTTCATACAGCTTACAATATCATTTGCTGCTCCCCAATCCGACACCACACCACCTTGATATTTCCATTCTTTTCTCAGAACATCTGTCAGTAAGTATTTATTTCTTGCTCCAAATTCGCCATTAATCCTGTTGTATGAAGCCATTACAGAAGTCGGTTTTGCTTTTTTCACAACTTCTTCAAAAGCCGACAGATATATTTCCCTAAGAGTTCTTTCATCAATCTGGCTATTGGATGTCATTCGTCTTGTTTCCTGTGAATTAACAGCATAATGCTTTAAGCTCGTACCTATTCCAAGACTCTGTACACCTTCGATATATCCCGTTGCCAGCTTTCCTGTCAAATACGGATCTTCACTGAAATATTCAAAATTTCTTCCGCATAAAGGAGAACGCTTGATATTGATTCCGCAGCCTAGCACAATGGATATCTGCTCTTTTTTTGCTTCCTTCGCAATCGCTTCACCCATCTTTTTAACAATAGCAGGATTCCAACTGCAGGCTATTGCACTTGCAGTTGGAAAACAAGTTGCTGGCTTACTGGTTTCAATATCCCCAACCTTTTCCTTCTCCAGTTTTCGAATCCCATGTGGTCCGTCTGTCATCATAATAGAGGGGATTTTTCCATTACAGTCATAAGTATGCCAGTCACCAATACCGCCTAAAAGCCGGATTTTTTCATCTATTGTTAACTGTTCACATATTTTATCAATGTTCATGGCTTATCCCCCCTTTCAAAGTCCATATCTACTGCCAATATTCTGTCGAAGTTGTTATCCATTGTGATTCATCTCTGCTCTACTTTAAATCGTCGGCTGTATCTGCCTGCGCTTCATATCCAGCTTTATTTCCAAGCAAGTATTTCCCATTACTGATAGACTTGATTTTAAAATAATGGTTGGCCAGTGAATAAATACTTTGTTCCGAAGAACTTTCTGTTGCTGCATAACAATTACTTGGATATACAAAACCACCAACAGAAGTTCCAACTAACAACATTGCCAGTAAAAAAATTACTTCTTTTCGTTTCATAGCATCTATCTCATCTCTTTTAATCTCTTAATTGCATTTTATCTATTTCCGGCATATAATTATATTGATTTATCGTGTTTTATGTCAATTTATCGTGTTTTTGACAGGAGAAATTACCTATGTATAAAATGAAGTCAGACATCAATTTTTCACTCACACATGAAATGTTGGAAAATGCAGAAAATGAACGGATACATACATCTTATGCACAGGAAAAGGCAATTCTCGAATGTGTTTCAAACGGAGATATTCATGCATTGGAGAATACCTATTATTCACTCCCAACAACTGTTTACGGAAAGATGACCTCTTCCAATTCCAAATTAAAATTACTTTTTTATGCAAGTATTGCTAATACAACTTTAGTTACCAGATATGCCATCGAAGGAGGACTTAATGAGGAAACTGCTTTTTCCTTAAGTGATGTATATATACGAAAAATGGAACAATGTACCGATGTTGACGCTTTAATGAAATTAAATGAACAGATGGCTATTGAATTTACGCTTCGTGTTGCTGAGGCAAAAAAGACGCCAAAAAACTACTATTCACCAGCTATTTCTCGCGTCATTGATTATATCTATCATGGAAAAAATAAAACTTTAACCTTAAATCAACTGGCATCTTTAGTTAATTTAACACCTAAATATCTGTCTGCCCTGTTCCATAAAGAAACCGGACAGACGCTTACTGTTTTTATCCATAAAGTTCTTATCGAAAAGGCAAAGAATTTGCTGGCACATTCTGACTACAGTCTGGGCGAAATCAGTACTTACTTGAATTTTTCATCTCAAAGTTATTTTATTTCTATTTTTAAGCGATACACTGGTATAACCCCTGGACAATATCGTAAACTGCACCGCCAGATTAGTTGGTAAAGTAAAGAATAAAATAAGAATATCGATGATTAAACGTTACTATCGCCAGAACTTTTCTCATCTTGGAGATAAAAGAAAGCTACCAGTTTTTCCATAAGTCCACAGGGGATAACCGCTTTAGCGGCGCAAGGGGGTGTAGCCACCTTGACAGAACGAAGTGACGAAACTTAATTTGCTCATCTTTTTCGTATTTCTCAACACTCATTATCTAAGTTCAAGGGAACTGGAAATATAAAAATGGAAATCTTGCTCCTTGCAGTATTCTTTTATTTTTTGAATCAGTTTTTGATTAGTTGTATATTCCAATAGATACACTTCCACCCCATCCGCCTTGCACGTTTCCAAATATTTGCAGAAATAATCTCTCGTCTCGCTCGTTTGTTCACCAAAAGTTCCGCTATCAAAATCAATACTGCTCCATACTGATTCCTGATTTACACCTGTCATAATCTGATCAATCGCCCCATAGCGTTCCCTATATTCCGCCACATAAGTATCTCCACCGTTGATGATGACCGCTTTTCCAAACGTCATTATGTTTTGTAGAATCGCTGTAATGCCTTCAAAAATACTCTCGTGCGGATTGTAATAATATACATCACAATTATCTATAAAGAATCCGTCAACACCTTTTTCATATAGTTCCTGAGAAAGCTGTCCTATAAATTTCTGCCAGTCTGGGTTTGCTACATCTACCCATTCTTCTTCCTCCCAGTGCTCATACTCACCGATTGCCAGTTCCGCATAGGTTGTATAGTACTCCCTGAAGTTTTCAATCGACCCAATATTTAGATATGTATATACTACTGTTCCATTTTGATGGAGCAATTCAATATCCCTTTTTGTAAAATACTGTGCATCAATTACAATCGTTTCATACATTTTAAATCGTTCCAAAGATGAGTCGTCCGCATTTAAAAACACCCCATAATCGTTTTTCTCAAATTCCTTTGCTTGATTGGCTTTCACAAAAAAACATCCACCAATAAACATTAGAACAAATAATACAGCCAAGGCTACTGCTTGTTTGGTCCTCTTCCCACACAATGCCTCCCACACCCTTTCGGTAATTCTCGTTTTTTCCTCATGACTATCACATTTTACACATTGATGATTATGTTTTCCCAGATTTGTTGCTCAATTTGCATTCAAATTATACCCTAAAACTTGTGAACAGTTCTACCGTCATTTCTCTCATTGCTGCTTTTTGTGGGCTGTTTTTTCTTATTGCCATAAAAATAACCTCCAAACTGAGTAATTTTATCTTACATCAGTTTGGAGGTTTTCCGCCATATTCTGCCCTGTGCTGCCCCATTCTGCAAAGGTATGCATTATCAATACGTGCCCACCCCTACGATGCTTAGCAATCTGTTATTACTTGTCTGTTATAAATGTGTTATATATTGCCTTTATGGCTGTCTCAAAATCACTGTTCTTTACTCCGATTATGATATTCAGCTCTGATGAACCCTGGTCTATCATCTTTATGTTAATGCCTTCCTTTGCAAGTGCGCTGAACAACTTGCCTGCTGTACCACTTGCTGACTTCATTCCACGGCCTACAACAGCTATAAGTGCAAGTCCTGACTCAATCTCAACTGAATCCGGCTCTGCAAGTCTATGGATGGCAGATATAACTCTCTGCTCCTTGTGTACGAATTCATCTGCATGAACTACGATAGTCATCGTGTCAATACCTGATGGCATATGCTCAAATGAGATATCATTCTCCTCAAATGCCTGAAGCACCTTTCTTCCAAATCCTATCTCTGAATTCATCATAGCCTTCGTAATAAATATTGTGCAGAAATCCTTCTTACCTGCAATACCTGTTACAACATAATCCTGCTTCTGGCAGGTACTCTCAACTATCCAGGTTCCTGCGTCCTCAGGCGCATTTGTGTTGCGGATATTGATTGGGATACCACAGTGGCGTACAGGGAATATCGCATCCTCATGGAGAACTGATGCACCCATGTATGAAAGCTCACGAAGCTCTCTGTAAGTAATATATTTGATCGGCTTTGGATCTGGAACAATACGTGGGTCAGCTACAAGGAAGCCTGAGACATCTGTCCAGTTCTCATATACATCGGCTCTGCTTGCCTGTGCGACTATCGAGCCCGTTACATCTGAACCGCCTCTGGAAAATGTCTTTACCTTGCCATCCTTGCCAAGTCCATAGAATCCTGGAACAACCGCATGCTGTGTCTTGGCAAGTCTCTCACCAAGTACCTTCTCCGTCTTATAGCTATTGAGATTGCCCTCTGCATTGAAAAAGATAACCTCTGCAGCATCTATAAACTCAAAGCCAAGATATGCAGCCATAATCTTACCATTGAGGAACTCTCCTCTTGATGCCACATAGTCCAGTGTGCACATTGGGTCCGGATTGGTAAGATCCTCCAACTGCTTTGTAATCTCCTCAAAATCCTTATCAAGTGAAAAATCCTTAATCTCAAGGCCTGTGATGATCTCATCATATCTGGCCTTGATCGCCTTCACTTCCTCTGTGAAATCATTCCCTGCCTTCGCAGTTTCATACACATGAAGGAGCATATCTGTTACCTTTGTATCATCTGAAAATCTCTTTCCAGGTGCAGAAGGAACAACGTATACACGGCTCTCATCTGATGTGATGATTGCTCCAACCTTTTTAAACTGCTCTGCACTTGCCAATGAACTTCCGCCAAATTTTACTACCTTTTTCATAATTCCACTATTTCCTTTGCCATATTCTTATTTGAATGTCTTTCTTCTTAAGATTCGCTGGCGAATCTTGCCGCAAGCTGCCAGTCAGCTCTGCTGACATATATCATATCAGCGGCTCAGCAATTCTCACGGAGTGTATATCTCCGTCGAAAATAGAGTCCCAGACTGAGATATAAAACATAAAAATACACATGCATTTTATACGTCTTTTTGCAATATAGCAAGAGAATTTTAATTTTTGCTATTAAAAAAGGACAGGCACTCCAATGCGCCCGCCCCTCTGGTAAGCAGTCTTCACCATATGATCAATAATAAACTATTTTGAAATTTCTTCCTTAACCTGAGCAACCCACTCATCAACCGTACCATACCAGTCTATCATTTCCTGAAGCTTTTCTTCCTCAACATCATCATCGCTCTCTAAGATCTGTTTATGCTCATTGAGCACACCGGCCATGTCGACCATCGTATCAACCAAATCCTGATCATAAGCCTGTGGATTTTCGTTGATAATGTTTGCAACCTCATTAAAAGATGTACTTGTCTTATTGAACGCATCAATCGCAGGCTGCTTATCTGCACCGCCGCACGCCACCAGCGACATTCCCATCATCATGGTCATTATGAGAACCATCAGTTTTTTCATTGTCTTTTTCATAATAATTTCCTCCTCTTTATTGCAATCACATAATCTGAGTATATTTTATTATGTATTTGCAATCAGTGAGGTCTAAATGCACGAATCGTACCAAAAATGTATCGAATCGACACTCTTTTACAATGACAGTCTGAGCGTAAACTTGCCATCCTTTTCCGCAAAGCTGAAAACCCCGCCGTAACGCTGCACGATCGCACATATGCTCTGAACGCCTATACCATGTCCTTCCATATCAGACACAGGTATTCCATTTTGAAACTTTATGGGAGCTTTACAGTCATTTACCACCTGTAAAAAAAGGTGTTTATTTCTTTCATAAAAATTCACATCAATCTCGCATGATCTTCCCTCTGCAGCCAAAGGCACACATGCATGCAAGGCATTTTCCAAGGCATTAGATAAGAGCACACACAGATCACTTTCCGACACCGTAAGATCTGCGGGAATTGCACATTGTATCTTTATTTCAATTTCTTTCTTCCTGGCTCTACCCGCAAATGAAGATAGGATCAGATTCACTGCCTCATTTTCACAGTATATTTGGACCTTCTGCGCCTCAATCTCCTTACATATTCCCGATATATAAGCCTGCGCCTGTTCAACTTCACCATTTTCTATACATGTAGACACATACTGCAGGTGATGACGCATATCATGGCGATACTGTCTGGTCAATGTCTGCGACTCACGCAGACTGCTGATTTCCCTCACCGCCTGACTTAACTGCAGATCCAGATTATTCCGGATCAGCTTCATCTCATTCTGCATCTGTTCCTTTTTGGAGTTATATAAGAGAAAGGCCAGATATGCAACACAGCATACAAAAGGCATAAATTCCGCTACAACGTAACTACCACTCAAAAGAAGGTTCGTATACACTATTGTAAAATAGTCAAATACATAATATAGCGCCGGTATGATTCCAAACTGCCATTGCTCCCTGAGACTTTTATCTGACAATCCTCTGACTGCAGGTGACACAAAATGAAGCAGAAGCAGCAATGCAGGGATTGTAACCACAAGTTCTGTAATATCCTGCATCATCTGCCTTCCCGAAAATGCAGCAACTGTGGCAAGTGCAACCCATCTTCTAAGTTCGCAACACAAGTATGCCGCCTGTACAGAAAAAACAGACCACAGCAATTTTCCTGTCAACATCCAGAGAACAATGACCAATGGAAGATGCACCGCCAACGGATAAATATGTCTTACAAAATCAGCGCCCTTGCTGAAATATAATATGCTCTGTATCAGCGGGAGTAAAACCATGCATCCTATGAAAATGAGTTTTCTTTTCCTAGTGGACAGCGCATTACAAAAAGACGCTGATAATATTCCCCCAAAAAAGCTCACAGCCATATTGTTAAGGAGCGAAATATATAGGCTCATATCATTACCTGCCTGTTCTGGAACGCATATTCAAGGAATGCATCCTTTACTTCATTGTATTTTCCCCGTGGAACCGGTATTTCTGCAAGACTAGACATGGTAATCCCCCTAAATGTTATGTTTTGCACATATTCCAGATTTACCAGATAAGAACGGTGAGGTCTGTGAAAAAAAGGATACGTGGAAAGCTGCTTTACAAGCTCATCCATGCTGCCGGCGCTTTCCAGTACTTTTCCTGTATTCAGGTGAAATATAAGGGTGCGGTGAATGACTTCGCAATATTCCAGGGCTTTTATATCTATACGGGTGATTCCACTCTTACATCGCAGAATGAGGCTGGTCTCCGCCTCCTTTTTACAGGCTGCAAGCACAGAATCAAGCAAACGGAAAAAGCTCTCTGCCCAGATGGGCTTTAATTGATAATAGTATGCACCTATCACGTAAGACTGCACCGCAAACTCAGAGGACGATGTGACAAATATGATCTTGACATTTTTATCGTATTTTCGTATCTCCGTTGCCGCTTCAATTCCATTCTCTCCCGGCATCAAGACATCCATAAACAGGATATCATATCTGTTTCCCTTCTCTATTTCCGCCACCAGGTCAAAAGGATGATTGAAAATATTGTATTCTATTTTGCAGTCTCTCTCCGCGCAATACTGTTCCATGAGCCTTTGCATCTCATCAAGCACAGAAACATCATCATCACAAAACGCAATTTTTGCCATAACCCCCTATATGCCTCCTTGGTGCCAAATATTTTCTCCAGCACTTATTATCGCACATCTTTTACAATTCGACAACAAGGGGGGATATTGCATTGATTTGTATGAATTTATTTTCTCACCCACCTGGCGTAGAGTTTTCTGCTGCCGGTGCTGCCGGCTGCAATCTTCGTAACCTTTTTCTTGAATTTTGGATCGCTGTACCAACCCTTGAATATATAACCTTTTCTGACTGGATTCTTCAAGACTATAGTCCTGGAAACGACGGTATAACTGGCTGGATTGGACCGGCTGTTTGCCCCCTTGCCAAGACTGTACTGGATCTTATACTTTACCAGCTTCCACCTTGCGTATAATGTCTGATTCCTGGTGGTCCTCACAACCGAACTGCTGCCGATCCTGCTGCCGCCACTCTTTGCTGTGTACCAGCCTGCAAATGTATATCCCCTTCTGGTAGGTGTCGGCAGGGTTCCGTAAGTTTTTCCACAAATGACTGTCTTACTTCCGGGACTCACACGCCCTCCATTTGGAGCAAATACTATTCTCACGCGCTTTACTGTGTCCGTGTATTTTGCAGTAAAAGAAAGCTTGGTGGATGTTCCTGCCACACGCAATGCAACCTTTTTACTTCCCGCCTTCCACGTCATCTGATTTAAGGCATATGCGATAATCCCATTTTGAATACCCGAAATGCTCGGCGGATATGACGCATTGTCAGTGCTGACTTCGAATTTGGTTTTACCTGCATTGAGATTTTTCTGAATCCTCTCAGCGTAGGCTCGCGCCCACTTTGCGGCATCTCCGTTTCTAACAAAATAGTTATCTGCCAGGCTTGTGGAACGTGTGCCATAACCGCTTGCCGTATAAATCTTATTATGACCATTGTGTGCCAACGCCATGAGTTCATCCGTCAGTCCAAAATACAAATGCGTAGGATCAAAGTTATAATAATTGTCCTTTGTATCATCCCATGTACAGTCCACCTGATACCATTTGCCATCCAGCTTCATGGCATTCCAGGTATGTCCATCATAGGTATCCCTTGTCTCAGCATTTGTTATGCCGGCTGCAGTAAGCAGTTTTGAATAGGCACTCTCATATGCTTGACATGTGCCCAGTTTTCGTGTCAGTGCACTCTCTGCCGAAGACCATTTCAGGGAATGATCGTAATCAAGCTGCTGCAGCAGCCAGTCATGCAGCCACAATGCCTTTTCATAGTCTGAACCATCAGTCTCCTTGCTGCACTTTTTTACCGCAGCATTCACGATGTCACCCACGCTCGGATAAGCCCTGTCAGATACCTGTATATTTGTGCTCACACGCATATAATAGACCCCTGAGGTTTTATCCATTACATAAAACCTGAAGTTATAGACTCCCGAAGCAGCCATTGTGAATTCAAAGTCGTGAGATTCGCACTCATCTGTGTATTGAATCCACGCTCCGCGGCTTGGATCCGCCACGGATTCAAAACTATACTCACCCGGGTTGGAATAACTCGGTGCATCCATTCTAAACAAATACCGGCCACTGCCACCATCCGCCGAAACGTGGAATGTTGTATCCTCCCCTAATTTGGGCTCGTTCCATTCAACCTTCAATGCTACACCATTTTGAGGGTCACTTTCAGCACTGTACTTATATTCTGTAACTCCCTCTTGGGGATTTGTTGATGAACCAGAAGATTCTTCCTGCGCATAGCCTATCACACGAATCGTCGATACACCTGTCATCACCAGTATTAATGTCAACATAAATGTTGCTAATTTCCTTTTTATCATAAGCAATACCTCGTCACTTTCACAAATCATGCACCCTTAAATCTACTCCCCATGCCTCTTCACCTCAATCCTGCCTCTTCCACTCTCCTTAACATCATAGAGGGCGTTATCCGCCTCCTCATACATCTCATTGAATGTCAGTTCAGTTCTTGCGATCACCGCACCCATGGAGATTCCTGTTCCTCCCTCGGTGGCCTTCACAGTCAGGTTCACCTTGTCAAATATCTGCTGGGCACGTTCCCTTATCACGTCATCAGACACACTCTTGTTGAAGAACAGCATGGCTGCAAATTCATCACCGCCCATACGGCATGCATGGTCATCACCGCGGAGTGCCGCCTGCAGTGTCTGTGCCACAAGGACAAGATATTTGTCGCCATTGTGATGTCCGTAGGTGTCGTTGTACTGCTTGAATCTGTCTACATCCATCATGATCATCACCGCTGTGTGCGTACACTCAAGAAGTCTCTGCTCCATGTCACTTCTAAATGCCGCATGGTTCAAAAGTCCTGTGAGGGGATCTGTACGATAGGTATTCTCCCAGTTTCTGAGTCTCACATCCGCCTTATTCTGCTCCGCATCTGTCAGCATCTTCAAAGCATATGTACTTGATACATCCACTATTACTATTTCTCCTCTGTCTTTCTGAAGTGCCGAATCATAAAACATTCTTCCAGTACATAATACATATATATCCCTGCCATCCTTCCTATGTATCTTGTGTTCCTGAAATACAAATGTGCTCTTTGCCAGATTCGCATTTACCTGACAGAGATATTCTGTTTTATCCTCGTCCGGTATAAGGTCGATCTGGGTTATGATATTATTCTCTATGTCCTCCTTGCTGTAACCCGTAAGCTCCTCAAAATTATCGTCTACAGATATGATCCTCCAGTTTTCATCCACCAGATATCTGCTATATTTGACTGTATGTACACGAAACGCATCCTTGCCATATTCAGTAGAATCCACCATCTGTCTGCGCGCCATAATCCGGATCTCTGTCTGTTCGTCGTCTGTGCTGGCGCCATCACCATCAGCGTCCGCCAGACCATCTCCTGGGGCAGTTCGATCACCAACATTCTCTCCATTACCATCTGCACCGACACCACCATCAGCAGCCCCTTGCTTTGAGTCAGCTGCCAGCGAATCTGCATACTTCTCTGATACAAGCCTTATAAACTCCGAAACTATATATGGATCAAACTGGCTGCCCGCGCAGCTCTTTAATTCTTCTATCGCTTTTGATATCGGCATGCCCTTTCTGTAAGGTCTGTCATTGATCATTGCGTCAAATGCATCGACCACCGCGATCACACGTGACAGAACCGGTATACTCTCACGGCTCAGTCCATCCGGATATCCATTTCCATCCCATCTCTCATGATGATGCCTTATCTCCTCCGCGATCTGTCTGAGTTCTGTGTTGCTCATGGCGATCTCATAACCCTTCTCAACGTGGGAACGCATGATCTTCCATTCCTCATCCGTGAGTTTTCCCGGTTTGTTAAGTATCTCCATAGGAACTCCTACCTTTCCTATGTCATGGAGCAGACAGAGCAGCGCCAGCTTGCTCTGCTGGCTATCTGACAGCTCTATTCGTCTGCCAAGCTCAGCCCCCAGCTCCTGTGTACGACGCACATGCTGTTCCGTATCGCTGTCGCACTCCTCAAGAGCCCTTATAAGCGATGTCAGCATATCTGAGTGCGATGATTCACTGTCCACAAGCTTTTTTGTCTTCATGGCTGTTGCCGCATCAGTGATTGCAGCGACGATGCTCTGTCCCTCATCCGCAGCCACCCCCACTGCATACTGTATACTTCCATCATACTGTTCTTTGACCTTTTCAACACATGCCGCCATCTCTTCCTCACTGCTGTGACTGCAAAGTGCTATCAGGTGCGCATCAATACCCCTGACGTAATATGTTCTCTCCGGAAAGTCCTTTCTCATGATGCCCGCAAGTGCATTTATCCTCTGGTCACCCGCCTGATTACCCAGGGTGCTGTTGATCACGGACAATCCGTTGATATCGCATATTGCCACTCCAACCGGAAACGTAAAATGGTCCACCTCCTCCATGGCAAGTCTCTGAAAGCTTTCCCATTTCTGAAATCCTGTAAGCATATCCGTCTCCAGAGATATATCCGAAAATACGAACATCTGGCCAAGCCTTCGGCCTTCCTTGTTGTCAAGCCTTCTGATATCACACCTTAAAGGTCTGTCTCCATCATCACCTTTTATATAGCACTGCAGAGAAAAACTGTCGTCATCAGCTGCAAGATCAACGGACAGATCATACGTCTCAAGAAACTGCTGCAGATTCTCACATTTGCAGAGGAGTTCCTTTCCAAGGAAGTCATCCGCTCTGTCATTGTGCAGGATCAAATGGTTGTCATAATCAAACAAAACTATTCCCTGACCTATATTCTCGAATATGTTTGTCTTTAGTTTGTTGAGCATGCCATGGGTTGAATAATTAAAGCAGCTCCAGTACAGAATGAATGATGTAAGACTGTAGCCGCAGATGGAATAATCCAGAAGTTTGTACACCTCCGCTCCCGGAGCGTAGAGAAATATTGCATTTATCCCAACGAGCGCAAGAAGTCCCAGGATGACACTGCTGTACTGCAAACGATATTCATGTGGGATCTTGCAAAGTTTCTTTACAAGGAGTATGAGTACTACACACACCAGCGCATATGAAAAAACCAGATGCATATCATACAGCGGTTTCATATCATAGCTGTATTTCGCTATCACGGTGTCTCTTCTGACATACCCTATCGCTATATTTTTGAATGGATTTATGGCAAATATTACAAGCTCATACAGACAGTAAAAAAAGCATACGCCTATCGCCGCTCTTCCACGCTTTGAAAAACGTCCTTTTGTAAAATAAACAATAAATATGAGCAGACATACCAGCATATAATCAATGCTTACGAAATATATACTCGACATGACGGACATGGCCATATACGAATCGCTTATAATGCTGATAAGATAACTGACATCGACTATAGCTGCTCCTATGCAGGCAAGTCCCAGAAACCTTCCAGTCGTCTTATTCTTTTTTATGGATTTCATCGCCAGTATAATATCCATGACGGCTATTATAATTGACGAAAAGACATATATCTTTAAAACGACTTCATTCATACTCATTCCTCCTGAACACCAGCCATACAAAATTTGCCTATATTTTACTACTTATCAAGATATGGGGCAATGTAGAAATTTTACCCATTCCCTCCCTTTTGCACATAAATTTCACTTGGTCTGACGGAATTCAAATATTGAACACACCTGTATTTGATGATAAAATCTACTATATTTATTGAATTTGGAGAACTAAGATGCAGAAAAAAATCGCTCTAATAAATGATGTTACAGGATTCGGAAGATGTTCCATCGCTGTCATGGCGCCGATAGTGTCCGCCATGAAGATCCAGGCAGTCACTGTGCCGACGGCAATACTATCTACACATACACAGTTTCCTATATTTTACTTTGATGACTACACACCCAAAATGCGGGATTACATCCAGACCTACAAAGATCTGGAGCTGCAGTTCGATGCCATATCCACAGGATTTCTCGGCTCTGAGGAACAGGTTGATATAGTTATCGACTTTATCAAATACTTTAAAAACGAGAAGAATTTTGTTATCGTCGATCCCGTCATGGGTGACTACGGCAAGCTGTACCCAACCTATACCGCGTCTATGTGCAGCAAGATGAAGGAGCTTGTAAAATATGCCGACATTATCACTCCTAATCTGACGGAGCTTTGCACCCTCCTTGATCTTCCATATCCGGAGCACACTGTGACCGTGAACGAGCTAAGGCAAATGTGCATGACCCTGGCGGAGCAGGGACCGGAACATATCGTTGTGACAGGAATACATTTCAATAAGACTCAGATAGCCAACTTCATCTACAACAAGGATGAGGATTTCCAGATGGTCATGGTTGACAGGATCGGCGGCGACAGGAGCGGCACTGGAGATGTGATCGCAGCCATCATTGCGGGTATGTATCTGAACGGACACAGCGTCTATGAGTCCGTGAAAAAGGCCGCTTCATATGTATCAAAGTGCATAAGCTACTGCGTTGAGAACAATGTTCCGGAGAACTGGGGATTGTGCTTTGAGATGTACATGAAGGATCTGACTGAGGAATAACTTAAACGATTGGAGATTCAACTATGGTTTTATACACTGTGACCGGAAAAGTTGGTGAGGAGGGCTACCTCGACATAGCAGAGAGCGGGGACCTCACCGGTAAAAATATATACGTGAATATGACTAACCAATGTCCCTGCAGCTGCGTGTTCTGCCTGAGGCAGACAAAAAAGCAGCAGGAGAACAATACTCTCTGGCTGAAGGATGGCGAGCCTTCCATAGAAGAGGTTCTGGAACTTTTCTCAAAGTATGACCTGAGTGTCATAAATGAACTTGTATTTTGCGGATTTGGCGAGCCTCTTGAGAGACTGGAAGACGTATGCGCGGTGATCGATTCACTGAAAAACACATATCCCAATCTCAAAGTCCGTCTCAACACCATCGGACTTGCCAATCTTATATATGGGAGAGATGTCACACCAGAGCTTGAGGGCAGATTCGACACTGTATCAATATCCCTGAACGCCCCTGATGAAAATGAATTTCTTGAGCTGACCAGATCACGCTATGGGATTCAGTCCTACGCGGCCATCAAGGATTTTGCCGTTCTTGCCAAAAGGTACGTGCCACACGTTGTCATGACAGTTGTTGACAAGGTCATGCCCGAGGATAAGATCGAGCTATGCCGCCAGATATGCAAGGATTTAGGCGTGACTTTGAGGGTTCGCCCATTTGAAAATTAACCGCATTTTACAGTGACACTTACAAAGGAGGTACCGCTATGTTTCAATCTCTAGAGTTAAAACACCCAAGATTTTATCAGGTATTTCGCCTGTTCATCGTCGTATTTGCATCTATACTATACGCATGGAATCTCCGATGCTTTGCCAAGACCGCAGGGCTGTTTCCAAGCGGGTTCTCCGGAGCATCCTTGCTTCTCCAGAACATTGGAATAAAATTTCTGCACATAAGCGTGCCTTTTGCAGTTTTCAACATTGGGCTGAATCTGTTTCCCACATACATATCATACAAATATATCGGCAAAAGATTCACCCTCTATTCGATCATAGTCATACTTCTGTCGAGTATATTTGTGGATATCCTGCCATCATATGTATTCACTGACGACATAATGCTTGTAAGCCTGTTCGGCGGTCTCATCAACGGACTCGCCATCAGCCTGTGCCTGAACGTTGGAACCAGCACCGGGGGAACTGATTTCATCAGCATATTCCTGTCCCACCAGAAGGGTATAGATGCGTGGAACTACATACTGCTCGGAAACATCGTGATGCTGATCGCCGCCGGTGCACTGTTCGGCTGGTCAAAGGCTCTGTACTCCATCATCTACCAGTTCTGCAGCACGCAGGTGATCCAGCTTCTGTATAAGAGATATAAGAAAGAAACGTTGTTCATCATCTCCGACAAGTCAAATGAGATCTACCACGCCATCAGCGACCTGACTCACCATGACGCTACTCTGTTCAAGGGTGTCGGATGTTACGAGGAGAAGGAGAAAACCCTCATCTACTCCGTCATCAACTCGGAAGCGAAGCGTGAGCTCATACCGATGATCCGTGGGATCGATGAGCACGCATTTATCAACGTGGTCAAGACCGAGGAGCTGGACGGTAGATTCCATGATATTCCGCACGACTGATGAGCGGCTCATTATATCATGCAAGCATGTTGGCTCACTTGCGCTCATTATATCATCTGTAATTTCACGAATTCATCAAATCTTGGAAGTGCTAGGGTTATCTTGCCATACTCTCTGGTATCGACAACCCCTTTTCTCTTCAACCGCTCTATATACTGAGAATAACTCTGATTTCATTTCCAGCTTCTCCCGCAGATTCTTGACACGGCTCTCTTTACTTACAGAGATTTCCAGAAGTATCTTTTTATCAAGCTCTGACAGTTCTAACCATATCTTGCTATATACATACTCCTCCAGATATTGGTCATATTCAGGCAATATCTGATCAATAGTTTTCGTATCGCGCTCTTCCCAATACAGATAACCCAGTACCTGAAACGCAAATGGATACCCCTTGGTAAGCGCCGTCATCCTTTCTGCATACTGCGCATCTATGCCAAATATATCCATGTAGTGTCTCCGCACCGCAACATAATTAAGCGGCTCAAGCATTATCTTTGGTGCTCTGTACAGAAACGTGAGAGATTTGTCATTCTGAAGCTCGTATATATTGTCATATAATCCTGTCATCAGCAGATATATCGGGTAATCGTGCTTTACAAATATCTGAAATGAACTTGCAAATATCCTCATATATTCAGAATTTATGACCTCATCTATTGTTATGAGCAGCCTTTTGCCAGCCTTTTTTATATGATCCAGCATGCATTCAAGAACATTTTCAATGTCTGTGACCGGGTCCGAATTCTCTATGGACACACCGAGTCCAAATGCAGAGAAGTCCAGTTTTGCACTTATGAACCTGGCGTGCATCTCCGGTATACTGTATATTTTGGAGGCAAGGCTCTGCAGCAGATCTCTCTTGGGATTGAGTTCCACCGTTATCCAGTTCTCATCTTTTCCAATCTCCGAAGATATATTCGTCATCATGACTGTCTTACCCGAGCCTCGAACTCCGGTTATCATAAATATCTGATTTGACGAGATATCAGCCTTGAAATCATCTATTATCCTGTCTGTCTGCGCTATTCTCGAAATATATTGCACCGGTTTCTTTCCAAATGACAATGTAAATGGATTCCCCATAGCTCCTCCTTGTATAGATATAATTACTATCCTTCTATTGCTCTTATGTAAAGTTATATAAATTTTTATAACTTTATATAAGTTTATATAACTTTTTACAAGTCGCAGCTTTACGAAATGAACGCACAATAAACATTCCTATCACCCAATACATATCTCTTATAAGTTGGCCTTATACAGCGTACCGCGCCTCTTCATCCACACAAATGCTCCCACGCATATCACTATGGATATAAATGATCCAGCCGGTGCCGCAAATCCCATCGGGAACAGGGTGTCTGGATACATGACAGATGCCAGATATGATCCCGGAATTCTTGCACATACTATGGCTATCATATTGTGAATAAACCCTATATAGGATTTGCCATAGGCACAGAAATATCCGGTGAAACTGAAATGTATTCCCGCAAATACGCAGTCCACTATATAACTGCTGATATACTGAACTCCCATCGCTACAACTACTTTGTTCTTACTAAAGAGTCCCACAAGTTCCGGTGCAAATATTTCAACTACCGCAATAGCTATGGCTCCGTATACCACTATGATCCCCAGTGCATACCTTAGTATCTGCTCCGCCCGGTCATGCTTTCCTGCGCCAATATTCTGTGCGGCAAGTGCCGATACTGTGGCGAGCATTGACGATGGAACTATGAAGATAAAGCTTATCATCTTCTCCACAACGCCCACTGCCGCCGCGTCATTTACACCACGTTTATTCGCAATGACGGTTATGATGATGAATGCTATCTGTATACAGCCGTCCTGAACAGCCACCGGAAGACCTATCTTTACGATCTCTCCGAGCACAGATCTTCTCGGAACAAAATCATTTTTCGTAAGTCTCAGCCCTGTGTTCATTCTCTTTATCGCCACAAATGATATTATAACGCTGAAGGTCTGTGCCAGCGTTGTTCCAAGTGCTGCGCCAAGAGGGCCCATGCCGCAGACGCCTATAAATATATAATCAAGTGCAATATTAAGGCCGCATGCAACCGCGATGAAGTACATTGGACTTTTGGAATCGCCGAGTCCCCTGAATATGGAACTTATCACGTTGTATGCTGTTATAAATGGAATTCCTATAAAGCAGACTATCAGATAATCCGTGATTCCTTTGACAGCCTCCTCCGGGGTATCCATAACTGCAACTATTGGATTTATAAAAATGAGCAGCATTACTGTAAGCAATACTGATATTATCATGAAGATGGTGACTGTATTTCCGATGGCCGCCTGTGCATCCCGAAGCTTCTTCGCCCCCACTGCTTTTCCTATGACAACTGTGGTTCCCATGGCAAGTCCCACCAGAATAACTGTGAGCATGTGCATGACCTGGGAGCCATTTGCCACCGCTGTGGTGGCCCCGGCATCATTGCCACAGAACTGCCCTATGATGAACAGATCCGCCATCCCGTATAGAGTCTGTAGAAAATAAGATAATAGATAAGGCAGTGCAAAATACGCCATCGTCTTTGGCACACTGCCGGTCGTAAGGTTCTTTTCCATTGATTTGTATGGCCTCGTCTTTCATGTTGATGTGGACGGAGGGCGTCCGTTACCTCCGTCCCCACATGATATTAAACCTTACAACAGTTGTAATGTCAACACATCAACTCTACCAAGGATACTGTCCTATCAGACAGCTATTACCGCCATAAGGTAGAATGGTGTAGTGCCGGCACACTCATCATCAAGAACCGTTATCTCAAGTGTGTGTTTCTTCTTCTCACCATGATGAAGCACAGGCTCTATATACAGACAGTCACCCCAGTCCTCATCAAAATTGCCATCCAATAAAACCGGGTGCTCGACGTCCCCATCAAGCACAGCCTGAGCCCTGACAGCAGGTCTTGATATTGTCTTTCTGTACTGAATTCCTATGCAGCTTCCCTCAAGTTCAAATGTTATGCTATCACCGGCATGTACACCTGTCCATCCATTCTTGAAATGATCAAGGTGTCCCATCTTCTCATGAGTATCAGCCCTGAACCCTGAAAGCTTAGGACATATCTCGCGTATGGTAAGCCTCTTTGCATACTCATAAGCATTTGCGGTAACAGGGGTAGGAAGTACACATGAGCAGGCTGATTCGTCCTGGATATCATTCTCTGTGTCCGCGCCAGCATCTGCGGTATCCGTATTTGAGTCATTAGCCAAATTCTCATCTTGTATGAGATCATCCATAATTCTCTCAAGAAACTTTGTTATCTCACCGGCTACCAGGCCATGTCCCTTGTCATTTGGATGAAGTCCATCCGGGGTTATGTCGATCCTGTTATATTCTCCCGCCTTCATCCGCCTGTATATGGTGTCGTGCACGCTCACATGTGGCACTCCATAGTGATCTGCAAGTCTGTTGTGAATATCCTGGGTGCTTACACCCGTGTCGTAGAAAACGTTATTGAGCACCACCACCGCCGGTCTTGATGACCAGCAAAGCAGTGTTCTCAGCACACCTTCAAAGGTCTCTTCACAGTATATGTTATCCACATCATTTACACTGAAATCCACAACCACAAAGTCCGGCTGGTACATGAGCACATCAGTCACAGCCCTGGACACACCATAGTATGAGTCTGTGCCGCCGATTCCGCCATTCACATAATTGAACTTTGCCTGTGGAAATGTATCACACCACCACTTGTATACCCTGTATGCATAAGTATTTTCATGCTCCGTCGCCAAACTTCCCTGCGTTATCGAACCGCCAAGGAACCCTATTGTAAGTTCCTGTCCACTCTGGGCGCGCTGTATAACTGATTTTATTCTTTCAAGATCATAATTTTCCATGGTTTATCCTCCATATTTGAACATCAGCTCATTAATAATCCTATATTACCTCTAAGTTAGGATATAATTTAATTCCACCCTTCAATTTCGAGACCTTCTATATATTCGGCCAGCTCCGTTGCCATCTCACACGCCTCCGGTATCCTCAAATGTCCTGGCGTGCCGCATCCGTTTCTTCCATATACATAATGAGTTATCATTTTATCATTCATAGTGTCAACCACTTCATCTATAGCCTTGTCCCATGAACAGTCGTGACAAAGAAGTGTGGTACAGCAGATTATGTGTGCATCCGGATATGTCTTCCTGAGTTTTCCCAGAAATTTCATGTAATGGTCACGCCACGTTTCCGCCTGCCTGCCGTTATAGTCATTTTTCATAAAATCATACGGATGGTTGTCATTCTGTCCTATAGCAACTATAACAACCTGAGGTGTGTACTGGGAGAAATCCCACTGTGTCACCGGACCAAATGTAGGGTTGTAGTGAACCTTATCCCACACACTTTCCATGCCAATCTGATTCGGCTCTTGGAACCATCCTATCCTGTCCATGAGAGCTATCCCTCCCTGGGCTATGTCATGAATCTGTGCTTTCAGCTTTCTTGCAGTAATCCACGCATACGAATACCAGCTATTAGAATAACCGCCATTGTGTACCGGATCTTCCTTTCCAACAAAGTCGACAGCCTCAGATACTTCACCCGCTGACACCGAATCTCCATACACCTCTATTCGTCTGCCTGACAGCGGTTTCAAAGGAAGAAGTCTCTCCCCATCTCCGATCTCATACTCAAGTATTGTTACCTCATGACATGCATCCTGTCTCTTGAAGAACAGCACACAATGTTCATTTGTATCGTTATCCGGAACAACTATATCAAGTTCCGTAATTCCCTCTTTATTTAAAAGATAACTTCTCTGCGACTGATCGATTATACATCCAAGATAATTGTCCCAATAGTTATTCCTGTTGGACACCTTTATCTTAAGAGTATTACCCGTAAATTTCATCTCCGCAGATGTACAAGGATATACCCACACCGGCTTCTCCGCATCTGTCCAGTCAATACGTCCTGTATACCTGATCATAACATCATTTGGCTTGATCTTCATAATATTGTCTCCTGTCATTCCATTTGTTCTATATACATTATACATTTCTGTTTTCATATTAGTTAAGCTCTACCTAATAGTCAAACTTAATTTAGTTAAATATTAATTATTTTTTAATCATTTTAAACAAAATATGATTGAGAAGGTAGTTTCATATCTATAACACACCCCCATATACGTCTATTGATTATTTTTAACTGCAGTTCTATTATATGAAAGTAAACTATTCAATACATTTTGTAAGGAATGAAATCTATGAAAAGAGTAAACTTTGAAAATGGAAAGATAACTCAAAATATACTCGGTGTGGCCATGCCTATGCTAGTGGCTCAGCTCATAAGTCTGCTGTACAACGTGATCGACCGGATCTACATAGCAAGAATACCTGATGTGGGCACCGCTGCTCTCGGCGGAGTCGGTCTCTGTTTCCCGATCACCATCATAATCACTGCCTTCAGCAATCTGTTTGGCAGTGGCGGTTCCCCTCTGTTCTCAATCAGAAGAGGGATGGGGGATGATAAAACCGCAGATACCATAATGAATACAGCCTTCACTATGTTATGTGGTGCTGCCATTATTCTCATGGCTGTCGGTATGATATTTGCAAGACCGCTGTTGGTCCTGTTCGGAGCATCGGAAAGCGCACTCACATATGCGTACCCATATATGATGATATATCTGCTTGGCACTCTGCCATCCATGGTATCAACAGGCATGAACCCATTCATCAATGCACAGGGATATTCTGTAACAGGTATGCTGACAGTGGCCGTCGGTGCTGCCGCCAACTGTATTCTCGATCCCGTATTTATATTTGTCCTACATCTCGGCGTCAGAGGTGCGGCCATAGCCACCGTGATATCGCAGATCATGTCTGCCGCTTTTGTCCTCTACTTTCTGAAGAACAAAGCCGAATTGCAGGTAAAGCTGCTTTCATTGGGACAATTCAGGGAGTGTGTGACATATGCAAAGGATATTGTCAGTCTGGGAACCGCTGGATTTGTGATGCAGCTCACAAACAGCCTTGTATCAATATGCTGTAACAGTGTCCTGTCACGTACCGGAGGCGATGTCTATGTGTCAGTCATGACCATCGTGTCAAGCGTCAGACAGATCGTCGAAACTCCTATCTGGTCAATAGCCGAAGGTGCTTCCCCAGTCATCAGCTACAATTATGGAGCCAGAAAGCCCGATCATGTCAAAAAATCCATAGCCATCATGTCTCTGCTTGCAGTGATATATATGGTCATAGCATGGGGAATCATCCTGATTGCTCCGGGAGCACTTATATCTGTATTCAGCTCAGACAGTTCACTTATAAGTGACTCCATCCCGGCTCTCAAAATATATTTCGCTGCATTTGCATTTATGCTGCTTCAGTATATCGGCCAGACTACTTTCAAATCGCTGAACAAGAAAAAGCAGGCGATTTTCTTCTCTCTGCTCAGAAAGGCGATCATCGTAGTCCCTCTTACATACCTGCTGCCGTATGCTTTCCATCTCGGAACAAATGGCGTATTCATGGCTGAACCTATATCAAATATACTCGGAGGAAGCGCATGCTTTTTCACAATGCTGTTAACCGTAATACCGGAGCTTAACCGGATGAAAAAATAAAAATGATCCCACAGATATCCATAATAATATCTGTGGGATCAATAATTCTCTCTCTATTTTATTGTCTGGTTAAACTGCTTATCATCTAAGCTGCCTTCTTATCCTGAGTCATGTCTTTTGCATCTGGAGCCGTGATATCCTCTGATTCACGGTGCATCTTCTCACCCCAGTTTTCGTCCACAAAGCATTTGATTGCTGCTGCAAGTGCTATAACCCCAAATGTATAAGCCAATATATCCATTGCCATAATTATCTCTCCTTCACTGGTAATCTCTATTACATTTAATTCCCAATGAAGGTGCGTTTCTTCCCGTCTGACCTGTGTATATATTCCAGGAGTATCCATCTGCGGCTGTTTGTCATCTCGGGATATCTGCCTGCAGATGCACATACACAGAATATCAGACTCAACAGCAATGCCGCAAGAACCGCCGACAGCATCCATGTATCGTCTATGGATTCTTCTGAATTTCCAGTCCGTATGTTTCTTGTCTGGATCACAAGCCCCGCAGAACTGTCAACCATGAGCACATCGTTGTTCCCGGCGTCTATTCCCCGACTCTCACCAAGCAATGATACCGAATGCGCAGAATAATTCCTGACATTCGGGTTGTAAAGCCCACAAACTCCAAGATATGAGACGCACATAACCACAGCAATTATCCATGCATATATATTGTAATGCGCTCTGCATCCTGCCATATGTGCCACCTCCCATACTTGATAAATACATCTGTCTTACTTACCATGTATTATATTATATAAGGGAGTTTTTTTCTTCCGATACACCGCTTCTTTAGCTGTCTCTTTGCCGTTTATTTGTCAATTCTTATCCTGCTCAGACTGGACAACCTCTATCCTGAACACATTGATCGTGTCCACATCAGGACAACAGAACACTGCAGTTCCCGGCTCATTTCCCGGGATGGTTCCACCATATCTAAGAATATCCACATATGGAAATGCCACATGCATGGCCATGGGACAGAGCTGCCCTCGCTCAGTATCAAAATCGTAGCTGTCACCTATCTTATGCCCCCTGTGGCAGCCGTGAGGGCCTTTGCGGTCTATGAGTGTTATCTTGATCTGCGGTCTGCTCATTCCGTTATCACCTCTATGTACTGTTCAAGAGGGATTCCCTTGTACTTGTCAACATTGTCCTTGTTCAAGGCTATAAGCTTCTCCACCACTTTCATGGCTGACTGCACACTGTCTTCTATGCTGTGTCCGCCTCTGTACTTTCCGATAAGCACAGCAGAGAATATATCACCGGTTCCCGGAAATCTCACAGGAATCTCTGTATATGGGAACACGTTCATTTTGTCTGTCTCGCCATCCAACAGGAGAGTGCTTGTCTGTCCATCTATATTTACACTGGTTATAACCACTGTCCTTGCCCCATATCCGTGAAGTGTGTGCGCAAGCTCCTCTGCCTCTGCCATAGTCAGGATTTTCTTGTCCGTGTATTTGCCCGCAAGAAATGCCGCCTCAGTACAGTTTGGAACTATCAGATCCGCAACCTTACACATCTGCCTCATATATCCCACAGTATTTTCTGTGACACCATTGTACAGTACGCCATCGTCACCCATGATCGGATCGACAAATATAAACGTCCCTTGAGATTTCTTCTTCTCACAGTACTCAGCCACCAGCTTCGTCTGCTCTTCGGATACAAGAAAACCTGTTGCTATAGTGTCAAATGCAAATCCAAGTTCATCCCACACTCCCATGCTGTTCTTCATATAGCCGGTGGTCTCAAGAATATCGAATTTACCGTAGTCCAGTGTGTTTGACACAAGGGCTGTCGGCAGGTTGTACACCTGAAATTTCATGTTGGACATGATCGGTATCATGGCTGACAGTGCAACCTTGCCATAACCAGCCATATCGTTTATAAGCAGTATATTATTCATAGTCTCTTCCTCTTCCTGATCAATTAAAGTATATTATTTTTATAACATATATTTGTCACCGGATAAAGACTGCTTTATGAACTCGTACTCTTCATCGGTAACTGAGTACAGCTTCCTAACAATGTCATCTATCTCTTCATACAATCTGTATCGCTGCAAATGGTCTTTACCTGTCTTGTACGTCTGCATTTCTGAATTCACAGAACTTTCTGTGATAAGTTCTTCTGCCATAAGCTCTTCTGCCTTTGAGATTATGCGTCTCTGTGTCTCCTCGTCTGCGACTGGAACAGGAATATTCTCTATATGGGATCTCAGAACCTTCACTGCGTTGTACCGCTTCTCATATATGTACTGCGCCACCCTTGAATTGAGTATCGCCATGATATATCTCATATCAAGTCCCGGTATATGTGGAATGACCACATTGCAACTGTTCAACGTAAGCCTCTGCCTGTCGTCATATGCAAATACAAGCTGTCTGTTGATAAACCTGTAGATCAGTTTCTCCGGAGCCCGGTAAAGCTCCAGCGGCGCCGCCTGCTGATACAGGGTAAGTTCCGGATACATATATTTTTCCGTTTTTCCGCATCTGTATCTGTATACATCTGCTCCGGTTATCACTGCCTCCATTCCCTCTCCGCATTCTGTAGACACATATTTCGCATTATCCCCGGTCACTATTCCCAGTGCAAAATCTGCCTGTCCACGCAGAAATTCACAGTTATCTGTATTTTCTATTCTGCAAAGCAGCCTGTACTCATCATCAGTGAGCCTAAGCATAAAATTCTCACTGCCAAGCGGCCTGTCCGTTCCTACAACAAACTCTCTGCCGTCTCTCTCGATCACCGCACCTTTGCTATGTCCAGGATCAAAACTCTTTTCAAGCTGCAGCACCAACGATGGACATTGCACACCATAGAATGCATCGCCAAGGAAACTCACCCGGCTCACATTTGCCGATTCGGCTATGATCTCCCTGATCGTCTTATGATTATGTACATCTAACAATGCCTCCGGCAGCACAAATGCAAGAACTCCTTCATCTGTCAACAGCTTCAGCGCACACTCCACGAACACATCAGACGACTCCACGCCCCTTCCGGCTGCAGTTCTGTATGCTTTCCTGAGTAATGTCCGTGTCTCCCTGTCAAATGTATATCCCCACGGCGGGTTACCGATGATGATGTCATATCCCGGATCAGCCAAGAGCTTCTTATCATCCCCACCACATTCTGAATCATTCCTGTATTCTGAAATGAAGTCTCTGCGCTCTATGTGCTCATATATTGTCCGGATCGCTTCGTCCACATTGACATGTCCTCTTCCGGACAATCTCCCAAGTGCCAGATTGAACCTCGCAAGCTGTACACTGAGTTCATCTATATCGCACGCATATATATTATTTAGTTCTATATCATCCGGAAGCTGTATAAGGAAATTACCGGTTCCGCAACATGGATCGAATAATCGCTTACCACCCTCAGATATTCTGCTTCCCATATCACCGGTCACATCACTTATCAGCGTTCTTACTACCTTTGTCGGCGTATAATATGAACCAGCCGCCTTCCGGCTGCCTGCATCTCTTATAGACATATAGAGAAGTCCAAGTACGTCCTCCCCCTTTTGATAATAGTAATTGGTGTCCATAAAATTTTTGTTATTATTTGCCCATGATAATGCTGCTTTTTTGTCCTGAATTATATCATCGATCAGCGCACTCCATACACCAATTGTCAAGCTTCCATCTATATATGCAGGGAATATTTCTCTGTCAACAGTAATCTCACCACTGCTTACCAGCAGCTTGAGTGCACAATCCGCCAGCAGAGTTCTCATGACCATCTCAGTCACACATATATTCTGCCTCTCCAGCTTATCCACCAGACTTTTTACTGTGTCTGTACTCTCGCAAATGTCTGACACATATCTGTCATACAATCCTTTGCCGGACACATACCGCTTATTCCGCCGGCTTCTGAGCGACCTTCGTTCGCCAGTTTCCAGTGACTGTTTCAGATTACTTACGTACTCCTCTGTGAAATACATCTGACCGGCCGGACCTATGCCCTGTGATTCAATTTTCCCAAGTCTGAGCCAGTTCCGCCCCGTTGCCCTCGATATTGAAAGCTGCTGACACAATCCATCCAGCGTTATGTATTCCTCACTCATACACAGCCCCTCGTTTCTTCATATGTCTGCCTCATATGCTTTTCCTGATCATATTCAAATATATTCATACGCAAAATCTCCGCCTTATTCTTCTTCAAAAAATCAGCCAGAATATTATTCCTGCTCTTATGAAAAATGTGATATAAAAGCATGAGAAATTCGCAAATTATAGATACGTTGGAATGGTCCGTTTCTTACGTTCGGACTCATAGAAACCTTCGACTTGAAACCTATGCTTTGAACGGATTGTAACACCTCGCCCAGCCTTTGTCTATACTTTAGGCAAAACTCTCCAAAACGGAGAATTATGACTCTGGCTGAGGTTCTTTGGATGGCTCTACACAGCCAGAACCCGCAAGCTGTCTCTTAAATATAGTTCTAAATATCAATCTCACAAGCGGTCCGCAATAGCAGAGCTGCCAGAGCAGTGCAACAGGGAGATTCATTCCCCATGTCTGGATAAATGTACCAACACTTGGTGAATCCTTGAACAAAACAGTTGCTATAAGGCTCATGATTGGACACATCATTATGCAGATGTAGAATGATATCATGAAGGTTATCACCTGTGGTCTGTCAGTCGGTCTCACGATCTTGAACGCAAGCATTGGTGCAAGCTTTCCAACCACGAAAAGCTCAAGCACAATAGCTATCGGCCACATGATCGGCATCTCATGAAGTGCCATGACAAATGTCTGATTGGTGAAACCTCCTGTGCTTAATGCTACATTGTAGCAGATCATTCCATAGACCATGAACATGGCCATGATTGTTGTGAATACGAATTCCTGTAATTTGTTTTGTGGCATAATAATTTCCTCCTTACGAAAATAATATTGAGCATGCGCATTCAAAGGCGCTTCGCGCAGGCGCATGCGTGCTTCGCAACATGTCGTCAAGCGTAGCTTGATGACCTGCGCGCACATCAGTGCGCTTCCTCTGCAAGGATTTCTCCCGCTTACGCGGGCCCCTCCTTATGAAAATAAAAAGCCCAACGAAACTTTCATCTCGTTGAGCTTAACTGCGACTACCATTAATTGCCCCTATGGTAGCACAAATATTTTTAAATTGCAAGTAATTTTCTGTTTTTTATAAACAATTCGGCTTACGCCTGCCCAGCTACGGCCTTCTTGCCAGTGTACAGCTGATAATATCTGCCCTTCATATCTATGAGCTGGTCGTGGGTGCCTCTCTCTATGATGCGTCCCTGCTCCATGACCATGATACAGTCCGCATCCTTGACCGTGGAAAGTCTGTGGGCTATGACAAATGACGTTCTTCCCTCCATGAGGGCATCCATTCCCCTTGATACCATGGCCTCAGTTCTCGTATCGATGGATGATGTAGCCTCATCAAGGATCAATGCCGGTGGATCCGCAACCGCTGCCCTTGCAATCGCAAGAAGCTGTCTCTGTCCTTGACTGAGGTTTGAACCATCGCCAGTAAGGATTGTGTTATAACCGTCAGGAAGTCGCTTTATGAAATCGTGAGCATTTGCAAGCTTTGCAGCCTTGATGCACTCCTCATCCATGGCATCCAGCTTGCCATATCTTATGTTGTCCATGACTGTTCCTGTGAACAGATGTGTATCCTGAAGCACTATTCCAAGGCTTCGTCTGAGATCCGGCTTTCTGATCTTGCCTATGTTGATATTGTCGTACCTTATCTTGCCGTCCTGTATATCGTAGAACCTGTTTATCAGATTGGTTATCGTCGTCTTGCCCGCACCTGTACTTCCGACAAATGCTATCTTCTGACCAGGCTTTGCATACATATTGATGTCGTGAAGAACAATCTTATCCGGATTGTAACCGAAGTCAACATTCTCAAATTCAACCTCACCTGTGAGCTCCCTGTATGTGATCTCGCCAGTCTCATGCCTATGTCTCCAAGCCCAGAGTCCGGTCCTCTCCTCAGTCTCTGTGAGATTGCCATCTGCATCCTTCTTTGCATTTACCAGCTCAACATAGCCCTCGTCCTCCTCAGGCTTCTCGTCTGTCATGGTAAATACCCTGTCAGCTCCGGCAGCCGCCATAACTATGGCGTTGATCTGCTGGCTTATCTGCGTCACCGGCATCGTAAAGCTCTTGTTAAGCGTCAGGAATGCCACAAGCGTTCCTATGGTAAGACCTGACCAGCCATTTACTGCAAGTACACCTCCCAGCACTGCGCAAAGAACGTAGCTTATATTTCCAAGGTTTGCATTCACCGGCATGGTGATGTTGGCTATCATATTGGCCTTGTAGGCGCTGTCCTGAAGAGATCTGTTCAACTTGCAGAAATCATCATATGCCTTTTCCTCGTGGCAGAACACCTTGACAACCTTCTGTCCACTCATCATTTCCTCTATATAGCCGTTGACCTTTCCAAGATCCTGCTGCTGCTTCATGAAGTATCTTCCCGACTTCGCGCCCAAGCTCGACGTCGCCTTTATCATGATAAGCACCATGACGACTGACAGCACCGTGAGCGGTATATCAAGAACTATCATCGCAATGAGTGTTGAGATAAATGTGATGCTTGAGTTGATAAGCTGCGGCATACTCTGACTTATGACCTGACGGAGTGTGTCAACATCATTGGTGTACACCGACATGATATCTCCATGTGCATGTGTGTCAAAGAAAGATATCGGAAGAGATTCCATTCGCTCAAAGAGCTGAACTCTGAGCCTCTTCATGGTTCCCTGAGTCACATTTACCATGATCCTGTTGTACGCGTATGCGCAGATTATTCCCAGCACAAGTATAAGTCCAAGCCCCAGCATCCTGTGGGCCAGGGGACCATAATCAGGTGAGCTCTGTTTCATCATCGGTTCAATATATACATCGATAAGTTTCTGCATGAACATCGATATACTCAGTATCGCAAGCGCCGATATAAGTATGCTGACCACAACCGTAATACATGCCAGCTTGTATTCCTTAAGAATATATCTGATCAGCCTTCCAAGTGCCTTCATGGGATTTTTGCCCTGATCCTTTCCAGGTCTCTTCAGCCCTGCATCCACTTTATCATCCATCTTATTTTCACTGTATTTCTCTGTATTTCCTGTCATTACACTGCCTCCTTTCCTTCATAATTAATTCATCTTCTCATCGAAATCACCGCCGCCAGACATCTGTACGTCGTAGATCTCCTTATATATCGTGTTGTTCTTTAACAGATTCTCATGTGTGTCGAAGCCGCTGACCATTCCGTTATCCAGAACTATGATCCTGTCAGCATCCTGCACACTTGATATTCTCTGGGATATGATGATCTTGGTGGTGTTCGGTATCTTGGTTGCAAATGCCTGCCTGATCTTCGCATCCGTAGCGGTGTCAACTGCGCTTGTGGAATCATCGAGAATGAGTACCTTCGGGCTCTTGAGCAGCGCTCTGGCAATACAGAGTCTCTGCTTCTGACCACCAGACACGTTGCTTCCGCCCTGCTCGATCCAGGTGTTATATCCATCCGGCATCCTGTCTATGAACTCATCCGCACAGGCAAGCTCGCACACCTCACGGCACTCATTCTCCGTGGCATCCGCCTTGCCCCATCTCAGATTATCAAGTATCGTACCCGAAAACAGCACATTCTTCTGGAGCACAACCGCCACTTCATTTCGGATGACCTCCATATCGTAATCACGCACGTCATGTCCTCCGACACAGACCGAACCACCGTCCGGTTTCACATCATACAGTCTGCTTATCAGATTGACAAATGTCGACTTACCACATCCGGTTCCACCTATCACGCCGACCGTCTCACCGGATTTTATGTGAATATCTATATCTTTCAGTGTATCCTCCGCACTTCCGGCCTTATACACGAAGTCCACATGGTTAAAATCTATTCTTCCATCAGGGACCTCCATGATCGGCTCATCAGGATTGGTCATGGTAGGTGTCTCCTCAAGGACCTCAGATATTCGTCTCATACTTGCCATACTCATGGAGATCATGACAAATACCATGGACAGCATCATCAGCGACATCATCATGCTCATGACATAGCTGAAAAGTGATGTAAGATTTCCAGTTGTCATGCTACCACCGACTATGAAGTGTGCTCCGATCCACGACAGGAGCATCATACATGTAAAGATGACAAACATCATGATAGGATTGTTGAAAGCCAGCAGGCTCTCTGCCTTTATGGACAGCTCCGCAAGCACCTCAGCAGCCTTGCCAAACTTCTTGTCCTCATACTCTTCCCTTACAAATGCCTTTACGACTCTTATCGCAGATACATTTTCCTGAACACTAGCATTCAGGTTGTCATAGTTCCTGAATACCTCGTCAAATATAGGGGTTACCTTGAATATGATGAAGAACAATCCAAATGCAAGAACCACAAGTGCTGCCACAAATACAAGTGACAGCTCCACGTTGATTGTAAAGCACATTATCATACTGCAAATGAGCATGAGTGGCGCACGGACTGCGATTCGTATGAGCATCTGGTACGCGTTCTGTACATTTGTCACATCCGTCGTCATACGTGTTATAAGACTGGCGGTGCTGAACTTGTCGATATTTGTAAATGAAAATTCCTGTACGTTCCTGTACATGCCCTCCCTCAGATTGCATGCAAATCCCGTCGAGGCACTGGCAGCAAATTTGCCCGCCATCACTCCAAAGAAAAGGCTTAGGAAAGCCAGTACAAGCATGAGTCCGCCATACATATACACCTTGCTCATGTCCTGTCCGTTGATTCCTTCGTCAATTATTTTGGCGGTCACAAATGGAATGAGGATCTCCATAAAGACCTCTGCCGCCGTAAAAACAGGTGTAAGTATCGAGTTCTTCTTGTACTCGCCCACCTGACCAAGCAATGTTTTGATCATTCTATTTCCTCCTTGTTTCAGTTTGAAATGCTGACAGAATCCTCAGATGCACAAAATCAGGAATTTGATTTATGATATGCGATATCTGATCGTCAGCTATGTGTGATTTGACGCAAGTTGCATAAATAGTAATACTTCTATTTTTTAATGTCAATAGTATACAGAGGCGTTTTATTTGTGAAATTTCTGTGTATTTAAAGTATTTAATGTCATATTAAAAATGAGGCATATGAACAGCTTCTTAGTCCATATGCCTCATTTTATAGAGATCTAATATGTAATTTCCGCTCTTTTTCAAGATATTCCTGAATCTCCAAAGTCAATGTCTTCAAAACTGTCTACCACTCATGATTGTATTTCTCCAAACCAACGACTCGCCAAATCATGTTGCTCATGGAAATCTTTATCCTCACAATCTGGTTTTCACTGATTTTCTATATCTGTACCTGCCGCCCTGGCTGCAAGCTTCTTATCAATCGCTCTAAGTATAAATCCTGCTGCCACTCCGGATGCCACTCCTACCACTATACCACCCAGAATATCCGTCGGAAAATGTACATACAGATACATCCTTGAAAAAGCAATAAACACAGCCACAACACATGCTATACTGCCCAAAAGCTTCTCTTTCCTCATGAACAACGCCGTGACAGCCGCAAATGATGCCGCCGTGTGTCCCGATGGGAAGGAATAATCCTTTGGTTTCTTCACTATCAGATCTGTAAAATTCGCCACATCATATGGTCTTGTCCTGGCGACCAGATTCTTTAACAGGCAGTTGGTTATGAGAAGATCAAGGATAAGTGCGATGGCCATGCACGGCCCTGCCTTCCTCGTCTTTGGAATGATCAGCAGCACAGCCGCCAGCACTATCCACAGTATTCCCGCATTTCCAAGGGATGTGATCGCCACCATGATCTTGTCAAGCCATGGGGTATGTATATTCTGGAGAGCGTCAAGGACTTCTATCTCCCACATCAGAAATTACCGCCGTTCCAGCCCCAGTCATGTACGCCGTGGTAAGTCACGTACACCGCATTTCCCGGGATTCCAAGCACATCCGCAAATATATCGCAGATCTTTCCTGTCATTGCATCACAAGCTTTAGGAGTCACATCACCGAATACGCTGACTTCCACATATGCACCCTTATCAAGTTTCTTTCCGCCCATGAACAGGTCATATCCATCGTTTATACCAACCATAAGGTAGCTCTCCGTCTTGTTCATCGTTGTTATCGCCTGACCAAGACTATTCTTAAGAGTCTCCTTCTGGTCATCGCTCATCTTCACTGTAACCTTTGAATCTATAAATGGCATTTCTTTGTCCTCCTAAATTATATTATTCATATAAAATATATACACGACTTTTGTAGACATTTGTCTTTGTATGCTATATTGTGGCAAAATCATAATAGCACTACCAAATCAGGGGAATACGATGCCGCCGGTCCTTAGGTGGCGCAACAGGCGGCACCTTAGTACCGTTGCAGGCTGAGTTAAGCGGGAGCGACCCCTGATTGGTATGCTATTATGATTCTGCCATATTAATAACTATCCCAGGCAAATGTCTACAAAAAGTCCTCAAATTCTATCTCAGACGGCAGTCTCAGATCTCCTCTCGGGCTGACCGATACGGTTCCGACCTTCACGCCATCCGGCATACAGTTCCTCTTGAACTGCTGGCGGAAGAATCTCGTGTAGAATACCTTCTGCCATTTGTCGATCTCGCTGTCTGAGAAATTGTACTCGTCACTCTGTCTTACAGCCTCCTTGCACAACTCATTTACCTCCTCAGGGGACATTCCATATCGAAGTGTATAATATAAGAAGAAATCGTGCAGGATGTATGATCCCACGGTGTCCTCCGTCTTCTGCGCGATGGTTCCGTCCGGGTTCGGTGGAAGCAGCTCCGGGCTGACCGGTGTGTCTATGATATCGTCTATGATCGGCGCGATGCCCACAAATCCATCAACCTCCATGAAGTGTCCGACTTCGTTCACAAGTGAGCGCACCAGCGTCTTTGGTATACTTGTATTCACCGCATACATGCTCATATGGTCGCCATTGTAGGTGCACCAGCCAAGTGCCAGCTCCGAGAGATCTCCGGTTCCAACCACGAATCCGCCCTCCTTGTTGGCGACATCCATGAGTATCTGTGTTCTCTCCCTCGCCTGACAGTTCTCATAAGTGACGTCATGCACGCTCTCGTCCTGTCCAATATCGGCAAAATGCTGTCTCACCGATGCAGCTATGCTTATCTCTCTGCTGTCACAGCCGAGCAGTCTCATGAGCTTTGTGGAGTTGTTCTTCGTCCTATTTGTCGTTCCAAATCCCGGCATGGTGATTCCCACGACAGTTGTGGATGGAAGTCCCGCATTCTTCACCGCCTGTGCCGAAACCAGCAGAGCCAGTGTGGAATCAAGTCCGCCTGACACTCCCACGACCACACATTTGCAATGGGTGGCCTCTATCCTTCTCTGAAGTCCGGCAACCTGCATCTTGAATATCGCCATGCACCTCTCAAGCTTATTTCCCGATGGGACAAATGGTGTCATCTTCACCTTCATGAGCACATTTCCTTTGTCCATGAGCGGGGTATCGCACACCACCGTCTCATACTTTCTGAATGCGAAATCACGCTTGCAGTCGGCAAATGACTTGTTTGCTATCCTGTCGTGTCTGATCTTGGTGAGACTTATATCCCTTATCAGCACTCCTTCCTCAAATGGCTTTACCTCGCCGAGGAGCTTGCCGTTCTCGTACATCAGATTGTGTCCTGAAAATACCAGATCCGATGTGGACTCGTACATTCCCGCCGACACATACACATATCCGCACAGGCAGTCCGACGACACACTTCCTATCAGCTTGTGCCTGTATGCAGCCTTTCCGATGACCTCATTTGACGCGGAAAGATTGAGTATGACCTCTGCTCCCGCCATGGCGAGAAGTCTTCCCGGTGACACAGGCGTCCAGGCATCCTCACATATCTCTATACCAAGCTTTACTCTCTGGTCTACGCTGCCCATATCTATCATCACATTATTGCCAAACAGCACTTCACTGCCAACAGCCCTGCTGCCATCATATTCAAGCTCATCTCCATCATCTTCCGGATCCATGAGATTTACCATCACCGCATCATACTTTCTGGCTGAGAACCATCTCTTCTCGTAGAACTCGCCATAGTTTGGAAGGTAAGTCTTCGGCACGATGGCCATGACTCTTCCGCCCTGCAGGAACGCCGCACAGTTGAACAGCTCCCCGTCCACCTCAAATGGCAGACCGACCACCAGTGCCGACTGACCGGTACAAGTCGCCATGGCAAGCTGAAGAAGACCTCTTCTCGCGCCATCTATGAGCTTTCTGTTCTCAAACAGATCCGCACAGGTATATCCCGTGATAGACAACTCTGGCGTCACTATGACATCCGCAGCATCCTTATACTCTTCATATATATCCATTATCTCTCTGACATTTCCGCTGACACTTCCGATATGAACCTTCGGCGTAACGGCCGCCACACGCAGCATATTCTTCATGTATGAATTCCTCCTTACATTTGGCTTTCATCTTGTTTAGTCTTTCTTAAATATAATCAACTTACTTATGATGTAATTAAGTAATATAACGATAATCTGTGCAACAATCTTAACTATCATACTATTAAAACCAAGTATAGATATAAATACTAATAGAATTACTTCTTCTACTACCAATGTAATTATTCGTCCACCAAAAAAGGCTGCCATCTGCTTCAGAAAGTCTTGCACACCACTTGTAGGAGAATCAAAAACCCATATACGATTTGTCAAAAAAGCAAATAATACAGTAATTATCCACGATAAAATATTCGCTATCAACTCATTGATACCCAAATACACATTAAATAGTGCATAAGTACAAATGCTTACTATAAAACTTAATCCTCCAAATACTAAATATAAAATCACTTCTTTATACTTACTATATAGTGGTTCAAATACTCTTAGCCCCGGAAGTTCAAATATTTTATCAAAAATATCCTTTTTTTTCATTGCTAATTAACCTTCTTTGAATTCTTGTCATTCGTTTCAGATATTATATAATGTGGTCTCTTTTTTGTTTCCAAGTACATCTTAGCTATATACTGCCCCATTATTCCTAAACAGAAAAGCTGTATTCCACCTATAAATATGATTACACATATTATAGATGCCCATCCGGCAACAGGATCTCCGAATACCAATCTTCTGACTATCACCAAAATAAGGCTTAAAAAGCCCACAAAAGTCATTGCCATTCCAAACCAAGAGGCCACTGAAAGAGGAGCTTGTGAAAAATTAATAATGCCATCTATTGCATATTTCAGCAGTTTCCAAAAACTCCAGCTAGTCTCACCGGCAACTCTTTCAATATTCTCATACGGCAGCCAATATGTATTGAAACCGATCCACCCAAATATGCCTTTTGAAAATCTATTATACTCGCCCATTTCCACTATGGCATCGACCATTTCGCGCTTCATAAGACGGAAGTCTCTTGCTCCGTCTACAATATCGGCATCTGATATTTTATTAATGATCTGATAAAACTTACGGGCAAACCAGCTTCTGATTTTTGGCTCGCCTTTACGATCAGCCCGCCTTGTAGCTACTGAGTCGTATTCTCCGGATTCCAGAATTTTTAACATCTGTGGTAACAATGATGGTGGATCCTGCATATCAGCATCCATAACAGCTACATAATCCCCCTTTGCATTACAAAAGCCCGCATACATTGCAGCCTCTTTGCCAAAATTTCTTGAGAAAGAATGGTACTTAACATGTTCATCTTTTGCAGAAAGCTCCCTCATTATTTCCAATGTTTTATCTTTTGAACCATCATTTACGAGCAATAGCTCATATTCTACCCCCATATTTCTTACTACCTTTGTTACTTCATCATAAAAAATCGGTAGTGATTCTTGCTCATTATAACAAGGAACTATTAAACTAATCATCACACATTCTCCTTATCTAATATTCTTTCTTCTCTTCGCAACGAGTAATTTTATACCAATAAATAATACAACTATAAAACCTATAGCTGAAATTATTTCTGAAATTCTCCAACTTATCGGCTCTCTAAATCCTATAGTTAATGTTCCATTATATCTTGGTGGTACCTTGAATGTCACACAATTATTTACAGAACCAACCAAATCTAATTTCTTATTATTTTTATCAAATACCGTATAATACTTATAATTAAAAATAGGCACTTGAACAATCGCATCATCTATTGTGCTATCGTTTTTTATTGTTAAATATGCATCTCCTTTGTTTTTATGATAATCTGAAATCAAATCTCCATGAAAACTGAATACTTCCAACCTGATACCCTAATCCATCTATTCCCAGAATTTGCTGGATACTACCCCATGGGAAAAATTTACATATGAATAATGTGTTTACAATACCAAACGCACTGAAGATTTTTATACAAAAAATTGCTTTTTCATTACCTTCTTTGGAAGAGTATTTATATAGGCAATATAATGTAAGCCCCAAAGATAAAATTAAAGCTGCACCTAAAGTGATGCACTTCCAACCTTCATTTCCAGGAGCAAACAGCTGAAATATGTCTATTATTTCTTGTGAGCTATTATCTAAAAGTCTTAAATCCCCAGCCTGTACTATGGTTTCCTGGCTTACGAAGTAATCAATAAATGGAAGCAAATACCAAATTGTAAGTACTAAGCACATTATGGCAGCTTTTATGAATGCCATAATTCTTTCTTTTTTTAATGTTATTTTTAATAAAACTATACATAAAATAATAAGATTTACGACTACTATCTCGCAGGTCAATACATGACTCAATATAATCCCAGACATTCCCAACGCCAAATATATCCACTCATTAATGCGCGGCTTTTTACTATTATAAATAAGATATACCCCAACAACTATAAGTGGTAAAAACGTCATATAATATAGAAAAGCCACAGGATATAGAAAAAAATCACAATAGTATATCGGAGTTGGATAACTGTATCCGTTATCCAGTGAGGTCCCCATTCTAATAATAAAATTTCCATTTTGCGCAGAGAAATTTTTTAGATCTAAATCCAAAACTGTCCTTGGTTTTATAAGTGTCTCACAAATTTAGTTTATAAAATTGCCGTATATAACTTTTATTTTTTACTTTATCATTTAATGCCATTTTAATCAATATACTTCATTTCCTGCGTACCGTTTTACCAGGATTCAGAACCTCTTGTACTTCTAGTGCAGCGCAGTTTCAAAATACCGTTTAAAGAGCACAGCCTGGGAAGCGTAAAAACACAAAAATAAGACTCCCGGGCACATCATTACGCCGGAAGTCTTATTCTTAATAATATAACAGTCTGATGCTATATAGTGTAGGATTTACTTTCCAAGTGGCTTGCCAGTAAGCTTCTCATAGCCCTCAAGGTAGATGTCAATAGTCTTCTGAGCGACATCCTCTGGAAGCTTCCAGCCCTTGTCAGGATTAGCCTTCAGCCAGTCACGTGCGAACTGCTTGTCAAATGATGGCTGGCCATGACCTGGCTCATATACATCTGCTGGCCAGAATCTTGAGCTGTCAGGTGTAAGCATCTCATCGCCGAGAACGATATTGCCATTCTCATCGAGACCAAACTCAAACTTTGTATCTGCAATGATGATTCCTCTTGTAAGTGCGTACTCTGCACACTTCTTGTAAAGTGTGATGGTGTACTCCTTGAGCTTTGAAGCGTACTCCTCGCCCTTGCCAGGGAAGTACTTCTCAAGGTGAGCAATGCTCTGCTCATATGATATATTCTCATCGTGATCGCCAATCTCGGCCTTTGTTGATGGTGTGTAGATAGGCTCAGGAAGCTTATCAGACTCCTTTAATCCCTCTGGGAGCTTGATTCCACATACTGTGCCATTCTCCTTGTAGCTTGCCCAACCGCTTCCTGTGATGTATCCACGAACGATACACTCGATCGGAAGCATCTCAAGCTTTCTGCACATCATGCTGTTGCCATCGAACTTCTCCTGCTGGAAGAACTCAGGCATATCCTTTACATCAACTGAGATCATGTGGTTAGGAAGAATATCCTGTGTCATGTCAAACCAGAACTTTGACATCTGTGTCAGAACTGTTCCCTTCTTGGAAATTACATTGTCGAGGATGACATCGAAGCAGCTTATACGGTCTGTAGCTACCATGATCAGGCTGTCTCCATTGTCATAAATCTCACGTACCTTACCTTCTTTGATTGGCTTTAATTCCTGCATTTTTTTATCTCCTTGATATTTGTATTAATACCTGTTAGAAATTGTATTCATATAAGTGTGTATCACTTTTTATGGTTGCTTGTCAAGGCTTTGGAAGCCCTCAAAAATTTTTTCTCAAAATTTGTCAAGGTTTATGCGCCTCACGGGATTTTTATTGTGTAAAAGCACATTTTTCATCTTTACAATATCATTTGTGATGACTATAATAACAGAGCACAATATCTAGTGGGTGCTTCACATTATTTCCACCAAATATATTGTGTTCACAATAATTATTGCATATTTTTTCTTTATAAATAATTCCATGCGGCACAGGCAGCCGCATCTACTATATTACGTCGAACCAGACCTGATTGGCCTGATTTAAGTTAACTTGAATGATTGGAATATTACGAATAAATTTACCATTGAATTGGAAGAGGGAGGCTATTGCTGTGTCAGAGGAAGCTAAAACACACGTACACGTAATCAAAAGGAATGGAGAAGAGGTGACATTTGACCTGTCAAAGATCGAGAATGCCATCAAAGCTGCCAACAATGAGGTTGACAAACTCCACCAGCTCAACGAATATCAGGTTCACGCCATCGCGGACAACCTGGAGAAACAGATAGAATCAATGTCCCACGCAGTTCACGTGGAGGACATTCAGGATATGGTCGAGACCGGTATCATGGAGATGAGAGGATATGAGGTTGCACAGAAATATGTGCGTTACCGTTACAAGAGAGAGCTCGCACGTAAGTCCAACACCACGGACAACGGAATCCTTGCGCTCATAGACCATATGAACGAGGAAGTCAATCAGGAAAACTCCAACAAGAATCCGGTGATCAACTCGACACAGCGTGACTACATGGCCGGTGAGGTATCAAAAGATCTGACCAAGAGAATGCTTCTGCCTGAGGATATAGTTGAGGCACATGAGGCCGGAATCATACATTTCCATGATTCTGACTACTACGCTCAGAAGGAGCACAACTGTGACCTCATCAACCTTGAGGATATGCTACAGAACGGAACAGTGATCAGTGAGACCATGATCGAGAAGCCGCACAGCTTCTTCACGGCATGCAACGTCACCACGCAGATCGTGGCACAGGTTGCCAGCAACCAGTACGGCGGGCAGACGTTTACCCTGTCTCATCTGGCACCATTTGTGGATGTTAGCAGGAAGAAGCTCCGTGCACAGGTCATCGAGGAGCGCAAGGACTGTGGCGAATCCCTTGATGATGCCATTATCGACAAGATAACAGAGAAGAGACTTCTGAACGAGGTCAAAAGTGGAATACAGACTATACAGTACCAGCTCATCACCCTGATGACATGTAACGGACAGGCACCATTTGTCACCATGTTCATGTACCTGGATGAGGTTCCTGAGGGACAGACAAGGGATGACCTGGCACTCATCATAGAGGAGGTCCTGAATCAGAGGATCAAAGGAGTTAAGAACGAGAAGGGAATCTGGATCACTCCGGCATTTCCTAAGCTCATATATGTTCTGGACGAGGACAACATCACCACAGATTCCAAATACTGGTATCTGACTGAGCTTGCCGCCAAATGCACCGCAAAACGTATGGTTCCTGACTACATCTCCGCCAAAGTCATGAGAGAGATGAAGGACGGCGACGTATATCCATGCATGGGCTGCAGATCATTTCCTACAAAGGAGGACGGCATCAGGAATCCTGATGGATCCCGCAAATATTACGGACGTTTTAACCAGGGTGTCGTGACCATCAATCTTGTTGATGTGGCATGTTCATCATACGGCGACATGGACAAATTCTGGAAGATCCTGGACGAGCGTCTTGAGCTTTGTCACAAGGCACTCAGATGCAGACATGAAAGACTGCTCGGAACCATATCAGATGTCGCTCCTATACTGTGGCAGCACGGTGCGCTGGCAAGACTTAAGAAAGGCGAGAAGATTGACAAGCTGCTCTTCGGCGGCTACTCAACTATTTCCCTTGGCTATGCCGGTCTCTGCGAAATGTGTGTCCGTATGATCGGCAAAACACATACATCCGAGGAAGGCAAGAAATTTGCGCTCGCTGTAATGCAGAAGCTCAACGACAAATGTGCTGAGTGGAAGGCCGCTGAGAATATCAGCTATTCCGTATACGGAACACCTATGGAGTCCACTACTTATAAATTTGCCAAGAATCTGCAGAAGCGTTTCGGCATCATCCCGGGCGTAACAGACAAGAATTACATAACCAACAGCTATCACGTACATGTAACCGAGCACATAGACGCCTTCAGCAAGCTGAAGTTTGAGTCAGAATTCCAGAAGCTGTCACCGGGCGGCGCCATCAGCTATGTTGAGGTTCCAAACCTCCAGAATAACATAGACGCAGTCCTTGAAGTCATGAAGTTCATATACGACAACATTCTCTATGCAGAGCTCAACACCAAGAGCGACTACTGTGAGAAATGTGGCTATGACGGCGAGATTAAGATCGTGACAGACGATTATGGCAAGTTGGTGTGGGAGTGCCCTAACTGCGGCAACCGCGACCAGAACACTCTCTTCGTTGCAAGACGTACCTGCGGTTATATCGGAACCCAGTTCTGGAATCAGGGACGTACACAGGAGATCAAGGACAGAGTCCTTCACCTGTAGAATTAGTCAGCTTAAAACTGATACTTTCAAATAAAAATACAGACAGCACAATTGTGAATGAAGTGACCTCAAAAAACAATTGACTGTCTGTATTTTTATTACTTTCTTATAACTACAATATCTAGCATACCCTCATGTAAGCGGCATCATCTGCAAAATCCGGCTGATCCGAAACAAACTTTATAACATCTGCGGATTTTACGCCTGGATTTCTTTTGATATAAGCAGTGAGCATTTCTAATCTTTCTGCATTCTTCTGAGCATAATGCTCCATAGCCGAGACAAACTCAAAATAAGAATCATCTATATTGTTGAGCAGTTTTCTTAATTCTTCCATAACTACGCCCCCTTACATTTCTATTCTCATATATATATTATAGTTATCATATCCATGATTCTCAAAATAATACCAATATGGTTTATTATCTATTCCATACGAAATATGTACTGCGTATGTTTTTCCTTCGTATTTACTATAATTCGTATTTATTTCTCTGCAGATTTTTGCATATTCTGCCCTATCCAAGATAAATGTATTATAAACAAATCTCACAACTTCTCCTATCATTCATAATATCATCTGCACATAAATTACACAAGCTAACACCAAAACATATTATATACCCTAATTTGTGATAATAGATGCAAATGTAATTTTTGATAGATTTAGATGTAATAATCCATTTAATACGTCTCCCACAACTTCATATTCTTGGCATTATCCACTATGTCAATGCAGCTTCCGTCAATTGCATTTATACATACAATCTGGGATATCTCCCCTACCGTGTCCTGTCCCCGGAGCTCCTCGCTCTGTGTAAATATCCATGCAGGAATGTAGCAGAGCTTTCCATCGTCATCTGCTGTCGCCATGTATCTGAGTGCCACGTTGTTGAACTGAACCTTGCCATATCTGGTCTGGTATTTCTCATAATATGTTGCAATGCCCTCATTTGCCTTTGCGATCATGTCGTTCCAGCTCATGAGTTCCACATCCTCCGCCTGCAGGGATGAAGGATCTGTGTAAAGCTGGGCAAACATATCTACAACTCCATCATCATCAATATTTAATGTTACACTGTCACCAGGCTCAAACATATAGCCATTCTGTGTCTGGAGATTGTCAACGTTATATAATTCGCCCTCTCTCTCCTTTGCTCCGTATATAGACCTGCTGAGCGTTACCGAGTATCCACTCACCTTGGTCTGCTTTACCTCGCCATTGTCATCCGACCATATTCTGGCAAGCGGCTCTGTCTTTGTACTCTCCATACCGTCTATCCCCATCTTTGAGAGGAAATTCATCGCTTGGGATATGGCATCGTTCTCCGTGAGTTTGCTCTCATTTGTGACATTGGTCAGATCTATGTCTGTGGCATTGCTGATGCCCGTCACATAGGTGTATGTTGCGCCGCTCACACCATCCAAAAGCTTGTTCTCCTCACTCTCGGATTTGTAAAATGATATATACACACCTGCGTCTGTATTGTCATCCTCACCGCCATACTGTGATATACTCACCGTATATTCCTTGTCTCCATATTTGCCTGTATACGATGAATACGGGTCATCATAATTCTCCAGCAAAGGAAGTGAATCCGGTGCATCTGCCATCTGCTTCTTGTATGTCTCTATCTGGGTATCATACCAGGCATCCGACGAATCATCCCCCTGACCCTGAGCCTCCTTCTTGAACTTCTCTGTACTCTCTATCATACTCTTCAGCTCATCCTTGGTCTGCACTCCATCCTTGCGGATATATATGCCCTGGGACTTGTCCAGGAGTCCCTCGACAATGCTCTGTATCTGTGCAGCATCAAGCTTCATAGTGCTGTAATATACCCTCTTCATGGAATCCGTATCAGGAATATCTATCGAACCGGAACAGCTTATCTCTGACAAGCCCGAATTGCCCACATCAAATGTCTCATCACACTTCTCCGGGATTCCCAGACTCTTTGCAAGGCTGCCACCCGCATCGTTACTGCCATCATCACTGTATCCACTTGCCGAACCCGACTCTCCATCCAATGTATAATCAACCTTTTTATTTCCACATCCTGTCATCTGCATCGCCATCACTCCTGCCAGCACACATGCTGCTATTCTTGTCGCTCTCTTTCCCATGATTATCTTCCTCCTTGTCATTTCGCAAATATTCATATATTAGACATTTCACCTGACCATATCAGCACATTTATTTTGATATGGTTTTTGTTCCTGCCCCAGTCTCCGGGTCTGTTCCGTACCATGTCTCAAGACATTTTGCAGTCTCAATTATATCTACACAGCTTCCATCCACTGCGTTTATGTACACAAGCTGCACTATATTATCGTATGCGCCATGCTCCTCTGAGATGTCATTATTTTCAGACTGGGTCAGTACCCATGCCGGTATGTACACAAGATTTTCTCCATCCTGTATACAGGGAACATACATAAATTTCACATTGTTAAACCGCACCTCTGAATAGTCGGTAGGATATTTTTCATAATATTCCGCTATGCTATCGTCAGCCTTATTCACCATATCTTCCCAGCTTAGGAGATCCACCTTTTCCCTGACAAATGAATCCGTATCCGTACTTAAGATTGCTCTCACATTAAACACTCCGCTGTCATCCACACATACGGATATCCTGTCACCTTCGTACATGACGTAACCATTTTTATTCTTCAGGTTATCCACTCCTGTCGGGTCTATATAGGCAGTATCCACTCCGCCGATCTGTATTCCAAATTCGAACATGTACCCATTCTTTTCAGCTTTTATAATTTCAAATCCGCTGTCCAGCCACGACCTCACCACAGCCTGACTTCCGCATTTTGCCATTCCGGATATTCCCATCCTATCCAGAAATGCCTGAGCTTCATGCTCTGCTGTATTTTCATCTATCCCACATTTATTTTCCTGGTCTTCAATATCGCCGCCAAAATAGTTTTGCCCGGCGGTCTCCGTCATCACTGCATCTTCCACATCTGCAAGATATTTCTGCTCCTGATCACCCGCCGGCTCATATACTATGCTTACCCTGCCAGATGCATCTGCTGTGTCATCCCCGGATATCCACAGGCTGTACTGTTCACCGTCATGCTGGCCTATGTATATCTTATTTGTCGTATATTCTCTGACCGGCGTATACGAATCGGGGGCTTCCTTCATCCGCTTCTTCGTCTCTGCTATGTCACTCTCATATATCTCCGCAACATCCTGCTGCCCTTCTTCCAGAGCCTGCTGCCTGTACACCTCTATGAGGTCTATCTCCTTCTGTATCTCCTCCTTCGTCATATTCTCGTCGCCGTCATCACGGCAATATATTCCCTGGTCTTTGTCAAATACACTCTCCACCATGTCCTGTATCCTCGACGTATCCATCCTCATCCTGTCAAAGCTTACAGTATACGCCCTGTCCACATTTGCAACCTGTATGTCATCATCCAAAAGACTTATCTCCGAAAGCTTTGAATGACCGGTATCAAATGTTAGATCACAGCTATCAGGAACGCCAAGCCTTATACCGAGTAGTCCTCCGCCATGATCCTCCTCAATGGAATCACCATATATGTATTCTGTCCTGTCCTCATCACCGCTCGACCTGTTCTCACAGCCACATATGCCACATACGGCAAGTACAGACATGACCAGCGCAGTTTTCCGCCACGAATTTCCTGACATTTTCTGCCTCCCTTCACATTAAACTTCAGAAATGTCTCTGCTCATAATGTATTGTAAAATGGGTGTACATTAAGAAACAATTGCCGGGAACTTTAAGATATTCTTAAGACGAAAAAATCCCTTCCGTATGATGTACCTAATCATACGGAAGGGATCTGTAATCCACATTATATTTAGAATTTGAAAAACATCAGCAGGAGTATGATCCCCACAAGCGTGAGTGCCGCTCCCACCAGAAAGGCTATCTTAAACCACTTCTCATCACCTGTCACCCTGTCAAATGTATCATCCTCAACCTCAACAAAGCTGAGTGCCGTCATGGTCATAAGCCCAAGTCCGGTAAAAATCGCAGATGAAGCAGGTATCCTTATGGCCGGTATAACCCACAATATAAAATATACTACATCACATCCAAGCAATATAAACAGCTTTTTTCCATACTTCTCAAGCATAACCCTCGATCTCCTTAATATAACACTTAACTTGTATCATAACACCTTATATGTGTTTACTCAAGCTTTCCGTCTTTTTGTTCTTAAGCCTCCTTATTATGTCATCACATCCACAGACTGCGCTTATTCCCACCGCAATCCCAAGCACGAACAGCATTGTGGAATTGCCATATGCACTTGCGGCCTTCCAGTCTGAATCAAATGCCGCGCTCAGTGTGTAATAGAGCGGAGCCCCCGGCAGAAGCGGGATAAGTCCGACTATGAGATACTGATTTGCCGGTGCTTTCATGATCCTTGCCGCTATCTCAGCATATATGGCAGCCCACAGGCTTGCCGCAAGAGATGGGATAAATACGTCATCTATGATATTTCTGACCAGAATGTATACTATCCATGTGCACATTCCATTGACCGCCGCCGGTATCACATTTCTCTTTCCTAGATTGAACATAAAAGCAAATCCCAGCGAACCTAATAGAGCTGTGACAACCTGTATGATCGTTTGCTGCACTTGTCTGCACCTCCTAAATCGTGATAAATACCGCCAGTGCAAATCCGCACGCTATCGCCGCCGCCCAGAGCAGCGACTCAACCAGCCTCAGACTTCCCGTTATGGTATCCCCTACAAACATGTCCTTCACTGCATTTGTCAGCGCAAGCCCCGGGATCAGCAGCATGATATCTCCTATCATGACCTTGTCCTCATGTATTGGAAGCACGTGCCCTGCCAGTCCGATCAGTACGCCCGTGACAAATGAACTCAGAAAATTAAACAGTATGTTGTTGGTACATATCGGGGCGAAATATATCTGCATCAGCCATATCCCCACAGCAAATGCCGCCGCCATAGCTCCATCAAGTATGGTTCCGCCGAAGAATACCGCAAGCGCTCCCGCCGCCAGCACGCTTCCCACGCACACCCGGAATCTCGGCGCTGATGCCTGCTCTATCTCTTCAATTCGTTCTTTCAGGCCCTCAGTGGCTAGTGGCTGTCTGCAATACTCTCTGCTCAGGGCATTTATCCGCTCCAGCTTCCAGAAGTCCGTCTTTGTCCCATCCCTGGTTCCTCTGGTCATGGAGCACACCGATCCATCCGGCATGTTCATGGTACATACCAGAGTGGATGTAATAGCAAATACGTCCATACGCTCTGCTCCATAAGCAGCTCCCATTCGTCTGAGTGTATCCTCCACTCTCTTCACCTCCGAGCCATTCCGGATCATCATGGCTCCCACATCCATGAACAGGCCGAGCATTTTCACATCCTCCGGACTTCCCTGAGGCATATCCCGCAGCTTCTCCATTCCGCTGTGCCTGTCAATATCCGCCATACCCATATGCCACCATCCTTTTTGTACAGATATACCTCATGCCATTATCTATCTCATTGGAACCTGTTGGAAGTACTGGTGTCTTCTCTCATCCACCATTTTCTCCAGTTCCTTCTGATTGTGGTTATATATCTTATTTATCTCATCGTTGTATCCTATTATTATGTATGGAACCATGCTTTCTATGTATGCAAGGATGTCATCACAGTCCTTCTCCTTCCTCATCGGAAGCGCCATTCCGCTGCCATCATTCAGCCTGACCTCGATCTGGTAAGACTTACCCGCCTTGATTCCGTACACTTTGTTCTGGGTTATGAGCTTATATACCCACATAAGCTCCCTGGTCTCGGCAAAATTCACCGTGTCACCCTTGATATACATGAAGAACTCGTTATTTAATCTGAGGCCATTCACTGCAGCACCTGATCTGTAAAACTGCTCTATCCTCTCCATCTCATATTCAGGATTTGGCTTCTTCTTGCAGTAATCCAGTACGTCTCTTATGTTGCTCTGCCTTATTGCCAGGGATACAAACCATGCCGCAAATGCGAGGAACATCGCGGATCCAAGCCCTATCCATATCGATCCTTCATCTACCCCCATTGCTGCAGCAACACCGGAGATTCCGATTGCTGCAAATATCACTGCTCCAATAATACATTTTATCCTGTACTTTGTTCCAAGCTTCTTTATCATCTGTTTTAACCCCATTTCCTTATTATGTCGTGCATCTTTTTCGATATCTGACAAATCTCCCTTTACATGCATGCTTTCTGCCTATATCACAACATTCAAGTAGCTGTTGCCGTCTTCTCAGTCATATTCAACCGCCATAAGGCATAAACCATGCGGCGGAGCCGTAGGCCCTGCAAGCTGTCTGTCCAGCCCGGCGATTATCTCAGGAATATGCTCCGCACTCATATTCCCATATCCAACCTCTACCAGTGTTCCGGTCAGTATCCTCACCATGTTCTGCAAAAAGCCATTTCCATGGAATCTCATGCGGACGTAGTCTCCCTCCTTGACTATATCCACATCGTATATAGTTCTGACCGTGGATTTCTTCATCTTATTGTTGCCACAAAAAGATCTGAAATCATGCTTTCCGACAAGATACGATGCAGCCTTTTTCATCACATCCACATCAAGTGCACTGCCCTGCGGCACACACCACACATAATTTCTGTCAAATACAGGTTTCTCAGCGCCTACATACAGCGTGTATTCGTAGACTTTACCGGTTGCATTCAGCCTTGCATGAAACCTGTCCCCGGCCACAGCAACCTCAAGCGCGCAGATATCCGCAGGCAGATATCTGTTCAGATAATCTTTTATCTCTTCCGGAGTCTTATCTGTTTCTACCCTTCCGTTCGCCACCATGGCTCTGGCATGCACTCCCGCATCAGTCCTGCCTGCACCATGGATATCGACCTTTGCATCGACCATCCTGGTGAGGGCCGCCTCTATTCGCCCCTCCACTGTATCCGCATTTGTCTTGCTCTCCCAGCCGTGATAACGTGTGCCATCATAGCTGAAAGTAAATCTGTAATTTACCATATGTCCTCTCCAGGGACGCTTCTTTTGTCACAAGGAGTGTCCCTCTGTCATATAAATCCAATCCAGGGGACACTCCTTGTGACAAAAGAAGCGTCCCCACTACAGCACCTGCTCGCCTGTGTCTGTCTCAAATTCCTTTACCTGTTCAAGCCAATATTGCTTATCTTTTTCTGTTATCGGTCTCATGACTTTACATGGATTTCCAGCAGCTATCACACCATCCGGAATATCCTTTGTGACAACCGCCCCTGAGCCTATGACAACATTTGAACCTATGGTCACACCCGGATTGATGACCGTATTTCCGCCGATCCATACATTATCGCCTATTGTGACCGGCTTGCCAAGCTCCACACCGGCATTTCTGATCATCGCATCTATCGGATGACATGCGCAGTATATATTGACCCTTGGTCCCAGAAATGCATGATCTCCAATGATGACGTCACACTGATCCAGAACTATCAGCCCTGTATTTGCATAGAAATAGTCTCCCACATGTATATTTGTTCCATAGTCGCAGTAAAATGGCGGCTCTATGTAACACTCCTTTCCCATGTGTGCGAATAATTTTCCAAGATACTCGCCTGTTCTTGTCATTGTCTCAGACCTCGGAGCACCGTTGAACTTATCAACCAGATCCTTCGCCTTCCCCTCCGGATCCCAGTCCACACATTTATATAACTTACCAGCTTTCATTCTGCCAAGCATTTTCTCTACTCTGTCCATAGAATTTCCTCCTCGTATTATAATATTTACTCATCATGTTTATATCTGCCTAAAAGATACCATTCTTTATGGCTGCAATCAACCGCAAATATAATTACTCGTAAATCGAATCCAATATAAGCAATAAACTTCTATCGGTAACAGAAAAACTGCTCTCCAGATATTATAATAAGCCGTGTGCCTGTATTCTGAATCGATAGCGTAATCGACTGAACTTCAGCTCTTATTGCCGGAGCGGCGCACACAAACGCCCTTATCGTGCGCAGAGCGCAGTGCAAATATAAGCAAGCTGAAACGAAGGAAGATTAGCGTGATTCATAACCAGCCATTTTCAGGCGATATAAAAAGGCCATGATATTATGTGTGCAATCGATAATGCAGACTGCCTCTCTTTACTGCTTCCTGCCGAGGTGGCGACCGCAGCGCCCTTATTGCGGTCAGAGCCGAGTGCATATGGAAGCAAAGTAAAGTGAGGCTAGGCAAATGTGATTGCACGCATATATCATGGCCTTATACGCTTGAAAATGGCGTCCGTCATCAATACACATAAAGGTACATCCCAAACCAATGCAGCGCGGCCCCCAGCATCACAAAGATATGCCAGATAAAGTGCGCCCCCTTGGTGTCCTTCACAAATGGAATCATGCCAAGCGTATAGACAACACCTCCGCCCACGATCCATCCCAGAAGCGGCTTGTCATTTCTGAACCAGCCCGGAATGAACATGATAGCGCTCCATCCGATGACGAAGTACAGCGTATAGTGTATCGGTCTGAACCTGCCCGGGCCGAACACACATATGATGGTGATCCCCGCTATAATAAGTGCCCACTGCACACAGAACAACACTATTCCAAGCACATTTCCCCAGTACACAAGGTACAGTGGAGCAAATGTTCCGCCTATCAGCAGATATATCGAGGAATAGTCAAATCTTCTCCAGAGCCGCTTGACTGCCAGACCGGATTTGTATGAATGATACAGACAGCTCATGAGAAACATCAATATCAGTGATATTCCATAAAAACACGATGCCATCACTTTGAGTCCTGTGTCTGACTTCAGGAGAAGAAGGACAAGTCCGGCTATGGCAAGCCCTGCTCCTATTCCGTGGGTAACAGCATTTCCCACCTCCTCGAGAACGGTGAGCTTTGGCGGCTCATTCAGTTCCCTGTAGTGCTGCCTTTTTGCTCTTTTTGCCTCTTTCTTCTCTTCTTTTCTTTTCTCTTTGTCCAGTTCAGCTTTCTGCTGACTACTCATATCTAATTCCGAGTTCTTTATTTCTGCCATATTTAATCCTGAAACTTCTTTCTATCTATAACTCTATCTATAATTTATTCTGCTATCTATAATCTACACTGTCTTACAACCGCAGTCTCCAGCTTCCATGCAGAGCACAGCCCTGGATTCATCATCGCAGACCACTAGAGCGCCTCAAACACCTGCACCCCACGTCTCTTCAGCCATATTCTAAACAAAACTGCAGCGGCTGCCGTCAATGCAGTGCTTATTGCTAGATACATTGTCGCTCCGGTAAAACCTCCGAATAACAAATATCCCACCACAAGTACAATAATATACACAAAATTAGATAAAAGAGCAACAAGTACACCCATGCTCTGCTTCACGACTGATGCTTCCGACGTCCAGTCAAGCTTTGGTATCTTGAGATTGACTGCAAGCCCTATGTATGCAGTCAGGCACACATAAAGACATGGTATCAGTAACATCATCACGCCATCTACAAGTGATGGTGTCACAAAAACAAGCATCACTATATCAAGGATCAGCGCCGGAATCAGGGTAAGTATCACATGCATCCTCAGTTTTGCCCTAAGTATCTGCCACGATGTGACTGGAAGCGAACGCACGATCCAAAGATTCTTTCCCTCCAGAGATATCGATGGTGCAGTCAGATCATTCATCGACGCGGCGGCACATACGGCTATGCACGCCCCAATTATAAGTACACCATCCGGTAGTCCGGGAATTTTCGTAATCATATCTACTACATACTGTCCTTTAACAAGACAAACCACTGCCATAGCGATCATTATCAATGTCCCCAGGGAACAGTTGAGCATATATACGGCAGATGCTGCCAGTCTTTTGAACTCTTTCTGAAGAAGTGCTGCATCCTGGCTCTGCGCCTTTGCAGCTTTTATTATATTCTTCCTTTTGGTATGTCCGGCTTTTGTCGTCACGATTCCGATGAATGTTCTCTCAAGTACCAGCCACACTGCAAGAGAGATGATCAATGTGCCTGCTGCCACAAACGCCAGCTGCAATCCATCTCCTGTAGCCGCACGACCAATTGAATAGAGCGGATATGCAGCACCTTTTATCTTTGCACTGTATTCTCCGCTGTTTGCCAGGATCTTTGAGAGCAGCTTATTTGCATTCATGTATACAGCATAATATGCGGCTATAAATGCCAGTGACAATACAACTGTCACAAAGCTCTTATTTCTGGTCTTATTGCCTATCTTCCCCACTACCCAGCCAAGTATACATGAGAGCACCAGTATGACAAATGTCAGAAGAACCAGCACTATAATAGATGACACGACCGGCCACACACCGGGATGAGCTACTATTCCATATACTATGATACCGGGAACCATGGCGGTCACGGCGAACATCGCACCCATGATGTACACCCCTGACAGTCTTGCAAATAATATAGCCCTGACCGGGATGGGCAGTGACAGCATCAGGTCATTGTCTTTTGCCTGATACAAGCTCGCATATGTATTGAACACACTTCCTAATATACCGATGGTCAACGCCATCATAGACATCATCGCCATGTACATCCAATCAAGCCCCGCAGAACAAAGTGGCTCACACACCGAATATGCCTCCATTCCGAACATGGCTCCCATACAGCCCTGCAGCACTGCCACATAACTGATGATACCCAGAACTACAGCACCTTTGGATCTGGACTTTCCAGTCTTCCGGTCAACGAAAAATCCACTGAACAGCATCTTAAGCTGTTTCTTCATCAATATCCTTATCATGACTCACCCTCCAGATCAAGGAACACGGATTCAAGTGACTCGTCTCCCTTCACCTGCTCCATTATTCCCGCCTTCACCAGTCGTCCGCATTTGATGATCGCCACTTTATCGCACAGCTTTTCTGCGACTTCCAATACATGTGTGGAGAAGAATATCGCCCCTCCGTCATCACACATTTTTCTCATCATCTGCTTGAGTATATGGGAAGCCTTTGGATCGAGTCCGACAAACGGTTCATCCATGATGACAAGTTTCGGCTCATGTATCCATGCCGATATGATTGCCAGTTTCTGTTTCATACCATGAGAATACTCGGATACCAGCTGTCCGAGGTTGTCTTTTATCTCAAATGCGTCAGCATATTTGTCTATGAGCTCGTCCCTGACTTCCTCCGGCACGTCAAATATATCTGCTATAAAATTCAAATATCCGATTCCGGTCATAAAATCATACATATCTGGATTGTCAGGAATATATGCCATCTGTTTCTTGCATTCCAGCGGTTTTTCCTTTATGGACACACCATCTATAAGGATATCTCCCTCCTCAAAATTCAGGATCCCTGTACACGCCTTTATAGTGGTTGTCTTACCTGCTCCGTTGTGTCCGATGAAACCATATATCTCCCCCGGCATTATATGTAGGCTTAGATTGTCCACCGCCAACTTATCTCCGTATCTCTTTGTGAGATTTTTTATTTGCAGCATATTATTTTCTCCTTTTTCAAAACAGGGGACGGAGGTACCTGACCTCTCCGTCCCCATAGATTATCGCGCTCTATGCTTATTTCGCTTCATCCTGCCCCTGAACTCATCAAGTGCCGCGCGACCAGGTCCCGTCATAGGTTTGATCCACCTTCCCTTCAGTAGATACGGCGTGAGTATGACAAATCTCAGAAGTTCATCCGTGTAAACAAATGAGAACACTGCGAGGAATGGCAGCTTGAGCACCATTCCTGCTACCCATGTAGCCGGGACCGAAAACAACATCAGTCCACTGATCTCCATAACTGTTCCAACGATGGCCTCACCGCCTGCACGGAAGCACTCGTTCTGTATATAGCAGCATGTTCTGACTGCTCCGAAGAACAGATATATTATAAGCATATACTTTGTGTACATCATCGCCTCAGCCCCGAGTCCAAACAATCCGAACAGCGGATTGTGCAGCAGCATCGTGATGAGCACAATTGTGAATGTGATGGCAGGACATACCAGTGCAGCTCTCTTGGCATAGGAAAGTCCCCTGTCCAGATTACCCGCGCCAACTTCATTTCCCACGGCAACGCTGGACGCATTTGCCAGACCACCAAAGAATGCATATACAAACCCTTCACATACACGGAATGCAGCCATGGCGGCTATGGCGGAATCACTCTGATGTCCCATGACAACGTTGATTATCATCTGGCCCACGCCATAGAGGATCTCGTTGCATACGATTGGGAATGCCTTGGACGCATAGGACTTCACAAAACCCATATCAATATCAAATGCCTTTCGCGCGCTGAACTTTATCTCATGCCTGCTCTTTGCAAGATACAGAATGAGCAATGCTATGTTCACGATACCAGACACCAGTGTACCTATAGCCGCACCGGCAACTCCCATCTTGGGAGCGCCAAATCTACCGTAGATCAACACAAAATTTATACAAAAGTTGAGTAAAAGTGAGATGACCGAGCACACCAGTGGCACCTTCACCCTCTCAGTCGATTTTAAAAGTGCTGTAATGATCGCGGCAAATACCTGAAGCGGATACGACCATCCAACTATTCTCATATATGGCTTCGCAAGTGCTATGATCTCTACTTTATCTGTATATATTCCAAGTATCCACCCCGGTGCAACCACAGTCACCACCGCAAATGCTATTCCAAATATTCCCGCACATATGATCGCCAGACCAAATGCTTTGTTCATTCCCTCCGGATCCTTGGCACCCCAGTATTGAGACATGAACAGAAGAGAGCAGCTGACAAATCCCCAATATGTTGAAAACAAAAGTGATCCTATCTGTGCACACACGCCAACCGCCGCAACGGCGATCTCGCCCTCACTTCCTATCATGATGGTATCAACCATACTGGCGGTGGTCGCCAGCAGATTCTGCATCGCAATAGGCACAGCAAGCACAGCAAGCATTCTGGCAAATTCTTTCCATGTCACCTTTTTATTATTTTTTACAAAGCCCGTAGCAGCACTTCCCATTTTTGTTACCTTTTCCTGTTATTATCTCTTTCATCATTTAATTTGATGCATCCGACTATTGTACTCCCGAATAATTGTATTTGCAATGGCTTTATACCTGTAGTATGAAGTATTTTCTTATTAATTTTAACAAGCGCACCACTTTCATTCCATCTGTGATGCGCCAAGCCTTGTTATTTTCAAGTATTACATTTTTGTGTGCCATTGTTACATACTGTTGTTGGTTGACAAATCTTCAAGCTCACGCTCTACTCTCTCAAGCTCGCCGTCACTCCAGTTCTCCCCCAGTGCAAATACTGCCCTGCACACACTGAAGTTCACCTCGCCATCTGCGTTGATCTCCCCGGAGATCACTCTGTGGGATATCTTCTGAAGTGTGGAAAGTATGTCTATCCGCACGTCCGATATGACAGAAGGCTCTGCCACATTGCCATCACTATTGCCTTCCTCGTGCTCTGTCCGTTCTTCTCTGTACACGCTCTCCCAATCATAATCTGCAGTCCTGCCACATGGTGCACCGCATACACTGCAGTCAGGGACAATTGTATGCTTATCAGCATGCACCCTTGCGATCATCGCCTTCATGTCTGCATCAGAGATGCCAAGAGCAATATCAGACATGTGCAAACCTTCTATTATTATGTTATTTGTATCATCAGTCACATGCATCATCCCATCAGTGGCTCTCACCAGCCCTATCAGAGCACCGACCAGACGACTGCCTGTCTCAGTTGTAATTCTTATTTTATCTTCCATTGTCTTTACCTTTCATGGTGCTGTGAAGAGAATGTCAGTCAAGAATTCTTCCATCTATTGATATTGTTGCAACCTGCCATGGGATAAACTTGCCGCTGTCCTGAAGTGCCTTCTTCGCAGCCATCTCCAGTCCTCCACAACAAGGAACCTCCATACGGACTATTGTAACACTTTGTATGTCATTTCGCCTGATAATCTCTGTAAGTTTCTCTGAATAATCGACACTGTCAAGTTTCGGACAGCCAATCAGAGTCACATGTCCCTTTATGAATTTCTCGTGGAACGATGCATAGGCATAGGCTGTACAGTCCGCCGCTATAAGCAACTTTGCACCATCAAAGTATGACGCATTTACCGGGGCAAGTTTGATCTGCACCGGCCACTGTGTGAGCTGGCTCGGGCGCTCATAATTATATATGTCACCCGCCTGCTGATTGACTGTTTTATCAGTTGTACTCTGTACGCATTCTACTGCTGCCTGTTCATATGAGCTTGCCTGTACTGCTTCACCTGAAGCTGCTGCCGGTCTCCTGAATATGCTTCTCGCCATAGAACCAGGGCAACCGGAGTGTGCCGGACTTTTTCCATGCATCACTCCTGAGCCAACCATATTTTTGGATTTTTCTGCATCGAATCTTGCCTGTTTGTTTGCCATGACTGCCGCCTCATCATACGCAGCCGCCTCTCTCTCCACAAATGTTATGGCTCCTGTAGGACACGACGGCAGGCAGTCGCCAAGTCCATCACAATAATCGTCTCTGAGCAGCTTTGCTTTGCCGTTTACCATGCCTATAGCACCCTCATGGCACGCATTTGCACAGGCTCCACATCCATTACACTTGTCCTCGTCTATCTGTATAACTCTTCTTATCATATATATTTCCTCCAATCTTTTTCCTGCTTTTAACGTCATTATATTCAGTCAGAGCATTTGTGTATGTTGAATTTTCAACATAAAAATGTTATACTTTTCAGGGATATTCCTTGTGACAAAAGAAGCGTCCCCACTAAGAGGTAATATGAACAAATACATGGACACATTATTGAAATCCAGTCTTTTTTCCAGTATCACCGCTGATGACGTTGACTCCATACTGGACTGTCTGGGTGCAATCATCAAAAAATACCAAAAAAATGAGTGTATTCTCATGGCTGGCAACACAACAGAATATATAGGATTGCTGCTTACAGGCAAAGCGATAGTCATCCAGGAGGATTACTGGGGTGGTCAAAGCGTCATGTCTGCCATCATGCCCGGACACACGTTTGCGGAATCATATGCCTGTACCCCTGGCTCCGTACTCGACGTCAGCGTATATGCTGAAGCTGCAAGTTCTGTATTGTTTCTGAATGTTCAAAAAATGCTCACCACCTGCCCGGTAACATGTGGCAGACATAATCAGATGATAAGAAATCTCCTGTGCGATCTCGCCGGCAAGAACCTGAGGCTCGGCGAAAAATCAAAGCACATGAGCCAGAAAACAACCAGGGATAAGTTGCTCTCCTACCTGTCATCGGAGATGCACAGACATGGCAGCAACGAATTTGATATACCATTTTCCAGACAGCAGCTCGCTGACTTTTTGTCCGTGGACCGCAGTGGACTGTCTACTGAACTTGGCAGGATGAAGACTGATGGGCTGATTGACTTCCACAAATCTCATTTTGTTCTTAAGTCTCCTGCCCAGGGGTGGACTGATGTGTGATGTTGATGTATCATGTAATTAACTGTTCAGGGAAATTCATTACAGATGGGGGATTTTCCCTGATTCAGGATTTATCAATATAATATGATCAGGAGGGATTTCAATGAAACCAATGAAAACTATCAAAGACGGATGGAACAAATTCACTGTTGTCGTAAAGGATAAAGACTACTCAACAAGAGAGGCCGTGCTTTTCGCTATCTGCACATTCCTCACAGGGCTTGTGCTCGGAATGCTCTGCTCTCCTAGAAAGAGCCAGACATTTGGCTCATACAACGGCAACTGCAGCGATGGCGGCTGTAACTGCGACTGCGATTATGATGAGGACGATTTTGAGTAGGCTGCGAACTGATAACTAATATCCCAAAGCAAAAGACAGGTGTCGATTATCTGACACCTGTCTTCTGTGTTTCACAGGATACATTTCACTTATATCTTCCAGCTAACTGCCAGTTCTCTCGAATCCACAAATCTCCTGTAGATTCCGTCCTGCTTCATGAGTTCTTCGTGGGTTCCCTTCTGGGCTATTCTTCCCTGATCCACCACTACTATCTGATCCGCATGTCTTACGGTCTTGAGTCTATGGGCGATCATGATGATCGTCTTCTCCTTTGTCAGGGCATCCACTGCAAGAGTAAGCTCCTTCTCGTTCTCAGGATCGACATTTGCAGTCGCCTCGTCAAGGATGATGATAGGTGAATCCTTCATGATGGCGCGGGCTATGGATATTCTCTGCTTCTCACCGCCTGAGAGGGTTGCACCGCCCTCACCGATCACAGTGTTGTAACCGTCAGGAAGCTTGCTGATGAAGTCATGGCAGCACGCCTTCTTTGCAGCCTCCACAACCTCTTCATGGGTTGCCTCCGGCCTTCCGAACTTGATGTTGTTCTCTATGGTATCAGCAAAGAGATATACATTCTGGAATACAAATGAGAAGTTGTTCATGAGACTGTTCATGCTGTAATCCTTAACATTTGTTCCGCCCAGGGTTATCTCTCCCGAATCCACATCCCAGAATCTGGCGATCAGATTGCACAGGGTTGTCTTTCCACCGCCAGATGGTCCGACTATCGCCGTCGTTGTCTTCTCCGGTATGGTGAGTGAGATTCCGTCTATTATCTTTCTCTTGTCGTAAGAGAACTCTATATTCTTAACCTCTATATCGTGATTTTCAGGATTGAGTTCCTTTCCATCTATATCCATTGTGTCAAGTCCGAGCACTACATTTGCCTTGTCTACGCACACACTGACCACATGTATCAGTGATGAAAATGTTCCCATGGTCTCAAGGCCCCCGTAGAGCATGAATGCCGCGATCGACATACCCACAGCATACAGAACGCTCATGCTGCCATTTATATAAAAGTAAGCCGAAAGTCCTATTATCGCTACCCCTGTAAGCTTTGTCACAATGCTTTGGAGAAAATGATATGGGACATAGACAAGCTCCATCTTTACATTTGCCCTGACGCAGGCTTCATTTGCCGCATTGAGTCTCTTCGTCTGCTTGCCGATGAGGTTGTAGGACTTGACCTCTGATATGCCCTGTATGTACTCCATGATCTGATTTATGAGTTCAGTGTCACAGTCAACCTTGGCTGAAGATGCCTGCTTTCCGGCATTCTGCATCACAGTATTTATCACAAGGAATATGGCAACTCCTGCAAATGATACCAGCGCGATCCTCCAGTCGCAGAGCAGGATCATGAGTATGATCATGGATGTCTCGAGGAGTCCCTGGGTCGTGAGCATGACAACTCTCGTAGCCACATCTCCCAGATTCTCCATGGTATTTGTCGTAACTGATGCGATCTCACCTATGCTGTTGGAATTGAAATATCCCATAGGCACATATCTGAGGTGCTCCGCCATCTCTATACGCTTGAATGCCGCTGTGGTGTAGCCACCCTCTGTCTGCAGCACGGTCGACGACATCTTGCACAGTATTCCAACTACGATCGATACCGCCATGATGGCTATTGAACCAAGTATATATTTTCCAAGGTCTTTTCCTTCTATAACGCCCATGAGGACACACATTATAGCCGGGATCTTCAGTGCCGATGCCAGTGCGTCTATCAGGCTTATCGCTATTGAACGCTTGAACTTGCGGCTGTTTTCCTTACCTGAGAACAGGAAGAACTTTTTTAATACTCCAAACATATTACTCGCCCTCCTTTTCATCGCCTGCCGTATCCTTGACCGAGATGTGCGCCTGCCACATATCCCTGTAAAGTGTGCATTTGCTAAGAAGCTCCTCATGTGTTCCATGAGCCTCCACATTTCCTGCATTTACCACAAATATCTGATCCGCATCCTTGATGGTGGAAAGTCTGTGGGCTATGACTATCAGCGTCTTACCCGCCACAAGCTTGGCGATAGAGCTCTGAAGTATGGCCTCATTCTCCGGATCGGTGTAGGCTGTTGCCTCGTCCAGTATAACTATCGGCGCGTCCTTCAGCATCGCCCTGGCGATGGATATCCTCTGTCTCTCACCGCCCGACAAATGTCCACCTGCACCGCCGACCACGGTGTCAAATCCGTTCTCAAGGTTCATGATGAAGTCGTAGCAACCACTCTTTCTGGCTACCTCGAAGGCCTCGGCGTCCGTGGCATCCGGTCTTCCCTGTCTTATGTTGTCCCTGACTGTCTCGTTGAACAGGTAATTATCCTGTGACACATACGCAAGCCTGTCGTTGAAATCCGTCAGCGCGATATCCTTTATGTCCACGCCTCCGATCTCTATGCTTCCGCTGTTCACATCCCACAGTGAAGCTATCAGCTTGGCTATTGTAGACTTTCCGCTTCCCGACGGACCGACTATCGCATTTACCGTTCCCGCCTTTATATCCATGCTCACGCCGTGGAGTATCTCCTTGTCGTGATAGCCAAATGTGATATCTGTAACCTTTATTCCATTGTCCTTCGGCTGTGCCTTTGTGTGCTCAGGTCTTACGAGTTCAGGCTGCTCCAGGATTCCTGTAACCTCTCCGATGACTGTCGACAGCTTGCCCAGATCATCGGTGTATGAACCGATTGTAAGCAGCGGACCGACTATTCCAAGTGAGAGGATGATACACACAACGAAATCCGCTGTGGTGAGCGAACCATTTGACACATAGTGCGCACCTATCGGAAGGACCGTTGCAAGTGTGTACGGTGTGATGACGAACATGGCTGCTTGGAAGAATGAGCACTTCTTCATCCAGTTGATATACGAGTCTGCGTTCTCCTTTGCCGCCTTTGTGAACTTGGCATATGAGCTCTCTGTCTTGCCAAATGCCTTGATGACCTCAATTCCATCTATGTACTCCACTGCTGCGTCGTTAAGTGCCTTGGTCTTCTCAACTGTCCTGTTGTAGTTCTCCTGGAAATCGATCATCATGCCCATGTACGTTACAAATCCAACGACTATCGGGATAAATGAGAACAACGCAAGTCTCCAGTCAACCATGAAAAAATACACGATGACAATGATAGGCGCCAGCAGGTTGGATGTAAACTCAGGCACAACATGTGCCAGAGTCGTCTCTATGCTGTCTATTCTCTCCACCATAATGTTCTTGAACGAACCCGATGGCGTATCCTTCACGTATCCAAGCGGCACCCTTGCAAGCTTGTCGCAGCATGACTTTCTGATATTTGCAAGCACGTTGAATGTTGCCTTGTGGGAACATGCCGTTGATACGCTATGGCAAAGCTCAGCAAGTATAAACGAGCCCGCTATGATAAGAGCCTTCAACATATATTCCCTGAGATCCTTATCCCCGTCAAGGAACATCCTGACCACGTCCGCAATGATGAAATACGGAACTATCTTGAATACTACATTGATAACCGCCAAAATGACGCTCCACACATAGGATGACTTCTTCTGCCCCGCCCATGTGAGGACCCAGCTCACCGCTGATTTCTTTTTTTCTTCCACTTTTTCTCCTCCTTATATCTTGAGCAAAAACTTGTTCGTTTTCGCTTATTTGCATTAGTTTCGTCTAACCTCATAGTTTAAAATTATGCGGTTCGGTATTTTACCTTGCCGCATAACTACTGACTACTCCGGAAACTGCACCTTCCATAGTCTCTCCCAACCTCCAGTGTAGAATTTCTTGAGCTTGCCCACATTCTCTATCGCAGTCTCGCGATCCATGTCGTGTTCTATGATCTGGAATATCGCCGAAAAAAAACCACTATATATCATATGACAAAGGCTGTCGCTTATGTCCGGCACATTTATACCGGCTCTGTGCATCTCATCCACATACTGCTTTGAAGATCTCATCTCACGGCCTACCAGATTATGTATCATATCTCCATACTTCTCATTGTCACTGCACCGCAGTAAAAGTTTGAAATTATCATAATGGTCATACACGTAATTCACCATCTGATCCATTCCGTTCCCAGATGCGCTTGCCATGTTCTCAGTCTGCTTCTCCGGTGGCAGGCTCTGAAACTCCTCAAGAACGCTGTCATATATCCCATATAGCTCCTCCACATACGGATCTATCAGCGCATCAAAAAGAGCCTCCTTTGTAGGATAATATTTATAGAATGCACCTGTTGTAAGTCCGGCATCTTTCACAATGCTTCTGAGCGATGTCCCTGCAAATCCGTACTCAAGGAAATGCTTCAGTGCCGTATTCAGTATGTTTTGTCTTGTATTTTCTGCTTTTTCTGTCATAAAGACTCCTCTCCCGTTTAATATGCCTCGCTTCTGACCGAAACAGATTCCAAATGCAAGTGCCATACCAAACATCAGGCACGCGCAAATATAACAGTGTTATATTACACTGTTATATTTTATATATAATCCCCCTGTTGTCAAGTGCTGTTTTGATAATTTTTCAGCCATATCAAATTTTTGATAAAATATGCGCTTTACCCTTATAAAAAACAACCACCTGATATACAATACGATATCAAGTGATTGTCTAATTAGTTTTTCTCTCTCTTCTCTGCTCTCTTGTCTTATTCTTTTCTCTATCTCCACACTCTTCATATACTCAAGACCTACCTCTCCATCTTTCTTAACTGCGGTCACTATCCGATGAAGCTCTCTCCTAATTTGTTCTGAGTGTATCAGAATCCCAGGCAAAGTCCAACTACGGATTGCAGTTCTTACAAGGTTCATATCCCTCAGATATAAGCTCGTCCCTTGTGGTCGTTCTCTCAGATTTATTCGCTTCCTTCATCTGTTTCACACTCTTGCATGATGGCTTATGAAACTTGCCGGTGTTGGTGTTGACTATGTATGTATCCTCATCCGCAGACTCTTTCTGGATCTCCGATGTATCACTGCCAATATCTGACTCCGTATCCTGAGTTTCTCCGATCATTCCAGCTTCTGCTGTCTGGTCATCATCTCCTTTTTCCTCTGATACTTTAGTGCTGGCATTCTCTCCCGGCACCACATAATCCGGATCCGCTTCGCTGTCCCCTGTAGCATAGTCGATTATCACGCCTGGCTGTACATTGTACACATACACATTGAAACTTACTCCTGCGCCTTTATCCTCCACGGACTCCGCCTCCATCTGCACTCCGGACGCAACCAGATTGTCTCCATCGTATACAGGTGTAACCCTGTAAAGCACATGATTTCCAGTACTTTCCACATAATCAGCTACCTCATTTTCAAATGGCAGCATGCCAGTGACATTCAGATATCTGGTTCCAGTTATCAGATTCTTTTCATTTGCATTCTCCCCGGCAAGCTGATATCCGATCAGATGGCAGCGATTATACAGATAATTGCCGTCTATACGATCATTGTATTTAACTGTATGCCACCCTGAAGGCTTTATCATACCTATCTCGCCGCGCTCCTCCGTTGGCATAATCTCCTTACAGATATTGGCATAGGCAACTCCACATCTTCCAAGAAAGTCCAGATCGCTGTAATTCTCAAATGCCTCCGTCACCATCTCATCCTCACTGAAATAAGGCACATTGCCATTTATCTCACAATATGCCTCTCCCGAATATATGGGAATATCAGCAATCTCCATGCTCGAAGCCTGCTGATCTGCAATATTCTCAGATGCTGCCGCACTGCTTTCAGGTGACGTGTTGCCGGCGTTATCTTTTTTCTCCGCAGCTGTGGTATTCTCTGATTCTGAGGTATCTTCTACAGTCTCCTTCTCATATTCCTTTACCGCAGACCTGCTGCCATCCGCAATTCCTGACATACTGCACCCGGACATCAGCAATGCAAATATTGCTACATACAGTACACTGTAAAATTTTCTTTTCACGTCACATTCTCCTCTCTGAAAATGTTATCCCTGCCTATATACATCCTATTAAAATTTAGCTATCTTTTTCCAAAATGTATAATAACATTCTACATTTTGTCATCCGTTTTGTGAATATATCCCCGCATAAAACCTCAATTCAAAACAAAGAGTTTTCACCAGCTGCTTTAACGAATCATTGCAACAAAAAAGAGGATATATACCACATGTGATACATATCCTCCTTACAATTTATGCTCCCTTGTGTAAGCTTTTCCCTACACCATTCCATTTGCGACCTTATACTTGTAGAGCATCTCCGCATGATTCTGCTCCTCGATCTGTATATCCGCCAGAAGCTTTCTCACCGCGCTCTCGCCAAATGCAAATATCTCTCCATTGTACTCGCCTGACACAAGCTTCTCTGTTCCAATACAGTCTGTTGCAAGGAACTCATCATTCTTCTTATCCTCGGAATCGTCCATCATCTTGTATGTCTGCTTTGGCTCATAATCTTTTCCATCGCTGTCATTGCAGTCACACTGTGGAACCTGTCCGTCAAGCACCTGGGTAAGTGAATCATAGTGCTTCTGCTCTTCCTTCTGTATAGTCTGGAACAGATTCTTAAGCTCAGGATCCTTCGCCTGCTCCGCATATCTTCCATATTTCTCCACACAGGACTTCTCCTGTGTCTGAAGATCCTGGATAACTGTTTTCTCTTTTTCCTTTAATATCATAGCAATACCCCTTTCCTATAAAAAACTTTTTCTAACATTTCATATTGCATAGATATTATTGACCCAATATCATCATTTCTATTCTTATATCTAAAAAATACTCCCCACAATTGCCAGTCATATTCGTTTTCTTATATCTCACAAGCTACACATTTTCCTCAGTTTTCATCGTTCGCTGATCATTTACAGTAGTCACCACTGCGCCTCCAAGGATCAGCACAGCACCGGCTATCTCCGGCAGCGACAACGCCTCATACAGAAATACAAAAAGGGGCATTGCTCTACACAATTCCCCTTTCCATAAAATAATGCTTCTTATACATTATTTGATCTTCTTCGTCATAACACCCTTCACGATCTTATATGTATGTTTATTGTACACGATCCTTCCTGTGAATTTACTTTGAAGAACACCCTTCTTGACATAATAAGTCTTACCAGTCTTTACCGGCTTCACAAGTCCCGTCTTTGTACTCTGGAACACGCCCTTAACTACATAGTATTTTTTGCCGCTGATATTTACAAATCCGGTCTTACTACTATGAAATATTCCCTTAACCACATAATACTTCTTGCTGCCGATCTTCACAAATCCGGTCTTGCTTCCCTGGAACACGCCCTTTGCAACGTAATACTTCCTGCTGCCGATCTTTACAAATCCGGTTTTGCCACTCTGGACTACTCCTTTTACAACATAATACTTTTTGCTTCCACTCTTCACAAATCCAGTCTTGCCGCTCTGAAGCAATCCCCCGGATATATAATAGGTCTTTGAACCGACCTTTTTCAACCCGGCTGCCTTTGACTGCCATACTCCCTTGCTCACATAATATGTCTTACCACCGCTCGCTATCATTCCGGTCGTGCCTGTCTGGACTGCACCGTTCTTCACATAGTAGTACACACCATCCGTGCCCTTCACTATGCCGTTGCTGCCAGCTGGGACAAGTGGTGTCTTGGCTGGCTCTGTGATCCTGTAATTTCCTCCATCTATGGCCCTTGACATCTTGTCATAAGCTTCCCATAAGTTCTGATCATTCTTCATTGAGACCGGATTCTTTACGCTCTTTATGAGCTTCTGTGCAGCAACCGCATTATTAGGAAATGTACCTCCAGCCTCACTTATATATGCCATGGTGTCTGCATCACAGCATACGGCCTTCAGTATCTCTGCCGCAGTCTTATCTGCCTTGCCGCTCTTTGCGAAAAGGTATGTTCCTCCCCAGTAGTATGGAACAGGGCCCTGACATACTGCCATAGGCTTGTCAAATGTCAAACTCCAGTTTGCAGCCCAGGTACAAGAGAACCAGCCAAATACCTTGCCGCTCTTTGTATCGTCAACCCATTTCATCTCCCACATGGAATGGCCTGTATCGTATCCATTGGCTACAATACCTTCTATGAGCTTCTTTGCCACATCCTTCTGACTGTCGGTCAGTCCATAATCAGCAGAGTCATACTGCGAAATCCCCGCCATATTTGCAAGCATTTCACAATATTGATCTCCATAACTAGACTTATTTGCGGCTCCGGAAGTCATATAGTAACCTGCAGCCTTCATCTTTGCAGCCACACTCAGGAATCCATCTGCCGTTCCTATCATCTTCTGTACCTGTTCAGGGTCTGAAGTACCCAGCACTTTCTGGGCAATATCAGGATCATACATGAAGATTCCCGGATTTGCCTGCCATGTCATAGCTGTGAGCTTTCCGTCAAATGTTCCCGCTTTTCTGGTATAAGGATACGCTGCAGAGTACGCACTCGTAAGCCCCAGCTCAGCCACGGTCATATACTTATTCTGAGCATTTATATCCCCAAGCACCGAAGCATCACCTGCCACTATAAATGTAGCATCAGGATTCTTCTCAAGCACCAGATCAACGCCCTTAAGATAATCAGGGTCTGTTCCCCCAATTTCAAGATTTATAAATGCTATCTTACCCTTAAGATCACTGCGTTTATTCAGCATTTTCTCAAGAACATTCTTTACTTCTTCATTCCATGAAATAACATAGACCTTGCTCGTATCCGACATATCTGACGGATTATAACTTCCAACAGTGAAGCTTATCTTCTCACTGTTACCATACTTGTCTGTCACTTCACAGGTGTATGTGCTGTAGGATATCTCCGAATTACTATTGTATGTTACAGTGATAGAATCCGTAGCCGCCTCATCATCACCTACACCGCTGCCAGTCCATTTATACGTCAACTCGCCCTCATTACAGCTCGCTTTGACCTTGAGAGTCACTGATTCTCCCTGTTTAATGATCACATTCGTGCTTCCTACAGCCTCCACATTGAGACCATTATCCACATTCACCGTAAAGTCTACAAATTCAATGTTATCATACTTGTCACTGACTTGACATCTATATATCTTCTTTCCAGTGACACTTTCGGTCGTGAATACGTCGCCACTGCCAAGCACATCATAAGTCGCAACGTCAAGCCATGCATATGTGAGCTCACCTTCATCGCATGACGCTTCAACCTCAAGAGTTGCCTTTTCATTGTATGGCACATTTACCTTTGAAGAACCCTTTGCACTGACCTTCAATCCATTTTCAATATTTATATAGTAGTATATGGTCTTTGTGTTGCCATACATATCGGACACGTGACAATACACACTGGTACGTTCCGTGACTGCTGCCGTTGTGAATTCTGCAGGGTTATCCGCAGATACACTTCCCTGCCCCTCCCAGACATAGGTTATATCTCCCTTGGCGCAGGATGCCTGGACCTTAAGCGTTGCTGTGTCCCCGGCTTTAAGGGTTATTTCTGTGTCACTAATCGCTTTGGCGCTTAAATCATTATCTATCACAACATTAAAGCCGTATATATAATACCCTGAGACAAAACTTTTTGAATAAAGCATCAACTCACAGTAAAACGCCTTCTTCACATTCTTTCTTTCATATATACTACCTGTATACTTCTGCTCACCCGTAACAAACCATTCGTATGTCAGGTCTTCCGTATCCTCAGTAACCCCATATCGTGAAAGTACATCAAAATTCGGTTTGAGTGTAACATCATCTCCTGGCTGTATAGTTACGGTTTCCGTACGACTTGGTAGTGGGCCAGCCTTTACATCAATTCCCACAAATGGCAGCCACACAAGCACTGCCATGATGGCGCACACCGCCACCCATAATTTTCTCATTTTCCCCATGCTTTTCTCTCCTTTTCTTTTCTACACTTAATTCTCATGGCCAAGATTGGGTCATCCCCACTTTCTCCTTATCCCTCCTTCCTGTCATATACATAAAAATACACCCCATCCCAGATATAGTCAATATATTGATTATATTCAAGATATTAATCATAATTTTAAAGCAGTAAAAAAGGATGACCGTAATTTTCACGGTCATCCCAAATCAAAATTCTGCTCTTATTTACTTCTGCAGCTTTCTGAATTCCCTGCCATAAGCCACATACATGACAAGAAGTATCACTCCCACTGCCAATACAGGCATCACTCCTGTGTCAAATGCAAACATGCTCATAAACGTAAGTATCCACATGACAAATCCTGCCTTAATTCCAGTCATAAATCCCTTCTTGGAGGATTTGGCTATCATGATAAGCTCAGCCTCGTCCGATGTGTTCTCCCAGTCACGGCGAAAATGCATATCGAATATATTTCCGCTTTTCTCCGGATTAAGCTTCTTCTCTTCATCGATAACAAGCTTTTCAACCACACAATACAGTGCCATAGATATCAGAAATACGAGCTCAGACAGCACTGTCAGGAATGTGCCACGCCCATCACTGTACGTCCTGTCCACAGCGTATATACACACCGGAAACAACACAAGTCCAACGAACACGATGATACACGGGAGATATGAGGCAGTCGTGATCCGACTCTCTATATCCACTATCACATCCTCGTTCTCTCCGTCCCAGCCTCTGATCATCCTCTTTATCTTCCCATACATGACAAATGACACCACAAACGTCGCCAGCATGAGCACACCATATACTATAGGCAGCGTATCAGCTGTTATCCACCATATATGATCCCAGTTGATTCCATCCAATGTGTCCTTGTTCACCGCGGCAAGCCTTCCCGCCAGGAAACCTCCCAGCAGACTTGCCAGGATCATGACCGCAAATATTATATATATCTTCAGATTACTTTTCTTGTTCACTTTTTTATCAGTATCCTTCATCTCATATCCTCTTTTCATTCTATGAATTAACACGACCTTATCCATATGTCAGGAATCATTCCTTATCATCCTCGTATTGGAATATATCCTCCACGCTGACACCACATACCTTCGCGATCTTCAGTGCCAGTGTCACCGATGGGCTGTAGTCGCCCCTCTCTATCTGACTTATCGTCTGCCTCGAGGTCTGCACCAACGCTCCCATCTCCTGCTGGTTTACTCCCAGCTTCGCCCGATATTCCTTCAGCCTGTTGTACAGCGGCATCTATATCACCTCCAGCTTGTTAATCTGTATTGTCATCATAATCAGGTCCATTATCTGTTTATGCCGTCCTCTCCATCAGAGCCCAATCCTTTTATTACATTGTCTGCATCTTCAGCTTCTGCTCTGTCTGCCAGCCCATGCTCTGCATACTTATGTGTGGATGTCCCCCATATCATGGAAAAGCTTATTCCAAAACAGAATCCAATGGAAATTCCAAGCGCCAAATTGTCAAACAGCATTCCATACACTATACCAAGTGCAACACCAATTAGAATTCCAAACGGTGCGCCAGTGGATTTATCACGCTTACACACATATATTTTATCCCTCAAAAAGAATCCATCACTCTTCCCATCTCCAAATACATCTATCACATTCTGATACACATTGCTGTGGGCAACCTCCATCATGTCATCTGCCAGATCCTCCACCTCAGGATGAATGTAATACTTTCTAAGCTTGTATATACTGAGTACATCCTTGCCACTTTCAGGTTCAGGCGTCAACTCACTCCTGGCAATATCTTCTTTATCAAAGATAAAGCAGCTCCACATCTGCTTGTTTCTGAAGAAACCATACACAGGGAGTCCATTTGCCAGACCTTGGCGGATTTCGCGCTCAAGCTCAGTCATATCACAGATCTCAGCAATAACATCCCCCAGCTTGTTCTTCTTTAACATTCTCTCTGTGATCATTGTCACGGAATACCCCTTGACCTGCGTCTTCAATTTGTCCACTGGATGGGAGACAATCATGCCCTCAAACATAGCTTGTAGTGTTTCACAGGTAGATTTCTTATTACCTTTATCCATGCCATTTTCACTTAGATTATCCTTTTTATTTACACCTTGCTTTTTCCTCATATCCTCATAACTCCATTTTAATTCTTACCACTAAAATCCCATTCCAAATTCAAGCTATATATATATTATATATGCCAAATGACAACTATAGTTGTCATTTCTTTTACAATGGAGTATAACAAATGACAAGGAAAGTTGTCAATAACTTTTGACAACTTTCCTTGTCATCTCAATGTTGGAACGGATGCACCTGAAACCTGGAGAACCGCCAGACTGATGCCTGGCAGTGCAACAACTAAACAATTGAGCAAGATCATCTTTTGTTAAATGATATCATACTTCTCCACATCCACGACTGCCCGTCCCTCACATAACAGCTCTATTCCATCCGCTTCAATAGGTGTATATATCGCCGTGCTCATTGTCATAGCTCCATCATTTACAAACAGTTCTATCGAATTCCTGTCCAGTATAAATCTGAGCTTTATACTATCTTGAGTCTCCTGCTGTTCATCAACCTTTCCCTTGACATCCCCGTAACATTCTGCTGATTTCACGCAGGCCCTTCTGATACACACCACATCTTTCTCAAATCCGGCAAATGTCCTGTCCATCTCTATTATATTATTTTCTCTGTCATATATAAATCGAGTATAATATCCGCTTCCCTTTGCCAGATTCACGGTAAATCTGCTGTATTTGTTTCCAGTGATTACAAATGTCACATCCAGACTTCTTCCACTTATACCTTCCAGACTACGCCGTCCACTCACTACTTCATCTGAGTACCTGACCATATTAGCATGATACTTCTCTATCTCTCTCACTGGCTTCTGTATCAAGCGTCCATTTTTCAGAGATATCTCCCTCGGAATCGTCATCATTCCCTGCCACTTCTGTCCACCGGGTATCCACAGATTATGCCACGACTGCATCCACGCTATCATTATCCTTCTGCCATCCGGCAAAAGTGTAGTCTGAGGCGCGTAGAAATCTGTTCCATAATCAAGTGATAATGGCTCTCCACCGTCAAATTTCTTCTCACCTTTATCAAATTCTCCAACAAAATAGATAGAATTATTTCCATTGTGGAATTCATATCCCTCTGCTTTCATTCCCGTAGGCGATACGAGAAGTACATGATGATCGTCTAATTTGAAGAAATCAGGGCATTCCCATACGCCGCCCAGATCACCTTCATTCCGTGCAAGGATACTCTCAAATGTCCAGCTTTCCATATCAGCGCTCGAAAGTAATACCACAAGCCCCTTATTATCCTGATCCACACAGCCTGCAGCCATATAGTATCTGCCATCCTCAAGCCATGCCTTCGGATCTCTGAAATCCGCTCTGCTCAATCCCTCCGGCAGCATATCTCCGGTCACCACCGGGTTATTCTGTATTTTTTTATATGTAACGCCATCACCAACCGCTATGCTCTGGTTCTGCAATACCCCATCACCGTCGGGATTTTTCATAACACTGGTATATATCAGGACATGCTCTCCATCTTTTTCAATGGCCGTACCTGAGAAACAGCCCTCGGCATCATATATCGTATCAGGTGCAATCGCCACAGGAAGCTGCTCCCATCTTATCAAATCGTCACTGACCTGATGCCCCCAATGCATAGGTCCCCATTCCGTACTGTACGGATGATACTGGTAAAACAAATGCACCTTACCATTATACACAGAAAATCCATTCGGATCATTCATCCAACCGACAGGCGGAGTCACATGAAACAACGGTCGCTCATTATTATCTATTTCATTCTGAGTTTCGTATTCCCTCGATGCAGCAAGTGCCTCGCTAACCACATTTTTTCCCGTCATCTTCCCATTTATATCCATCTCTTTTTCTCCTTTATACTTACATGGTTTATATTTTGCGTTCTTTCAAATAACACATTTAAATCAATAAAATAGAGACATTTCCACTGTACCATACATAGCATCTCTTGAAAATGTCCCTAAATAAATTTATTTCCTATTTTATAATAAACCTACACTGAAATATCTTTCAGCTCTGTCCGCCATCACAGTGGCTATAACTTTATCTTTCCCATATTTTTCTGCCATCTTCATAGCCGCCCATACATTTGCACCGGATGACGTACCTACAAGAAGTCCCTGTTCTTTGGCAAGTCGTCTCGCCATCTCAATGGCATCCTTATCCGCCACTTCCACCACATCTGTTACCAGTGATGTATCCAGGACATCCGGTATAAATCCATCGCCTATTCCCTGTATCTGATGGATTCCCGGGCCATCTCCATGTAGCGCTGACACTCCCTTAGGCTCAACGGCAACAATCTTCGTATCTGGATTTTTCTCCAACAGATATTTAGCTATACCTTGGAGAGTACCCCCACTTCCAACACCAGACACATATATGTCTATCTTCTGACCAAGCTGTTCACACATCTCAACTGCTGTTGTGCGATAATGCGCATCTGGATTTGCCTGATTGACAAACTGCTGCGGCATGAAATACTTCTCTGGATCAGATTCTGCTATCTCATTTGCCTTATCAACAGCACCACCGATGCTTAGAACCGGATCCGTAAGTACCAGCTCAGCACCAAATGCCCTGATAACCTTCTTTCGCTCCTCACTCATATTCTCTGGCATCACAATTATCACTTTATAACCTTTCTGAACACCACAGAGTGCAAGCCCTATTCCGGTATTACCGCTCGTAGGCTCTATAATAGTCATTCCCGGCTTGAGTTTTCCCTCACTCTCTGCAACCTCCAGCATGTTTTTTGCAATCCTGTCTTTAATACTTCCACCAGGATTAAGAAATTCCGCCTTGGCAAATATATTGTATCCTGTCGACTTTTTCAGACACATAAGCGGAGTATTCCCTATCAGATCAAGCACATCATTGTAATACATATTAATCCCTTCTTCTCTTTACTTTATATTATAATATTTTACATATTTTTCCACCAAAGTCACTATAAAATATATTGAACTGCCTTTATATTAATGTGGTTCATTCTCCTTTTTCATAGTTTGCCATTCCCCTTCCCACTAATATAAATAAAGCCTTGAAACACTGAGTTTTCAAGGCTTTTTAGCAGGGGATGAGAGAATCGAACTCCCACCAAAGGTTTTGGAGACCCCTATCATACCATTTGACCAATCCCCTATATACAGAAAAAATTTAACACCTGTTGCAGCGTTAAATTTTCTTGGTACATTTTATTCTGTACCTTCAGAATTTCACACAGAAAGCTAGTAACCTAACCCCATCTAACAACCAACGACTGTTTCAAAGTAAACTTTATTCTTTACTGTGTATGCCTTAGATTCTGCACCTTGCAGATATCATGCACACTTGCGTATCTCCAAAGCTTATCTCTTAGAAACCTCTAAGGATAAGTCCTCGACCTATTAGTACTT
>NZ_QTLL01000004.1:0-253055 GCF_003434675.1 Coprococcus sp. AM14-16
ATTGAGGCTGCAAAGGGTCTGGATAAGGATGAGAAGGACAAGAAGAGCGGCAAGTATATCAGGCGTGAGCGATATACCGGCAGCATGAGCAGAAGTTTCTATGTCGGTGAAGGAGTTACCCAGGAAGACATTCATGCAAAGTATGAACATGGCGTACTGAAACTGTCGATTCCTAAGAAGGAAGAGCAGAAGAAAGTAGAGAAGAGTAATTACATCGCAATCGAATAATGTAAGAAATGCGTAATTACTTAATAACAGATGACTAATATTCGTAGAGCCCTCCGTGTATCTGCAAGGTGCAGGTATGCGGGGGGCTCTTTTGCGTTCTGCTATTAGATGTAAATGAGCATTGTGCCAGTGAAGGCGAAAAAATATTATGAATATTTTTGTGTGGAATATCTCTAAAAATATTGAAATGGTATTTGATTTATTTGATAATAGTGGTTGAGACTGTTGAGGGAGGACAAGCGGTGAAATGTTATTCAATAAAGGGGGATTTATATGTTCGATTTTCAGCAAATGTATAGAGAAAAGCTGCGTACACCGGAGGCTGCGGTGGAGTGTGTCAAGGATGGAGACTGGGTCGATTACACATCGTCCCTTGGAAAACCTGTACTACTTGACAGGGCACTGGCAAAGCGGAGAGATGAGCTGCACGATGTGAAGATCAGGGGTAATCTGATGGCTGGGCCTATAGAGGTTGCAGAGTGCGATGACAGTCAGGAGCATTTTGTTTATCACAGCTGGCACTGTTCGCAGTACGAGAGAAAGCTGTGCGATGAGGGAAAATGCTATTATATACCGATGGTGTTCCACAACAATGCGGCTTATTATGAGTATTTCCTTCATGTGAATGTGGTCATGGTGTCGGTGGGACCTATGGACAAGCATGGTTATTTTAACTTCTCGGTGAATACCGGTGTGGCTGCCCCTATTGCCAGGAAGGCTGACATAGTGATAGTTGAGGTGAATGAGCATATGCCTAAGATACGCGGCGGATATGACGAATGTATTCACATATCGGATGTGGATATGATCGTAGAGGGAGAGCATGAACCATTTGCTGATGTGAAAACACAGGCACCGCGGGAGGTTGACCGGAAGATAGCGGAGCTGCTTATTCCGTATATTGTGGACGGTTCAACACTGCAGCTCGGTATCGGAGGAATGCCAAATGCGGTGGGTGAGATGCTGGCCCAGTCAGATCTCAAGGATCTTGCCATGCACACGGAGCTCTGTTCGGACGCATATCTGGCCCTGTACAAGGCGGGCAAGCTGACAAATAAATACAAGAACATAGACCGTGGAAAAGGCGTATTTGGCTGCGCCATCGGTTCAAATGAGCTGTATGAGTGGCTGGACGACAATCCTGGGATAGCGGCGTACCCACTTGAATATGTGAACAGACCGTATGTCATATCGCAGATAGATAATATGGTATCAATAAACAGTTGCGTGGCTGTGGATCTGTACGGACAGGTGGCGGCGGAGAGCAGCGGTTCACGCCAGATCAGCGGAACCGGCGGACAGCTTGATTTCCTGATCGGAGCATCTGGCTCCCATGGCGGCAAGGCGTTTATATGCATGAGCTCCACCCACACCGACAGGAACGGAGTGAAACACTCCAGGGTTAAGCCACAGTTCAACGGAGATATCATCACCTCCCCTAGAAGTCAGGTGTATTTCCTTGCGACAGAGTACGGAGTCATCAACCTTGAGGGACGCTCCACATGGGAGAGAGCTGAGGCGCTCATCTCCATAGCTCATCCGGATTTTCGCGATATGCTGATAAAGGAGGCCCAGGAGAGAAAGATTTGGCGGAGGTCGAATAAGAGATGAAAAGATTATTTGACATAGATATAAAGGACTACGAAGCGGGCTACAAGGTATACTGCAGACCATCGGCACGTGGAATCATCCTGCAGGGAGACAAGATAGCCCTTGTCTACAGTGGGCGGGAGCACTATTACAAATTTCCAGGTGGCGGTATTCAAGGCGGAGAGGACAAAAAGGCAGCTCTTGTCCGTGAGGTCCGCGAGGAGACCGGGCTTGTGGTCATCCCTGATAGCATAAGAGAATTTGGAAGTGTACTTCGAAGACAGAAGAGTGATAAATCGGAGAATACGATATTTGAACAGGAAAACTTTTATTATATATGTGATGTTGAAGCTGCGAATATAGGACAGGAACTTGATGAATATGAGCGAGAGGCGGGATTTGTGCTAAGAGTCTTGCCAATCGATGAGGCGATATGTGCAAATGACGAGTATCACGGTGATAACTATTTCGATGAGATTATGATAAAGAGGGAGCTGCGTGTTCTTCAAATGGTGAAGAAACAGATGAAACTATAGACGCATCTGATTATGTGTAAAATTTTATGTGGGCTGATACTCAGAAACAGGGGAAATGGGGAATTTAAAAGTGGGGCTGCGAATGAAAGGAAAATCTAAAAAACAAAAAAGTAGAAATACGAAAAAGCAGAAATATATAAAATTGGCAATTACTCTGAGCATAGTTATTGTCATAATATTGTTCTGCAATTTTCAGAACAAACACCTTGAAACCACACATTATACATATGCGGCAGAGCAGCTTGGTGCAGATCTTGAGGGATATCGCATAGTCCAGATATCGGATCTGCACAATGCAAAGTTTGGCAAGAATAACCAGGAACTGGTGGACAGGATAAGAGAATGTGAACCTGATATGATCGTCCTGACCGGAGATCTTGTGGACTCAAATCACACAAATGTAGACCGCGCAGTCCAATTTGTGGATGAAATCGTGAAAATATGTCCGGTATACTATGTCACAGGCAATCATGAATATTGGCTTGAGAAATCTGAATATGACGAGCTTATGGATGGGCTTATAGGTGCCGGGGTGGTTATTCTGGATGATCAGGTTGTGGAGATATCCATGGGTGATGCAAAGTTCAGGCTGGTTGGGCTGGACGATAAAAGTCTTGCGGATGGGACACTTGGGACGTTACTGAATAACGCTCAGAATGTGGCGCATGAGGACTCTGAGAAAAAAGAATTCACAGTAGTTCTTGCACATGAGCCACAATACCTCGCAAGGTATGCCGGCATCGGTGTTGATCTCGTGCTTTCCGGACATGCCCACGGTGGACAGTTCAGACTTCCATTTGTCGGCGGGATAGTGGCGCCGGATCAGGGATTTCTTCCAGAATATACAGCAGGTGAATATTATATGAATGGCACCGAGATGATAGTCAGCCGCGGCCTTGGCAACAGTGTGGTTCCGGTGAGGCTGTTTAACTATCCAGAGATTGTGTGCGTGGAGCTGGTGGGGAAACATTAGTTATTGTGAGAAAGTTAATGTAGATAAGAAAATGATGTACATAAAAGATCGTGGGAAGATTTTGAGTAGGGATCTTCTCACGACCTTTTAATATATTAGGATTTATTTTTCTCAGACTTCTAGCTATCGCAGCCTTTCATCCACCTCAACCTTGAAAGGAAGCTTGTTCAGAATGTCATGTTCAAGATCAATTCCCGGGTACACCTCAATGAGCTTAAGTCCCTTTTCAGTGAGCTCAAATACGCATCGTTCTGTGACGTATATAACCCTCTGCCTGTTTGCCAGCGCACGTTTTCCTGAGAAACTGATGCTTCTGACATCGTTTACGAACTTAGGAATGCTTCCCTCGTTTTTGATGGTCACGATGCCGTCATTGTCTTCCACGGCAAGCCCCTTCGTATCAAATGTGAGACAGAACACAACGGTTGCTGTCTTGGCGGTGATATTTGCAAATCCGCCTACACCGGCAAATGCGCCAGGACCCTTGTGGGCATTTACATTCCCGAACCTGTCAACCTCGATTCCGCCCATGAAACAGATATCAAGACCGCCATTGTTGTAGAGATCAAACTGGTTTGCCATGTCATAGATGGAGTCCGCGCCGATAACAGCGCCGAACACCTTGCCCGATGCCGGAAATCCTCCTACACCTCCGGATTCTACGGTCAGGGTTATCTTGTCCAGAATACCGTTCTCTCTGGCATACTTGGATACAGTCTCCGGAATTCCAACACCTATGTTGACTATATCGTCCGGTTTCAATTCCAGAGCGGCCCGTCTTCCAATGATCTCTGCGCTTGTATTGACGACATTCTTTGTCTTGGTACGACCGGAAAGCATTTCAGCCCAGTCCTGCCACTGTGAATATGGAATCTCAAAACTTCCTGTCAGGGATTCGTATGATGCGTGTCTTGGCTCCGGCGGTATCTCAACGATAGCGTCAACCAGACATCCCGGAATGATGGTATTGTGAGGTCTTGATGGCCTTGCCACAAGTCTGTCAACCTGCACGATGACCTTTCCGCCATTTGCCTTTACGGCCTGACAGATAGACAGCGCATCTCCTGCGGTAAACAGATCCTCAAATGAGATGTTGCCCTTGCGGTCGGCAGCAGTTCCCTTGATGATAGCCACGTTGATAAGCGGCAGCTTGTAGTAGAGGAATTCCTCACCGTCAAGCTCAACGTATTTTACAAGTGAGTCGTCTTTTGATATGTTGTTGATTCCCGGTCCCTCAAGTCTCGGATCGACAAATATATCCAGCCCGACCTTGGAGAGTGCTCCCGGAAGTCCGCCGGCCTGTGCACGAATTGCGTGTGAGATACAGCCGAGTGGGAGATTGTATGCCTCAAATCTGTCCTCAAGGACAAGCTTCTTGGTGCTGTACATGGCACCGAAATGTCCACAGATGATCTTGTCAACTGCGCCGTCTCTTATGTATCCCTCTGCCGCCTTGTTCTCATCCCACGCACCAAAGCCCGCGCTTGATATAGCTGTGAGGTGCTTCGGCGAACCTGTCCTCTGGTATCTTTTATATAATGCCTCGTGAAGCTCGATTGGAATATCTATGCCGAGAAATGAGTTGAGCGCGATCACATCTCCGTCATTTATAAGCTCCATTGCCTCGTCGGCTGTCATTATCTGGTACATTTGTCTAACCTCGTATCTATAGAATCTTTTGCTGAATTTTAGTCAGTCACTTGCTATTTTTATCTTTTGAGGCTGAGATGTCAAGAAGATTATTAAGGGGAATGGTGATATTGGGGTAGAAAAATTCGACTTATCCTAAAAAGATAAAAAACTTTCTTTTTTCTGACGAAAAATGCGCAAAGGATACAGAAAATCGAAAGTTTGTATCTTTTTGGAGGTTTATAACAAATAAGCGAAAATTTTATGCACAGAAGAGCAAGATTAAGTCAAAAAGATAAAATTAAAAATGCCAGATAAATATGAGCAATGGTTTGGGACTCATATCTAGCTGACATTTTTAGTTTTCTAATCAGGATATTTGATCAGATCGTACATCTTACCATAAGCACCCATATCGCGCACACCCTCAAGCTCCATGCCGAGATGCATGTATTTGTCGCACTTTGACTTGGCATCCGTCTCAAGGATGACTGGAACGTGCAATCTGTTTCCCTCAGAGAAAGCCATGTTCAGAACTTTTCTCATGTATCCCTGTCCCTGGTATTGTTCGCGGACGCAGACCATGCCGACGAATATAAAATCTTTCTTCTCTTTCTTCATTCGATCCTGAAGGGATTTTCCTCCCTTGGACAGAGCTTTTCCCATGCAGATCATTTCTTTAAGGCTCATGTTGCGAAACAGTGCTTTGAGGATAGCCATGCCAGCTTTGAAATTCATTTTCTGTCCCGGCAGGGTGTAGGCGATATACCCCTCGCCGCGTTCGCTGGTCGCGTAGAGCATTTGTCCCTCAAATGCCATACGAACGTAGCCGGCTATGTAATTTGCCACTGCCTCTTTGCTGCTGTAGAACACGCCCATACCTGTTTCTTGCCCGTAGTCGTAATATCCAAACGCATGGCCGATATCCTCGGCTGCCTGTTCATCCCATTTTGTTATCTTCATTGTATTTCCTCCGTTCAATAATTGTGTTGTAATTTCTAATTCCACCCATACGGTTAGATATATCTAACCGTAATCATATTATCATATATAGAGTGAAAATGAAACTATGATCTCATTCAGGATGACATGATAGAAATATATGAAGATGTGAAGGATGCTGATGTCATAGTGTTTGCATATGGAATATCACTACTAAAACAATACATTTGTATTGAATTGACATAAATTAAGTATTATAATTTATAAAGAAGCGGTGAAGTTGCATATTATTAATACTAGGAGGTGCATGAGAATGGCAAGCACAATACAGGTAAGGGTAGACAATGATCTTAAGTCAAAATCAGATAAATTATTTCATGATCTTGGAACAGATACTACGACAGCTATAAGAATTTTTCTTACCCAGGCAGTTGCAAATAATGGATTTCCATTTGAGATAAAAAGGGTTGTTACAGATCCATATGTGGCAATGACAGAGGAACAGATGATAGACAAACTGACGAAGTCAAGACAACATGCTGAAAAAGGTGAATGTCGTGATGCTGATGTTGTGATAGATGATATGAGGAAGAAGTATGACTTATGAGGTGGTTTTGACAAAAGATGCGGAGAATGATTTGGATAATTTTATTCAATATCTCTTATTTGAAAAACATAGTAAACAGGCTGCAGCAAATGTTCTTCAGGACTTTGAGAATACGAAAAGAAATTTGGAAAAAATTGCTTCAAGTTTGAAACTATGTGATAATCTGCGCTTGAGAAAGCTGGGATATAGAAGAATTAATTTTGAAAGACATAGATATTTTATGTTATATCGAATAGAAGGAGAACGTATTATAGTAGATAATATATTTCATGAATTACAGGATTTTGAGGGAAAAATGATATAAAACAATCCGTAGCGCAATTAACATTAAAGAGTGGGAAGCATGGAAACACTACTTATGAAAGGAGATGCTTTATATGGCTACAAAATCTGCAAATTTATATGCAAGGATTGAACCAGATGTCAAAGAAAAAGCAGAAAGTATCTTGGCTACACTGGGTATCCCTGCTTCTAGTGCTATAAATATGTTTTATAAACAGATTATCTTACAGAGAGGACTTCCATTTGAAGTAAAAATACCATATGACAGACCTGTTGACATCAGCACATTATCAGAGATAGAGTTCAACGAAGAATTGGAGAAGGGGTATGCGGATATGCAGGCTGGACGGATGAAAAATGCTAAAAAGGTCTTTACTGACATTCGTAAGGATTATGGAATATGATATATGAATTAGAGATATCCGAGCAGGCTGACAATGATCTGAGAGGAATTTTTGAATATATTGCCTTTGAATTACAATCTTCTCAAAACGCAAGCGGACAGCTTGACCGTCTGGAAGAGTAGATATTAAGTCTGGATACGATGCCGGAGCGTTATCGAAGATACGAGAAAGAACCGTGGAAAAGCCGTGGACTTCGTGTATTACTAGTAGATAATTATGTGGTATTTTATATTCCTGATAGCGATAAAAAGGTTGTAACCATTCTTAGAGTAATGTATGCAGAACGTGACACAGACAATCAGTTAAATCTATACACAAAGCAATAGGGTAAAGCAAATGCCACAGCAGCATAAAACTGCTGTGGCATTTTGTGTATATAAAACCATGTAATGATATAGGGACAAACAGCTCCGGTGCCAGCTTGAGTGATGCAAATAAAACCATAGGTCCGTCCGCACCGCCGATGATGGAGACTGCGGCTGACGAACCGGCATCAAGGCCCGTTGCTGAATGTGAGTGTGTATATCTGCTGCAGAAAATCTATCTGCATATATTTCATCAGGTCATCGGTGGATGAAAGCGGGGGATTGATGATCAGATTTCCTGTCTGGTTATTTTCAAGGAACAGGACACCGGCACAGTCAAGAAGCTCTTCGAAGCCTTTGGCATTTTGTCTTCTCCTGGTAAGCTGTTCGCCGGTTCTTACATTGTAGACTATATTTGCCTCTATAATCCGATTTGCATCGGGGGTCTTTATGGCCTTGTTTTCAAGGGATGACTTGGCATGGCTGTCAGCTCCTTTTTGCTAATAACACCCACAATATATCCAATTGAGAAAATGGTGTCAATGAACCGCGGGGAAATTGGGGGTATCTGAACCATATCTTTGCCGAGGGGCAGTACGCTTTTCCGGTTAATATGCGAGTACCTAATTTTCACAAAATCTTCACAAAATAATTAGCACTCACCTCTTGACATTGCTAGCATAGAGGACTATAACATAGTCAAAGATAAGAAAAGGATAGCACAACCGGTGGTGCACATGACCGTTTGACATATGCACTGCAGATTTCTGTTATATAACATTTTAGGAAAACAGAAAGGAAGTGTTCAAAATGGATAAAAACCCAAAGCATCCATTGAAGAAAAAGAAAGCAGTTCAGAAGGTATATGCAACAGCAAATCACAACGCTGTAGTAGCTGAAGAACCGGCTACACCAAAGTCAAAAAAGCATAAATAGTATATGAGACAAAGGTCCCCTGTATCTGCATCAGGCAGGTATGGGGGACTTTTTTTGTCGTGGGAACAGCAATATATAAATTTGATTTCTGAATATGGGGTTACTGATGTATAATATATATAACAAATATTTATGGGATATATTGTCGGACTTGACAGACTGATATATTTTCGAACTAAAATATATTGAGTGTTGATGGGATAATAGATTTGGGACACATGGGGAATATGAAAAATATGGAGAATGCGGAAGGAACGGAAACAACAGATAAGGTCAGAAAAACGGGTAAGCTGGATGAGAAGCTTTTGCCGCCGGACAAGCTTGTACTGCCTAAGGCCTCTACGCCCCAAAATCAGAACAAGCTTAATATGAAGATACTTCTGGTGGAAATTCTCATTGTGGCAGTGATCGCTGTGATCGTGATAGTTATGGCAGTAAATGGTAAGGGCAGGAATCCTGACATGAAAGGGTATTACTATAGAGGGCGCTGGCATCCAATAGGATTCGCCGGCATAGACCTGTATGGTTTCATTATGCTCATACTTATGTGTATTGGCCTCGGAGTGATGCGGGTAATCCCGGGTACTATAGCGGATTTTTCGACAAGACCGGGGAAAGAGAAACGGGGGGAGCTTGAATCTATCAGGAGAAATAATTATGCAAAGCATTTGTGCAGATTGATCGAGATCGATAAGACGGAAATTTTGGATAATATGAGAGATAGATTCAATCCTGTAGTCCAAATCCTTTTTTCGGAGGCGCAGGCTGAATGTCTGAATAGATCGAGGGTCTGCAATCATCTTATGGTCAGACTGGGGCTTGGAAGTGTGGATATATCTGATCATGTGGTGGTTCAGGAGACTGGCGGAAAGCGGGAGAGAGAGGTACAGCTCACAGACGTTGCAAATGAGGTGAAGATAAAAACGGCAGTTATCCACGACTTGCCGGTGGTGCTGGATCTCAGCCGTACCGGGGTTATAGGAATAGTAAGTGATGGAAATAAAAAGAGTGCATTTGATATAGCGAGAAATATCATAGGCCAGCTTGAGATAAATGAGACAAATGACAGGATTCAGCTAGCATTTGCCTGTGATCCGGGTGATGGTGAATGGGTAGGATATGATGAGCTTTATCTGGCGGACCGTAAGAATGGAGAAATCTCTTTTGCCGCAGGAGAAGCTGATGTGAAGGGCTTGTTAGACATGCTGGCAAATGAGCTTCAGAAAAGAAATGGTACTCTGGATTATTTTGTGAATAGCGAGAATGTAGGCGGATATAGGCATATAGTTTTGTTTGTTGACGATCCCGGACTTCTGGAGGGGCATTTGATAAATCGGTACATTTTGCCGGGGGAAGAAAATCTGGATTTTACAGTTGTCGTTCTCTCTGATGATGAAGAGAAGTTTATTTTGGAGATGGACTGTGAGATAATACAAAATGATGATTTTGCGGGAATATATAAGCCTGGAACGGAAGAGTGGATAGAGATCAAATTTGACAGGGTGACCGAGGCAAGGCTGTGGAGTCTGGATGAGATTGTAAGAAAGAACAGTGAAAGGATGGTGCAGGATGAGCTACGTAGAATTTAAAGATGTTAAGAAGGTATACAAGACAGGAGAGGTGGAGATCAATGCTCTGCGCGATGTGGATTTCGAGATAGAAAAGGGAGAGTTCTGTGTCATAGTCGGAGCCTCCGGTGCGGGCAAGACTACTATCTTGAATATACTTGGCGGTATGGATACTCTGACAAGCGGCAGCGTGAAGCTGGATGGCAGAGAGATATCAACTCTGAATAAGAGACAACTCACGGCATACAGAAGGTATGATGTGGGATTCGTGTTCCAGTTCTACAATCTGGTACAGAACCTCACAGCACTTGAGAACGTGGAGCTTGCAGCCCAGATCTGCAAGGAACCGCTGGATGCTGCAACGGTTCTGAAGCAGGTGGGACTTGAGGATCGTATGGCGAACTTCCCGGCACAGCTCTCCGGAGGTGAGCAGCAGAGGGTTGCCATAGCAAGGGCTCTGGCGAAGAATCCGAAGCTCCTGCTCTGCGATGAGCCGACGGGCGCGCTTGACTACAACACGGGCAAGGCGGTGTTGAAGCTCCTTCAGGATACATGCAGAAATACGGGAACGACAGTTATAGTCATAACGCACAACCAGGCACTCACAGCCATGGCGGACAGAGTCATCACGGTTAAGAGCGGAACTGTGGAGAAAGTGGTTATGAATGATAACATCAAGAACGTTGAAGATCTGGAATGGTAGGTGGCCTATGAAATCAATGATGAGACGCACGACATTTCGTGAGATAAAAAATACATTTGGAAGATTTGCAGCCATCATGGCGATCATAGCCCTGGGCGTGGGATTCTTCTCGGGGCTCAAGATGACGAAGCCGGATATGATGAATACCATATCAAAATTCCTTGACGAGGGAAATTTCTATGATCTGCATCTTCTGTCAACTCTGGGATACACGGATGATGATGTGGATTCATTTGCCGGGGAGAAGGATGTGTTGTACGCAGAGGGTGGTTACAGCCTGGACGTCCTATACAAGAACCAGGGTGAAAATGACAGGGTGTTGAAGACTATGTCAGTTCCGGAAAACATCAACAAACTGAGTCTTGTGGACGGACGCATGCCGGAAAAGGAAGATGAATGTGTTGTAGATGCCAAGATGGACAGTATAAAGATAGGTGATGTCATAGAGGTGGCAGATGACGATGCAGCAGAAGGCAAGTCTGACGGGAAAACAGACAGTGATATCGCTGACTCGGGAAACGAAAGCGAGGGCGGCAGTACACAGGATATACTGAAGGTGAAGAAGTTCACTGTTGTCGGAACTGTCAACTCCCCTCTTTATATTAATTTTGAGAGAGGCACCACAACACTTGGAAACGGTAAGATCGCGGGCTTTGTATATGTCAGCCCTGAAGCATTTGACAGCGAATGCTACACCGATGTATATGTGAAATTTGACAGAAAGTTTGATCTGTATTCCGATGAGTACGAAGACTATATAGACGACAGGAAAGACGAATGGGAGTCAATATGTAAGACCAGTGTGTTAGACAGGTATAAGGATATCCTCATGGCAAAGGGTATGACGGAGGATATGGTGAAGGACATAACGCTGGATGATGCAGATGGTGTGAACTATTACATACTCGGCAGAGAGACGAATATCGGATATGTCTGCTTTGAGAGCGATTCAGATATAGTAAATGGAGTTGCAAAGGTATTTCCGGTATTCTTCATATTGGTTGCCGTGCTCGTGTGTATGACTACCATGAACAGAATGGTTGAGGAACAGCGCTCTATGATAGGCATGCTGAAGGCTCTCGGCTATGGCAAGGCGGCGATCATGGGAAAATATATGATCTATTCGGGAACTGCGGCTGTAGTAGGATGTGCAGGTGGATATCTTATAGGTACATATGTATTTCCGGAGGTTATCTGGTATGCATATCATATGATGTATATACATGTGCCACTTGAGAGAACCACAGACTGGACGCTGGTTATTGGCGTGCTGGCAGCATCCCTTTTGTGCACTGTAGGTACAACCTGGTTTTCCTGCAGATACGAGCTTTCTGAGACTGCGGCAAGTCTTATGAGGCCTAAGGCTCCGAAGCCGGGCAAGAGGGTGTTCCTTGAGCATATCCCATTTATATGGAAGAGACTGAAATTTCTGAGAAAGGTAAGTGTCAGAAATGTATTCAGATATAAGAAACGTTTTTTTATGATGATAATAGGAATAAGCGGCTGTACTGCGCTGCTGCTCACAGGCTTTGGAATAAATGATTCCATAAGCGGATTTGCGGACAATCAATATGGGGAGATACAGGTCGGAGATGGAGTGATAACGCTGAATACATCGATTGCGGGTGATAGAGAAGATGAGCGCTTCAGTAGTCTGAAAGACCGGCTGGAGGAGGATACCTCCTGCTATGATCTCGTCAGTGAATCTACCTGGGATCTGGTGTGTGATGGTGGTGTAAAGTCCGTGAACATGGTCATCATGGAAGAACCTGAGCACGTTGACAGGTATATGAAGTTGGCGGATAAAGATGGTGCGAAGATAGAATATCCGGGCAAAGGGGAAGCTGTGATCAATACTGCGCTGGCAGAACAGTACGACCTCAAAACAGGCGATGTAATAACGGTCAGGGACAGCGAGATGAAAGAGATAAGAGTTTCCGTATCAGGCATATTCAGGAATCATGTATACAACTATGTGTATATATCACCTGAAACATATGAGGATCAGATGGGGGAAGCACCTCAGTACAAATCGGTGTACTTCAATCTTGAGGAAGGCGCAGATTCGCACGAGATATCTGCTGATCTTATGGGTGATGCAGCAACAGCGTCAGTGACTATCAACAAGGATATGAAGAACAGGATATCCAAGATGATGGAGAGTCTGAATTATATAGTAATTGTAGTCATACTATCGGCTGGTGCGCTTGCATTTATCGTCCTCTACAACCTGACAAATATCAATATCACAGAGCGAATCAGGGAGATAGCAACCATAAAGGTTCTGGGATTTTTCAAAAACGAGACTTCAGCTTATGTATTCAGGGAGAACAGAGTCCTGACGACATTTGGAATCGCTGTGGGACTTGTGCTTGGAGTGTTTTTGCATGCATTTGTCATAGGACAGATCAAGGTGGATATGGTCGCATTTGATACATATATAGCGCCGATGAGCTATGTGTACAGTATCGTTCTGACATTTGTGTTCAATTTTCTTGTCAACAGAGTTATGTCAGTCAAGCTTGATAAGATAAATATGGCGGAATCGCTTAAGTCGGTGGAATGATCCTTTCATATATGGCATGTAACAGAATAGTTTAGATGTTTATTACGATCCACAGGGCGTACAGTATAGACGGTACGTTCTGTGGATTTTTTTGCAAAAAAGTTGTTTTCACGCCTGTTACTAGCCTTTTGGTTAGTGTACATGGAAAAACATAGCAATTATAATTGTAAATATATTATTGATATCAGAATGTGGCAGCTTAAAACGGCTGGTGCTCATGGTTAGTTTTTTAAGTGAAAGGGAGGAAGAAATTATGAGAAAGAGGGCGATAAGCTGGGCGCTGACGGCCAGTATGGTGCTATCTATGCTGTCCGGATTTATTCCCGGACAAAAAGCATACGCGGCGGACAGCTCGAAGAAAACAGGCAAGACGGTGGTCGAGACAGAGATTGACGAGAGTACATACAAAGCTCTGGGTCTCAGCACCGATATAGACAAAAGCAAAGCTGCGGTGCCGTATGACAAGGATAATATATCTACATTTGCAGAGGTGAATGAGGTATACGTTGCGGCAAACGGCAATTACAGAAACAAGTACACTGTGCGAGACGGATTTGACAGGATTGGAGATTTCAAGGACAGGACTACAAAGGTAAACAGCAGCCTTGGCAATCTGTACGGAGCGTATGGTTTCTATGATCTTGGCGAAGATAATGTGAAAGTGGAACACGGCGGATCGGGAGACAGTAACATAAGCAGCAACATGGGAAATGTTCTAAAAAAGGACAGTAATGGTTTTAACGGCCTGTATGCGACAAGCGTTGCATTTGATGGAGGCGACGGAAAAACCAACTACGTTGCGGAGCTAAGAGTACATGGAGATAAAGTATTCGGTCCAGCTGGATGGAAAAGTATTAAAACTGTCATAGATGGCAAGGAGTACCGCGGAAAGATAGATGTGAGTATTTTCAAGATAGCAGCTGATGGTACAAGATCTTCAATTGCTACGCTTACCCCTACTTTAAACAAGAATTCTACATATGGCGATGGACTTTTGTATTTTATCAGAAGATACCAGCAGGAGTTGGATGCGATGTTTGAGATCGAAAAGGCCGATCTGAATGGAGATGGTTTTGAAGATCTTCTCGTATACTGTGGAACTTACGAGGATAGAAATATAAACGATCAGAACATACGCTATGCCATAGTCGATGTATATTATGGCAAGAGAAACGGCAGGTTCACAAAGGGAAATAATATAAGCATACCGGGCGGGCTTGCATCTAATTATGAAAGTGGAACGGGTGGATCGTGGTGTGATTATGGAATAGGAAGAGCTCCTGTGGTAACTCTGGCCGGCGGTGATCTGGAGCAGGATGGCCGGGATGAGGCCGCGGTTGCCGTATCTGGATCAGTTCTGAATTACAACATGGCAAAGGCAGGTCATATGACCGTCTATACATATAAAGACGGCGGACTTGTCCCTATAGAAGGTCTGAATGAAGTGTCACTTGGAGACACAGATGGCAGAAAACAGAACTATGGAATGTATGCTGCAAATTGTGCATTTGGCCGGTTTAAGTATCCTGGATCAGGAGCCATGGTCACAGGACTTATAGTTGGTGGATATTATTCAAGCAATTCTCAATATGTGCAGAGGGAATATGAAGCCACGCAGGCTGCATACAGATACGTATACTACGATAGTCTGACGGATAATTATGTGTTGTCAGATTATCATACGAGAAGCCTGGGGACTAAGAGTAAAGAAATCGTGAAATATCACGAGGTTAAAAGTAACGAATATTACAGACCTGTGAATGCACCTATGGCGCTTGCGTGTGCAGACCTTAAGGGCATGAACGGCAATAATGAAAATGACAGTGTGCTTTTTGGCGCAGAGGTATATGCTTTCTCACTGGAAGATGGCGGAATAACAGGTTCGGAGATAGGAAGCATGAGTATATGTACCGACCAGCGCAATCAGGGCAACGACAAGAAGAAAAAAGATCAGGTGTGGATCGGCGATGTCAGGGTTGGCTGTGTCGATAAGGATGCCAAGGGGAACAATTACAGACAGAGTTTTGTGTGCGTTGTGGGAGTGCACAGAGAGAAGAAACTCAATGATAAAGATGATTATTACTGGCTGGACATAGCGACATTTTCTATGGATGGCGGCAGCCCATACAGCAGTCAGGAGGGTGTAGTATGCCAGTCGAACAGCAGACAGGATATGTATGGAACATTTGTTTCACTGTGTCTTCCGGATATTGATAATGACAGTGTGCGGTTAAAGTACGAGGGAGAGTATCCGGTATACACAAATCCAGAGGTCTATGCAATCCTTCAGGCAAGTCCGTATTTTGATGATGTTCAGGAAGTATATGAATATGTAAATAACGGTGGAACATCATATTCAACAAGCAAAGGTTCATCGAACACGGTATCAGCTAACTTGTCAATATCAGTTGGCGCGTATGTGTCGTCGGAGATCCAGCTCATCGGAGCAGGTGAGGTAGAGGTTGAACTTTCGTATGGAGCAAGCTTTGAATATGCAAATACAAAGACAACGGAATATGAGATAACATATAATGCCGCAGGTGGAGGTTCTGATCAGGTCGTTCTGTACTGTTTGAAATATATGTATTACGAATACTCCATATATGATCCGATTGCGAGAAAATGGGAGCCGGTGGTTATGCCGGTATGTCTCGGACCTTCAACTTCAATCATAGATGTGGCAGATTACGACAAGGTTGCAAGAAGGAGCAAGGGGCTCAACGAGATATATAATAATATTCTGAATAACACAGCGGGAGACCCTGCTACATACCAGACTCTTGGAGGTAAATTAAAGTACGCCTATCAGTCAGGTGGAAATAACAATTATTCTTCTGTAAATGCCAGCTCTGGTGCAGATCAGACTCAGACGATATCTGTGACTGATGAGAACGAGTATTCAACTGAAGTGTTCATTGAGGCGAACGAAAAGCTTGGTGCCGGAGGCGGAGGACTCGGTAATAAGGTCATCGTCGGTGTGACATCAAGCCAGCATGCGGGTCTTGGTCACACCTATGTAAGCTCGAATGGTGTTACATACAGTGGAACGGTGGACAATGTTCCGGCAGACTGCACAGGCTTCTCATTTGACTGGCAGCTGCGAGTGAACACTGCAAAGCTGAACAGCGACAGTGATTCAGTGTTCGTCATTGGCTATGATGTTAAGAATGTTGTTCGTCCGGCGCGTATGCCGATGGGACTTTCTGTTGTCGACACAACGAGAAACAGTGTCAGTCTTGAGTGGTCACCGTCCAATGATGCAGATTACTATGAGGTCTGTATCGTTGATGCAGGAGGTAATTACAACAGCAAGGCAGTTGTGCCATATACAGTTACTGACTATGAAGTGAAGGGACTATATTCCAACAGGACTTACACATTTGCAGTGAGGGCTCTTCAGGCAAATGGTTCAAAGAGTCTGTTCAGCCGTCCGGCAACCGCGACGACACTTCAGGACAGTTCTAATTTCCATATAACAAAGAACCCTGATGATACAAATACGTTTGCGGGTGGAAATGCAGAATTTGCGGCAAATGCGGTTTATTATGATGGGGATGGAGTAAACCAGAGCGTTGGATACAACTGGCAGGTTAATACAGATAATGGATGGAGAAGCGTATCGACAGGAGGCAGCAATCCTACGCTCAGACTTACTGATGTAAGTGATGAAATGGATGGAAACGAATATCGATGCAGAGTTTATTACAACGACATCACACTCTACACCAAGACTGCGACACTCACTGTAAATAAGGCGGACAGCAAGGTCATGCTTCTGGCGCACAACGATACCGAGAATAAAGATCTGTCGGATGGCAGCGTAGTCAGGGCATCGGGCTCAGAGACTACAAAGGTGGAGAACGTGACTAAGGAGAGAAATCTTATAACAGTAACATCCGGAGTCAGGGAATATATTCTTGTCAGCGACGGAACAAACTATATGTGGAAAGATAGTAACGAGAATTACTATCCATGCAGCGTAAGCGTCAAAAAGGACAGCGATGGTTACGTGGATGAATCACAGACATTTAAAGCATCTGATGTGGGTGGCGCGGCATATGGTGTGAGTGAATCAGATTTCATCGCAGATATTGATGGCAATACTTACAAGCTGACCAGCGTAAATGCAGATGACTATGCAGGTGAAAAGGTGTCATATGCATCTGATGATGTTACATATGACAGGATACTCGCAAAATGGGTATCAGAGGATGGCAGCAAGAACTTCTATCTCCTCGGAAACACATCGGGAAGTGAAGACAGTACGGTGTACTATTATGTGGCAGATAGTGAAAGCGGAAGTTTTACGATGACTTCAAAGAAGACTCTGAATGTGTCAGATACTGTCAAGGTGGTCCAGACTGATCTCAAATCAGTATATCAGACCAAGACGGTGAGATCTGAGACCACAGGGGCAGAGGTCACATATACAGGAGACAAGATCACACTCAGCTGTCAGCCAAAATCACTGTCAGGTGAGGATGTACAGGGAGATGTGGAATTTGTCATTACAGGGCCTGAGAGCAAGCGCATAGCTGGTAAGTACGACAGAGCAAATGGCTGCTATACTGCACAGTGGGAGCCATCCGGACAGGGAATATACAACGTATATGTATACTTTGCAGGAAACAAACAGTACAACGACAGTATATCTGACTCGATGTCTATATATACCTCATTTGAGGGAAAGACGAACATGAATCTGACCATGCAGGATAATGTAAGATATGGAGATTCAGTGAAGATGTCTCTGGAGAGAGTGTCATACGACAATACAGGAAAGCTTCAGGATATCACGGACGATTCAGAATACACAGTTAAGATAAAGAATAATAAGACAGGAGAATTTGAAGACACAGACAAATACGAACTTGCAAACGGCGTGTTTATACCGAAGTCTATTGGAATGTTCCAGATAACGGCATCAAATGGCGGAGACAAGACTCAGAAGAATATAAATGTTGGAAGGGCACAGCTTGAGATAGCTGCCCAGGATACAGAGAAAAGTGTAAATGATTCTGTAAGAGAGTGCGAGGATGCGGTGATAACAGGTCTCAAGGCATGGGATACCGACATAATGCCTCAGAGAGACCGGGATTACGAGCTCGGATCAGATGGAGCAAGTGGGCTGCTGCCGGGTATATATGATATAGATGTTGTATACGTAAAGGTGGGCGATCAGCATTCACAGGTTATGAATGAACTTGAGAAGAAATATATAATAAACCTGGTTAAGGCATCATACACACTGACAGGAAACGTGTACACCGTTACTGCCAGACCGGCAAATACACATGGCACAGTTTCAATCAAGTACCAGCAGCCTGGAAATGAAAACAGTGACGGACTCACAGTTGACAGTGGAACAAGACTCCCTGAGAACTCAACGATCACTTTAGCTGCTACTCCTCATAAGGGATATAAGGTTAAGAGCTGGTCACTAAATGGAAAGACAGTTACGGATCCACAGTGTGGAACATCCGGTGGCAAGGCGTGCAGCGATGACCAGATCCAGATGGATAAGCTGAAAGCAAACATGAATGTAGCAGTAAACTTTGAGCCTGTATATCACAAGCTGACATACAAGCCTGACAATGAGGCTCATGGAACACTCAAAGCAAACTATGTGACGGATGGAACAATTGGAAAATCGTTCGGTTCAGGTGCAAACATTCATATAGAACAGAAGGTAAGACTCACTGCGGTTCCGGCAGCAGGATATGTTCTGGATCATTGGACTGTTACGGGAGAAGATGGAGTTCCGGAGACCGTTCTCGCGGAAGATGGAGTGACAAATAACACATCTCTCACATATGATGCAGAGGAGATCAGCGATGATACACTTATCACGGCATATTTTGCAGAAGCACAGAATTTCAAAATATCAGTCTCGCCTGTAACTGTTGGAAGCGATGGAAAGACTACAGTGACAACAGGTGTGGATGTCACAGTCAAGGCTCAGCGAGTTGACGGCACAGTGATTATAGAGAGCGGTGAAGACGGTATATATGAAGTCAGCCGAGGCGACAACGTAACCATTCAGGTTACAGTTCCGTCAGGACTTCTTCTCGACGGATGGTCAGCAGCAGATGGACAGGAACTTGGAACTATATCAGCGGATCTCAGGACGATGACAGTGTATGATATAGCTTCAGACCTCGATTATACAGTTAAGTACACTGCGCCGAACAGATACAAGGTGACATATGGTGCGGATGATGATGCAGCTGGTGTGGTAGATGCTGTGGCTGCAGGAAGTACAGACGCACTTGTATCCGGTGACAAGCAGCTTCAGGGAAGTGACATAGTATTTACAGCAACTCCAAATGAAGGCTACGAGATAGCATACTGGGAGGTAAATGGCGAGAAGGTTGATGCTGAGGCAGAAGGTACTGGCGCCCAGAGGTATGAACTAGAATATCTCGGCAAGGATACAAAGGTTGTCGTATACTTCTACAAACAGCCGGTTGTGTCGTGGACATCAGGAAATGACACAGAGATGACTGCAAGGTCAGGAGATTCTGATCTGGCAAATGGCGGATGTATCGCATATGCAAGTAAGGATGATCTGAAATTCACATTTGCGGTGAAGAGAAATTATGAGATAGCTGACATAAAGGTAAATTACGCAGGAGAGGATGTATTCAGTCTTGCGGAGGACAGCGGAGAAGGAAAGCTGGCTGAGACTGCGGATTCTGAGTCCGGAACAGAGAGATACACGTTTACGTGGAGTGCTCCGGCAGATGGATTTACAGGGGATGTGACAGTAAATGCCACATACAGAAAGATCTCACCATCCGTGAAGGCTGAGTATTCTCTGAAAGTGATAGAGAAGGCTTCTGCCGGAGAGGCGTCAGGAAAGACACACGGCTCTATAAGTGCAGATGTGTCAAGAAAAAATCTCCCTTCATACATACAGATAGGAGATACCATAAGTGATGCGACGGAGAGCAAATCTGCGCAGATCACAGACATATACAGAGATTCTGTCATCACATTCAAGGTTGTGCCTGATGATGGATACAATGTAAAAGAATGGATCATAAATGGACATAAGCTGACAAGCGAGACGGAGAATATAAAGTTATATTCAGACAAGAAAGTAAATGATACCCTTAAGATCACGGTTGACGGAGATTCATCTGATGTGACAGTTATGGCTGGTCTTGAGCTGGTTGGTGATGTACTCACATTTGGTCCTGAGACAGAGGGAACAGGTGAGGTGAGCGCCATGATCACATCTACAAAGCTGGTGCTCGAATCAGGAGATATGATAGGTGCTGCTTCATATGTGGAATTCACAGCGGCGGCTGCAGAAGGATACGAAGTTGCAGACTGGCTTGTAAATGGAATCAGTCAGGGCGTGGCAGAGAAGATATTTGCATACAAAGTGCCAAAGGATACGAGAGTTGATGTGAGGGCTGTGTTTGACAGACCTGTGTATAAGATAACATGGTCAGCGGACGGAGCCGGACAGATAGAGGCAGAGAACGTGACATCAGGAGAAACACTATATGGAGAGTCTGCGGATATCAGAGGCGACAGAATGCTTAAGTTTACGGCTATTCCGGATCTGTATATGGAGTGTACGGGATACACAGTAAAGACAGCAGAGGGAACAAAGGATTACACAGCAGAGGAGCTTGGCAGCAACGTATTTGTGGTTGACAAGGTGGCATCTGACATAGATGTTGTTGCTCACTTTGCTAAGCAGGAACTCAAGTCAGTTATAACCTTTGAGGCAAATGATACTGCTCTGGGAACTGTGACAGCGGTATATGGACTGGACGAGAAGGCTGAGATCACAAGTGGCGATAGCCAGGTATCCGGCGGAGATGCAGTATTTACGGCAGCTCCTGCAGATGGCCAGATGATCGAGGGCTGGTATCTTGATCCTGAGTGTACACAGGCTATAGAAGGCACTGAACTGGAGCAGACTACCTATGAGGTGAAGACTATTTACACAGATGTGGCAGTATATGTTAAGTTTGTGGAGATTCCAGAGTATACAGTTAAGGTAGGTACAACAGGAACCGGATCGGCGAAGATCACTGCATCTTCTGACGGTGAGGAACTTGAGATCGTATCAGGAGAGGTTAAGCTCAAGAGACATAAGGATCTTACAATTACAGTTGCACCGAAGGATGAATACAACACAGTTGAGCACTGGACAGTTGACGGAGCAGATGTTGATTCAGATGAACTCACATACAAGCTGACAGGCATAACAAAGGATGCAGAGATATATGCATATATCGCACCATCACTTCTTGTAAATGTAATATTCAAGAATGAGGATGAAGTTAAGAAATATGACAATATAGACATCAGTACAGGTTATGTCGGCGAGGATGGAGATATAAGCGGACTTAAGCCAATAAATGCTGAGAATAACTTAGTGAGAATAGGTTCTGGCAAGGATGTAAGATTTGCCATAACACCTTCTGATGATTATATGATCCAGGCATGGACAGTTAAGTACATCAGAGGCGGAAAGGTTGTCAAGGAAGAGTCTGGCACTGACTTTGGATTTACCAACGAGATACTTTTAAATGATGTTACAAACAGCATAGAGGTAAGTGCAGAGCTTGTTGACAGAGTTGGATATGCCATTCCTGTAGAGGGAAATTATGACAGAGATAATAATCTGATAGAGACTGCAGGTGGTGAAAGCACACCGGAGACAGCTTACACTATAACAGACCTTACAAAGATACCAGACAATGTGGTATTCAAGAATGACAATGGCGTAGTTCTTGATAATATGGTAAGAGAGAACGGAGATGCGAGTGTTGTTATTACACCTGCTGAGGGCTGGAGAATCAGAGATATAATCATTGATGAACCAGAGAACGCTGAAGATTCAGAGGAGTCAGAGAATATCATGTCAGTCCAGCCAGTGCTTGCAGAGGATGGAACTGAGACAGGAGCATATCTTGTAAGTGATGTAAACGTCACAAAGAATATGGAGTTTAAAGTTGATGCAGTTAAGCTTTACTCTGTAACAATAGCAGATACAGAGCATGGAAACATAAAGGTGACAAAGCCAGATGGCACAGAGGTGAAGAACGGTGAAATGATTGACGAGAAAACTGTTCTTACATACACAGCAACACCGGATATGTACTATGACTTTGACGAATGGACAGAGGATGCGGCAGATCAGGCTGAGAGCACATTTGAAAAAGCCCTTGACGAAAGTATCACAGTGGGAGCAGCCTTCAAGGCAAGATATGCGAAGGTAAGTATTGCCACAGTGAAGAATGGTACGGTAACTGTCACAACAGCTGACGGTAAGAAGATATCTAACGGACAGCTGGTTCAGGAAGGCACAGATATCATCTGCAAGGCAATTCCTGCAAAGCATTGTGATCTGTCAGCCTGGGGCGGAGATGCCAAAGGCAAGACTGGTACTACAGTGAAACTTACGGTGACAAAGAACATGAATATAAGCGCGGCATTCAAGTTCAGGTATGTGAAGGTAGCTATTGGAAAGACTGAAAACGGATCGATCACAATCAGGACTGCGGAAGGCAAAACAGTTAAGAATGGTGCATCAGTGATCGAGGGAACGGTTCTTATCTGCACAGCAAAGGCGGCAAATAGCTGTAAACTTGGAAGCTGGACAGGAAGCTTCAAGAGTACAAAAACTTCGGTAAAGGTTGCTGCAAATAAGAATATGAAAATCAATGCCAGGTTTGTAGCAAAAATACCGGCACAAAATACAGCTGGTATCAATAAGAATATCCATGCAGTAGTATCTGGAAACAAAGTGACAGTTGTGTGGGGTAAGGTTAACAAGGCTGACGGATATGATATATATGCACAGAAGTGCTATGTAAAATTTGACTCGAAAAGTCTTATTAAATCGGTAAAGGGCGCATCGGCAACCCGAGTTACAATATCCGGCATTAATGGCAAATCACTTGCTAAGTTAGATATGATCAAGCTGAGAGTAAAGGCATATAAGCTGGTAAATGGTAAGAAGAAGTATATAGACAATAGTGTCATGCTTCATATAGTTACCAATAGCAGCAAATATACCAACATCAAGAAGGTTCTGCTTCCACGGAAGAGTTACGTGTTGGGAGTTAAGCAGACGATTCAGCTTAAACCTGGATATACCAAGGCAGATGCCAGCAAGATGGTGCTTAATGGCACACATGGTGCAAGGTATTTGTATGCATGTACAAATAAAAATGTTGCTACAGTTGATGCCAAAGGAAGAATAAAGGCAAAGGCCGCAGGAAAGTGTACGGTCTATGTAATTGCTGTAAATGGCACTACACAGGCTGTGCAGATTATAGTAAAATAAAAATAGTAGCTGCATGAGGTGCTTGATATCCGGCCCGTTGGGGCTGGATGCAGGCACCTTTGCTGATATATACAGGGTGTTGATTATCTATACCGGGATTAAAAAGTGAGAAAAGGAGATTTGTACATATGGGGAATACGGCTTCGGGTAATAAAGGCTGTTTTATAAAACCGAAAAAAGCCTGGAGGCTTCTGAAGACAGCGGATGAAGGGAATGTAACTGCATATATATTCGGGGTCAGTGGTTCGGGAAAGACGACTCTTGTTAGCAGATATCTTGGAACACGTAAGTACATGGTGGTGGATGCCGGCGGTATCAGACCGGATGACCTTGTGGTAGAAAGCAGCAACGCAAGAAAAATAATTGTCATAGATAATCTGCACGAGCTCTCATGGGGGGATGTGGACACAGTGAGGGAGCAGATCATAGAACTCATTAGAAGAGAAGACGTATGGGTTATACTCGTTGGCCGGTGTCCGGTTCCCCCATGGCTTTCTGCTGTAAGATTTCAAGAAGGATTTTATGTGGTGGACAGCAAGCTGCTTATGTTCAGTCTGGAGGATATAAAGAAGTATGCTGAATACGCTGGATTTAGTATCAATGAGGCACAAGTGCAGAGAATGTACTATGAGACTACAGGACTTCCGCTGGCTGTGGAGATGTGCCACATCAAATACATGGAAATGGCATATACAAGCGAGATAACAGATGATATGTATAATGATTTTTCGAGACGCGTTGAGGATGAGATGTGTAATTACCTTGAGTATCATGTGTATGATAACTGGGATGTGGAAATGCAGGAATTTCTCATGGAAATATCCGTGGTGGATGAGTTTACAACAAAACAGGCTGAGATGATAACCGGAAGAAGTGACAGTGAGCTTTTGATCGAGAGGGCAAAGTGGCTTGGAAACTTTATGACCAGCCGGATGGATAAGGATGGCAATACACAATATCAACTGCAGTTTCACATGAGGGTCTCTATGCGCAGACGTCTTAAGCGGAAGTACGAGAAAGAGCGTATAAGAGGCCTGTATGAGAATGCCGGACTGTTTTACAGACTTAACGGAGATATAAGGAAAGCTCTAGAGATGTATGAAAATGCAGGAGTTACAGAGCGAATAGTTTCAATACTTGTCGATAATGCCAGACATGCGGCGAACAGTGGTTATTACTATGATCTGAAAAAATATTACCTGGAACTTCCGGATCATGTCATCGAGAAAAGTCCTGAGCTTATGTGTGGTATGAGCATGCTGCAGTCACTCCTTCTAAATCCTGATGAGAGTGAAAGATGGTACGACAGACTAAAATTATATGCAGATGAAAACCAGGGAAGTGCCAGGAAAAATGCAAAGGGGCTTTTGCTGTATCTGGATATTGGTCTGCCGCACAGAGGAAGTGTTGATGTATTAAAGCTTTTGAAGTCAGCATACACAATGGTCTTTAATAAGGAGGTAAGAATACAGGAATGGTCGGTTACATCCAATCTGCCTTCAATGATGAACGGTGGAAAAGATTTCTGTGAGTGGAGCAAGAGAGACAGAGAGCTGGCATCGAAGGTTGGCAGGATAGTTGAGTTTGTGCTTGGAAAATATGGAAAAGGCCTTGTAAATCTTGCTTTGGCGGAGAGTTTTCTTGAAAAGAGCGGAGATAATTATGAAGTGGCAACTCTTGCGGCAAAGGGCAGAATGCAGGCGGAAGCAGGAGGGAAAATAGAGCAGTGCTTTGTTGCTGATGGTATATTGGCGTGGCTGCATTTGCAGAACGGAAAGCCACAGGAGGCTCTTGAGGTTTTGAATGGAATAGAGGGAAAGGCTGAAAAAGAGGAAGGACAAAATCTCCTTCCCAATATATATGCATTTGAGACCAGATGCAGCCTGTACAGAGGAGATAGAGCCTGTGTTACAGGTTGGATGGAAAATGCTCCGGATGAAAATGTTGAATTCAGGATATATGACAGGTTTATCTATCTAACCAAAGTGAGAGTATACCTTCAAAGCGGACGGAATGAACAGGCATATTCGCTGCTGACAAAGCTGAGATATTATGCTGAGATGATGTCCCGTACGTATATAGGGATAGAATGTAGTGTGCTGATGGCTGTAGCTTTGCAGCGATTGAAAAATGATGACTGGAAAAAGGCAATGTGCCATGCTATGGATACTGCGATGGAATACAGCTTCACAAGGGTTATATCCAGGGAAGGCGCAGCAGTGAACACTCTTATAAATACCTGTGGATGGAAAGTCGAGAAAGATGGTGCTGACGACAAGGAGATAGCCGCAAGAAGGGCATATTTCAGACAACTGCAGAAGGAGACTGAGAGTATGACGAGATACTACCCCGGATATATGAAAGCGGGAGTGGATGATGTTCAGCTCAGTGAGACTGCTACAGCCATACTTAAACTGCAGGCAGAGGGGCTGTCCAGACAGAAGATAGCGGACAGACTCAACATGTCGGAGGCGAATGTAAAGTATCATCTGAACCAGGTGTACAGGAAACTCGGGGTGACTGATAAGGCCGGGGCGGTTAGGGAGGCATCTAACAGGGGACTTATCTAGTGATTGTGAGATTTGTGTTCGGTGGTGATTTACTTGAATACACCGCATGTAAAAGTTGTATATGAATGTATATAATTAGGGTGGAAAAACTTAGATTGTTGTTGTATTATGTCTATAATTATGATTACATACGAATCAGTAACGTCAGATTGAGATGAGGATAATTTCCGTATGGCATAAAAGTGTTGGTGAAGATGGCGTTTGGAACTTAGAGAATGAGCGAGTACGGACGGATTCGTATTTGACAGGTATTCAAGGAGGAATTACGACGTGAATTTTTTGGAAGAGAGAATAACTAAGGATGGAATAGTAAAGGAGGGCAATGTTCTCAAGGTGGATAGTTTCCTGAACCACCAGATGGATATACGTCTGTTTGATCAGATCGGTGAGGAGTTCAAGAAGAGATTTGAGGGAACAGAGATCAACAAGATCCTTACTATAGAGGCATCCGGAATAGGCATTGCCTGTGTTGCTGCCAGACATTTTGACGTGCCTGTTGTATTTGCGAAGAAGTCAAAGAGCATCAATATAGAGGGCGATGTGTATGTGGCAGAGGTTGAGTCATTTACACACAAGTGCAAGAATCAGGTTATCGTATCCAAAAAATTCATAAATCCGGAGGACAAGATTCTTATCATAGATGATTTCCTTGCAAATGGATGTGCGCTTCAGGGACTCATCTCCATAGTCAAGTCAGCAGGCGCCAGCGTAGAGGGAATCGGAATCGCAGTTGAGAAGGGCTTCCAGACAGGTGGTCAGGTCATCAGGAATCTCGGATATCATCTTGAGTCGCTTGCGATAGTGGACAGCATGGATGCTGCTACGGGCGAGATAAAGTTCAGGGAGCAGTAGGATCGCTGCGGGATATTTGCTGAGAGGTGGGGTATATGGGAAATAACAATTTAGAAGAAAAAAATGTTTCTATGCCTGAGAAAATTGGAGGCGTAATATTTGGCATATGGTTTGTTGCCAGTATTATAGCCGGATTTGTTGCAAGTGAGATCGGAACGGATGCTGTTATGCTTGTTGTGGGGCAGTTTTTTGCCGGGATAGTTCTTGTCATAATTCTAAAGACTCTTATTCCGATGATTAAGAAGCGAAAGCGGGGGAGCATCATCGGTATAGTGTTCATATCTGTGTTTGCCGGTGCTGCATCGGCGCTGATATTGGCGGCGTGTGCTGTGAAAGATGGCTCTTTCGCGGATAAGATAGTATTGCTCCCGGAACGGATATTGGGGAGAGAAAATTGCAATGTTGGAGCATTTTATGCAGAGATATTTGCCTGTGCATTCTTTGTGGTCAGTGCAATAACACTGCTCTCTGTGATATGTAAGAGAAAAGCGCTTGAGCGAAGATGTTCATTTACTGTGAAAGCTGTATGCCATGATGTACGTGCAGATATGAGACAGGATATGAGAGCTGGCAGAAGATATCCGGAGGCGGGAGTATTTGAATTTACATACAGGGATAAGCAGTATAAAGTGTATGAGCAGACATATGTATATGGACTGAATATAAGTAAAGGCGATGTGGTATATCTTTATATCAATCCAGAAAATCCGTACGAATTTTATCTGGAAAACAGTGGTATATTCAGCAGTCAGGCGATATGGTCAGCAGTTTTTTTGATGGTTATATCAGGTTTGATGGCCGCAGGCTGCAATTTGTTGATTTTTAGGTGAAAAAATAGCCAGGTGTATGTTCTCCAATTTGGAGAATATGCACCTGGCTGTTTCTACGTAATTTTATCTGAAACTCTTCAGCCAATTGACGAGAGAGTCGTGCCAGATATTATCTACGACTGTCTTTTTCATCTGTGCGTCAACAGGTCCGTTTCCGGCAAGCTTTGCCAGGATTGCAGCCTGAAGTTCAGGAACTGTCATGGATTCCGGAGACTTGCTCCAGTCAACTGTGATGGTTTCTGGATCAACCGGGGTGTCGGCGGCAGCTTGGGCAGAAGCGTCCTTGGCTGAATCTTTTACCTCGTTGGCGGCAGTAGTATTCTTCTCAATATCAGTAGTGTTTTTCTTAGCATCTGCAGATTCTGTAGCAGTCACAATGCCTTTGGATTCTATCTTTGGTTCAGCTTCCTTATTGCCTTTTGCATCGGTAGCTGTTTCAGATGCTGCTTTATCTTCTGTGTTGGTCTTAGCTTCGCTATCAGTCTTCGTCACAACCTTAACCGGCTTTACATCCAGGTCTGTTCCCTCAGGCACCCAGATCTCACCACTGTTTGCAGGCTGGGTTATGTTGATATGACCATCCTGTACAGATACCTTTTCGCCTGACAGGGCGCCGATGTATGCTGTGCAGTTCCCTGCTGCAAGGTGCATTCCGGCTGGGGCATCGTCGTTGTTCACTGACACGATGACACGTGTTCCGTCAAGATCCCTCGCGTATGCGAACTGTCTGTTGGTGAGCATCAGCTCATCGTAGCTGCCATATGACAGTGCAGGAACGGCCTGACGTACCTTGCCGAGTGCGGCGATGAGTGCTGTGCAAGGGTTAGTTTTTACTGAATCCTTGTAATCTTCTATATTGAGAGCTGGTCTTAAGCTGTCGTCCGAGCCATATTCCTTGCGTCCCTCAATGCCAAATTCTGAACCGTAGTATATGCTAGGCACACCCGGAAGAGTGTAGAGCAATACATGTACAGGTGCAAAATGAGCCTTATTGGTAAGCTTTGTATAGATACGCTCCACATCATGGTTGTCTACGAAGTTGTAGAGCTTTAATGTTCCCATGTTCTGGAGACGTCTTACAGTGTGCGCGATTTCAAAATAGTTGTGGTCATTGTGGCCGCTGTACAGAGCCTTGTGAAGTGTGTAGTTGGTGACACTGTGAAGAGTCTCGCCGTTTACCCAGCGGCTGTAGTCGCCGTGGATGACCTCACCCATGAGCCAGAAATCCGGCTTCACTTCATTTGCTGTGCGGCGCAGTGCCTTCATGAAATCAAAATCAAGGACGTCCGCAGCGTCAAGTCTGATTCCGTCCACATCGAACTCACTCACCCAGAAACGAATCACATCGCATATATAGTCAACGACAGCCGGATTCTTCTGATTCAGCTTGACGAGAAGGTTATAGCCTCCCCAGTTGTCGTAAGAGAAACCGTCGTTGTACTCGTTGTTGCCCCAGAAATTCACGTTGCAGTACCAGTCTTTGTAATGTGAATTCTCTCTGTTTGCCTGGATGTCCTTGAATGCGAAGAAGTCACGGCCTGTGTGGTTGAACACTCCGTCGAAGATGACCTTTATTCCCTGTTCATGGCAGTAAGCCACAAATGCTGTCAGGTCCTCATTTGTTCCGAGACGGGAGTCGAGCTTCTTGTAATCTGTAGTCTCGTAGCCGTGTCCGACTGACTCAAAGAGTGGTCCGATGTACAGTGCTGAACCGCCGATCTCCTTTATATGATCCACCCATGGAAGCAGGGTGTTTAAGCGGTGAACAGGCTCACCGTAGTCGTTCTGTTTAGGGGCTCCTGCAAGTCCCAATGGATAAATGTGATAAAATACTGCCTCATCATACCATGCCATAGTTATCCCTCCATTTTTTAAAATTAGCATTTACATTATACTAAAAAAATTAGGAAAAAGCGACAAAAAAACATGTCTATATTGCACGAACTATGGTAGAATCATTTCTGTTGAAATGGACAAAAAAATACAGGAAAGAAAATGAGTAAAGAACAAGCTAAAACAGCAAATTCAGAGCGCGATGATAATTGCAGGAATAGGCTCCCTTATCCAGATCTTCCCTAAGATCGTGCAGACGGTATTTGCTGAGAACTGTGTGGCTGTTGTATTCATAGTTGCCATCATTCTGAATCTTGTGCTTCCTAAGAACATGGATGTCCACGAGATCCCAAAGACTGAGGATGCAGAGTAGATCCAATAAAACATACAGATTATCCGAGAGGAAAACTTACAAGAGGTGTAAGTGTTAATCACAGCGTCGTTCTGATATTATGATATCAGAGCGGCGCTGCTTTTGTATTAACGTGGGCAACGAGCAAAAGTCCGTGATAGCACTCCGGCCCCATGAAAATAAGAAAGGTGAACAATATGGATAGTTTATTAAAGATAGAATCACTGAAGAAATACTATGGCAAAAAGCCAAACCAGACTAAGGCTCTGGACGGCATATCATTTCAGGTCATGCCGGGGGAGTTCCTTGGCATCATGGGTAGCAGTGGATCGGGAAAGTCCACACTGCTGAACTGTATCGCAACGGTCATAAAGCCTGACAGCGGAACCATAGAGTTCCAGGGCAAAGAGATACAGGTGCTTAAAGGTGCGAAGCTTGCGCAGTACAGAGGCAGGGAGATAGGTTATCTGTTCCAGAACTTTGAACTTCTGGACAATCTAACAGGCAGAGAGAACATTATGGTTCCGTTGTCAATACACGGTGTATCCGAGGATGAGAGCAGAAGCAGATTGGAAAAGCTTTCATCATATCTGGAGATAGATAACGTGCTTGACAAATTCCCGTCGCAGATGTCTGGTGGTCAGAGACAGAGGGTTGCGGCCGCCAGAGCGCTCATACTTAATCCGGGGATCATTCTTGCGGACGAGCCGACCGGAGCACTCGACTCAAGAAATGCAAAGGCACTCATGGAGAAGCTGTTGGGACTGAACAGGGATGACAACACTGCCATACTTATGGTGACCCACGACTCAAATGCGGCCAGCTTCTGCAAGAGGATACTCTTCATACAGGATGGCAGGATATTCCATGAGCTCAGAAGAGATATGGAGAGAGAGTCGCAGCAGGAGTTTTATGAGAGGATACTCAAGCTGATGGCGCAGATGGGAGGAGGCAGCGCAAATGTTCTTTAAACTCGCAATGAGGAACAGCAGGAGAAGCAGGAAAGAGAATGGTCTGTTCTTCGCTTCGCTGGTTGTGTCCATAGTGGCATTTTATATCATATTGGCGCTGTCCCATCAGGATGTGATGATATTCCTGAGAAGTCTTGAAAGCGATGCGGTGAACAGTCTTCTTCAGATAGCGGCGGTGTTCTATGTATTTTCACTGGTCATGTTGTTCTTTCTTATATACTATGCAAGCAAATACCAGCTCGAACGACGGAGGCACGAATTTGGAATGTATATAATGATGGGGATGAGAAGATCAAAGCTTTTTGCCCTGCTGATGGCGGAGGATCTGGGCAGCAGCGTAGTGGCTCTGCTCATCGGACTTCCTATAGCGATCCTGGTGTCTGAGGTGGTCAGCCTTCTCACAGCCAGACTGGTAGGTCTTGGCGTTATAGGTCATCACGTATCATTTTCACTGCAGGCAGTCATACTGACAACTGTTGGATTTGTAGCGATAAAGCTTGCAGCATTTCTCATACTGAGCGGTAAGCTTGCAAGAAAGCAGATAGGCGATCTCCTTGTAGATACACCGGAGACAGAGAAGAAACAGCTTCCGGCTCCTGTGTATGGTGTGAGTGCAGTCTTCGGTCTTGTTGCGCTGGTCATTGCATACTGTCAGGGAATAGGCGGCTATTCGTGGATCAGCGTAAAATATATGGCGGTCACCATAACACTGGGATTTGTTGGCATGTTCCTGCTGTTTTTCGGTCTCAGGCTCTTTGTTGATGCACTGGCCAGACGTGCAAATGGCTCAAAACCACTTGCTGTGTTCGGTTTCAGGCAGATACACGAAAATGTAGTAACAAAATCTGGAACGCTTGCAATAAGCTCGATACTCATACTCGGCGCTCTGTGCTGCTGCGGTTCGGGCGTTGGCATATGTATATCCAGACAGAATATGTATCATGTGCTCGATTATACATTTGCCTCATATGGGGATGACGCTGAGGCGGACAGCAGGAATATCCGCGCGAAGCTGGAGGAAGCCGGCGTGTTGGAGGATTTCTCGGACGTATTCGATATGAAGCTTGGTTATATAAAGATGGGTGAAAATGAGTCCCATGATGATGCTGTGAACGTGGGGAATGTCATATCTGAGCTTGAAAAACTCAAAGCTTCAGAGGACAGGGATGTGCTTATAAATAACATGTCTTACATGACATACCCTTACCTGATCCAGGAGAGTGCGTACAACAAGGTGCTTGAGGCTGCGGGAAAGGAGCCTTTGGAGCTCGGAGAAAATGAACTGGCACTCTATACGGATTTCTTTACTGATTACCGCGGGGGTTTACTGAATGAGGTATTGGCAGAGAGTCCGGAGGTGGATGTAAGAGGAGATGAGTATCATCTGATCGGAGAGGTCCAGACCACGAAGATCGTGACAGATTCATCGATAACCCTGTCGTTCGGACTTATCGTGGACGATGATACATTTACCAGATTGACAAATGACAATTACGAGTTATATGTAAACGCCATTCTCAAAAAGGATATCGTGGACGGTAAGGGCCTCATGAAAGCCATAATGGATGAAAATGAGAAGCTTGACGGCATAGATTTTGAGAGCATAAACGCTGATTGCGAGAGTTATCTGCAGAACATAGGAAGAAATATGTTCTACACGGTGGCTGCAGGATATATAACGCTTTATCTGGCGGTGGTGTTCCTCATAATTGCAAATACCATAATCGGTGTTCAGTTCCTGATGGGACAGAGAAAGTCCGGCAGAAGGTACAGAACCCTTGTGAAGCTTGGCGCGACATACGAAATGCTCTGCAGCTCAGCAAACAGACAGGTGGGCTGGTATTTTGGAATCCCGGTTGCCGTGGCGGCGGTCAGCAGTATATTCGGTGTGCGTGCTCTGCTCACGGGAATTCTGTCAGAATTCATGCGCGGCAGAGTGAAACAGATACTTATCATAGCTGCGGTTATGATAATTCTGTTGTGTGTGGTAGAATATATCTATATGACAGCGGTGAAACGCTCAAGCAACAGATATCTCATGGCGATGATGACACCGGAAAGGGTTGAGTAAACGGTGAAGTGTGTGATGGTGGTTGAGGACGATGTCCTCATGTGCGATGAACTTCTGGATATGCTGACAAAGGCAGGATACAGGGCAGTTAAGCCAGATGGATTTGACAACATAATAGAACAGATACTGGACATGGCTCCGGATATTCTTCTGCTGGATATCAATCTTCCTGGCAGGAGCGGCTTTGACATATGCCGGGAGATCAAGAGGCGGAGCTCTGTCCCTGTGCTGGTTCTCACATCGAGGGACCAGCTAAAGGACGAGCTCCATGCGCTGGAACTGGGCGCTGATGAATTCCTCACGAAGCCATGTCGCCGTGAGCGGCTTCTGGCCCGGGTGGCAAATGTGCTCAAGAGGTACGAGGGCAGACAGAACCTGATCGAAGGAGAAGGGTTTCTTCTGGACACTCAGACATACACTCTGTATATAGATGGGAGATCTGCGGTGCTTCCACAGAATCAGGGACGTATATTTGAAACACTTATGACAAGCGGAGGAGATGTCGTGTCTAAGGAGAAGCTTTGTGAGGCAGTGTGGGGCACATCGGAGTATATAGATGAAAATGCCCTGCAGGTGAATCTTACAAGACTCAAAAAGACAATGGCGGGACTGGATATGAAGGCAAAGATCATAGCTGTAAGAGGCGTTGGATACAAGCTTGAGTAATTGAGAGAATATGAAAAGATTTGGACTTGTTATAAAACAGAATATTGTCTGGCTTGGTCTGCTGCTTCTGACGGACGTGGCGTTCTGCTTCTTCATGTGGCTTGTGGCGCCAGAGGCATTTGTCAGAATAAGGGTGCTGGTTGGCGTGTTCACTGTGATACTGTTCGCGGCGGTGTGCTCGGTGCTGTGTATAAAGGACAGGAAGAAGATTGAGGCGTTCAGGAGATTTGTCACTGCCCCGGATGAACAGAGCGAGATAGAAATGAGGAGCCTGTGCGGGGCTTCTGAACAGGAATATGTGAGCGTGCTGTCGGAGGAGCTTCACGATCTGAGAGATTCAGTGATGCAGAGTGGCAGACAGCTCAGGGACTATCAGGAGTATGTGGAGAACTGGGCACATGAGATCAAGACCCCCATCTCTCTGCTGACATTTGTGGTGGACAACAGGAGAGATGAGCTGCCTCGTAATGTTGTGACGAAGATGGACAATGTGACCAGCCAGATGCAGAACTATGTGGATCAGATGCTCTACTACGCCAGACTGAAAAGCGATTCCAAGGATTATCTCATGGAGAGCGTAGATGTGGAAGAATGCGTGGATGAGGTGATAGCTGACTACAGATCACTGCTTGAGGAGAAGGGCATACGGGTCAGAAAATGTCTTGAGAACGGAACAGTGTACAGTGACCGCAGGGGATTGCAGTTTATACTCGGTCAGCTTGTGAGCAATTCCATGAAATACACAAATGAACAGCCGGAGATATCATTTGACTTCTGGACGGCGGGCAACAAAAAGCTGCTGTCCGTGAGTGACAATGGCATAGGTGTAAAGAGCTGTGACATGCCATACATATTCGAGAAGGGTGTCACGGGTGATTCGGGTGAGAACAGAAAGCGTGCAACGGGCATGGGACTGTATCTTGTCAGTGAGATGGCGCATGATCTGGGTATCACAGTGACGGCAAATTCAAAGTGGCAGAATGGATTCGAGATAGTACTTGAATTCCCGGATGTGGAGACAAAGATATAAAAGTGAGGAGGCAGATACAGTGTTGTGCGTATCTGCCTCCTCACTTTTTACCGGGATATTTTATAATAAATTTATGAGTGACGGTCTGTTAATAATCACTTTGATATTTTATAATGTAAGCATTGGCTGTAATTTAGTTGACGGTGCAAAGTCAGTTTAAGTGGGCTGAGGCTTGACATGCAGCGCCAGCCATTTGCCGAAGGCAAATTTTGCATGGCTGGTGTTCAATGGAAAGGAGAATATAATTATGGAGATCAGAAAAGCGGCAGCAGAGGATTTTGATATTGTATTTGATTTTATAGAAAAATTATGGACATATAATACATATGACAGGGAAGAAATACGCAAAGTATATATGGACGTTATAAATGACGAACGCAGCTTTGCGTTTTTATTATGGGATGAAGGCATTTGCAGGGGCATGTGCCATGGAGACTATTTCAATACATTCTGGATGTCGGGACTCACATGCTATGTGTCAAGCCTCATAACAAGAGAGGAGGACCGCGGCAAGGGATATGGTGTGGCACTTCTGGATCATGCAAAGGAGCTTGCAAGGCAGAGGGGATGCAAGGCCATCACCCTTGATTCCGGACTTCCGAGGACAGGGGCACATGGATTCTACGAGCACTATGGCTTTGAAAAGAGCTGTTATGGCTTTGAACTGACGATATGATTATCTGCAGAGATTTGAAAGGAGACAAAATATGTGTACAGCAGCGACATATAAGACAAAGGATTTCTATTTTGGAAGAACGCTGGATTATGAATTCTCGTACGGCGATGAGATCACCGTGACTCCGAGAAATTATCCGTTTGAATTCAGATATATGGGCAGGAAGGACAACCATTATGCCATGATAGGAATGGCACATGTGGCAGGCGGTTATCCTCTCTACTATGATGCTATAAATGAGAAGGGCCTTGGAATGGCAGGCCTGAATTTTGTTGGAAATGCAGTGTATCAGGAAGCGGATGAGAGTGGTGAGAGGGACAATGTAGCCCAGTACGAGTTCATCCCGTGGATACTCGGAAGCTGTGCCAGCGTGGGTGAGGCAAGGGTAGCTCTGGACAGGATGAACCTGACCGGCACACCATTTTCTGAGCAGCTTCCTACAGCGCAGCTCCACTGGATCATTGCAGACAGAAATGGAGCTATAACTGTAGAGTGTATGGCAGATGGGCTGCATGTGTATGAGAATCCGGTTGGGGTTCTCACGAACAACCCGCCATTTCCTCAGCAGATGTTCCTGCTCAATCAGTATATGGGGCTGTCACCAAAGCAGCCGGTGAACACATTTGCCCCGGAGGTGGGACTTGTCACTTACAGCCGTGGCATGGGGGCCATAGGACTTCCGGGAGACCTGTCATCCACGTCGAGATTTGCCAGGGTGGCATTTGTAAAACAGAACAGTATGTCCGCAGATTCAGAGGCTGAGAGTGTGGGCCAGTTCTTCCATATACTTGGCTCTGTGGATCAGCAGAGGGGCTGCTGCGAGGTGGCAGCGGACAAATATGAGATCACCATATACACGTCCTGCTGCAATGCTGACAAGGGAATATACTATTACAATACCTACGAGGGTCATCAGATAAATGCAGTGGATATGAACAGAGAGGATCTGGATAGCAGTTCGCTTGCCAGATATCCGCTTATCCAGGGGGAGAATATCAATTGGCAGAACTGATGTATATGGCTTACAAGGGAGAAAGGATGCTGTATGAGTAAAAGCAAGGTTACGATAAAAGAAATAGCGGATATGGCCGGGGTGTCCATAGCCACTGTATCACATGTTATAAACAGGACAAGGTATGTAAGACCTGAGCTTGTGGATAAGATAGAGAAGATCATAGTAGAGACCGGATATCAGAATAAGATAGCAGATAAGGAGAGAAAACTGCTGGTTGGCCGGGAGTCAACTATCGTTGCGGTCATCCCGAATATAGAGAGTACGATATACAGAGATGTGGTAGCTTATGTGAAGCAGCTTGTCAGTGTACAAGGATATCAGTTCCTTGTGGCGATAACAGATAATGATCTCAAGGAGGAGGCGCAGGTGCTTGCCGGACTTCTGGTGAACAAGAAGGTTGCGGGTATCATACATGCGCCGGTGAGCGATGTGGCATCTAACTACACAAAGCTCATACAGTCGGGTGTTCCATTTGTCTGTGTGGAGAGAAATATACTCGGTGAGGGAATAGATTCCGTTGAGTTCAGGGATCGTGAGGCGATATTCAAAGGGGCGGATTATCTGTTGTCCAGCGGACACAAGAATGTATTGTTCTTCCGGGAGAGCACGGACAGCACGACGAAGGACGAGAGGACCAGGGGCTTTTTAAATGCGCTGGAGAAGTACAACATCAATACAAATGATGCAAATATAGTGGATGTGACCCTGGAAAATGGCGAGGATGACTGTATGCTCGTCATCCAGAAGGCGCTCCGCAGGTACAGGCCGACCGCGGTCCTTGCGGGAGGCAACAGAATAACGCTCTATCTCATGAAGACGCTGAGAGATATGGGAATCGACTGTCCGGGAGAGATATCTGTGGTTGGGTTTGGTGATGAGAGCTGGTCGGAACTTACATATCCTCCGCTTACCATAATCAGAAGAGATGTGAAGGGCTTAAGCGCCAAGGCAGTTGGAATGCTTTTTGAGAAGATCAACACAGGTGCGGCCATATCCCATGACTGCTATGCCGATGTGGAACTGGTTGTCAGGAAATCCACCAAGATGCTGGATAATGGACCATTTGGAGATAAGGCAGCTGCCCCGGATTCCGTGGTGCTGACGAAGGAGGAAAAACAGAGGCTGAAGGCAGGACATTTCAGAGTGGCCATATCATTTCATTATACCGGTACGTCCTGGGCGGAGCTCCATGAGAAGGGTATCCGAGAGGAGCTTGAGCAGTTTGGAATAGATGTGGTGTCGGTTATGGATGCACACTTTGACTCTGAACTTCAGAATGCACAGCTCGATGGAATAAGGCTTCAGAAGCCAGACGCAGTTATAGCTATTCCGGCGGATGATAGTCGTACCAGAGAGAAGTTTCAGGAGCTTTCCAAGGTGTCAAAGCTGGTGTTCATAAGCAATGTTCCGGATGGCATGTCCAAGAACAGCTATGTGTCCTGTGTATCAGTAAATGAGTCGGAGAACGGAACGAACACTGGAAGAATGCTGGGGGAATACTGCAAGGAGAATAAGAAAAAAAAGGCAGGCTTCATTATTCATGGGGCGGCATTCTATGGAACAAGAGTCAGAGATAACGCTGCCGAGAGAATAATCAAGGACAGTTATCCTGATATTGACATAGTTACGATCAGGAGTTTTGGAGAGATATCCAATGCATATCAGGTAGCCAAGGATGTGATAACTGCCAATCCTGAAATTGAGGCAATGTATGTGAGCTGGGATCGCCCGGCACTTCTGGCTATAAAGGCACTTAAGGAGCTTGGCAGGGAGGATGTGGCGGTGTTCACAACTGATCTTGACCATGGTATAGCCCGGTGCATGGAGGAAGGAATAGTCAAAGGACTCAGCACACAGAGACCATACGAGCAGGGAAGGGCGGCCGCGGCAGTCGTTGCCAAGTCCCTGGTAAGTGAAGAACAGCTTCCAAAGTATGTGGGAGTTCAGCCGTATCAGGTCGAGCCAAAACAGCTCAGGCTTGCATGGAAGGAAATCTTCCATGAGTCCATGCCGGACAGACTAAGGTGATATGACATCTTTAGTTAGTCCGTGCCGGACAGAGTTAGAAACTGTATCTTTTTATCTAAAAAAGAATCCGTTAGAGAGAAAATTGTATCTTTCTGGCGGATTTTTTGCGTTTATACACAAGACCTTGGAAGATTGTATCTTTTTCGCCTGAGAAGTTCCCAAGGATACAATTTTGTGTCCAAGTTGCTGTAACCACACCCAAAAGAGAAAATTCCCGGGGAAGTGGTACCGGAGACAAAGGACAAGATTACAAGATACAAGGTGACAAGTAACGGGTGTCAATCATACACTACAAATCCCATAAGTATGACATATCGTAAAATATTTACGTAAAAAATAATAAAACACCTGCGAACCCTATAATGCAATCGAGCGTTATTTGTGCATAATGCCGAATAAACAATAAATAAAACACTTAATATTGACAATAACCGACAAAGGTTATATCATCAAAACATGCAAGGGACGAAAAACAGTTTAAAATTTACGTAAATTAAACCGGTTGTAAACAGTTTTTCGACAACGAGTTAGCAAAAAAAAACGCATGATATTGGAGGTAAAAATTATGAGAAGATTTAAAAAGTTATTAGCAGTTGGAGCATGTCTGTGCATGTCACTCAGTTTACTGGCAGGTTGTGGATCAGGATCAGGAAACGCTTCGGGCAACGGTTCATCTGAATCAGGTACAAAACAGGAGAGCACAAAGTCATCTGACCTTTCATTTGCATTCTGTACAAACACACTCAACAACACATTCCAGAGTTCGATCGATGCAAAGCTCAAGGAACTCTGCGATGCGAACGGAATATCATATACATGTCTTGATCCTGACTACGATCTGAACACACAGCTCAGCCAGTTATCAGACGTGGCAAATAGTGGATACGACGCAGTGTTCATCATCCCGGTTGATTCAGCAGGTATCACATCAGGTCTTGCAGAGATCAAGGATGCAGGAATCCCAATCTTCAATGTAGATACAGCAGTTATCGAGGATGACATAGAGAACTTCGTAACACAGTTCGTTGGAACAAATGCTTACATGGCAGGACAGCTTGTCGGTGAGCAGATGGCTAAAGATTATCCGGACGGAGCAGACATTGCGATCCTTGACTTCCCATCAAATGAGAGTTGTGTAGACCGTGTAAATGGTTTCCTTGACGGACTCGGTGATAACAAGGATAAGTTCAACATCGTAGCACAGCAGGATGGCGAGGCAGCACTTGATGCATCTATGAGCCTTGCAGAGGATATCATCACAGCAAACACAGATCTTCAGGCATTCTTCTGTATCAATGATCCTTCAGCACTTGGCGCTGCAGCAGCAGTTAAGGCGGCCAACAAGACAGGTCAGATTGGTGTATACAGTATCGATGCTTCACCAGATGGCAAGAAGGCACTCCTCGACGGCGAGTTCACAGCAGTTGCATGTCAGGTTCCTGTACAGATTGCAGAGTATGCATTCAACGCAGCACAGAAGTATGTAGGCGGAGACACAACCATCGACGAGAAGAAGGTATATCTTGATTCACACCTCGTACTCAAGGATGAGGCTGAAAAGACAGTTAACGACTGGCAGTAAGGCCGGATCGAAGCCGGCAGTAACAGCACGGGGCTGCCCCCGGCTGGACATACATGACACAACGTAGGTGTATATAATACGGGAGAGACCGGGGATCTTAGATCTCCGGCCGAGATCCCGAAAAAGCAGGATAACAAAAGATCTATTTTAGAAACTTGGAGGTTTAATATGGGACAGACAGTTCTGGAAATGATAGGGATAAAGAAAAGCTTCTCCGGAATATATGCTTTAAGTGGCATCGACTTTTCCCTTGAGCTGGGAGAGGTACACGCACTGCTCGGCGAGAATGGTGCAGGAAAGTCCACACTGATCAAAGTCCTTGGCGGAATTTACCAGCCCGACAGCGGAATCATCAAGGTAAATGGCAAGGAGGTAAAGATCAACGGAGTTCCGGCTGCCAGAGAGAATGGTATAGGAATAATACATCAGGAGATCGTACTTGTTCCATATCTTTCGGTGGCACAGAACCTGTTTCTCGGCAGAGAGATAAGGACAAAGCTTGGAACATTGGACTTTGCAGAGATGAACAGAAGAGCAGAGGAGATGATATCATCCCTCGGTGTGAATATAAAAGCAGACACGATAGTAGAGAATCTGACCATCGCACAGCAGCAGATGGTGGAGATCGTCAAGGCGGTCTCATTCAATGGTAAGATCATAGTTATGGATGAGCCTACCTCATCACTTTCAAACGAAGAGGTGGAGCAGTTATTTGAGATCATTGAGAATCTCAGAAAGAAACAGGTAAGTATAATCTACATCTCCCACAGAATGGAGGAGCTCTTCAGGATATCTGACAGAGTTACCGTCATCAGGGATGGTGCATACGTAGGAACAAAAAAGACATCAGAGACCAACCCGAATGAGCTGGTTGCGATGATGGTAGGAAGAGATCTGGAGAGCTTCTATGCAAGAGATTACTGCGACATGGACAAGGCAGAGGTTGCTCTGGAGGTAAAGAATCTTTCCCAGACAGGTGTCTTTGAAGATATAAGTTTTTCGGTGCACAAGGGCGAGATCCTGGGCTTCTCAGGTCTGGTCGGTGCCGGACGAAGTGAGATCATGGAGGCGGTATTTGGTGCAACACGGCCTACATCAGGCGAGGTGATACTCGGAGGAAAGCCGGTACACTTCAAGAATCCGATGCAGGCTATCAAATCAGGCATAGCGCTGGTTCCTGAGGACAGAAAGAAGCAGGGACTGGTACTCGGCAACAGCGTGGCATTCAACCTCACACTCTCATCCCTCAGATTCTATATGAACGGAATCGCAATAAGCGAGAAGAAGCGCGGCGAGGTAATAGACCATTATTCACAGAGACTTAGGATAAAGGCGGCATCGCCAGAGATTGAGGCGGGCAGCCTGTCAGGTGGAAACCAGCAGAAGGTGGTTCTGGGCAAATGGCTTGCGACCAAGCCGGATGTACTTATTCTGGATGAGCCGACCAGAGGCGTGGATGTAAATGCAAAATTTGAGATATACACAGTAATCAATGAACTGGCAAAGGAAGGCATAGCGATAATCATGGTATCCAGTGAGCTTCCTGAGATCATCAACATGTGCGACAACGTATGTGTGGTCAGAGCCGGAAGACTCGTGAAGAAGCTGTCAAAGGACGAGCTCTCACAGGAAGAGATAATGAAATACGCTGCAGGAGGTATCGAATAATATGGGCGAGACAAAGAAGAATTCAAAAGCAACTTCTATATTAAAGAACAATCCCCTGACATCCATAGTCAAGGGCAACATAGGAATCATAGTGGTCCTGATAATCATGTGTGTGGCGGTAGCACTTGCCACGGACAAGTTTCTCACGACCAACAACATCATATCAGTGCTTAGACAGATTTCAATCAACACATACATAGCACTTGGAATGACACTGATAATTATACTTGGACACATCGACTTGTCAGTTGGATCGATAGTAGCCATGTCGGGAACACTGACCGTAGGATTTATAGTTAACCAGGGACTCCCTCTCGGCGTTGCCATAGTTGCAGGACTTCTGGTTGGTACAGCAGCGGGCTTTATAAGTGGTTTTATAGTTGCTAACTTCAAGGTGCCTGCATTCATCATCACAATGGCCATGATGAACATAGCAAGTGGTATAGCTTATGTCTACACAGGTGGACAGTCAACACGTATCACTAACAAGCTCTTCATCGAGATCGGAACAGGATACCTGTTCAATGTGATCCCACTTCCTGTAGTGTACATGGTAGTGCTCATCATACTGTTCAGCTTCATCCTCAGCAAGACAAAGTTTGGAACATATGTATATGCGATAGGTGGTAACCGCGAGGCTGCAAGACTTTCAGGTGTACCTATCAAGAAGATAGAGATCATAGTATTTACAATATCTGGACTTCTCTCAGCATTTGCAGGACTTGTACTTTGTTCAAGAATGTATTCAGGCCAGCCTTCAGTTGGAAGCGGCTACGAGCTTGATGCCATCGCAGCCTGCGTACTTGGAGGAACTTCCATGGCAGGTGGTAAGGGAAGAATCAGTGGAACCGTATTTGGTGCCATGGTCATCGGAATCATCTCAAATGGTCTTAACCTTATCGGAGTGTCATCATACTGGCAGCTCATCATCAAGGGTCTTATCATCGCATGTGCGGTACTCCTTGATGGACAGAAGGGCAAGCTTGAGCTTCTCAAGAAGAAGAAACTGGCAGCAAACTAGTAGAAAGAGAGGACTGATAATATGGAGATTTTTAGAAAGATGTCCTTCGCGGATTCCACGGGAGATGCAATACCTTTCTACCACGAGGGCAAATATCATATATTCTCACTGACTTCCCCTCCGGGAACAACAGTGTACCCGGCAAGACTCAGAACAACATGGAGCCACAGTGTATCAGAGGATCTGGTGCACTGGGAGGAGCTTCCTACAGCGCTCTATCCGGGCGAGGGCGACGAGCCGGATGCATCAGGAGTATGGACTGGATCGGTCATATACGGCGAGGGCAAATACCATGCATTCTATACAGGCTACTGCCTCACCGCAGAGTATCAGCAGACCATATGCCACGCTACAAGCGACGATGGAATCACGTGGGTGAAGGATGCAGCCAATCCGGTCATCACACCTATGATAGAGCTTTACGAGAAGCTTGACTGGAGAGATCCATATGTATTCTACAATGAGGAGGACAAATGTTACTGGATCCTCATATCAGCGAGAAGGTTGGATATGCCGATAACCAGAAGAGGATGTATAGTTCTCTACAGATCAAAGGATCTGGTCAACTGGGAATATTACGGACCGATATATTCACCGGGACACACCAACTGTCCTGAGTGCCCTGAGATGTACAAGATGGGAGACAATTGGTATCTCTCATACTCAAGATTCTCAGAATATGTAAATACAATATACAGAGTTGCAAAGTCACCATTTGGCCCATGGAGAAAGCCAAAGAAGGATGGCATAGGCGGAAGAAGATTCTACGCAGCCAAGTCCATGCAGGATGATGACGGCAGACGCTTCTACTTCGGTTGGGCTCACGACAGAGCAGACAGAAGCGACAGAGGTGAATGGTACTGGGGCGGAACCTTCTGCGTGCCGCATGAGGTAGTTGCCACAGCGGATGGAGGACTTGACGTAAAGCTTCCAAAGGAATATGAGAATGTATTTGAGAAGCCTGTGGCATGGGATTACATCCCTGTACTTGGAAATGCAGAGCTTCACGGAGACAGACTGGTTGAGATGGATTCAGTAAGCACATGTACATACGGATTCCTTGGACACAACGAGGAGAGCTACATGATGAAGTGCAAGATCATGCCTAGAGAGGTGTATGACCATTTCGGTATACTGCTCAAGTCAGACAAGGAAGCAAGCGGATGCCTTCTCCTTGAGTTCGATGTGGCCATGCAGAGAGTGTCGCTGGTAAATCTTCCTATGGGAGTTGACCCGTTCTGGGTTCAGTCCTGTCAGGCTGTGCCTCCTGCAACGGAGCCGGGCCCTGATGGAGTCAGAGTGTGCGAGAAGACATTTGACATAACAGAGGGCAGCGAGATAGATGTGAAGATCATCGTTGACCATGATATGGTGGAGGTATTTGTCGGAGAACAGGTGGCGTTTACATACAGAATATATGCGAAGCCTGAGTTTGAGACGGGACTTCTGGCACAGGATGCAAGAGTAGAATTCTATGACATAGAGATCACAGGAAAGTAAAATTCACAAGGAGGATCCAACATGGAAAAGAAATATGATGTTGTGGCTCTTGGTGAGTTCCTGATAGACTTTACACCTGCCGGAAGCACTGATTCCGGGATGAAGCTCTTCGAGCAGAATCCCGGAGGGGCTCCAGTAAACATGCTCACGGCGGTCGGTAAAGCCGGGCTTAAGACCGCCTTTATAGGTAAGGTTGGAGATGACATGCACGGCAATTTCCTTGTTGAGACGGCAAAGCAGGCAGGGATAGATACCAGAGGTATAGTGGTTGACAATACGGTATTTACCACTTTGGCATTTGTCACTCTGGATGAGAACGGAGAGCGTGAATTCTCATTTGCCAGAAAGCCGGGAGCGGACACAATGCTCTGTTACAAGGAAGTGGATGCCGACCTGTTAAGAGACACAAAGGTGTTCCATATAGGTTCGCTGTCTCTCACGGATGAACCGGCCAGAACCACCACGTTTCAGGCGGTGAAGGAGGCAAAGAAATACGGCGCGGTGATATCGTATGATCCGAACTACAGAGCACCGCTGTGGGACAGCAGAGAAAATGCGATGGAGAGGATGAAGAGTATTCTTCCATTTGTAGATATAATGAAGCTTTCGGACGAGGAAACAGCGCTACTCACACCATTTTCCGATCCGGAAGAGGCAGCAGAGTATCTTCTGGGAAGCGGCGTCAGACTTGTTGCGGTCACCCTGGGAAGTGAGGGTGTGCTGATATGCAGCAGGGATGGAAGCCGGAAAGTTCCCGGCTTCGTCAGCCATGTGGTAGATACGACGGGGGCTGGAGATTCATTCTGGGGAGCATTTGTATCACAGCTTGTCAGAGCGGATAAGAGACTGGAGGAGTTCAGTATAGATGAGCTTGCAGAGTGTGCAAGATACGGAAATGCGGTTGCGAGCCTGTGTGTCGAGAAGCGCGGAGGACTCAGATCGATTCCTGAAGAGAGCGAGACATTTGAGAGACTCGCAGTAAAGTAAGTGTACTACAATTTTTCACATAAAATTTTCCCTTAACCCTGAAGGCCGGAGAGTTTCCGGCCTTCTTTTTTGTACAATCTAACATTTGGACAGTATAACCATTCAAAAGTGCATTGACTCATAATTCCATTTCCTATAATATGTGGCTGGTGAACAAAAAAATAATCATATATACCACATATTATTAGGAAGAGGAATAAATATGAAGAGTAGATTGACGAGAAAAGAAATGCTTCCGCTTGTGGGAATGACCGTCTCGGCGTTCATATTCAACACATCGGAATTTATGCCAATTGGCTTGCTGACAGACATTGCAAAGTCGTTCAGCATATCGGAGTCGAAGGCGGGAATGCTTATCACAGTGTATTCGTGGATAGTCATGCTGTTGTCCCTGCCGCTCATACTTCTTGTGTCGAAGATAGATTTCAGGAAGCTGTTCATGGGAACGATCGCACTGTTTGGAATATGCCAGATCATGTCCGTGATCGCGCCGACATACGGAGTGCTCATGGCATCGCGTATAGGCGTTGCGTGTACCCATGCGATATTCTGGTCGATAGCTTCACCGGTTGCCATAAGACTTGTAAATGAAGAACACAGATCATTTGCACTGAGCATGGTCGTGACTGGAACGTCCATAGCTACTATAGCCGGACTTCCGCTTGGAAGACTTGTTGGACAGTATATGGGATGGAGAGTTACATTCCTCATCGTTGGAATCATAGCATTTGCGGTTCTGGTGTACATGGCATTTGTATTCCCTAAGATCGCAAGCGGAGAGCAGTTCCATGTGAAGGATCTCCCTGCTCTTCTGAAGAATCCGGTGCTCATCTGCCTGTATATTCAGACGATACTGTTCGTGCTTGGATACTACACGGTGTACAGTTATATAGAGCCGTTCATGCAGCAGGTTGCAAAGCTCCAGAACAATGTCATCACTGTAGTGCTCCTGATATTTGGAGCGATGGGACTTCTCGGAAGCTATCTGTTCTCAAAGCTTTATGACAAGCACAGATTTGCATTTATCGGTACAGTCATGGCAACTCTTCTTGTGTGGCTGCTGCTTCTGCTTCCGGCGTCAAAGACGTTGGCGACCATGGTACTCCTATGTGCATTCTGGGGAATAACAGCCATGGCGTTCAATGTGACCACGCAGTCGGAGGTCATCAGAAGTGTTGATGAGAAGAGCTCCGCAGTGGCGACTGCCATATATTCAGGACTTTTCAACCTCGGTATCGGAGGTGGAAGCTGGATCGGCGGAATTGTGTGCGACAAGAGCGCGATATCATATATCGGTTTTGTAGGTGCGGTGTTCGCGGTTATATCGGTGCTGTTCTTTGCATTTGTACTTCTAAGAAAATTGAGACAGAGTGTGAACTGACAGAGTATTTGCATATAATTAAATGTAATTGAAATATAATAGCGCGGCAGTGCTGGCATGCGGGTTCGGCTTGGAACATGGCATGTCAGGACTGCCGTTTTTTAGTAAGTTTCAAATAATGGGTTGACATATTATCAAAATGATAATATCATACAAATAACCGGGAGATATTATCAAAAAGATAATAAGTTGGAACGCATGCAGATGCAGGAGGAGAAGAATTATGGACGATAACAGGAAAAAGACGCTTATAGTGGTTGACATGCAGAATGATTTCATTGATGGGGCACTAGGCACAAAGGAGGCTGCAGCCATCGTGGAGAATGTGAAAAAGAAGATAAAGGAGTATGCTGACCGCGGGGATGAGATCATCTTCACGAGGGATACGCATTATGAGGATTACATGGAGACAAACGAAGGTCGTCATCTCCCGGTTCCACATTGTATAGAGGAAACTGAGGGCTGGGAGATCGCAGCTGGCCTTGAAGTCCCGGGAGCTATATACATCAACAAGACCAGCTTTGGATATACAGGATGGGGAGACTTCGACCTTCAGGATGTTGAGATGGTAGGTCTTTGTACGGATATATGTGTCGTGTCGAATGCTCTGATCATCAAGGCTCTGTACCCTGAGATAAATGTGAAGGTTGATGCGAGGTGCTGTGCCGGAGTGACGCCGGAGAGCCATGAGGCTGCGCTGACGACCATGGCGATGTGTCAGGTGGACATAATCAGATAACGGCGGAAATATAAAGGAGGATGAAGCATACGTATGAAGACATATGAGATGAGTGACGAAGAGAAGGAATTCCTTGCCGGATATGACCTGACAAAATATGACAGGCCATCTGTTGCCGCGGATGTGGTTGTATTTTCAGTTATGAAGGATGACGAGTGCGAGGATGTAAGAAGACTTCAGGAGAAGAAGCTCAAGATACTACTGATAAGAAGAGGTGGATTCCCATATAAAGGAAGCTGGGCTATGCCCGGTGGGTTCTGCAGAAAAGGTGAGGATGTCATAGATTCGGCCAGAAGAGAGCTTTGCGAAGAGACCAGTATAGGAGATGCATATGTAAAGCTTGTCGGAGTGTATGGCGAGCCGGGCAGAGACCCGAGAGGCTGGGTCATATCATCAACTTATATGGCACTTATGAACGCCGGAGCCTGTAGCCTTAAGGCAGGAGATGATGCACAGGATGCAAGATGGTTTACGGTTGAACTGACAGAGGTGTCAGGCACAGTCGAAGAAATTGCGAAAAATGAAGTTGAAGCTTCATATAAAGTCCAAAACGGGAAAAGATACAGGCTGGTTCTCAAGAATGCAGACTCTGATATAAAACTTACGGCAGTGCTGCGAAAAACAGATATGAGCTCATGCGGACGAAGCTCGGACAGCTACGACATAGAGGAATGTGAAGGACTGGCATTTGACCACGCAAGAATCATAACAGAGGCGGTGCTAGGACTGCGGGAGGATGTCAGGAGAGATATGAAGCTGGCATTTGACCTACTGCCGGATAGATTTACACTCACTGAGCTTCAGAATGTATATGAACAGATATGGGACATGGAACTTACCACACCTAACTTCAGAAGAAAGATTGTGGAATATGTTGAGGAGACTGATGCATATCAGTCCGGTGAGAGATACAGACCTGCCAAACTGTTCACACGAAGGAATGATGCAAGGAAGTAGAGACTATAGTGTAGTGGATTGATGTTTAAAAGGGAGGAATGAATAGATGACATTTAAGAAATTTATAAAAAATGAGATAGAGGGCTGGAAGAAGCTGGAGGTCACCTGGCTGCTTATCGCATGTGCAGTCATCGTGGGGCTGTCCATATATTGGGATGATACGGTTATGGGGATCATATCGTCCACCACAGGCGTGGTCTGTGTAGTGTGCACGGGAAAAGGGAAGTTGTCAGCGTACATATTCGGTCTTGTGAATACTGTGCTTTACGCGGTTATATCGTATAAGGCTGCGCTGTACGGAGAGACAATGCTCAATGCGCTATATTATGTGCCTATGCAGTTTGTTGGATTCTATGTATGGTCAAGGCATATGAACGATGAGACGCATGAGGTCAGAAAGAAACACATGAAGGCGGTTGGCAGGGTATTCATGGTGCTGGCGGTGGCACTCGGCACCTTTCTGTATGGACTGCTGTTAAAGAGGCTCGGGGATGTCATGCCATTTGTGGATGCATTTACAACGGTTTCATCGGTTGTGGCGATGGTTGTATCTGTAAGAATGTTCGCGGAGCAGTGGTGGATATGGATTGCGGTAGATGTGTTTACAATATATATGTGGGCACAAAACTTTATGAGTGGCAATGACAACATAGCGACGCTGCTCATGTGGATAGTGTACCTTGGAAACGCCGTTATTATGTGTGTCAGATGGGAACGTGAGGTCAGAAGGAATCGTTTGGACAAAGTACACGTTTTCGAAGACGGCATGGCGACAGAGTAAGGGAGGCTGACAATTGATGTATAGATATAAGGTGGGAATGTATGGAGGTTCATTTGATCCACTTCACATAGGGCACATCCACGACATCATACGTGCTGCGGCGATGTGTGAGGAACTGTATGTGATGATAAGCTGGTGTGAGGGCAGAGAGTCTGCCTCAAAGGAACTGAGATATCGCTGGATACTTAACAGTACAAGACATCTGCCAAATGTGAAGATAATCATGATAGAGGATAAGGCGGTCTCAAAAGAAGAATATAATACGGATTATTATTGGGAAAAGGGAGCACAGGATATCAAGGACACGATAGGAAAGCCTATAGATGCAGTGTTCTGTGGTTCGGATTATCTTGGAACCGGCAGGTTTGAGAGCCTGTACTGTCCGGAGAGTGAGGTCGTGTACTTTGACAGGGCGGAGGTTCCGGTATCCTCGACAGAGATCCGTGAGTGGGCGACGGCGCATTGGGAGTATATTCCAGAGGTGTGCAGGGATCACTACGTCAGAAAGATTCTGGTTGTCGGCGGTGAATCCACAGGAAAATCCACACTGGTTGAGAATCTTGCGCTGGCATATAACACGAATTTTGTACGGGAGATAGGACGTGACACCTGTGAGTACGCGGGTGGCGAGGAGTTCATGGTTGAAGATGATCTGGTGGAGAACTTCATCAGACAGAAGGACGAGGTACGCAGGGCAGCCAGGCATAGCAACAGACTGTTGTTTGTGGATACCGATGCACTGACTACGGGATTTTATTGTGATCTGCTCATGGACGATGATGAACAAAAACGCAGGCTTACAGATATGGCGGGCGCGATAAATGCAATAAATAAGTGGGATCTTGTGTTGTTCCTTGATCCTGATGGAACGGATTTTGTTCAGGACGGGACCCGGAATGAGGATATAATGCGGGAGAGAAGGCATTACAGTGATTTGCTCAAGGCATGGTTTGACAAGTATGGGGTACACTGTGAGACGATATCGGGAGATTATCTTGACCGGTTCAACACTGCGAAAAAACTGATTGAGGAACGACTTGCGATAACAACTGTATTTTAAATGACAAATGATCATATATATTAACGTCCATGACATGGTTTTTAAAACAACGTGTTGTGGGTATTTTTGCCCGTTTTTTATCGTATTTATGACTATGAATAAAGTACAGATGATGATACAATAGTAAGCAAGAAACGATGATAAGAAAAAGTGGATGTTAAATCGAAAGAAAATGCTAATACTAGATCAAAAGAAAACGCGAATGTAAAAAAGTAATCATAAATATATTGGAGAGGTGGACAAACATGGCAAAGTATATCTTGAGCTGCTGCTCAACAGCAGATCTTTCAAAGGAGCATTTTGACAAAATAGACGTAAAATATATATGCTTTCACTATGAGCTTGATGGAGTGGAGCATTCTGATGACCTGGGACAGACCATGCCATTTGAGGAATTTTACAGGAAGATGACAGAGGGTGCGGCTACGAAGACCTCACAGGTAAATTCGGATGAATATTATGATTTCTGGAAACCTTATCTTGAACAGGGGTATGACATACTTCACCTGACATTGTCATCGGGAATAAGCGGGTCTATAAACTCTGCAAATATTGCCAGGGAGGATCTGGAGGAAGAATTCCCTGACAGGAAACTCTATGTGGTAGATTCCCTGGGGGCTTCCTCGGGATATGGGCTCATCATGGACACGCTGGCAGGCATGAGAGATGAAGGCAGGTCCATAGACGAGCTGCATGACTGGATAGAACAGCATAAGCTGGACCTGAACCACTGGTTCTTCTCAACAGATCTCACGTTTTATATCAGAGGCGGAAGAATATCCAAGACTGCTGGAACGGTTGGCACAATACTTGGAATATGTCCACTTCTCAACATGGATAACGAGGGCAGGCTGATACCGAGATCAAAGATAAGAGGTAAAAAGAAGGTTATTCAGGAGATAGTAAAGCGCATGGAGGAGAATGCACAGGATGGGCTTGATTATTCCGGCAAGTGCTATATATCGCAGTCTGCATGTATGGAGGATGCCGAGGCTGTGGCAAGGCTTGTTGAGGAGAGATTTCCAAAACTTGACGGCAAGGTGGAGATAAATTATATAGGAACTACCATAGGAAGCCATACAGGACCTGGCACAGTTGCCTTGTTTTTCTGGGGCAAAAGGCGCCAGGGGTAGGATAATACATTGTGCATTCATTTTTCCACTGCTATAATGTAGGAAGAGTTTATATTTATTAATTTTTGATGCGCTTGGGCCGATTTTGATATTTAAGACCGGACGATATAGGCTATGTGTTGAAGGCTGGAGGAGAGAGAATGGATAATACAATTGATAAAAGCATACAAATGGACAGCCAGATGAAAGAATTCTTCGAGTGCATAGGCGGGGACGCGGATACACAGCAACAGAGAATCCAGTGTATAAGGAATGGTCTTGCTGCTATTGCTGACAGGCTCAGGCTGGGAAAGGCGGAGATTACTGTTGATATTCCGAAAAACAGGTTTATGCCGCTTGGAGAAAGAAGCAGCGTGGTATTATACGAGAGAGAAGTGACTGAATTGGGTACCCCCGTTGATATAGAGATGAAGATCAGAACCGGTGGTACTGTGTTTATCAAGGATTATCCATATGGTCCGGGTTATTCAGAAGAGGAGATACAGACACACAGGTTTATATTTAGGGAGATATTTATTCAGTACAACCGGACATTGGCTCAGTGCATGCTTGAAAAGATCATGAATACAGATATCAACACGGGTGTTGCCAGTCAGGATTCCCTGATGTATTATGCGGTGAATCTGATAAAAAACGGACTGATTGGTGATTATACAGGCATATTTTTTAATATCCACAATTTCAAGTATGTGAATAAGGTTTTTGATTATTCACAGGGAGATGTGATACTTAGAAATTATGCGCAGATGGTGAAGTCATATCTTGACAGCGATGAGGAGATAGCAAGGCTTGGAGGAGATAATTTCGTTGTAATCTGTCGTAATGAGAATGCGTCTGATTTTATAAGCAAGATTAAAGATGTTCATATGAGTCATGAGTTCAGATCTGTCAAAAGAGAATTCCAGCTGGGAGTTACAGCGGGTATAGCCTGCCTGGAAGGCGTTGATAAGCCGAGGGAAGTTATGGCCAGAACCAGCATTGCGTATCAGGCAGCAAGAAAAACCGGAGCGGGCTCTATAGTGGTATATACAAAAGAGATTCAGAAGCATCTTATGGATGACCAGGAGATTCTGGCTGCTTTTCCCCAGGCACTTGCTGCGGGTGAGTTTGTAGTATATTATCAGCCCAAGGTGAGGATTGCAGACAAAAGCATATATGGTGCGGAGGCACTTGTACGCTGGGTGAGAGATGGACAGGTGGTCACACCTGCGAGATTTATTCCGCAGCTTGAGAGAGAGGGCAGCGTGTGCAGACTTGACTATTATATGCTTGAGCAGGTATGCGGTTTTTTGAAGAGCAGACTGGATAAAGGTCTGAAGATTGTGCCTGTATCAGTCAATTTTTCCAGAAGACATCTGGAAGAAGGCGATCTGGTAGAACGAATAACCGGTACCATAGACAGATTTGGGATAGACAGAAGCTATATTGAGATAGAGCTCACAGAAAGTGAGGATTATCAGAATTATGAGATCATGTCCAGCGTGATAGGAAGACTCAAGGAACGAGGCATAAGTACATCTATAGATGATTTTGGTACAGGATTTTCTTCGCTCAACATGATCAAAAAGGTTGACCTTGATACCATCAAGATAGACAAATCGCTGATACCTTTTGACGATGTAAACAATAATAAGCATCAGGATATAGTAATGTTTTCAAGCATAATAGACCTCATAGGAAGACTCGGGAAAAAGTCAGTTGCGGAGGGCGTTGAGACACATCAGCAGCTTGACTACCTGGAAAAACTTGGCTGTGATATAGTACAGGGATATGTGTTTGACAAGCCCCTGCCAAAGGATGAATTTGAGCAAAGGCTGGAATCGGGATATTAAAAAGTGGCAATGGAGCCATATGAACTCCATTGCCGTTTTTTGTGTATGTAGTAAAACGGTAAAATATATATACATGGGGACTTGTTTCTTCACCGGGAAAATGATAAAACTGTTGAGAGAATTGATAAAGAAACACAGCAAAAACTGCTGCTTGAGATGGGGTTTGCCAGGGAAGTGGCTGACCGTGTTATATTTATGGCCGATGGGATCATAGTTGAGGATGGAACTCCGGAGCAGCTGTTCGGGGATCCGCAGAATGACAGGACAAAGGCGTTTCTCAGTTCAATTCTCAACACCTAAGAGAGTGCCTATATGGTTTATGCTGTGGCACGGACTAAAAAGAACGAGAGGTTTCACAGATGAAGAGTAGACAGGTAAGGAACTCACTGCTGCTGGTTTTGACAGCTTTTATATGGGGCGTAGCTTTTGTTGCACAGAGACAGGGAGGAGATGCGGTCGGACCGTTCTCTTTCAACGGAATAAGGTCACTGATTGGCGGTGCTGTTCTTATACCGGTCATATTTATAATTGACAGGATAAAACCATCTGATAGGAAACCGAGTAATAGATCAGATAGAAAGAGACTTGTGATTGGCGGTATATGCTGTGGAACTGTTCTGTTCCTGGCAAGCTCTGCACAGCAGCTTGGACTTTATATGGGAACACCGGCGGGAAAAGCGGGATTCCTCACAGCGTGTTACATATTGCTGGTTCCAATTCTGAGTCTGTTTTTGAAGAAGAAGTGTGGATGGAATATATGGCTTGGAATAGTTATAGCTGTGGTGGGGCTTTATCTGCTTTGTATGAGCGGCTCACTGTCATTTCAGAGCAGTGATCTTATGGTGCTTGTATGTGCATTGCTTTTTGCAGTACATATACTTGTGATAGACCATTTCTCACCGCTTGTGGATGGAGTCAGAATGTCATGTATACAGTTCTGGGTATGCGGGATTCTCAGCATATTCCCGGCGTTTTTCTCGGAGATGCATCACAGTGTGGCCGGGATTGCGGCATGGGTGCAGCCTCTCGGTACATTGAGTGCGTGGATTCCGATACTTTATGCAGGAGTGTTGTCGTGTGGCGTGGCATATACACTTCAGATAGTTGGACAGAACGGACTAAATCCCACTGTCGCTTCAATGATCATGAGCCTTGAGTCGGTATTCTCTGTCATTGCCGGTTGGATCATCCTTGGAGAACGTATGGGGGTAAGACAGCTTGCAGGATGCGGGCTGATATTTGCCGCAATACTTCTGGCACAGATCCCGGTCGGACGAGAAAAGAAAGAGATGGCATGAACGTCTTGAGAGTCGATGATAAAAATACTTTGTTTTCACAAGAAAAAATATGCAGCAGGCGTACATATATCGTTGAAACACTTGAAAAAAATACGAGTTTTTATTTACTTGAAAAAATGGGTTGACAATAAAATACTTCAGTGCTAGTTTATGTACCAAACAAAGAGCAAATGCAAAGAACAGAATACGATCGTCAAAGATCGCATACTTCAGAGAGCCGCCGGTTGGTGTGAGACGGTGTATGTCCTTGATGATTATCCTCTGCGAGCAGTGCGCTGAATTCCCTGGTCATGAGATGCCAGAGACATTAGGTGTCACCGGTTTTCTACCGTTACATAGAAGCTTATTTCAATAGACAGTGAGTAGTGGTCAGGCGAGATGAGATCAGAGAGGTCATCCTTTTATGATGGCAAATAAAGTGGTAACGCGGAAGTATACAGGCTTTCGTCTTTATGAGATTGCATAGAGACGGAAGCCTTTTTTAATGTGTTTTTTATGTATAAACTCTTTGTACGAATAAATCATGTATCAGCCAGCTTGAGGTCATTACGGATTCATGAGCAGGCATATACTAAAAAAAGGAGCCGCTGCAAGGCGGGAGAAAGGAGAAAGATATGAATAGTTTAGTTATCATTCTTATCGCAGTAGTAGTTTTAGGTGCTGGCTATCTGGGCTATGGAAGATGGCTTGCCAAGAAATGGGGTGTAGATCCAAATGCAAAGACCCCGGCAGTTGCAAATGAGGATGGCAAGGATTATGTACCATCGTCAAAGCTTACAGTATTTGCACATCAGTTTTCATCGATAGCAGGTGCAGGCCCTGTACAGGGACCTATCATTGCAGCCATGTTCGGATGGGTGCCGGTTCTGCTCTGGCTGCTTGTCGGAGGCGTGTTCTTCGGAGCAGTTCAGGATTTTGGTTCATTGTACGCATCGGTCAAGAATGAGGGTAAGTCAATAGGACTTGTCATTGAGAAGTACATAGGCAAGGCAGGAAGAAGATTCTTTTCATTATTCTGCTGGCTCTTTACACTTCTTGTTATAGCAGCATTTACATCGATGGTTTCATCGACATTTAACGGTTTCACAGCAGGAGCTGATGGAGCTGTGACAAAGAACTTCAACGGCGCTGCAGCAGCTACAGTTTCCATGCTGTTCATCGTAGTTGCCATGGTATTTGGTGTGGTTATGAAGACATGCAGGAATATGAGGGAGTGGCTCAAAGCTATAGTAGCCATCGTCCTCATCGTTGCAATGTTTGCAGTAGGTATGAAATGTCCTTGGTACTTAAATGGTGACCAGTGGAATTACGTAATCATGGCTTACCTTTTCCTTGCATCAGTGCTTCCAATGTGGTTACTCATGCAGCCAAGAGATTACATGACAACATTCATGCTCATCGGTATGTTAGTTGGTGCATTTGTCGGAGTTCTGGTAGGACATCCTGATATGAACCTGAATGCATTCAATGGTTTCACAGTTGTATCATCAACAGGAGCTAAGAGTTATCTGTTCCCAACACTGTTTGTAACGATCGCCTGTGGTGCGGTTTCCGGTTTCCACAGCCTTGTTTCATCAGGAACATCATCTAAGACAGTAAGAAATGAAAAAGATATGCTTTTCGTAGGTTACGGCGCAATGATCCTTGAGACACTCCTCGGAGTTATCTCACTTATAGTAGTTGGTGCTGTCGCAGTTGGCGGCAAGGCTCCAGAGGGTCTTACACCTTTCCAGATCTTCTCACAGGGTATCGCAGGATTCCTCGAGAAGTTCGGACTTCCAAACTCAGTTGCAAATGTATTCATGACAATGTGTGTATCAGCACTTGCTCTTACATCACTTGACTCAGTTGCACGTATCGGACGTATGTCATTCCAGGAGCTCTTCATGGGAGACACAACAGATACATCCAAGATGCCTGTATGGCAGAAGATACTTACAAACAAGTATTTTGCAACAGTTATAACACTGTTCTTTGGTTATCTTCTCTGCAAGGGTGGATATTCAAATGTATGGCCACTCTTCGGATCAGCAAACCAGATGCTTGCAGCCCTTGTACTTATAGGCGTAGCAGTATTCCTCAAGGCAACAAACAGAAAGCACGCAATGCTCTACCCACCTATGCTGATAATGCTTGCTGTTACATTTACAGCTATCGTGCTCAATGTAATAGGCAATGTACAGAAGTTCCAGGCTGGAACAGCAACATTCCTTGTAGAGGGACTTCAGCTTATTGTAGCAGTATTCCTTATCGTACTTGGTATCATCGTGGCTATCACATGTATCAAGAAGCTTGTTAATATGAAGAAGGAGAATGCTAAGAAGGCAGAGGCTTAATAGATGAGCGGGGGTTCCCCGTAAAGATTTTAAATACAATATCTACATAAAAAAGATCAGGCGATTGGCGAAATACCGATTGCCTGATTTTTTATGTTTACATGGCATGGCTGTAACCAACATTAAGGATTGACAGGTTGAAGTCTTTGAAGGAAAATAATAGGGAAAATGAGGGATTTCATTCTCTTTGAGATCTTTGGGCATCTGGAATAGTGGAGGAAATATAGGTATGATACAGGATATAGAACCACAGAGGTTTAATAATCAATATAGTAACAGGAGAGAACCAGAGGATCACGATATGGTTCTCTCTTTTTCTGAGAAAATGATATTTGCGAAAGTTATGGATAATGAGAACCTGCTTGGGTTTATGACGTATGGAGAACTGCAGAAAATAACCGGATGCGATAGGAAAATAGGGGATCTGGTTTATCTCTTTTCAATAGATGATACTGCATATTTTCTGTGGAATGGAGATAACCGACTGACAGCTCCGGGATATGATTACCGAAGCATGTATAAGACAAGGGCGTGCCAACCGAAGGCTGCGGTGCTTGCGGCGGCTACCGGCTGGCATCTGTCACTGTGGTACAGAACCAACAGGTTCTGCGGCGCCTGTGGAGAGAGAACTGTACATGATGAAAAAGAGAGGATGCTCAGATGTCCGTCCTGTGGCAGGCTGATATTTCCTGTCATAGCCCCGGCTGTCATAGTGGGCGTGATCGACGGCGACAGGATAATACTTACCACATATGCTGGAAGAGAATACAAGAGATATGCCCTGATTGCGGGATTTACCGAGATAGGAGAGAGCGCTGAGCAGACAGTCAGACGAGAAGTCATGGAAGAGGTCGGCATCAGCGTTAAGAATATCACTTATTACAAGTCACAGCCATGGGGCTATGACAGCAATCTTCTCATGGGTTATTTCTGTCAGGCAGACATACCGGAGGGCGGTGACGGACATCTGACTATAGACAGACAGGAGCTTGCAACTGGAGAGTGGGTAAAGCGTGAGGATATCCCGGACTATCCGGAGCACCTGAGCCTTACCCATGAGATGATGGTGTACTTTAAAGAGCATGGACAGGGAATAATAAGTAAATAGTAATACTGAGTTGACTTTTAAATACAATCAGATAAAATAATAATATGTATTTTAAATTGTATTTTCAATAAATGGATGGCGGTGATAAAGGGCTGAAAAGCCCTTTATTTCGTGTGATGAATAAACGAACAAAGAAGATTCAGACAGAATGCTGTGCGAAGAGCAAGGAGGACGACATGATAAAGAGGAATTTGATAAAACGTCTGATGGCGGCAGGGGCCATCATGGCGGTGACACTTTCGCTGACCGGGTGTGGTATCGGTGGCAATTCCGTGAAGCTGGGAGCCGCGGGAGTTGGCGGCGGATACTATGCGTTCTCCAACGCATTTGCGCAGATAGCATCCTCGGAGGATGAGGATCTTGATTTTGAGGTAAAGGCTACTGCAGGCTCCACGGCGAATATCAGGCTTCTGTCCGACGGATATGTGGATATGGCGATAGCCCAGGCGGATCTGGTGGATGCGGCCTACAACGGAACAGGTGCCACGGACAAGAAGAGGTACAGAGGGTACTCGGCAGTTGCCAGCCTGTACACTGAGGCGTGTCAGATTGTGGTGAGATCTGACTCGGGAATAGACAGCTTGGATGATCTTCAGGGCAAGAAGATTTCTGTGGGTGAGGAGGAGTCCGGTACCCAGAGAAATGCAGAGCAGATACTTAAGATGACCGGACTTGTGGAATCCCTTGTGGACACGGTTAATCTCGATTATGTGGATGCGGCAAATGAACTCAAATCAGGACAGATAGATGCATTCTTTTGTACAGCAGGTATACAGACCTCGGTGATCGAGGAGCTGTCTAAGGAATGTGACGTAAAGCTCATCGGAATAGATGACAAATGCAGGGACAGACTAAAATCCGTGTACGGCTTCTATACGGATTACACCATACCAGCGGGAACCTACGAGGGACAGACTCAGGATGTTGTGACACTCGGTGTCAGAGCAGTGCTCCTCGCCAGGGATGATATGGATGAGAAGATAGTGGAGGAGCTCACAGGACTTCTCTTTGAACATGCGCAGGATATCCAGTATTCAATAGCACTCACCTTCCAGATAGATGAGAGTGAGGCTGTGAAGAACGTGACCATTCCATTTCATGATGGTGCGAAAGCTTATTATCAGAAAAAAGGAATAGAGATCCCGGCTGAACAGTAGTTGTCAGCTGCTGATAATAAATATACTGAATGCGGAAAAGAATATATGCAGATGATATTGGGTAAAATGGTATCTGATCACGGATGTCTGCATGTGTATATAATATAGATAAGAGAGGTCTTACATGGAGATACAGATAGATATGTATCAGACACTGGCGGTGTCAGTTCTGGTACTTATATTGGGACAGTTTTTGAAGAAAAGAATTAATTTCCTGGAGAAATTCTGCATACCGGCGCCGGTCATAGGAGGTCTGCTTTTCGCAGTCCTGACCTGTGTGTGTTACAGTCTTGGCATAGCAGAATTTACATTTGACGATACGCTGAGAGAGGTGTGCATGGTATTCTTCTTCACATCCGTTGGATTCCAGGCGAATCTCAAGGTTTTAAAGAGCGGAGGAAAGTCGTTGTTCATATTCCTTGGACTGGTTGTGGTGCTTATAGTGTCCCAGAATTTTCTGGCACTCGGGGTGAGTAAGCTGCTGCATCTTGATCCGCTTGTTGGACTCTGCACGGGATCTATACCTATGGTAGGTGGTCATGGAACTGCAGGAGCGTTTGGCCCGGTGCTGGAGGATTTTGATGTCAAGGGGGCAACAACTATATGCACGGCTGCGGCAACATTTGGACTTATCGCAGGAAGTCTTATAGGTGGCCCTATTGGCAAGAGACTCATAGACAGGAAGAAACTTCTGGACACTGCAGTTGCCGAGGACGACAGTATACTGGTTGAGGATGAGAAGAAACATGAGCGTCATACCAATATGTATGCGGCAGCAGTGTTTCAGCTCATCATAGCAGTAGGAATAGGAACCATCATATCGGAACTCCTAACAAAGACAGGACTTACATTTCCTATATATATAGGTGCGATGATCGCGGCTGCGGTCATCAGAAATATCGGAGAGTATTCCGGTAAGTTTGATATATACATGGGTGAGATCAACAACCTTGGTGGTATCTGCCTGTCACTGTTCCTTGGAATGGCGATGATCACACTGAAGCTGTGGCAGCTTGCAGAACTTGCACTTCCGCTGATCATACTGCTCTCAGCGCAGCTTATACTCATGATGCTGTTCACATATTTTGTTGTGTTCAACGTGATGGGCAGGGATTACGATGCGGCGGTTCTGTCCGCCGGAACATGCGGATTCGGTATGGGAGCAACGCCAAATGCCATGGCTAACATGCAGGCTATATGCGACCGCTATGTTCCTTCAGTCAAGGCATATCTGATAATACCGCTTATAGGAAGTTTATTTGCTGACTTCCTGAACAGCCTGGTAATTACATTTTTCATAAACATACTTTAGGGGGTATAACCAACTATGAGAGAAAAAAATAAAGAACAGCATAAAAAGCATCACAGATTCAACATGTCATTTGACAATCTGGCTATTCCTGAGGTGAACACAAAGAGCCATGATGACAATGAGGATAATGTGGGTGAGGATGACTCGTCTGTGACATATGACACGGTGGCAATCCCGGAGATCCACATAAGGAAAAAGAAAGACAAATAGTGATTAAAATCGTCCGGTTGTGTTAGAATACAGTCGGGCGATTTTTATATTAAGATTATTTTATTATTGACAGGTTAATCGATATTGCTGCGAAATTGACTTGTTATTGTATATATGGGGGTTGTATATGGGTGACAGCAAGGTGAAAAATGAGAATATGATTTTGGATTTTACTCACGTATATCGTGATGAGGATATAAAAGATATAGATAGATTCAGATACATAGATTGCTCTGATATACAAGAGACAGATATGTATTGTTCAAAAAATGCGTATGAAAAAATATGGGGCAGGATAGAGCCGTACGGAATCCAGGGTATACATTATATCGATTCGGGAAATTATCATTATATAACGAAGATTATAACAGATCATATAACCGAACCGTTTGGGCTGGTTATGTATGATCATCATACAGACATGCAGATACCTATGGTTCCGGAAATGATGAGCTGCGGAGACTGGGCGGGACAGACTCTTATACAGAATGAAAATCTAAGACAGCTGGTGGTTGTAGGTCCGCCGGAGTCAGATATAGAGCAGACTTTGGAAAGTTATAAAGGTTCCAAGGGGAGACAAGAAAATGTGGGAAGCTATAAATGTGGGTATAATGTACAAGAAGCTGAGTACGATGATTCGTATGATATTTCCCGGGATATCTCAAGCGGAAGACTGTTGATATTTTCTGCCAAAGACCTGCATGGTGGACTGCCTGAGGATAAGCTGAACCATATCAGAACAGATCTGCCTTTGTACATATCTATAGACAAAGACGTCCTCGGAACAGAATACACGGAGACAAACTGGAGTCAGGGGGATATGTCAATCGGTGGACTTGAACACCTGCTCGGTGTCTTTCTTGGCGGTCAGGGTGAAGAAAAAAATACAGACGCTTGTCGTAATGATGAAAGATATGCCGGTGGTATAAGACATTCAAGAATATTGGGTGTTGATGTATGCGGAGAGGTTCAGACAGATATTTCAGTGCCTGAATATCTTGAGGCGGAGGAGAAGAATGAGAAGGTCAATATCGAACTGTTTCGGTTTATATCGGAGCATGTGAAGAAATTCAGATAGTATTAGATATAATAGTTGTATACAATTATGAGTTAGAATAGAAAAATGTAGAAAATGGAAAACTAACAACGAGAAAATTAGAAAGCGTAAGGTGAAAATATGGATGAGATTCAAAAGCATCTGTTTGAACTTCAGGATATAAAGTACAGAGATTTTCACAGCAGGCTTATGCCTGACACCGACAAGGAGACTGTCATAGGCATAAGAGTTCCAGTGCTCAGAAAGTATGCGAAGAGTATAGCTGGAACAGAACTGTCAGAAAAGTTTATAAAAGAACTTCCACACCATTATTACGAGGAAAATAATCTCCACATGATGCTCATAACCAGGATAAAGGATTATGACAGATGTATCTCGGAGATAGAAAGATTTCTTCCATATATAGATAACTGGGCGACATGTGATTTTCCTGCGCCGAAGTGTTTTGAAAAGCACAAGGAAGAACTGCTACCGGTCATCAAGTGCTGGATTGCCTCAAGCGAGACCTATACTATAAGGTACGGAATAGGAATGCTCATGAGACTTTATCTTGACGAGGATTTTGAGCCTGAGTATGTGAAGCTTGTGGCGGGAGTTGAGTCTGATGAGTATTATGTCAACATGATGATAGCGTGGTACATGGCTACAGCCCTGGCAAAGCAGTGGGATGCGGTCGTTCCGTACATAGAAGAACACCGCATGTCCGACTGGGTTCACCGAAAGACGATACAGAAGGCAGTGGAGAGTTACCGTATAACGGATGAGCAGAAGAGATATCTTAAGGGATACAGATAATTACATAATCGCAACACAAGAAAGGAAAAATACACATGACAACAAGAGAGGAAGTTCTGGCATATGGTCTCTCATTTCCGGACACTTACCAGGAGGCGCCATTTCACGACCAGAATTGGCAGCTTGTCAGGGTAAAGGGAAGCAAGAAGGCATTCCTTTGGACTTATGAGAGGGATGGATATATCAATCTGAATGTGAAGGCTGATCCGGAAAGCCGGGATTTCTGGAGGCAGGCATTTGAGTCTGTCATACCGGGGTGGCATCAGAACAAAGAACACTGGAATACGATCATACTTGATGGAAGTGTGCCCGATGATGCGGTGAAGCAGATGATAGCGGAGAGCTATGACATAGTTACATACAGCCCTACAAAGAGGATCTATGATGCGGTGAAGAAGATTCCGAAGGGATGTGTTGCAACATACGGCCAGGTTGCGGAGATGGCAGGTGACAGGAAGATGGCGAGAGCCGTGGGCAATGCACTTCATAAGAATCCTGATCCTGAGAATATACCGTGTTACCGCGTGGTGAATTCCAAGGGTGAGCTTGCGGGAGCATTTGCGTTCGGTGGAGCAGATGTCCAGGCGGACCGCCTGAGGGCAGACGGCATAGAGGTTGAAAATGACCGGGTAGACCTGAAGAAATATGGAATGAAAAACTGAGTCGCAATACAGACAGAAAGGCAATACAGAATCATGACATCTGATAACACAAAGACAAATGAAAATCAGAACAATCCCCTTGGATATGAGAATGAGGCACATCTGCTCACAACCTTTGCCATACCGTGTATCATATCCATGCTGGTGACAGCACTTTATAATATAGTTGACCAGATATTTATAGGACACGGAGTGGGAATGCTTGGAAATGCTGCGACAAATATAGCATTTCCTCTTTCAACGGCATGTACTGCGATATCGCTTCTTCTTGGCATAGGAAGTGCGACCAGCTTTTCATTGAAGCTTGGTGCCGGAAATGAGAAGAAGTCGGCTGAGGCAGCAGGAAATGGAATCTGTCTCATGGCGATATTTGGCGTGGCACTTTTCCTTGTGACGACAATATTCCTGACACCTATGCTAAAGGCATTCGGCGCAACTGACAAGGTTCTGCCATTTGCACAGGAGTACACAAGGATAACAGCGATAGGTTTCCCATTCCTGATAGCGAATACCGGAATGAGCAAGCTGATCATGGCTGATGGAAGTCCGAGGTATTCAATGATATCCATGCTGACAGGTGCCATCATCAACACTATACTTGATCCGATACTTATATTCGGGCTCGATATGGGTATGCGCGGTGCGGCGCTGGCAACTATCACAGGACAGATCATATCATTTGCCATAAGCCTCAGATATATGTTCCATTTCAAGACAATACATCTTACCAGGGAAAGTTTTGTTATGCGAGGAGAGCCCTGCGGCAATATATTCAGATTCGGTGCGTCGGCGTGTTTCAATCAGATAGCCATGGCGATAGTCCAGGTTGTCATGAACAATACTTTGTCAAGATACGGAGCACAGTCGGTGTATGGAGGCGACATACCACTTGCGTGTTCAGGAATAATAAGCAAGGTAAACATGATATTCATGGCGATCGTTATAGGAATATCACAGGGAACCCAGCCGATAATAGGCTTCAACTATGGCGCAGGAAAGTACAGGAGGGTGAGAAAGACTTATCTTCTGGCGCTGGCAGCAGCATCGGCTCTGTCGGTGGTGGCATTTGCAGCATTCCAGATATTCCCCAGACAGATCATCAGCGCATTTGGAGAGGGAAGCGAGCTGTACTTCCAGTTTTCAGAGAGATACTTCAGGATATATATGTTTCTTACCATCGTAAATGGAATCCAGCCGGTGACATCAAACTTCTTCAACTCTATAGGAAAGGCGAGACTTGGTGTGTTCATGTCACTCACAAGACAGATACTATTTCTGCTTCCTCTCATCATCATATTCCCTATATTCATGGGAATCGATGGTGTCATGTATGCGGGACCGATAGCGGACGGCATTACCGCAGTTGTCTGCGGCGTGTTCACGGTGAGGGAACTTAAGGAACTGATTTCTATAGACAGAGATGCACATGAAAAAGCCGTGAAAATATAGACGATAATCAGGATCTATATATTGCGCATACAACGCATCGTGTTATAATTGAGAAAAAATATCAATAGACATAAATAGACGGCATTCGACAGACGATTTTGTGGTACTGAAAGACTGCGTGGATGAATCTGGACGAATGATGAAAGAAGGATAATCAATTATGACACTGAGAGATTTGAAGGTGGGACAGAGTGCCAGAATAAAGGCAGTTGGCGGTGAAGGAGAGCTAAGACAGCATTTCCTTGACATGGGTGTTATCCCCGGTGCGGAGCTCACCCTTGTGAAGCTTGCTCCTATGGGCGATCCTATGGAGTTTCAGATCCATGGATATGAACTTACACTCAGACTGGCAGATGCAGAGCAGATAGATGCAGAGCAGATAGAGACAAGATCCAGAGCTCACACTAGGGTTGAGACAATAGAGGAGAAGGAACATCCGGGACTTGGCGAGGAAGGAAAATATCACGTCAAAGGGGACGGCGATCCGCTTCCGGAAGGAACAAGACTTACATTTGCCCTGGTTGGAAACCAGAACTGTGGAAAGACGACACTGTTCAATCAGCTCACCGGATCAAATCAGCATATAGGCAATTTCCCCGGAGTAACTGTCGACAGAAAGGATGGTCCGATAAGGGGCAGGGAAAATACTTCCGTGACAGATCTTCCTGGAATATATTCGATGTCTCCTTATAGCAGCGAGGAGATCGTGTCCAGAAACTTCGTGCTTGACGATCACCCAAAGGCTATCATCAATATAGTAGACGCTACTAATATAGAGCGAAATATGTATCTCACGATGCAGCTTCTCGAGATGGAGATACCGGTTGTCGTTGCACTCAACATGATGGATGAGGTCACAGGCAATTCAGGCTCCATAGATGTAAATGGGATGGAGGCCATGCTTGGAACCCCGGTTGTTCCTATATCTGCGGCAAAGAACGAGGGTGTGGATGAGCTTGTAAGACACGCCATACATATAGCCAAGTATCAGGAAAAGCCTGGAAGACAGGACTTCTGTGATGAGAATGAGTTTGGCGGAGCTGTTCACAGATGTATACATGCGGTGGCGCATCTTATAGAGGATCATGTAAAGGCGGCAGATCTGCCGCTTAGATTCGCTGCTACCAAGATCATAGAGGGAGATCATCTCATACTTGACAGGCTTGGACTTGATGAGAACGAGAAAGAGACGATAGAACATCTGATAATCCAGATGGAAAAAGAGCGAGGACTTGACCGGAGTGCAGCCATAGCTGATATGAGATTTAATTTCATAGAAAAGGTATGTGAAAACTGTGTAGTCAAGCCAAAGGAGAGCAAGGAGAGGATCAGAAGCGAAAAGATAGATCGCATTCTTACGGGTAAGTATACCGCAATCCCATGCTTTATAGGTATCATGCTGGCGGTGTTCTATCTGACATTTAACGTGATCGGAGCTGGACTTCAGAAACTTTTAGAGATGGGGATAGATGCACTCACGGTTCAGGTGGGAAAGCTTCTCACCGCAGCAAATGTAAATGTGGTCGTCAAGAGCCTTGTTATGGATGGAATATTTGCGGGTGTCGGAAGTGTGCTCAGTTTTCTTCCGATCATAGTGACTCTGTTCTTTTTCCTGTCGCTCATGGAAGACAGCGGATACATCGCCAGAGTTGCATTTGTCATGGATAAGCTGCTAAGGAAGATCGGACTTTCCGGCAAGAGCATAGTTCCGATGCTGATAGGCTTTGGCTGTACGGTTCCGGCCGTCATGGCAACCAGGACACTCCCGAGTGAGAGAGACCGAAAGATGACTATTCTGCTCACTCCATACATGAGCTGTTCAGCTAAGCTTCCTATATATGCGTTCTTTGTAAGCGCATTCTTCCCTGGAAAGGGCGGCCTTATTATGGCAGGGCTTTATTTCCTTGGAATTGCGATAGGAATAATTGTGGCTATGGTTTATCGGAGCACATTGTTTAAGGGCAATGCGGTTCCTTTTGTCATGGAGCTTCCAAATTACAGACTTCCGGGTGCGAAGAACGTAGGCCAGCTCCTGTGGGAGAAGGCAAAGGACTTTCTTCAGAAGGCGTTCACAGTTATATTTCTTGCAACTATATGTATCTGGTTCCTTCAGAGCTTTGATATGCACATCAATATGGTGAAAGACTCGCAGGACAGCATACTTGCTGCGATAGCCGGACTTTTGGTGCCGATATTTAAGCCTCTTGGACTTGGCGACTGGAGAATATGTACGTCGCTCATAAGTGGTATCATGGCGAAGGAGAGTGTGGTATCCACACTTGAGATATTGTTTAACGGATCAGTGACCGCAGCTATCACAACCAGGGCTGCAGCATCGCTGCTCGTATTCAGCCTGCTTTACTCGCCTTGTATAGCAGCCATCGCCTCCATCAAGAGAGAGATGGGGCACCGCTGGGCTATCGCCGTAGTGATATGGCAGTGCGTTGTGGCGTGGCTTGCAGCATTTGTGGTGTATATGATAGGTGGAATTCTGTGATAAAAGCCTGAAGTATGGGGCTGATACATTCTGGAATACGTTTGGTATTAGTGTATTATCACACCAGTTTCTTCTCTGTCCACTTTCCGCTTCGCCAGCGCAGAATCATGCCAACCGCACGCACACATTCGTCACAGGTAAGGCCGATGTAGGCTCCGGTTACGAGCAGACCAAGATGCAATCCGAACAGCCATGTGCCGCCGGCGGCACATACAAACATAAAGACAGCGGCTATAGAAGCTGGAAATACTGCATCGCCACTGGTCTTAAGGGCCTGGCCGTAGACAAGATTCGTGACTCTGCCTATTTCAAGTATGATGTCAATGGTAAGAAGCCTTGTAACAATGTGGATCATGTCCGGGTTGTCGGTGAACAGCTTCATGGTCCATGGGGCAGTAACAGCAAATAAAGATTCAAGACAGGTCGCCACGATCACACCGATCATGGCGGCCTTTTTGGTGTCTCTTTTACATGCCTCTATATCACCAGCACCGATATGCCATCCGGTCATTATGGCATTTGCCTGGGCAAGAGCTGATCCTGCACAGAAAGAGAAGTTGCTTATCTGGGAGGCATATGAGCGGGCGGTGACATTTAATCCGTCGGCATCCATCTGATTTAGAAATTTGACAACCAGCATCATTGCAACATTGTACAGCATAGATTCAAATGCGGATGGCAGACCTACCTTGATAATCTGTGAAAGAACAGTACCATTTGAGAGCCTTTCAGGGCTTCTGCCTGCTTTTACAAGGGTGCAGGAGAAAATAATAACTATCGACAGATTGATAACTTTAGATATGATCGTAGCTGTGGCAACGCCCTGTACTCCTCTGTGCAGTACAAAGAGAAATACCGCATTTAAAACAAAGTTTACAAGGTTGCCGATTATGGTAGCGATAAGAGGCTGCTTTGTGTGTCCAAATGCCCTTAGGTAGCTTGCAAAGATTGGAATCAGAGCATTCAGAAAACAGCCGCCACCCACGATCTCAAGATAGCTCATGGCAGGTTCTCTGAGGTTTCCGGCTATTCCTATCAGATCAAGAATATTTCCGGAGAAAATGAACAGGAATATAGACATTCCCATACCTATGACTGAGTTGAATATAAGACCAAGCTGGCGTGCCTGATAAGCAATCCCAGGTCTGCCTGCGCCGATATTCTGAGTCATGACCGTCATCATGCCGGATGATATGATGGAGAACATGATGATGAACATTCCGATATAACTGTTGGCGGTTCCGACAGCACCCACGGCATAGTCCCCAACTGATGATAGCATGAGTGTGTCAACCATACCGGACAACATATAGAAAAGTGTTTCAAAACATATAGGTATAAAAAGTGCAGATAATTTCTTCATATAACCGTTGCTCCTTTGCAGACTAGTGCCAAATTATATATTGTAACTAAATTGTATAATATCGCATTTTCACAGGCTGAATCTTGTACTATATCAATCAAAAGTTGCACATATTCCACATATGGGGTAGTATGACAACGTAGTATGAGACAAATGTGGAGGCAGGAGATTAATATGTACGCAGAATTAAAGGAAAATCATCCACACGGGACAAGAGAATATCCATTTTGTGAGTATCATATGAGATACTGGCCACATGCATTCCAGATCCCGGTTCATTGGCATGATGAGGTGGAGATAATATATGTAAGGAAAGGTCCACTTATGGTTGAGATTGATGGACAGAAATTTATAGGGGATGACGGAGCTGTATATATAGTAAGTCCGGGAGTGCTGCATATGATGGCCGCCCCGGAAACACCGGTGGATTATTTTACATTTCTGTTTCCGATGGAATTCATATCATTTCAGACCAAGGATGAATTGGAGGATGAGATATTTTTTCCTCTTAGGAATCACACACGGGAATTCAGACCTGAAGTGACGAATCGGAATCTGCTTGAAAAACTTATACCTATTCTTGATGAGTTGTCAGAGGAAAATGGGAAATTTGGAACACACAGACAGATACAGGTGAGAATCAGACTGTTGCAGGTTGTAGATCTTTTAGTGGAATACGATCAGCTTGAAGCGAAGACAGGGAGAGCGTCAGGTGGACTGGAAAAGGAGATACTTATATATATACAGGATAATTATCATGAGCACATAAGTCTTGCTGAGCTTTCTGAACATTTTCATCTGTCGGAAAAGTACATGTCAAGATTCTTCAGTGAGAGATTTCACATGACGCTCACACAGTATGTGAACTATGTTAGACTTAAGTATGCAAGGCATCTTCTCGAGTCCACAGATCTGTCGGTTACCGAGATTGCCATGAAATCAGGTTACCCAAATGTAAGTTATTTTATCAGGAAATTTTCTGCGGCGGTGGGAGAACCACCGTTAAGATATAGAAATGGTAAAGCTGTGAAAGATCAAAAAAACAGAATATAAAATTCGAAAAACTTGATGGCTGTTGACGGAAATTGGAGATAACAATATAATGGTAATACAGTTTTATGACGTTATATTAAGAGCATCTGAGGAGACCGTGAATGAGAATCAGACAATTTAGAGAAGACCACTGGGATAGGCTTCCCACGATAAGACTGCAGAAAGCGGTGCTTGACAACTTCAAGAGTGTGGAGCATGGAGAGATAGTATTTGCCTGTGGAAAGAAGTTTGTTCCGTATGGAACAGAATCAGATATATTGGGACTTTATGGACAGAACGGCTCGGGTAAGACGAGTTTTATAGAGGCGCTTGCCATACTGAAGCTTCTGATGATTGGAGCTGAGGTTCCGGCGGTGTATGCAGAATGTGTGGCAAAGGGTCAGGAGATGGCCAGACTGGAGTTTACATTTGACCTTCAGTACGAGGACGGACGCATCCGAAAGGTTGTGTACGAATTCCTCATGTCCGCCGTGGAGAATGAGACAAATAACGGATTCAGACAGTACGGAGGAGAGGATCAGAACAGTGGCCAGCCGAGCTACAGAGTCCGCATATCGGGTGAGAAACTGAGTATGTCAGGTGATTTTGAGGGCAGGAAGATGATACTTCAGCCTGTGATTGACACATGCACTGACGACATGCCGTTCGGGCCTGTATCTAAGCAGAAATATTTCATAACAAATGACAGAAAGTTCGTGGATGAGCTGAATGTGGTGAGAAGACTGGCGCAGGAAAAGTCGGCATCGTTTATCTTCTCGCTCGGAACTGCAAAGGTGTGCGATGAGTGCGGGTTATACTCTGAGTTTTATCAGGTTATACTGGAGCTGGCGTACTACAGTCAGCTCTATCTTCATGTGGTAGACACGAAATCAACAGGATATATAAGACTCAACTACGGACTTCCGCTATACACACAGAGCGGTAAATTCCTTCTGAAGACGGATGTGCCGAACATCATGCCGGAGATAGTCTTCAGCGAGATAAAGAGCCAGTTTGAGAATATAAACATAGTCCTCAGCCAGATAGTTCCGGGACTTAATGTTGATCTTCACGAGCTGTCGCCTGCCCTCATGAAGGATGGCAGTATGGGACATGTGGTGGAGATAGTGTCCAGCAGGAATGAGACGGACATGAGTGTGTTCCACAATCAGGAGGCTGCGCCTGACGGAAGAGTACACATGCCATTCAGGTACGAGTCCGACGGTATCCGCAAGATCGTGTCGGTGCTCAGTCTGATAATAGATGCGTACAATGAGCAGTCGTGCACGATAGCCATAGACGAGCTGGATGCCGGTGTGTTTGAGTATCTTCTGGGAGAGGTGCTGCAGACGTTCCAGGAGTCTGGCAAGGGGCAGTTTATATTTACATCGCATAACCTCAGACCGTTGGAGGTCATAAGCAAGGATTATATATATTTCACCACGACAAATCCGAGAAATAGGTATATCCGTATGAAGGGAATCGGAAGCAGCAACAATCTCAGAAATACTTATTTCAGGGAGATCGTGGTTGGAGAACAGGACGAGGAGCTGTATAGGAATACGAAGAGGTTCAAGATTGTATCGGCATTCAGAAAGGCAGGTATGGATCATGGGGAAACGACCTAAGAAGAAGATCTTCCTGTTCCTTGTCGAGGGAGTGTCGGACCGGAATGCTCTTGAGGTGCCATTTGGACAGCTCCTTGAGGATATAGATCCTGATATTGTTCTGGAATTTGCCATGCTCATGCAGGATGACGGAAGCTTTGGCGGTGATATAACCTCAAAGAATGGCATACATCCTGACAACATAGAGCGGTTTATAGATGAGATAATGGTCAGTCCTCTGCTAAAGAGGACGGGCCTGTATCCGAAGGATATTGTGGAGATAATTCATTTTGTGGATATGGATGGGGCGTACATAGATGACAATCTGGTCGTGACTGATGGGGGAAATGAAGACAAGCCGGTATACTACCCGGATATCATTGTGACGGCAAATCCGGATCACGTGAAGGAGCGCAATCTCTGCAAGAGTGCGAATCTGGATGTGCTCACTTCACTGTCATCAATAAAGATAGGAAGTAAAAAGATAAAATACTCCGTATACTATTTTTCGAGCAACCTGGATCATTTTCTGTATCGGGATGCAAATTCAGATGAGCACGGCAAGGTGCGGAGGGCGGCGGAGTTCTCGATGAAGCATGAGACGTCGGGATCGCTGGAGCGTTTTTTTGAGGAGAATGAGACTGTGACTACAGATATGACTTATGGGGAGTCATGGGATTTCATAAAGAGTGGGGAAAATTCTTTGAAGAGGCACACAAATGTGAATCTGCTCATAAAGAGGCTTAAGGCTATTGCGGAAAATCACATATAAAATAAACTCATAACAATAAAACAGGAGACAGAAAAGGCTATGAAGAAGAACAAAGAAGATGACGGAATCTACAGAAAACCCACCAAAGGTTTCAGCAAGAGAACAAATATGATAGTCGGCATAGCATTTGTCATATTTGTGCTGGTGTGCTGCATAATAAGACTGTTCGTGTAAGGTTTCAGTAAAGAAAAATGGCAGGTGTTGATTTTTATATTTAGCATGCTATACTTGGCTTAGTTAATTGAAGGTAATCAAGGAGGATAAATCCGTGTTTGGTAGCAGATCAAGCAAGAAGACGGGATTGAAGATCATAATAGTGGGCTGTGGAAAGGTTGGCGTGGCCATACTCAAGCAGCTTGCAAATGAGGGGCATGATATAACTATCATAGACAAGGATCCCCAGAAGGTCGCAACATACGCAAATCAGTATGATGTTATGGGAATAGTTGGAAACGGAGCAAATCACAGTGTGCAGCTTGAAGCGGGAATACAGAACGCAGATTTGATAGCTGCAGTCACGTCGTCGGATGAGCTCAACATCCTGTGCTGTACCATAGCCAAGCAGGTCGGAGACTGCGCGACCATAGCGAGACTCAGAGACCCGGATTACAGCAAGGAGGCAAGCTATCTCAGGGAAAAGCTTGGACTTACCATGATCATAAACCCTGAGCTTGAGACTGCAATCGAGGTGTCGAGGGTACTGTATCTGCCAACGGCTCTTGAGATAAATTCATTTGCACACGGACAGGCGGAGATGACCAGGATAAAGATCCCGGAGAAGAACGTGCTTGACAACAAGAGCATAGCTGATTTGGGTAAGGATCTTGCAAATAAACAGAAGCCGATAAATATACTTATAGCGGCAGTTGAGAGAGCCGGGGAGTTCTATATCCCTTCCGGAGATTTTGTGCTCAAGGCGGGAGATATCATGTCATGTGTCGGAACAAGACCTATGTCCAGAAAATTCATGGAGCATATAGGCTTTAAGACTGCCAGGGTCAAGGACACCATGATAATAGGAGGCGGCAATGTCGCTTACTATCTGGCTGGGCAGCTTGTCAACATGGGAATATCTGTCAAGATCATTGAGGAGAGCAAGAAACGATGCGAGGAGCTCTCTGTGCTTTTACCAAAAGCTATCATCATAAACGGTGATGGAACGGATCAGGAGACTTTGAACGAGGAGGGTCTTGCGGAGACTGAATCATTTGTGTCCCTGACAGGAATCGACGAGGAGAATATACTTTTGACTCTCCACGCCCGCAAACATTCAAATGCCAAGACGATAACCAAGATAAACAGGAGCAATTTCAGAGAGGTCATAAACAGCCTCGATCTGGGAAGTGTTGTATATCCATGCAGTATAACTGCGGAGTCCATAGTCGCATATGTCCGTGCGAAGAAGAATTCCAACAGTAACAGCATAGAGACACTCTACCACATGTTTGACTCAAGAGCTGAGGCGATAGAGTTCCGTGTGGATGAGAAGTCGGAGGTGACGGATATACCGCTGAAGGATCTCAATCTCAAGAAGAACCTCCTCATAGCATTTATAAATCGAAACGGTTCGATCCTGCTTCCAACAGGTCAGGATTCTATACAGGTTGGAGATACGGCCATGATAGTCACCACTGAGACAGGATTTACGGATATAAGAGATATACTTGCTTAAGGCAGTTTGATTAGGAGAAGATTATGAATAATTCCATGATAGTATTTATACTTGGCCAGATCATAAGACTTGAGGGTCTGCTCATGATCATTCCATGCCTGACATCTCTCATATATCAGGAACATGAAATATTTGCGTTCCTTATAGTCATAATATCATGTCTTGTGATAGGAACGCTTATGACACTTAGAAAACCGGCAAATCAGACCATATATCTCAAAGAGGGATGTGTAGCTACGGCATTCAGTTGGATACTGCTCAGTATATTTGGCTGCATGCCATTTGTCATTTCAGGGGAGATCCCTTCGTTCACAAATGCACTGTTTGAGACCATATCGGGATTCACCACAACGGGAGCCAGCATACTGAGCGATGTGGAGAGTATGTCACACGGCATGATGCTGTGGAGATGCTTTACCCACTGGATAGGCGGTATGGGAGTTCTGGTGTTCCTGCTTGCCATCATTCCGATGAACAGTGCGTCCGGTTCAAATATGAACCTGATGAAGGCGGAGAGCCCGGGACCATCCGTTGGAAAGCTTGTTCCAAGACTCAAGCACACTGCCAGGATATTGTATGTTATCTACTTCGGAATGACGGTTCTGGAGGTCATTTTCCTTATGTTTGGACATATGTCATTGTTCGATGCTCTGTGTACGGCATTTGGAACAGCCGGAACAGGCGGTTTTGGAATAAAGAATGACAGCTTTGGAAGCTTCTCACCATATATACAGTGGGTTGTAACAGTGTTCATGATATTGTTTGGTGTGAATTTCAACTTTTATTATTTTGTGCTGTTCAGGAACATCCGAAAGGCACTTTCCATGGAGGAGGTCAGGACATATTTCCTCATCATCCTGACATCGGTGGTGATACTGTTTGTAAGTCTGATGAACACCATGTCAAATATGTGGGATGCCCTGCGACATGCGGCCTTCCAGGTGGCATCGATCATCACCACGACGGGTTACGCATCGGCGGATTTTGACCAGTGGTCACAGACCTGTAAGACGGTGCTGGTCATCCTGATGTTTGTCGGAGCTTGTGCGGGAAGCACCGGTGGCGGTATGAAGGTGTCGAGACTCGTGATAATGTTCAAGACCGTTGTCAAGGAACTGAGTTCGTATTTCCATCCGAAGAATATCAAGAAGATAAACATGGATGGCAAACCGGTGGAGCACGAGGTAGTCAGGGCGGTAAATGTATACTTCATCACGCTGATGGGAATATTTACCCTGTCTGTATTTCTTGTGTCTCTTGAGGGCAGGGATCTGGTGACCAACTTCACTGCGGTGGCATCGTGTCTCAACAATATAGGACCGGGTCTTTCCGAGGTAGGACCTACCAGAAACTTTGGCGGGCTGACGGGATTTACCAAGTATGTTCTGATGTTTGACATGCTTGCGGGACGACTGGAACTCTTCCCATTGCTGCTCATATTCAATCCTGGCGTGTACAGGGACATGATCATGGGGGCATGGAGAGGCATAAAGCGAAGAAGACAGGAGAGAAGAGCGAACTGATAAATGTTATCATTACAAATGGCGGGCAGGTTATTGACATATGCTGGCAATTTGGATATACTCAGAAACAGTTAGACACACCTAACTATAGCTCTTCCAATCATTTTATAAAGAAAAGGCGGGGACTTCTCACATAGTGAGGGTTCCCGTTTTTTTATGACTTAAATTTCCTTACAAAGAAGTTTAGAATGGAATAAAGATATGAGTATTTGTTATAATGTACATACATTTGGTGTGGATAAGGAGTAATGCGATATGGAGAACGAAAAAGAATCTGTAAAAGTACTTATAGTGGACGACGAGCAGGACATCAGAACGCTGCTCAATATATATCTCAAGAGACTTGGATACGATGTTGTGGAGGCTGCCGATGGAGTTGAGGCTGTCGAGACCGTGCGTGCGGACAAGGACATCGATCTCATAGTTATGGACATAATGATGCCAAAGCTTTCAGGTACTGAGGCATGCCAGCAGATCAGAGAGTTTTCATCTATCCCAGTCCTCTTCTTGACGGCGAAGACGAAGGAGCCGGATCAGAACGAGGCATACGATGTGGGTGGCGATGATTTCCTGGCAAAGCCATTCACCCAGAGCGAGTTTAACCGCAAGGTGAATGCTCTTATCAGAAGATACAAGGTGTACCGCGGAAAATCAGAGACCGATCCAAAGAATATCTCAGTCGGCAATATAAATATTGACTCATTTAAGAGGATTGTGATCAAGAACGGTGAGGTCATCAAGCTCACCGACAAGGAGTATGCACTTTTGTTCTTCCTGGTGGAGCACAGAGGAAAGCCATGGTCACTCGAGGCACTCTACGAGAATATATGGCAGGAGAAGTATCTTCCTTCATCTTCCAATACGGTCATGGTACACATACTCAGACTCAGACAGAAGATAGAGGACAACTCAGCGCAGCCTGAGATCATTAGGACCATATATGGAAAGGGATATCAGGTAGACTGATATGAAGATGCCATTTAAGCGGACACTCAGGGTAAAGCTGTTTGTGATCATACTGCTTGGGCTAATATTGTCCATATCGGCTTTTTTTGCAGGAACATTTGCACTGAACAGCTACATGAAAAATGTATACATGAGTGACACGAATACACAGAAGAGATCCGCCAGACAGATCCAGAGCTTTGCTTCATATGTGACCAGCCATTCCATAAAGGCTACGGATACGCAGGCACTCAGGGCATGGCAGGAGCAGCACGACAATGTGTACATACTGATTTATAACAACAATGATATAGTATTCGACTCTGACTGGATGATAGAGAAGAAGGGCGCATACAAATATGTCATAACGAATTCGGAGACTGGTGAGATAATCATTCTGTTACAGGACAACTATGGAAATATCAGAAAGATCAAGAGGAAGGCATCCTCGAGCAGCGAATCCCAGAAGAAATCCGATGCGGTGACCGCGGATGAGGGAGCTTACTACGGCAATTCCAGCATGCTGCGAGGAGACCTCAATGAATTTGACTACGATTTCTATCCTGTGCTATTCAAGGATGGAGTGTTTGATGTCTGCATAGTTGACTATTCGGATGATACGATCAAGGATGTCGGAGAGATAGCGATATTTGTCATATGCTGTATCCTGTTCATCGGTGTGATAATAGTCTATTTCGGAAGAGAGATAGGCAGAATGAGACGCCTCACAAATGAGGTCATGGATATCAAGGATGTGGATATCAATGGGCCGATAACAATACACGGTCAGGATGAGATCTGTATGCTGGCGGAGAATGTAGACACCATGAGGCAGACCATTATTGAGCAGCTCAGCAGGGAGCGTGAGGCATGGCAGGCGAACAGTGATCTGGTCACAGCCATGGCCCATGATATAAGAACTCCGCTCACAGTCATGGCGGGATATCTGGAGCTCATGCAGAACAAGGAGTATTCATCCCAGGAGGAGCTTGACGAATACATAAGGATAAGTGCTGAGAAGGCGGAGCAGCTCAGGACGATGTCGGACAAGATGTTCAGATACTTCTATGTATATTCAAAGGGCGGTGAGGATCTCAACATGGAGATGTTCCCGGCGGGGCCGTTCCTTGACCAGATGCTTGGAGAGTATGTTGTGCTCCTGGGCGAGAATGGATATCAGTTCGACATTGATATCTCGGACAAGGAAGCCGAAATATACGTTGATCTTCAGGGTATGAAGAGAATAACCGACAATGTATTTACCAACATTCGCAAGTATTCGGACAAGTCCAAAACTATAGATATAAGGGTATATATAGACCGGAGAAAGGTAAGAATTTATTTCAGAAATTATATAAATCCAGAAGGTGGCAAGGCGGAGAGCACACACATAGGAACATTGACATGTCAGAAGATGGCGGAGGAGATGAATGGATCATTCACGACCTGCAGAAAGGGCAAGGTGTATGAGGCGACACTCACACTGCCGAACATGCTGAATGACGATGACTCACACGTTCCGACACAGGGACTTACAGCTATACTGTCACGCAAATAATAATCGGAGATCCTCTGTACACAGTTCAGAGAATCTCCGTTTTTGTACATAGAAAAAAGCAATGCTACACATTATACCGATAGAGGAAAAAACAGGAGGAACAGATATGAATATATTATTTTATGATACAAAGCGTTATGACATGGAGTCGTTCGATGCGATAAAAGATCAGTACGACAAGCTGACCATAGATTATGTGGACACAGATCTGTCGGTGAAGACCGCAAGACTTGCAAAGGGGTATGACGCCATATGTGCATTTGTCAGCTCGGATGTGAGTGCACCTGTTGTGAATGCGCTGAGTGATGCGGGCGTGAAGCTTATACTGATGAGATGCGCGGGCTTCAACAACGTGGATATGGATGCGGCAAAAAAATGCGGTATAACTGTGATGAGGGTTCCGGGCTATTCGCCTGAGGCTGTGGCGGAGCATGCGATGGCACTTGCCATGGCGGTGAACAGGAGACTGCACAAGAGCTATATAAAGGTGAGGGAGAACAACTTCAGTCTGGTCGGACTTACAGGCATGAACTTCTACGGCAAGACAGCCGGTATCGTCGGAACCGGTAAGATCGGGGCTGCCATGGCGAGGATATGTCATGGATTTGGAATGGATGTGATCGCTTACGATATGTATAAGAATCCGGACCTTGATTTTGTCAGATATGTGGAGCTCCCTGAGCTTCTGGCGGGATCTGATCTTATATCGCTTCACTGTCCGCTGACCGACGAGACCTACCATATGATAAATGAAGAGACCATTGGCATGATGAAGGATCACGTGATCCTGGTGAATACCTCCAGAGGTGCACTCATCAAGACCGACGATCTCATAGCTGGGATCAGAAGCAGAAAATTCTTCGGAATCGGGCTGGATGTATACGAGGAGGAGACTCCAAATGTATTTGAGAACAGGGAGGATGACATACTGGAGTCCTCGATCACTGCGAGACTGTTGTCATTTCCAAATGTGATAGTGACGTCTCATCAGGGATTCCTTACAGAGGAGGCACTGGAGGCGATAAGCAGGACCACTCTGGACAATGCCATGGATTTCCTTAATGGGTCTGTAAATGAATCGAATATTGTGTTATGATGTGATGACAGGATATTGTGAGAGAAATTGAGGTTGACTATATGAATATAAATGAGGTTTTTAGCGGGCTTGATAAGCTGTTCGCAGAGAACAGACTGCCGGAGGTGGAGAGATACCTTACCCAGGCACTCAGCGATGCTGAATATGAAAAGGATACTGATTCCATGCTTGCGATATACAATGAGCTTATCGGTTTTCACCGCACCACGGGAGAACACGACAAGGCACTGTATTTTTGCAGGCAGGTCATGAGGCTCGCTCATAAGATGGGGATTGAAGATACAGTTCCATATGGAACCGCTCTCATGAATATTGCAAATGAGAACAGGGCTGCAGGTAACCTGTTGGAAGCCCTGTCATATTGCAGGAAGGTGTATGACATATATTCGGAGCAGCTCGGTCCATATGATATATTGCTGGCGGGTTATTATAACAACGTGGCGCTCATTTATCAGGAGCTTGGCGATTACGACAAGGCTGTTGATGCACTGGAGCACGCGCTCAGCATCATAGAAAGACATGAGAATGCCGGTACGGAGATTGTTGCCACATATGCCAATCTCGGCGAGAGCCTTCTCAGGGCAGGTCGGCTCAAGGAAGCTCAGGACAAGCTGACGGAGGCGGTGCGCAGATATCAGCTCAAGGGTGTCAGAGGATATCACTACAGTGCTGCGCTGTCTGCTGTTGCAGAGGTGTGGTACAGACAGGAGGACTACCAGCAGGCACTCAAATTTTATCAGCTTGCGGCAGAAGAACTCTACAGTGTCTATGGGGACAATGATACATACAGAGTTATAATGAATAATATAGAGACGGTAAAGGCGAAGCTTCAGCAGCAATGATAACAGGGAGGAAGTGGAAGAGCTTCCTCCCTGTTGCGTATGTAGACAGATAATCTGAAGGATGGGAGAACGAGATGAATTATAATGACAAGGTAATGGACGTTATAGATGAGGTGAAGAAGGTCGTCATAGGCAAGGATGTGTGTATTGCCAAGATAATGGCGGCGATAATCGCAGGCGGTAACATTCTCATGGACGATGTACCGGGAGTCGGCAAGACGACGATGGCTCTTGCATTTGCAAATGCAATGGGGCTCCAGAACAAGAGAGTCCAGTTTACACCGGATGTCCTTCCGGGAGATATAACGGGATTTACGATGTACGACAAGGCGACAAATCAGTTTGTGTACAGACCGGGTGCGGTTATGTGCAATCTATTCCTCGCAGATGAGATAAACAGAACATCTCCAAAGACACAGTCGGCACTTCTCGAGGTTATGGAGGAGGGGCATGTGACTGTGGATGGAGTGACATATCAGGTTCCGGATCCATTTATAGTAATTGCCACGGAGAACCCTATCGGCAGTGCCGGAACACAGCTTCTTCCTGATTCCCAGCTCGACAGATTTATGGTGTGCCTTAAGCTGGGATATCCATCCATAGAGAGCGAACTGGATATAGTTAAGGGAAGGACCTCCGCTGATGGCTTTCAGGATGTACAGCCTGTAATAGGTGCATCTGAGCTGCGGCTTATCAGGGAGGAAGTAAAGCATGTCAAGGTCAGTGATGACGTGTATTCTTATATAGGCCAGCTTGTTGTTGGAACCAGAGAGAATCCAAGCCTTGAGCTAGGAGTGAGTCCAAGAGGAACGATAGCCCTCACCAAGATGGCGAAGAGCTGGGCATATATAAGCGGGAGAGATTTTGTCATACCTGAGGATGTGCAGATGGTGTGGACGGACGTCATAAGACACAGGATAGTCTTAAGTGCCAAGGCAAGGGTGAACCACATAACACAGGAGGCTGTGCTCAAGGACATAATGGAGAGGGTGTACAAACCGTCGGTTAGACGAAGAAGTTCGGCGAAAAAGTAGCATGAGATTTGGAAGCGTGTAGTGGTAGGATGTCGTATGAGACGAGGAATATTGTATATTGTCCTGATAGGGGCATGTGTATATATAGGAATAATCAATAAAGAAAAATCATACTTTTTCGCAGCGGTGATCATGACTGCTGTCATGCTGAGTCTTATAGCCGGGCTGATCGTGCGATACATAAGAACCAGTGTTAAGATGCAGATGAATATACCTGTGGTTGAGAAGAACAGTACATTTTATCCAGAACTTGCGGTATCTGTCACCGGTGGTCAGGTACCCCATGTGGCAGCGGTGTTCAGTGTTCTTGCTCCGGGTATGAAGAAAAAGAAGAAGAGTACATTTGAACAGATAGATGACAGGTATGGAAAGTGCGTGGGAAAGATGAAGCTGGATGTCAGCGGAAGATACGAGATAAAGGCATCGGGCGTCAGGATATATGATGCTTTCCATATTTTCTCAATCAGGAAAAAGGTTGGTGGAACGGCGTACATTTACGTATTGCCTCAGTGCTATCTTGTTCCGGTGGAGGTCACGAAGAACACAAGAGATTTTGTGACGGACAGTGATGTATATTATTCGGATGTGAGAAGCGATGACTCGACCGAGGTGTATCAGGTGAGAGAGTACAGACCTGGAGACAGGATGACCCGTATCCACTGGAAGTTGTCGGCCAGACAGGATGAGATAATGGTCAGGGATACATCAAAGGCATTGTCGTGTCCGGTCATCATCTGTATGGATCTCGATGGAAGAAACTGCCGTCACTATGGACAGGCAATGTCTGTTGCGCTGGAATCCATGGTATCGGTGAGCTTTTCACTGATAGATGTTAAAGTCCCTCACTTTATAGCGTGGTATGATCCGGAGGAGATGTCCATAACGAGATACCGCATAGTCCGTGAGGAGGATGTGTACGATGCCGCTGCAAGGTTGTCGTATGTGGATGCCAGGACAAATGACAGCTACGATGTGATAGGAATGTACAGAGAGAGATACAGAGGTGAGGATTTCACAAGCTTCATCGACATAGACATGAATGGCAATATAGAGTGTGGAGATGAAAGTTTTCAGGTGGGATTTGAAACCATAAAGGAGGATCTTGCAAAATCCTATATCACGGTGTAGATTCTCCAGGCATCATCATAGAATTACAGAGGTGTGGAATTGAGAGTTGTTTTGGGACTGGCTGTATGGGCGTTGTCGCTTGGTATGACATACCTTGTGGGCGATATCGCATACAGCTCGGATATAAATAAATATATGGACTCCACCAATCTTGTGGGTGCGTATATCATAGGAAGTCTGGTGATAGCACTGGTTTATTCTCTGTGGTACATTTTGAGAAAAGAACAGAGGATACTGGATATTGTGGTTCCGGTTACTGTGTTGCTGGGTTGGGGGCTTGCCAGAAGAAAGCTGCTCTATGCCGGAGGAAAGGGCATGGTATACAGCATAGCATATGATCTGAAAAAGGTTTATGGGATAAAGACAGGACTCATAGATCTTGACTATGTCAGCGTGAGTGCTGTGACGGAATTTGTGCTTTTTATAGTGGCGGTGTCAATGTTCTTTGCCACTTATATGATATACAGGTGTAACAGTCTGATGATAGCTATCGGACTTGCATTTTTGTTTATGCTTGCTGGCGCAACACTCAGTGTACCTGTGAGTGCACCCGGAGTAGTGCTTACTGTATTGTCACTTATCGTGGCTAGATATGTTCTCATGAGAATGGGACAGCCGCTGTCGGTGGTGTGGAACATTGCAGTTCCTGTGACGGTATTTGCCGCGTGCCTTGTTGTCACCCTTCTTGTATATGACAGCGTATACGACAGAGGTGTGAAGGAACAAGGGAAACTGCTCGACATGGTGGACAATATGGAATATTTTCTGTCGGGGGAAAGTAACAAAGGATATTCAGGTTACTATAAGGTGGATGATTCTGAGGTCAATCCCGGTGATGAAGTTGTGGATGAGATAATCAGGGAGGATAAGCCTCAGGGAAATCTCTACGTCAAGTCGAGAAGCTATGTTACATATGAGAATGGGGCGTGGCACGGAAGGGCGGATGGACACAGCCCTGATGATGAGGTCATGGTGTATTATGATAAGGATACATTTGCAAGATACGAATCAGAGATACAGGGATATGCGCCAGATAAGAAGTTTTCCAATGAGGTCATGGACAAACTGGTGACATATATAAGACAGCATATGTCATATACCACAGCACCAAAGAAATTTACCGAGGGTGAGGATCCGGTCAACAGTGCGATGTATGACGTTCATGAGGGATATTGTGTTCACTTTGCTTCTGCGGCGGCGGTGGGCTTCAGGATACTGGGAATCTCCACCGTGTATAATACAGGTTATGTGGTGCCGTCGTCTGCGTGGATAAAGCAGTCGGATGGAACATACCGTGCGGTGGTTCTGGATAAATACAGTCATGCGTGGATTGAAGCGTACAGTGAGGATGCCGGTGACTGGGTGATCGTGGATGCCACACCGCTTGGAGACAGGGCGGATACTTTGGGGATACCGAAGGAACCGGATTACAGCGGTGATAATACTGCGGACAATTCATCGGATGATACAGAGGAGCCGGAGACTTCTGAGGAGACTTCAAGTCCGGATGTAACAACGGAGGCGACAACTGATTCGACAACCCAGATGTCAGAGAATACAGAAGTCACTACGGAGACGGATGGTGATTCTTCAAATGGCACAGGAGAAAATGGCAATCAGGTCGATGTCCCGAATGATGGCAGTGGAGATGCGCAGTCGGGATCACCAGGGGATGCCGGGGATGGTCTGTCGGAGCTTGTACAGAACAGAGTGTTCAGAACAGTTGTTGTTGTGCTTGCTGTGATACTGATATTGTGGGGCGCAGTCATCTTCAGAAGAAGGACGATAGTTGCGCGTAGGAGACGCAGGCTTGTGGGAAGAAACAGGATATCAGCTATATACGAGATGTCCACGGCGATGTATGATATGATGGTGTTTTCTGGTGCCATAGAGAACGTCAGTGAGAACGACACGGAGTATGCCGGCACTGTCACGGAGTCGTGCAGCTTTATAAAGGGCGATGAGTTCACAGAGTTTATAAAATGGGTTCAGGCTGCTGTATACGGACGCGTTGAGCCGGATGACAGGCAGATCGCGGCTGCCAGAAAGCTGTATACAAAGGTAAGGGCATACACATATCTTGGCCTTGGGTTCAAGGACAGATTTGTGTGGAAGTATGTAAAGTGTTACGACTGCGGAGGACGCAGAAGGAAGAGATAACATAATTTGTCACGAAAGAAGTAGTATTTAAGATGGAATTTAGAAAAGGGTTAAAGGATGGAATACCGATAGCACTGGGGTATTTCGCAGTAAGTTTTAGTTTTGGTCTGCTGGCGGTAAAGGGCGGACTCACAAGTTTTCAGGCGGTCATCATAAGCCTGACAAATGTAACCAGTGCGGGACAGTTTGCAGGACTCAAGATTATCCTTGCAGGGGGAACGCTGGTTGAGATGATACTCACCCAGTTCATAATCAATCTGAGATATTCTCTCATGAGCCTGTCACTTTCACAGAAGCTTGGGGAGGCAGTTGGAATCAAGGAGAGACTCGTAATAGCATTTGCAAATACTGACGAGATATTTGCGGTGGCGATGGGCCATGTGAAGGAATTGACATTTGGGTATATGATAGGACTTCAGATCCTTCCGATAGTCGGCTGGACGGGCGGAACGCTGTTCGGTGCGGTGGCATCCGGGATCCTTCCGAAGTCCATCAGCAGCGCATTAAGCTTGGCACTCTACGGAATGTTCGTCGCCATAGTCATGCCGGTCGCTAAGAAATCGAGACCGGTTGCCATAGTGGCACTTGTGGCTGCTGCCATATCATGCGTGTTGTATTACGTTCCGATATTCAAGTTTATATCGACGGGAATTGCCATAATCATAAGCACGGTGGCAGCCTCTGTGATAGGGGCTATATTCTTCCCAGTGGGAACTGCTGAGAAAAAGGAGGTGCAGTGATGAATATATACATATATATAATAACCATGGCGGTCGTCACTTACCTCATAAGAATGGTGCCGCTGGTGGCGTTCCGCAAGAAGATAGAGAACAGATTTGTCAATTCATTCCTCTACTATGTGCCGTATTCATGTCTCACGGCGTTGACACTTCCGTCAATTTTATACAGTACGGAGAGTATCATAAGCGCTGTATGTGGATTTGTGGTAGCACTCATACTTGGAATCAAGCAGAAGGGGCTTATAGTTGTGGCTGCTGCGGCGTGTGTGACGGTGTTCGTGGTTGAGTGGATATTAAAACTGATGTAGAAATTTATGATGTCTGGAGATTTGGACCGGATGGCTGAATATGATAAAACGATAAGAAGGAGGTAAGCAGGAAATACCTGTGTATGATATATGAGATTTCCGAAATTTATAAAAAAGGGCGATGCGATAGGTTTCGTTGCGCCATCATTTGGCTGTGATACAGAGCCGTATAAGACTGCATTTGGCAGAGCGCAGGAGAACTTCAGGAATATGGGTTTTGGTATACAGATCGGGCCAAACTGTTATGTCGGAGAAGGCATAGGAATCAGCAACAAGCCGGAGCTGTGCGGTCAGGAGATAAATGACTATTACACATCGGAGAAGAACGATGCACTCATATCCTGCGGCGGCGGAGAGCTCATGTGCGAGATACTTAACTATGTTGATTTTGATAGACTGAGGGCAGCAGATCCGAAGTGGTTTATGGGATATTCGGACAACACAAATCTCACATTCCTGCTCACGACATTGTGCGATACGGCGTCCATATATGGTCCGTGTGCGGCGGCATTTGGACAAGAGCCGTGGCACCGATCAGTTGCGGATGCTATGGCGGTCCTTCAGGGACAGAAACTGTCATTTGCCGGATATGACGGATGGGAGAAGGAATCCCTCAGGGATGAGGAACATCCATTCCTGCCATACAACATCACAGAGCCAAGAGTGATAAAGGGCTATCCTGAGAAGTTTCAGGTGAGCGGGCGAATGATAGGCGGCTGCATGGACTGTCTGGTGAACCTTATAGGAACAAAGTTTGACCATGTTGGCGAATTCCTTGAGAGATATAAGGATGATGGATTTATCTGGTTCCTCGAGTCCTGTGATCTGAACGTCATGTCCATAAGACGAGCCATGTGGCAGATGGATGGTGGCGGATGGTTCAGATACTGTAAGGGCTTTATGATCGGCAGACCGCTGCAGTTCGGACAGGAGATGATGGGCCTTGACCAGTATCAGGCTGTGCTGGGGATCATAGGAAAATACAATGTGCCTGTCGTGATGGATGTGGATCTCGGACATCTGTCACCGATGATGCCTGTGGTATGCGGCAGCATGGGAACTCTTATGGTGGACGGCCAGGATATGAGTCTTTCCATGGAAATGAGGTAGAGAGAAGTCTGTTGGCTGTTTGATTGGCTGAAAAAGGCTGAAAATGGTTGAAAAAATAAAGGCAAAAAAATAAAAAATACTATTGTGAAAAAAAATATATCGTGCTACACTAGGTGGCAGATAAGACAAAGGCATAGACGGAAAGAGTAGTGTGGTGGATGCATCCAGAGAGAGCTGCATATGTGAATCGGACTCAGATATGAATCAGACGTGAGCCAGAACATATGGTGGGAGCAGCTTATGATATATCACATGAAGACCACTCCCGAGCCGTGCGCGATATAAGCGTCACCGCGTAGCTGCGTTAAAGGCATAATTGAGTTAAAAGTTAAGGTGGAAACGTGCATACGCACCCTTAGATAGATTATATCTAAGGGTGCTTTTTTAGTTGTTACATGCAATTTATTTTCACTTTATAAGAAGTAAGAAGGAGAACTGACATGGTTAATTTCAAAGAAGACGAACAGCTTAAGACACTGAATCATTCCTGTGCACATCTTATGGCACAGGCTATCAAGCATCTGTACCCACAGGCAAAGTTCTGGGTAGGACCGGTAGTTGCAGAAGGATTCTACTACGATGTAGATCTCGGCGATGACGTTATCAGAGGCGAGGAAGATCTCGCAGCCATCGAGAAAGAGATGAAGAAGGTTGCCAAGAGCGGCAAGAAGATCATCCGCAAGGAGATATCCAAGGAAGAAGCTCTTGAGATGTTCAAGGATGACGAGTACAAGCTCGATCTTATAAATGGACTTGAGGATGGAACAATCACATGCTATGAGCAGGGTGATTTCACAGACCTCTGCCGTGGACCTCACGTAGACAATGTAAAGCTTTGCCGTAACTTTAAGCTCATCAGACATTCAGGAGCTTACTGGAAGGGCGACAGCAAGAACAAGGTTCTTCAGAGAATATATGGTGTGTGCTTCCCTACAAAGGAGGAGCTTGAGGAGCATCTTCAGTTACTTGAGGAGGCAAAGGAGAGAGACCACAGAAAGATCGGCAAGGACATGCAGCTCTTCATGGTCGATGACCTTGTAGGACGTGGACTTCCAATGTTCCTTCCAAAGGGATATACAGTATGGCAGGAGCTTGAGAACTACATCAAGCGCAAGGAGAGAAAGCTTGGCTACCTCCACGTTATGACACCTTGTGTAGGTACAGTAAACCTCTACAAGACATCAGGTCACTGGGATCACTACAAGGACAACATGTTCCCGGCAATGGAGATGGAGGGAGAGTCATTTGTACTTCGTCCAATGAACTGCCCGCACCACATGATGATATATGCAAACAAGATGCACTCATATAAGGATCTTCCTATCAGGATCGCTGAGATCGCACACGACTTCAGATTTGAGGCAAGTGGTACACTCAAGGGTATTGAGAGAGGAAGACACTTCTGTCAGAACGATTCACATATATTTGTGACACCAGACCAGATCGAGGAAGAGTTTGCAGGAGTTGTTAAGCTCATATTTGACACATACAAGGATTTCGGAATCACAGATTACAGATGCGTACTGTCACTCCGTGACCCAGAGGACAAGGTAAAGTATCACGATGACGATGAGATGTGGAACAAAGCAGAGAATGCACTTAGAAAAGTTCTTGATGATATAGGAATCGATTACACAGAGGAGATCGGTGAGGCTGCATTCTACGGACCAAAGCTTGATGTAAATGTTAAGCCGGCCGTAGGAAATGAGTATACACTCTCGACATGTCAGCTCGACTTCTGTCTGCCAGCTAAGTTCGATCTGAAGTATATCGACAAGGACGGCGAGAAGAAGACACCTGTAGTTCTCCACAGAGCTATCCTTGGATCTCTCGACAGATTCATGGCTTACATCCTTGAGGAGACAAAGGGCAATCTTCCAACATGGCTTGCACCTGTACAGGTAAGAGTTATGCCTGTAAAGACAGACAACGAGGATCTTATGGCTTATGCTCACAAGGTTGTTGATGCCCTTGATGCCATCGACGTTCGTGTAGAGCTTGATGACAGAGCAGAGAAGCTTGGTTATCGTATGCGTGAGGGTCAGGTTCAGAAGGTTCCATACCTTCTCGTAATCGGATTCAACGAGGCTGAGAACGGAACAGTATCATACAGACTCCACGGTGAGGCTGACACAACAGTTCTTCCACTTGACGAGTTCGTACAGAAGATCGACACAGAGATCAAGACAATGGCTCACAAGTAAGAGCGAAAATTTTACACCACAGGTTCACTTACCCTGTCCGCAAGGACAGGGTATTATTTTTGTAAATAAATGCATAATTTGAGGGAGGTATATGATCTCTGTGAAAAATATGGTGAATAAATAGATAACAGGTATTATATGTACCGTGAGGAACACGGATTTGAGATGCCGGAAGATGTGTTCCCTGGGGATGGTGTAAGGCCGTATGTTGAGAAAGTTGTACGGATTTTGAAGTCAAAATATAAAAATATAACAAAAGCATGTATATATGAATCCCAGCTGCCCTGCTGGAAATTATATATACATGCTTTTATGCTTTGATATGGTAAATGTGCTTTAAATGCAATAGTTATCTGCCGCCTCAGGTCTTTCTGCCACAAGGTCAGCGATGGTGGTGGTGTCTACCACGTCCCGGATCGCTTTGTCCAGTCTGCGCCAGAGACCTATGGTGGAGCATCTTGCCTCGCGTTCGCACTGGAATTCATCTGCATCAAGGCACGCAACAGGAGATATGCCGCCCTCAGTGAGCCTTAAAACCATTCCAACAGTTATGTCCTCCGGTGCTTTCCTTAGAAGATAGCCTCCCTGCGGTCCTCTGGTGCTCTTCACCAGCCCGCCGGAGTTCAGCACAGAAGTGATCTGCTCAAGGTATTTCTCGGATATTTCCTCCTGTGCGGCAACATCCTTGATGCTCACTGGCTTGCCGTCTGTCCTCGATGCTATATTTATAAGAAAACGCAGAGCGTAACGCCCTTTTGTGGATACTTTCATAATATAAACCTCCCAAATGCCTGTATTTACTGATGATTTCACATCATTTACACGTCTATTATAACATCTGAAAAAAAACAATCAAGATAATTCATAAAAAACCTATTGACAAAGTGGGAATTAGGCTGTAATATACAGCTATGCTTAATTCATAGTTTCCGAGTAGGAATTATGTGAAAAGTAAAAATAATCACAGAAATGATACGATCAAGTCAAATTTCAAAGACGAAAATCGAGAAAGAGGTGTTGATATGCTGGGAAGTACATTTAAACCACAGTACCTTAACGAAGACAGACGAATGTGTTTCATAGAAGTCATGTGTTGCTGCTGTTAAAGCGAACACAGAACAAATAATCATGACACAGATATAAATAACAGATCATACATAATAGACAGAGAATAATAAAGAAGAGTATAATGCCACATGAGCTCATATACATGACAAGATGAATGGGCAGGTGCGCATGACAGATAAAATATTTGAATTTAAGGAGAATAAGATCATGGCAAAGAAGACAAGAGCAGAGAGAAATTTAAAGTTTGAGACATTACAGTTACACGTAGGACAGGAGACAGCAGACCCGGTTACAGATGCAAGAGCGGTACCAATCTACCAGACATCATCATTCGTATTCCACAACTCACAGCATGCAGCTGACAGATTTGCACTCAAGGATGCCGGCAACATCTACGGAAGACTTACAAATCCAACAGAGGATGTATTTGAGAGAAGAATCGCAGCCCTCGAGGGTGGCGTTGCAGCATTGGCAGTTGGTTCAGGTGCAGCGGCAGTTACATATACAATTCAGAACCTTGCACTTGCAGGAGATCACATCGTAGCAGCAAAGAATATCTACGGCGGAACATACAATCTCCTTGCACATACACTCAAGGATTACAATGTAGATACAACATTTGTTGATCCACTTGATCCACAGGCATTTGAGGATGCTATCCAGGAGAACACAAAGGCTCTCTACATCGAGGTCCTTGGAAATCCTAACTCAGAGGTTTCAGATATCGAGACAATAGCAAATATCGCTCACGCACACAAGATTCCACTTGTGATCGACAGCACATTTGCAACACCATATCTCGTAAGACCTATCGAGTACGGCGCTGACATCGTAGTTCACTCAGCAACAAAGTTTATCGGTGGACACGGAACAACTATCGGTGGCGTCATCATCGACAGCGGTAACTTCGACTGGAAGGCATCAGGCAAGTTCCCACAGCTCACTGAGCCAAATGAGAGCTACCACGGTGTAAGCTTTGTAGACGCAGCAGGTCCTGCAGCATTTGTCACAAGAATCAGAGCTATCCTCCTCCGTGACACAGGTGCTACGATCTCACCAATACACTCATGGATATTCCTTCAGGGACTTGAGACACTGTCACTCCGTGTTGAGAGACATGTATCAAATGCACTCAAGGTAGTTGAGTACCTGAACAATCATCCACTTGTTGAGAAGGTAAACCATCCTTCAGTTTCAACAGATCCTGAGCAGCAGAGACTGTACAAGAAGTACTTCCCTAACGGCGGTGGTTCGATATTCACATTTGAGATCAAGGGTGACGCAGAGACAGCCAAGAAGTTCATCGACAACCTGGAGATATTCTCACTTCTTGCAAATGTCGCTGATGTTAAGTCGCTGGCTATCCACCCGGCATCAACAACTCACTCAGAGCTGAACGAGGCTGAGCTTATCGATCAGGGAATCAAGCAGAACACGATCAGACTTTCAATAGGTACTGAGAACATAGACGATATCATCGAGGATCTTGACGAGGCATTCAAGGCAATTCAGGAGTAATATATTTGCGGTGCGGCTTGCGACAGATATACTTGGTTTTCGCACCGCAAATCATATATTAAAATTTTGCAGTTAGAAAGAGAGGTTTTATACAATGAGCAATATATATAAGAGCGTAGCAGAGCTTATAGGTAAGACTCCACTTCTGGAGCTTTCAAACATAGAGAAGAAGAATGATCTCAAGGCAAATATCCTTGCGAAGCTGGAGTACTTTAACCCGGCAGGAAGCGTTAAGGACAGGATCGCATTCCAGATGATCGAGGATGCTGAGAAGGATGGAACACTCAAGCCGGGTGCAACTATCATCGAGCCTACATCAGGTAACACAGGTATCGGTCTTGCATCCATAGCAACAGCCAAGGGTTACAAGGCGATCATCGTTATGCCTGAGACCATGAGCGTTGAGAGACGTAACATCATCAAGGCATACGGTGCTGAGATAGTTCTCACAGACGGAACAAAGGGAATGAAGGGAGCCATCGCAAAGGCTGATGAGCTTTCAAAGGAGATCCCTGGCAGCTTTGTAGCTGGCCAGTTCGTAAATCCATCCAATCCAAAGGCACACAGACTCACAACTGGTCCTGAGATCTGGGAGGACACAGACGGCAAGGTAGATGTATTTGTAGCCGGAATCGGAACAGGTGGAACTATCACAGGCGTTGGCGAGTATCTGAAGGAGAAGAATCCAGATGTAAAGGTCATCGCAGTTGAGCCTGCCACATCACCAGTTCTCTCAAAGGGTGTTTCTGGAGCACACAAGATACAGGGAATCGGTGCAGGATTTGTTCCTGACACTCTGAATACAAAGGTATATGACGAGATCATCGCCGTTGAGAATGATGACGCATTTGTAGCAGCAAAGGAGATCGCATCAGCAGAGGGAATCCTCGTAGGAATCTCATCAGGTGCAGCTTACTTTGCAGCAAAGCAGATCGCAGAGCGCCCTGAGTATGCAGGCAAGAACATCGTAGTTCTTCTTCCAGACAGTGGAGACAGATATTACTCAACTCCGTTATTCGGCTAAATGGATAGATAGTAATTGCTGTGATATAGAATTTATATGAAAAAGCCACCACATCGTGTTTTGATGTGATGGCTTTTTTTGAAAGTACCCTTAATTAGCTGCATAAATAGTATACAATTGGATAACCTTAAAACTGATAGAACTTTGAGGGGAAATGCCCTTAATTGAGTTGACTTTCCCTTAAAATGTGCTAATATTTAAGGGAAAAGGAGTAAATTAAGGGAATGAGAACTTTTAATTACAGTAAAATAAAAGAAGAAAAATGGGATTCTGAAGTGCTTGGACTCATAGCTGCAATATATAGATATGCAGGTAAACAGGAACTGTATTTAAGACAGCGTCCGGATGAACTGGATAAGCTTGTTGAGATAGCAAAGATCCAGAGCACGGAGGCATCCAATGCCATAGAGGGTATAGTCACAACAAATACAAGAATAAAGCAGTTGGTTGAGGAGAAGACCACACCGAAGAACAGAGCCGAGGAAGAGATAGCAGGTTACAGGGATGTGCTGGGGGTTATACATGAAAGCTTTGATGCAATACCTATAACTCAGAATTATATACTTCAGCTGCATAAGATGTTGTACAGTCATATGAATAACCCATTTGCAGGAAGAACAAAGACGGTGCAGAATTATATCAGCGCAACTTATCCTGATGGGCAAACGGAAGTCCTGTTCACGCCGATGGCTCCATTTGAGACACCGGAAGCGCTGGACAGGATATGTGGGGAATACAACAGGGTGATCGGTAATTTCGAGGTGGAGCCGCTGATCGTCATTCCTGTTTTCATACATGATTTTCTGTGCATACACCCGTTTAATGATGGCAATGGCAGAATGAGCAGACTGCTCACAACGCTTCTGCTATATAGAAGTGGATTCTATGTTGGAAAGTATATTTCTCTTGAGGCTAAGATCGCAGGAAATAAGGAGTTATATTATAAGTCGCTTGGGAAAGCCCAGGCAGGCTGGCACGAGGGCACAGAGGACGTGATCCCGTTTATAAAATATCTCCTTGGGACAATACTGGCTGCTTATAAGGATTTTGAGGAGCGCTTTGAAATCGTAGAGGAAAAGTTGCCGGCGATTGAGATGGTGCGAAAAGCAATACTGCTGAAAATAGGAAAGTTTACAAAGCAGGATATAATGGAACTTTGTCCGTCTCTCAGCATCAGTTCGGTAGAGGGAGCACTCAGAAAACTCGTAAAAGAGGGCGATATAGGCAGAGGCGGTACAGGCAAGTCTACCTATTATGTCAGAATGAAATAACAAATGCTTGTTTTTTTCACTTTAGCTTGTTAATCTATTGTACGAAACATGAGATCAGCCGCTAATTGCCGGTGCATTTGAGATGGTGGGCAGATTGGGATAAGACTGATCTGAATGAATTGATATTAGGGGAAAAGGGATATAAGACTATGAAAAAACTATCAGATAGACAGAAAACACTTATAAAATGGTTGTGTGTGCTGGTGCTGGTCGGACTTATCATATATGTGTTCCGTGACATGGCAGGCCCTATAATGTCGCAGCTTGTAAAGACAAGTCCTGTGGTCGTGGCAGCTATTCTCGGAGCGACGCTTTTATACGGAGTGATAGAGAGCTGCATAACGTTTATCCTCATGCGACAGGTGGAGAACAATATGACATTTTTCGATGCAAATATTATGACGTATTTTGTGTCATTTTACAGGGTGTCAACGCTTGGGAGCGGTACCATAGTGGCATCCACATTGTTCATGAAACACTGCAGAATACAGCCGTCGAAAGCGCTTGGTCTGTACTCTATTGATTATGCGATACACAAGATGACCATATGTGTTATGGCGGTGGCATTGTTTCTTGCGAACAGAGAATATATGCTTGGAGTGTTCGGCAAATACAGTTCATATGTTGTCCTCGGCGTTATAGCGACCATACTCATAACTATGGCGATAGTGCTCTTTGCGTGCTGGCCGCCGTTTCACAGATTCCTCAGATGGCTTCTTGAAAAAACTGATGCTTTGTTTAAAGGACGATTTGTAAAGCAGATTGACAGTTTAAGTGAACAGACAGCCATGATGGAGGATGCCACCAGGGTTGTACTTAAGAAACCGTGGCTTATAGTGGTAGTCATGCTGCTTGATATATGCAAGTTCGCGTGCTGGTTTGCCATACCTTATATAGTGTGTCACAACTTGTGTGATATGAATATTGTCACGTCAATAGGTATAACAGCCATGAGTGTCATGCTGGCGGCAGTCATTCCTATGCCGGGAGGAATCGGATCAAGTGAGCTTGTTATGACAGCGATCTATTCGGGACTTGTTGGTTCTGCTGCAGCCGGAGCCATGGCACTTCTCTATAGATTTGCCACATTCATGTTCCCTTTTATCATAGGTGCATTTACAGCCATATTCTTCAAGAGGTTCAAGAGATATAAGGCGGCGCAGAATGAAAAACAGGGAATCCCGGATGGCGATAGCATGGCGGATACAGACTCATAGCTGAACCGATAAATGAGTTTATAAAGAACCGATATATATCAATGGTCAGCAAGATGCGTGGCAGGTGATATATATCGGCTGGTGAAGGGAAAAAGATACATATGAAGAACATAGTCGCGGGCATACTGGCCCACGTTGATTCGGGTAAGACCACCCTGTCGGAGGCGATGCTCTATCAGGCAGGACAGATAAGAAAGCTTGGGCGGGTGGATCATCAGGATACATATCTAGATACGGACAGTCAGGAAAAGGACAGGGGGATCACGATATTTTCCAAGCAGGCGGAGCTTAACTTTGGTGATATGCATATAGCACTGCTTGACACTCCAGGACATGTGGATTTCGGAACGGAGATGGAGAGGACTCTTCAGGTCCTCGATTATGCAGTTCTGGTCATCAATGGCATGGACGGAGTGCAGAGCCACACGGAGACGCTGTGGAAACTGCTTGAGAGATATGAGATTCCTGTATTTATATTTGTAAATAAGATGGACATGACGGGGTATGACAGGGAGTATCTCATGGACAATATCAGACACAGACTGAGTGATGGCTGTGTCGATTTTTTATGTGAAGATGCTGGTGAACACATAGCCATGTGCGATGAGAACATGCTGGAGAGATTCCTCGAGACCGGGGAAAACCGGGAAGATGACATAGTTAAGGCTGTGGCAGACAGAAAGCTGTTTCCTTGTTATTTTGGTTCGGCACTTAAAAATGATGGTGTGGCTGAGCTGCTGGATGGAATGAACAGATATGTGACAGAGCCTCGGCGAAGGGATGAATTTGGCGCAAGGGTATTTAAGATCGGCCGTGATGACAAAGGAGAGAGGCTGACCTATATGAAGATCACAGGGGGAACCCTGAGACTAAAGGATGTACTCACGCTTACAGGCAGACAAGGCGAGGAAACATTTGAAAAGGTAAATCAGATAAGGGTATACTCCGGTGCAAAGTATGACATGGTGGATCATGTCACTGCGGGCTGTGTATGTGCTGTTCCAGGACTGGTGAATACCTACGGCAGACAGGGAATCGGTGCCTGCCCGGATGGAGAGCTTCCAAGTCTGGAGCCGGTTCTCAGCTATAAGGTCATGTACCCGACTGATGTGGATGCGGTCACGATGGTGTCAAAGCTCAGACTGCTTGAGGAAGAGGATCCCCAGCTCCAGGTGCAGTGGAATGAGACCGCAGGAGAGATATACATCAAGGTCATGGGGCAGGTACAGCTTGAGGTAGTGGCTCAGATGGTAAGAGACAGGTTTGGAATTGCCATCACATACGGACAGGGCAGGATATCATACAAGGAGACGATCGCGGCTCCAGTCATGGGTGTAGGACATTTTGAACCGCTCAGGCACTACGCAGAGGTACATTTGTTGCTTGAACCTATGGAAAATGGCAGTGGAATGTGCTTTGACAGCATTTGCAGCGAGGATGTACTGGATAAGAACTGGCAGAGACTGATACTCACCCATCTTCAGGAGCGTGAGTTCAGGGGAGTGCTTACGGGATCGCCAATCACGGATATGAAGATAAGCATCACTGCGGGGCGCGCACATCAGAAGCACACTGAGGGTGGAGATTTCAGACAGGCGACATACAGGGCGGTGAGACAGGGCCTTATGATGGCGGAAAGTGTCTTGCTGGAACCTGTGTATGCATTTAAAATAGAGGTACCACAGGAGTATGCCGGAAGGGTTCTTGCAGACATAGTGAAGATGAGTGGAACTATGGACGGTCAGGAGATATCCGGTGAGACGACAGTCATCACGGGACATGCCCCGGTATATACAATGAGAGAGTATTACAGTGAACTCACAGCATTTTCCAGAGGTACAGGCAGGCTTCAGGTGGATATAGACGGCTATCAGCCATGCCACAACACCGAAGAGGTTCTGGCTGAGAGACATTATGATCCTGAGCTTGACAGATTTAATCCATCATCATCGGTATTCTGCGCTCACGGTGCAGGTTATCTGGTTGACTGGTACGATGTATATGAGAACATGCATGTGAAGGAGGATCCGGGATTTGAGATCTCAGGTCAGCTGGGGTATACAGAGGATGGCGATGTTACGGATATTCCGGTGAACAGACCGGGAAAGAGCGTGTCGGATATGTCCATCACGGACGAGGAACTCAGCGAGATATTTGCAAGGACATTTGGCGGAGATTACAAGGATAAGGATGTGGCACTGAACGGAAGATTCAGGAGAACTACATCTGAGTATAAGGTAAACGGAACTTCCGGCAGAGGAAGTGATGGCATAGCCGGAAACGGTATGTCTGCTGGTGCCGCAGGGACCTCGGTCCAGTCTGAATATCGAGGCTGTGCACGGTACAATAGAAGTCAGTCGAGAGACAGGCAGCCCGGAAATGGACCGTTTGTGGGCAGCAGACCCGCTGATAGAGGTATAGCCACGCCTGGAGCATTCAAGCGCAGAAAGAGTGGCGAGGACTATGTCATAGTGGATGGCTACAACGTCATATTTGCGTGGGATACACTTCGGGAACTGTCGGAGCACAACATAGACTCCGCCAGAGGTAAGCTCATGGACATACTGTCAAACTATCAGGGATATATGAACTGTAAGTTAATAGTGGTATTTGACGGCTACAAGGTGAAGGACAACAAGGGCGAGAGATTCCCTTATGATGATATAGAGGTGGTGTACACCAAGGAGGGTGAGACCGCGGATGCGCATATAGAAAAGCTCACACATGAGCTTGCGAGAAAGCACAAGGTCACTGTGGTCACATCGGACGGACTGGAGCAGATAGTCACCATGGGACAGGGTGCAATCCGCATGTCCTCAAGAGACTTCAAACTAGAGGTCGAGAGAGTGAACGAACATTTGAGAGAGAATTATTTGAAAAACGATTGAGAAAATTTGATCAAAACAATTAAGCTGAACTATTTGATTCTGGCTTATTTGATAGATACTTAAAAGGAAGAATGAAAAAAGGTTTGTCAGGGCAAAATTGCCCGACGAACCATACATAATTACGGAGAACAGCGAGGCTTAACAGTGTATATAAACCAAGCTGATGGGTATGCCTTCGCAGGGGCATTTGAGCCCGCCGGTCCTTAGATGGTGCGCTAAGCAGCATCTTAGTACCGCTGCAGGGCGAAACGAGCGGGAGCGTCCCCTGAGAAGGCATACCCATCAGTTTGGTTGCAAAACACTAGAACCGAGCGTCCGTGTTAATAGGAGGGCAATTTGGCAGATTATATAATGGCGCTGGATCAGGGAACGACCAGCTCAAGGGCGATAATATTTGATAAGGAAGGCAGGATATGCTCAGTGAAACAGAAGGAGTTCACCCAGCATTTCCCGAATAACGGATGGGTGGAGCATGACCCTATGGAGATATGGGCAACCCAGATGTCGGTGATGATGGAGGCGAGGGAGACCATGGGAATCCGCACCGAGGACATAGCCGCCATAGGAATCACCAACCAGAGAGAGACAACCATAGTGTGGGATCGAAAGACCGGCAATCCGGTGTATCATGCCATAGTGTGGCAGTGCAGGAGAACTGCGGACAGGATAGAGCAGCTTAAGGCTGAAGGATATGACAAGGTGATAAGAGAGAAAACGGGACTGATAGTAGATCCGTATTTCTCTGCAACGAAGATAGAGTGGATACTTGATAATGTGCCTGGAGCCAGGGAACGCGCAGAGGCAGGGGAGCTGATGTTCGGAACTGTTGACACATGGCTTATATACAAGCTCACAGGCGGAAGAGTCCATGCAACGGACTACACGAACGCATCGCGTACCATGCTATTCAACATTCATACACTGGAGTGGGACAGGGAATTGCTTGCAAAGTTCAACATCCCGGAGAGCATGCTTCCGGCAGTGAGAAATTCCAGTGAGATATACGGATACACGGACAGAGAGATATTTGGCGGTGAGGTGCCTATAGCGGGAGTTGCCGGAGATCAGCAGGCCGCGCTGTTCGGACAGTGTTGCTTTGAGGCCGGTGATGTGAAGAACACCTACGGAACAGGTTGTTTCCTCCTCATGAATACGGGGGATAAGGCAGTTGACTCGCAGCAGGGACTTCTCACCACCATAGCCATAGGACTTGACGGAAAAGTCAGCTATGCGCTTGAGGGAAGTGTGTTTGTGGCTGGAGCAGCCATCAAGTGGCTCAGGGATGAGATGAAGCTCATAGACAGTGCGGCGGATACTGAGCGCATTGCTCTGTCGGTGCCGGACAGTAATGGTGTATATGTGGTACCTGCGTTTACTGGCCTTGGCGCTCCTTACTGGGATGCGTACGCCAGAGGGGCAGTGTTCGGCCTCACAAGGGGAACAAATAAGGCGCACTTTGTCAGGGCGACAGTTGAATCACTGGCATATGAGACATCGGATGTTCTTGCGGCTATGGAGATGGATGCAGGACTTTCAATCACAAGCCTTCGAGTGGACGGTGGTGCAAGTGCCAACAACTTCCTGATGCAGTTCCAGGCAGATATAGAGAATGCCGAGATAGTGCGGCCTGTGATCACGGAGACAACAGCTCTGGGAGCTGCATATCTGGCTGGACTTGCGGTTGGCTACTATGACAGTCTGGATGAGATCAAGGGCTACTGGAAGGCCGACAGAAGATTTAAGCCGGGGATAACTGAGGATAAGAGGGAGAAGCTCCTTGCAGGCTGGAAGGATGCTGTGGAGAGAACGAGAGTGACAAGGTGAATATAAAAATATATATAGAAAGAAAAAAACAATGGGTAATGAGAAAAGTAGGAGGGACTTATGTATTTAGTATTTGATGTAGGGGCAACATTTATAAAGTATGCGTTAATGGACGATGAGGGCAATATATCGGGAAAGGGTAAGACTCCAACCGACAGATATGCCGAGGCTGGAACTCCGGCATTTGTGGCGCAGATCAAGAAGGTGTATGACGAGAAGGTACTGGACTGTGACATAACAGGAATTGCCATGGGGCTTCCTGGACAGATAGATGTCGAGCGCGGCATAGTGTACGGCGGTGGCGGGATCAAGTATCTTGATGGTGCACATCTTGGTGATCTCATATCAGAGGCATGCGGCGGTGTGTCTGTAGCCCTTGAGAACGATGGCAAATGTGCGGCCCTCGCAGAGTTGTGGCTGGGCAATGCCAGCACGGCTACAAATGCAGCAGTCGTTGTCGTGGGTACAGGAATCGGCGGTGGAATAATCATTGACAGAAAGATCCACAGAGGCAAGAAACTTCTGGCAGGTGAATTGTCATATGCCCTCATGAACATGACAAGGGAAGAAGCTGATAATGTCAGATGCTGTGAAGAGCTGACTGTTGAGGAGACATTTGAATATAACCCGTTCATGGTAACCTCAACATGTACTGCAAGCTCCATTACATACAAGGCATCCAAGATAATGCATATGAAGCCAGAAGAGGTGACCGGTGAGATGGTATATCAATGGATAGATGAGGGCAATCAGGAGATCATAGATATGGTTGAGGACTCATACTTCTCCATAGCAAAGCTCTGCTGTAACCTGTACATGACGATAGATCCGGATGTCATACTTATCGGAGGTGGAATGAGTGCCAATCCGAACTTTGTTCCGGGGGTTAAGAAGTATGTGGACAAGATAAGAAAGATTACAAAGACCTACGATGGCATGGTTATCGACACATGCAAGTTCCGCAATGATTCGAATCTTCTTGGCGCGTTGTACAATTATAAGCAGAAGTATGAGGGCGTGAAATAAAATCGCAATAAAACAAACGTAAGATGGAGATGAACTGGAACAGATGGTTCATCTCTTTTATAAATACTATTGAAAATGTAAATCCATGGAGGGAAAATTATGATAATCACAAAGAAACATGGACTCCCGGAGAATTTTCTCTGGGGAGCATCGACAAGCGCATATCAGGTTGAGGGTGCCAATCTGTCACACGGCAAGGGTCCAAGTGTGCAGGATATCAAGACAGTTCCAGCGGGAACAAGTGAGCTGGACGTGTGCGCTGATTTTTACCACAGATATGCAGAGGACATAGCCCTCATGGCTGAGATGGGATTCAAGACATTCAGATTCTCCATCGCGTGGAGCAGAGTCCTCCCAGAGGGAACCGGCAGAGTCAACCAGGAGGGAATTGACTTCTACAACAATGTGATAAATGAGTGCCTCAAGTACGGAATCGAGCCGCTTGTCACAATGTTCCATTTTGATCTTCCTGCGGCTCTTGAGAAAAAAGGTGGCTGGTCGAGAAGAGAGAGTGTTGACGAGTTTGTTGAATTTGCAAAGCTTCTCTACACAAATTATGGCGACAGAGTAAAGTACTGGCTGACTATCAATGAGCAGAACATGCTCACACTTGTGGGTGACGTGATCGGAACCTGCAACATGGAGGGCGTGACAAATAAATACAAGAAGCTTTACCAGGAGAATCACCACATGCTCCTTGCTCAGGCAAAGGCCATGAAACTTCTCCACGAGATGTGCCCTGGAGCAAAGATTGGTCCTGCCCCGAACATCTCTCTGGTATATCCTGCCACATGTAAGCCGAAGGATGTCCTGGCAGCACAGAACTTCAACGCGATAAGAAACTGGCTTTACCTTGATATGGCAGTGTATGGAAGATACAACGACCTGGTGTGGAAGTTCCTTGAAGAGCATGACGCTATCCCTGTTATTGAGGCTGGAGATATGGATATCATGGCGCAGGCAAAGCCTGATTTTATAGGTTTCAATTATTATAACACTGCAACGGTTGAGTGGGATGACAGCCCGGTTGCTGTGACGGACTCAGAAAAAAAGGATCAGCAATCAGCCGGTATTGAGCCGGGGGTATACAAGGCGTATCCAAATCCAAATCTTCTCCGCACAGAGTTTGGCTGGGAGATAGACCCTGACGGCTTCAGGGCAACTATAAGAGAGATGTACAGCAGATATCACCTTCCTATGATTGTGACAGAAAATGGTCTTGGCGCATATGACAAGCTTACAGAGGACGGCAAGGTACACGACGACTATCGTATAGAGTACTTAAGAAAGCATATAGAGCAGATTAAGCTGGCAGCAGACGAGGGCGCAGAGATGATGGGTTACTGTCCTTGGTCAGCAATTGATCTCGTGTCCACCCACGAGGGAATCACCAAGAGATACGGCTTTATATATGTCAACAGAGATGAGTTTGACATGAAGGATCTTGCGAGATACAGAAAGGATTCCTTCTACTGGTACAAGAAGGTCATCGAGACTAACGGCGAGGATCTGAGCTAAAAATTATCCAGAAATCAACAATTTAGGCCTAAAAGATACAAAGTTCCAGAAAATTGTATCTTTTAGGCTGTTTTATAATTTTTTGCGAGAAAATTATTTTGGGATCTTGATTTTCATTGTATTTTTTGAATAAAGTCCTTGCATTAATTTTTTTATGTGCTATACTGAACAAAGTCACCAACATACACCAACGCGTTAAAGTGACGCAAGTTTAAATTGAGAAAACATCGGCCGTTATCAAAAATCCCATTGAAAGGTTGATGTAAAAAAGAAGAAGGAGGACACTATTATGATAGGCGGAGATCTGATCACCTACAGACCTGACATTCAGGTACTTGACGCAACAATAAGAGATGGAGGACTTGTCAACGATTTCTATTTTACTGACGAGTTTATAAGAGCCCTCTATGAAGCGAACATCAAGGCGGGGGTTGATTATATGGAATTCGGCTATAAGGCCTCCAAGGAAATGTTTGATGTGAACAAATTCGGCAAATGGAAGTTCTGCAACGAGGAGGATATAAGAGCCATCGTTGGAGAGAACAATACAGATCTGAAAATTTCAGTTATGGCTGATGTCGGAAGATGCGACTACAAGAAGGATATCATCGACAGAGCCGACAGTGTTATCGATCTGGTGAGGGTGGCGACATACATCAACACCATGCCTGCAGCCATCGAGATGATTGAGGATGCACATGCAAAGGGATACGAGACCACATGCAATATCATGGCAGTTTCAAAGGATCAGGAGTCGGATATCGATCTTGCCCTTGAGCTGCTTGGTAAGAGCAATGTAGATGGAATATACATTGTTGACAGCTACGGCTCACTGTACCCTGAGCAGATCAAGAAACTCGCGGAGAAATATGTCGCAGTTGGAGAGAAGTATGGCAAGAAGATAGGAATACATGCACACGACAACTTAAAGCTTGCCTATGCCAACACTGTTGAGGCAATGAGGAGCGGTGCGAGCATGCTCGATGGAACTGTAAGCTGTATGGGCAGGGGCGCAGGAAATTGTGCGCTTGAGCTTCTTCTTGGATTCCTCAGAAATCCAAAGTACAACCTGTACCACATCTTGAAGTTCATAGAGCAGTACATGGTTCCGCTCAAGGCAAAGGGAGATGCAGTATGGGGCTATGATGTGCCATACATGCTGACCGGAATGCTGAATCAGCATCCAAGGGAAGCCATCGATTTCATCAAGAATGAGAGACATGATTATGCAGATATGTACAGCTACCTTATGTACAGAGAGTAACATGCGGATTGTGGAACAACATATTTTACACTGTAGAATATGTGTAGCCGATAGAGATGCATAGAACAACATATATAGTGGGTTGGGTGCTTATTATGGTGCTCAAGATAAAGGGGAGGACTCCTGGTGTCAGTTATCGCTGGCATCAGGAGTTTTTCTTCTATTTTCCCGTCTGTGTGTTATAATCTGATATGTAGTGTCAAAATATGTCGAAAACAAAAAGAGATGTACTTTTGAAGATATATATGCAGTGTCAGCGCTGGAAAACAGATAGAAAAAACAGGAGGATGACAGCATATGAACATAGGAATATTAGGCGCAGGCAAGATTGCCGGCATTATGGCGGACACGATAAACAGGATGACTGATGTGAAGCTGTATGCTGTAGGTTCGAGAAGCTGGGAAAAGGCAAATGCATTTGCCAACGAGTTTGCAATAGATAAAGCTTACGGAAGTTATGAGGAACTGGTCAGTGACGATGCGATAGATCTGGTATACATTGCAACGCCGCATTCGCATCACTATGAGCAAATGAAGCTCTGCATAGAACATGGAAGAAATGTGCTATGCGAGAAGGCATTTACCTACAATGCTGCACAGGCTGAGGAGATCGCAGGTCTGGCAGCAAAGAAGAATGTGTACGTGGCAGAGGCAATATGGACGCGGTATATGCCGTCCAGACAGATGATAAATGAAATTCTGGAATTTGGCGTAATAGGTGATGTCAGGACTATGACATGTAATCTGTCCTACCCGATATCAAATATAGAGCGGCTTACCAACCCGGAGTTGGCAGGCGGAGCACTTCTGGATGTGGGAGTTTACGGATTGAACTTCATTGTCATGCATATGGGAAAGGATATCTCGGATATTGAGTCCTCTGTTATGATGCACGAGACTGGAGTAGACGGACAGGAGAGTATAACCGTCAAATACAGAGACGGCAGGATGGCAGTGACAACCCACAGCATGTACGGAAGATCAGACAGAAAAGGCATCTTTTACGGTGAGAAGGGATACATGATAGTCCAGAATATAAATAATCCACAGTGGATAGATGTATTTGACTGCGAGGACAGGCTTATCAGACACGTGGATGTGCCGGAACAGATAAGTGGTTATGAGTATGAGATCATGGAAAGCCTTGATATGATCAGACAGGGACAGTTCCAGAGTAAATCGATGCCTTTGTCAGAGTCTATATATATGATGAAGCTTATGGATGATATTAGAAAAGGGTGGAATAAAAAGTGATAATTATATATATACTTGGCGGAATCATAGCCATATTTCTGATGTACATACTTTTTCTCTTCGTGTGCAGTCTGTTCGTGAGAACTGACAGGCAGTATATGGAGGACAGCAGGTTCTACAGGCATCTGCTGTATGGTGCCACCGGATTTGCCATGTGGTTTCTAAGAGTGAAAATGCATGTGACTGGCATGGAGAAGATTCCAGTGGATGTCAAACCACTCTTTGTGGGAAATCATCTGTCAAATTATGATCCGCTGATAGAATGGCAGGTATTTAAGAAGTGGGATGTGGCATTTATATCCAAGCCGGAGAATTTTAAGATACCGATATTCGGCAGGATCATCAGAAGATGCTGCTTTATGCCGATAGACAGATCAGATCCGGGTAAGGCATTGTCTACGATCAAGACGGCTACCGAGATTCTCCAGAAGGGAGATATGGCAGTTGGAGTATACCCGGAGGGAACGAGAAACAGACAGGGCGGACTTCTGCCATTTCACACGGGTGTTTTCAGAATAGCCCAGAAAGCGCATGCGCCGATAGTCGTCATGGCGATACATGGAACGGAGAACATCTACAGGAATGTGCTGAGGCGCAGATCTGACGTCTATATAGATGCGGTGGATGTGATACCTGCCGATGAGGTAAAAGCAATGAAGAAGAATGAGATCAGCGACAGGGTGAGACTTGTTCTTGAGAAAGATGAAAAGGGTAAAAACTATGGGAAGGAAGTACATTTTATATAATTCACTGGCGGGCAACGGCAAATGTATGTATGACGTGCAGGCACTTGCAGATACATATCCTGATGCGATACTCAAGAAGATGACAGAGATCGCTTCATATGCGGAGTTCATGGGATCGCTTGCAGAGGATGACGAGGTTATCCTGTGCGGCGGTGACGGAACGCTGAACATATTTGTGAATGACATAAAGGACATGGATGTGAAGAATACCATCTACTATTATGCCTCCGGAAGCGGCAATGACTTTGCAAAGGACATAGGACATAACAGTCATGACACTCCGGATTACCAGATAAATCAGTACATACAGCATCTCCCGGAGGTGACGATCAACGGCAAAAAGTGGCTGTTCATCAACAATGTTGGATTCGGAATAGACGGTTACTGCTGTGAGGAGGGCGACCGCCAGAGGACAAAGAATGAGAAAACTCATAAGAACAAGCCTGTGAACTATACGGCTATAGCTATCAAAGGCCTGCTCTACGCATTCAAACCGAGAAATGCTGTGGTGAAAGTGGATGGAGTCCGTCATGAATATAAAAATGCCTGGCTCGTGCCAACCATGAATGGCAGATATTATGGCGGCGGAATGATGGCTACCCCCGGGCAGGACAGACTGAATCCGGAGCATACAGTTTCGGTTATGGTGTTCCGCGGCAAGGGCAAGCTTGGAACCCTTATGATCTTTCCTTCTATATTCAAGGGAGAGCATGTCAAGTACGAAAAGTATGTTGATATATTCAACGCAAAAGAGGTTGAGGTTGAATTTGATCGTCCGACACCACTTCAGATAGACGGCGAGACGATACTTGGAGTTACATCATATAAAGTTAAAGCGTGGAGCCTGGATCAGAAATAAAAAAGTTTTGAAAATCCGAATAATATAAAGTTCAAAAAACTTGCAAATATGCTGACGTCATTTATACTATTTTAATAGATTGTACGCTGAAAAAGGAGGTATTGTATGCGGGAGATGCGGAGAAGTGACAGGATGATAACAGATCGTGAAGAGATAGTGGATGTACTTGATTCGTGTAAGGTGTTCCGGATGGCGGTTCACGATGAAGAGGGAATGTACATAGTTCCGCTGAATTTCGGTTATACCTACGAGGAGGATGTTCTGAAGCTTTATTTCCACTCTGCCGGTGAGGGCAGGAAGGTGGATGCTCTGGCAGCGGATCCGAAGGTGGCCATAGAGATGGATACAGATCACTATCTGGTTGAGGGACCAAATGCCTGCAGCTTTGGTTATCTCTACAGCAGTATCATGGGAAATGGCACAGCCAGAAAGCTGACAGATCCTGAGGAAAAGTGCGAGGCACTCAACTGCCTTATGAATCATCAGCTTGCGAGAAATACCGAGAATATGAGATCGTTTGACAAGGTAGAAAAGAAGAAGTATAACTACTCAGACCAGATGCTGGCAACGGTAAATGTGTATGAGATAGTTGTGGAAAATTTTACGTGTAAGTCAAGGCGATAAGTATATGGAATCTATGCAATTGCCATTGTGGTTTAAGGAATTGACGTAAAACATAATACAAATTATAATCAGACAGGATATAATGAAGCGATCATCAAGCAGACTCTTGATGATAAGTGATATAGCAGAAAGGTGAAAACAGGAGATGGATTACAACAAATTAGCGGATTTGATATTTGCAGATATAACAGATACAGTGGATGACCTTGAGAAGAGATTTCCGGAGAGAGAGCTTCCAGAGGGGGCAAGGGTAACAAGATTTGCGCCAAGCCCTACAGGATACATGCACATCGGTGGACTGTATGCAGCCATGATCTCAAGAAAGCTTGCAAAGCAGAGTGGTGGCGTGTTCTACCTCAGAATAGAGGACACTGACAGAAAGAGAGAGCTTGAGGATGGTGTAAATGAGATCATCAATTCGCTGAAGAAGTTTGACCTTGGATTTGACGAGGGACCATTTGAGGGTGGCGAGACTATATATGGCCCATATAAGCAGAGCGAGAGAAAAGAGATATATCAGACCTGTGTCAAGAAGCTTATGCAGGAGGGATATGCATATCCTGACTTCACAACAGCCGAGGAGCTTGATGAGATCAGGGCAAAGCAGGAGGCTGCAAAGGTTGACATAGGATATTACGGCGAGTATGCAGTAGGAAGAAATCTGACATACGAGCAGATAGAGGAGAAGCTTGCAGCGGGCGAGCCATATGTTGTTAGACTCAAGAGTCCGGGCGAGGCAGGAAAGACTGTTATCTACAGCGATCCTATCAGGGGCAAGATCGAGATGCCTGAGAATATCATGGATGTGGTACTTCTGAAGTCAGACGGAATACCTACATACCATTTTGCACATGCAGTTGACGATCATTTCATGAGGACAAATCTTGTCATCAGAGGTGACGAGTGGCTTGCATCATATCCACTTCACAAGCAGCTCTTTGATCTGTGTGGATTTGCGCTTCCAAAGTATGCGCACATCGCACCTATCATGAAGCTTGAGGTTACAGTGGACGAGGAGGGCGAGCACCAGAGAAAGAGAAAGCTCAGCAAGAGAAAGGACCCGGAGGCTGCGGTTGGCTTCTATGCAGAGCAGGGATTCCCATCAGTCAGCGTGCTTGAGTACCTTATGACAATAGCAAACTCCAACTACGAAGAGTGGCATGCAGCACATGCAGACAAGACAATAGACGACTTTACATTATCACTCAAGAAGATGCCTGTCAGCGGCGCACTTTTTGACATGGTGAAGCTCAATGATGTCAGCAAGGAGATGATCTCAAAGCTCACAGCCGAGGAGTGTTACGACCTCATCATGGAGTGGGCAAAGGAGCATGACGAGAACATATACACATTTGGCACACAGGATAAGGACGGCTTCATGAAGACCATCAATCTGTGGAAGATGTCAGGCAAGAAGGTCCGCAAGGATGTCGGCAAATGGTCAGATCTGCGCGCTATGTTCGGCTATCTGTACACACCAGAAGATGAGCTGGATCTCCAGTATGAGATAGACGAGAAGTACACACCGGAGATGATCACAGAGGTCATCGAGGAGTACAAGAATGATCTCTTCCTTGACTCAGAGGACTGGTTCTCAAGCATGAAGGTCATGGGCGAGAAGATCGGCTACTGTCCAAATGTCAAGGAGTACAAGCAGAATCCTGACGGATACAAGGGCAGCATCACAGATGTATGTACCATAGTAAGAGTTGCCATAACAGGCAAGCAGAACTCACCTGACCTGTTCACGATCATGAACGTGATAGGAAAAGACAAGACCATGGGCAGACTGGACAAGTTCCTTGCGTGGGTGAATAAGTAGGACGGAACACCAGGCATAACCCGCATGTGAATATTGTTTTCCCTTTGAATCGTGTTTGAATACCTGTGCCGGAACGCTTTCGCTCGACTCAGGCTGCAGCGGTACTAGCGCTCAAAAAGCTACTGAGTGGCTGGATTGATGTTATCGATTCTTCGCTGAGTACCGGCGCCTTCGTATGTCCGGCATCAGGTAATAGCAAAACGATTCAAAGAAATATACATTATGAGATGCGGGTTATGTCTTGGGTGCGTATTGAAATATGATATAGATTGTACAGATGAGATAGATATATGGAAAGGATTGGACAATCATGAATAAAAAGATTTATGACGGTTACACATATGTAGACGGTGGCGTGTGCGCGGCCAAGGGTTTCACGGCAAATGGACTTAACTGTGGACTGAACCCTGACAAGAACAAGAATGATCTTGGAATGGTATTTTCAGAGGTGCCATGTGTGGCAGCAGGCGTGTATACACAGAACAAAGTGAAGGGCGCACCGGTCACAGTTACCAAGGAACACCTGAAGAAATCTGGCAACAAGGCACAGGCAGTCATTGTGAACTCCAAGAATGCCAACACATGCAACGCAGATGGAATAGAGAAGGCTGAGAAGATATCCCAGCTTGCAGCGGATGCCCTGGGTATAGATGTGAACCTTGTCATCAATGCTTCAACAGGCGTCATCGGACAGATCATCCCTATCGAGCCATTTGAGGAGCATATGAAAGAACTTGCAGACGGTCTCTCGGCAGACGGCAACGACAAGGCGGCAAATGCTATCATGACGACAGATACAGTGGATAAGCAGGTTGCTGTTCAGTTTGATATAGACGGTGTGACATGTACTTTAGGCGGTATGGCAAAGGGAAGCGGAATGATCCATCCAAACATGGCTACAACGCTTAACTTCATCACATCAGACATAGCCATTACATCAGAGCTTATCCAGAAGGCGCTCTCAGAGATCGTAAAGGTTACTTACAACTGTCTCTCAGTAGATGGAGACCAGTCCACAAATGACACCCTGACAGTCATGGCAAATGGCCTTGCTGGCAACAAGCTCATCGACACGGAGAACGAAGCTTATGAGAAGTTCAAGAAGGCCCTCTATATAGTTATGGAGTGCATGACCATGATGCTTGCATCAGACGGCGAGGGCGCAACCAAGATGATCGAGTGTACAGTTGCAGGAGCACCTGATCTTGACACAGCCATCATCGTGGCAAAGAGCGTTATCCGTTCCCCACTTACAAAGTGTGCTATGTTCGGCGAGGATGCCAACTGGGGACGTATCCTCTGTGCCATCGGATATGCGGAGGCAGACTTTGATATAGATAAGGTTGCAGTTGACCTTGAGTCAGAATTTGGCGTAGTTCCAGTATGCCGCAACGGCGCAGGCGTACCATTCTCAGAGGAGAAGGCAGCCAAGGTATTGAGCTCAGATGAAATCCACATCAACATAGATCTCGGAATCGGTGACGTGACAGCCAAGGCATGGGGCTGTGACCTGACATATGATTACGTGAAGATCAATGGGGATTATCGTTCATAGGTTTTACTCGTAAATAAAAATAAGACACTGATCAAAATGATGTTGGTCAGTGTCTTATTTTTTTATGGGAAATGGCTGTTTGCAGCCGGAAACACCAGTTATGTAATTCATATCAACATTGTAATACCTGGCAAGTTCGATAAGACATTCAATCGGCATGCGAACTTTGCCTTTCTCGTAGTCAGAATATGTTGTCTGTGCAACATGTATTATATTTGCAACCTGAGTCTGGTTAAGGTCATTGTCTTCGCGAAGAGATTTGATTATTTCATAATAATGCATTAGGTACTCCTGAGTCACTGAAAAAATATACTTTTATAAAATATATTACAAATGTTCATTGAAATTGACTTTTAACGGGCATTCCGTTAAAATGAAAAGCAATAGGATATTAGCAAAAGAAAAATGGAGGGATGCACTTGGCAAATAATGAAGATTGTGTTTTTCTTGAGTAGTTTGTAGGAAGAGGAGGAAAATTTATGAGTATGAATGAAAAGTGGAATAAAGGTATTTCGCTACGGAAAAAAAGATGGATTAGCATGATAATGGCAGCCGTGATGATTGTTACGTTAGTACCATTTATGCCAGGAAAGAAAGCTGATAAAGTAGAGGCTGCTGGATATAACGCTGAAGCAGCGTTACAATATGCAGCAAGTCATTGGAATGATGGTGTAGGATTATGCGCTGAATTTGTTTCTCGGTGTGTACAGGCTGGTGGTATATCAATAAATACTGAGACAATAACGACAAATTGTTATAATGCAGTATCAAATGCAACTGGAGTACAAGGACAGATTTTAAAGCTTGATTCATCTGGACAGGCGACAAAAAGTCTGGATGGAGATATTCTTGCGGCTGGAGATATTGTAATAGAGTGGTGTAATACGCATACATACAGACCACATATAATGATTTGTGGAGGATATAATAGTAGTGGTTATGCAACCTATTACGCACATAACGGAGCTAGAAATAATACTCCTAGAGCGTTTGGAAAATGGTGTGATCCACACACATGGAGTAATGGGTGTGATGTTGGTGCAAGAGTATTACACATAAGTGCTTTGAGTGGGGCTTCAGGAGAAATGACAACTCCAACGATTACAACAAACAGAGAGTGTTACATAGTTGGAGATAAAATAAATATTACGTGGAATAAAACGAGCAGTCAGAGTGATTTCTTACATTATTGGTTAATCATCACCAATACTGATACTGGGGAAGAGTGCTTCGGTGGAGCAACAGGTTCAAACGGAGATGTAAATGCAAATAGTTATCAATTTACAATTCCGGAAGAAGGACATTATAGAATTGATATATATGCAATACCTTATAATGATAAAGAGCATCGTCAGAAGGAAGCAGTGAAGACAGTAAGTACATATGGATATGATAGTTCGATAGTTAACTTAGGAGATGACTTTTACGCAAATATAATCAATACAGGAAATGGTAAGTATTTGACAGCCGATAGCGATGACAATGTGACAATAAGAACCGCCTCGGGACAGAAAAATCAGCTTTGGCATTTTAGAAAGAGAGAAAGCGGATCATATGAAATAATAAACAATGCTTCTGATAAAGCTCTTGATGATACTAATTGGGGACAGGAAAATGAAACGAATGTAGGAGTATATACAAGAAATAATACGACTGCGCAAAAGTGGTTTGTGAGAGGAGCAGAAGGTGCTTATTTTATAAACGCATCATGTGGAGATGCGGTACTTGATATAGATAGTAATGGCTCGGCAGATGGTACAAATGTGTGGTTGTATGAAAAAAATGAGAGTTCAGCTCAGAAATTCACAATAAAGAAGGTGGCAACAAGCCTTGATACTTGTAATGCTCTCGGTCTGACAACAATACAGGGCGGTTTCCGGTTATCATGGGATACCGTGTCAGGTGCAACAAAATACGAAGTGTATCGTAAGAAGGCAACGGACAGTGACTATTCTAGAATAGCAGTTGTTTCAGGAGAAGACATAGATACATACGAAGATAAAAATTGTATATCAGGAATAACATATGAGTACAGGGTTAATGCAGCAAATGATTATTGTTTAGGTGCATCAGGTGCCGAATGTCATGGCTTGTATCTTGATTCTACAAATGCATCACTTGTAAAGTATTCTGCTGATAGTGTAAACATATCATGGGATTCAGTAAGAGGAGCAGATGGATATAATATTTATTTGTATAATCAGAATGATGATACATATTCAAAGGTGAAGGATATAGCAAATGGTTCAACAACCTCTTGTGTTATATCTGGTTTAAAACAGAATACTACATATACTTATTTGGTAGAAGCATATGGTATATGTACATATGAAAATAAGAACGAAATTTATACTGGATGTAGAAGTAATATCTTGACCATTGCGACAAAAAGAATATTAAGTAATCTTGCAGTTAAAATGTCTGATTGGGATTTGAGCGGAACGGCATCACAGCCAGTATTACTTGGAAATGATGGTAATGGTGCGGTAACATATACATATGCACCAGAGGGAAGCGATGTTTTCACAGCAGAATTTCCGACAAAAGCAGGAACATATACTGTAAAGGCAGAGGTAGCAGAGACTGATAGATATTGCGCTAGAGTGGTAACATGTACGTTCACAATAACGGATAACAATAGTAAGCCAGCTCCGGTAGTCAAAAAATCATTGGATAACTTAGTATTAATACTTGACGATTGGGATATAAGCGAAAATGCATCAACACCAATTTTGACAGGCAATTTGGGCAATGGCGCAGTAATATATAGCTATGCGGCAGTTGGAAGTACAGAGTACACAAGTGCTATACCAACAAAGGCGGGAACATATATAATAAAAGCTGTTGTTGCAGAGACTGATGAATATTATGGTGGGGTGGCAACATGTAAGTTCTCAATTACAGATAAATATAAGCCGACACCAATAGTTAAAAAAACATTAGATAATTTAGTGTTAATACTTGATGGTTGGGATATAAGTGAAGGAGCGCCAACACCTATTTTATTAGGCAATTTAGGTAATGGCGCAGCAACATACAGCTATGCAGCAGTTGGAAGTACAGAGTTTACAAATACAATGCCAACAAAGGCGGGAACATATATAGCAAAGGTTGTTGTTGCAGAGACGAATGAATATTATGGTGGAGTTGCAACCTGTAAGTTTACAATTACAGATAAATATAGTAGTTCACAGCCTGTAACGAAAAAGTCACTCAATAATCTTGTTTTGATGATGGCGGGCTGGCATGTTGGTGATCGCCCATCTTCTCCAGTTCTTACAGGAAATGATGGAAAGGGTAAAGTTACATATACATATTCTAAAGTAGGAAGTAACAAGTATTCAAATACTGTACCATCTAATGAAGGAAAGTATATAATTAAGGCATATGTTGCAGAGACAGAGGATTATTATGCAGGTACAGCAACATGTGTTTTTGAGATAACCAAAAAGCCTGTAGTTAAAAAGACACAGACAATAACAACTACTGCTGCAAATTATACTTTGGTATATGGCGGAAAGCCTGGTACCATAAAGGCAAAGACAAATGGAAATGGAAAAATATCATACAAGTCTTCCAACAATAATATAGTTTCGATTGATAAGACTGGAAAAATGATTGTTAAAAATACAGGTAAGGTTACTGTTTTCATTTATGCAGCAGAGACAACCACATATAAAGCCGCAACAAAGAAGATAACAGTGGTTGTAAAACCTAAAATACAGGTAATTAAGGGAATCAAATCACAGAAAAAATCAAGCATATATGTTAAGTATGTTAAAGATACAAAGGCAAGTGGTTATGAGATGCAAACAGCTCTTGATAGTAAATTTAAGAAGTCTGTAAATACATATACAATAAAGAAAAACTCTAAGTATAGTGTGACATTAACTAAGAAACGGACTGGAAAAATCTGTTATGTAAGGGTGAGAAGTTATAAGATTGTAGGATCACAGAAAATATATGGAAGTTATAGTGGTATAAAGAAGATAAAAGTTAAATAAATTTTATGCCATATAAAAAATAGGGGAAAGTCTAGAAAATTTAGTCTCAGACTGTAGAAAAACTACTCTGCAAAGCAATGTTTTGTAGAGTAGTTTTTTTATTTGTTGGTTCTTGGCGTCACATGTGTTGAATCTGCAAATTTCTGCGAAGGAATCCGGTGGTATGTGTATATAAATCTCATTGAAAATTCCACAATAAATTGGTAAGATAGTAAGCAAGATAATAAGCAAGATGGAGGTGAACTGATGAGCGGTTATGTACCACCATATACGATATCGAATAAAATGCTTGAACTTGTTTCAGAGATATCTGAAAAAGTTGGAAGTATTACCAGTCATAAAGAGCTGGAGTCAAAACCACATTTGCGTAGAAACAACAGAATAAGATCAATTCATTCTTCGCTAAAGATAGAGGCAAATTCACTGTCATTAAGTGATGTCAGAGATGTAATAAATGGACATCTTGTTCTTGGAGATCAAACAGAAATACAGGAAGTGAAAAATGCTTACGCAGCATATGAGGAGATCCCTGAAATAGACCCTACAAGTATATCAGACCTGAAAAGGATTCATGGAATATTGACGTACAGGACCGTCCACGAGTCCGGTGTATTCAGAAAAGGCAATGAGGGAGTTTTTTCAGGCAGCGAGTGTATATTTGTAGCTCCTCCACCACATATGATAAATGAACTTATGCGGGATCTTATGCAGTGGGTTAAAGAAAATGAGGGAGTTATTCCCCCACTTATCTTATCTGCAATATTTCATTATGAGTTTGTGTTTATTCATCCATTTGCAGATGGAAATGGAAGAATGGCAAGATTGTGGCATACGGTTCTTCTGTATAGGTGGAGAAGCGTATTTGAATATATACCACTGGAGAGCCAGATTGAACGGTTTCAGAATGAATATTATGATGCGATAGCGGTATGCCATACAAAAGGTAACTCGGACATATTTATAGAATTCATGCTCGATATGATAAATCAGATTCTGGATGAAGTTGTATTGCAGGTAAACAGATCAAATTCTGAGGTTTCAGAGTATGTGAAGCGGATGCTGGCGGTCATGGAATATGATGTGCCGTATACGTCAAATTTCATAATGGAGGCGTTGGGGCTTAAGTCCAAAGAGACCCTTAGAAAAAATTATATAAATCCGGCGATGGAGCTTGGACTGATAAAGATGACATTGCCTGATAAACCTAACAGCAGAAATCAGAGATATGTAAAGCAGTAGACAAGTTATGTCATCAGGTAATGCAATAAAACAACTTTTCCATATCAAATAAACGAAACTGACTGTAAAATATAAATTGCAAGAAACACACAAAAAGTTTGAAATACCCAACGGAGGTTAAATACATGGAAGATAGAGTACTTGACTGGGAGGTCTATGAGAAGACAGCCCGTGAGATGGCTGCAGAGGGACTGGTTCTGTTAAAGAACGACAACAAAGCTCTGCCACTTAAGCAGGGAGAGACGGTTTCTGTATTTGGACGTATGCAGAACCATTATTATAAGAGTGGAACCGGTTCAGGCGGCATGGTGAATGTTGCCAGAGTGGTGGGAATCCTTGATGCACTTAATGAGTGCAAGGATGTAAATGTCAATCAGAAACTGGCAGAGACTTATGCCGCATGGGATGAGGAACATCCTGTGGAGCTGGGACTTGGCTGGGGACAGGAGCCGTGGTCACAGGCAGAGATGCCGGTTACAGAGGAGCTCGTGCAGGAGGCTGCCGGCGAGTCGGATTCGGCCATAGTGATAATCGCTAGGACGGCAGGCGAGGACAAGGACAATACACTTGAAAAAGGAGCATTTATGCTCACTGATATAGAGACTGATATGCTTAGACTTGTCAGAGAGAATTTCCAGAAGATGGTCGTTCTCTTGAATGTCGGCGGTCTTATAGATATGTCATTTCTTGACACGATTTCCCCGGATGCCTGTATGTATGTATGGCAGGGTGGAATGGTCGGAGGATATGGAGTGGCTGATGTCCTCGTAGGAGATGTCAGCCCTTCAGGAAAACTCACAGACACGATAGCCTACGATATCAAGGATTATCCTGCGTATGACAATTTCGGCGGCGAAGAGAGAAACTTCTACGCTGAGGATATCTATGTGGGATACCGTTACTTTGAGACATTTGCAAAGGATAAGGTCAGATATCCGTTTGGATACGGATTGTCATACACAGACTTCAAGATCGGCGTAAAGCATGCAAGCCTGGATTTTGAAAAAGGCGTGGCGAATATCTGTGTCAAAGTCACAAATACAGGAAAGAGACTTGGCAAGGAGGTTGTCCAGGTGTACGGTGAGATGCCACAGGGCAGGCTTGGCAAGCCATCCAGAGTGCTCATTGATTTTGCGAAGACAAAGGAGCTTGTTCCGGGACTCAGCGATGAGCTGAAGTTTGAGATACCACTTGACCGCATGGCATCATTTGACGATTCAGGGGCGACAGGCCATAGAAACTGTTATGTGCTTGAAGCTGGAGACTACACTATCCATGTAGGAAACAGCATAAGAAATACAACAGAGTGTCTGTTCTTTGAGCTCGCTGAGACAGTGGAGCTTCAGAAACTTCAGGAGGCACTTGCACCATATGAGAAGTTTGACCGCATGAAACCATTCTGTGATGAGAACGGCAGGATGCTTATAGAGTATGAGGAGACACCTCTAGTCACTGTTGATATGTATGACAGGAGAGAGCAGGAACTGCCGGAGGAGATACCGGTTACTGGTGACAAGGGAATTACGCTTCTTGATGTAAGGGAAGGCAAGGCTTCCATGGATGAGTTCATAGCGCAGTTTGATGATGAGGATCTGGCATGCTTTGTCCGCGGCGAGGGAATGGGAAGTTCTCTTGTGACGGCGGGAACAGCGTCAGCATTTGCCGGGGTATCGCCAAATTTGATCGCACATAAGATTCCGTCGGTGTGCTGTGATGACGGACCATCGGGAATGAGACTCGACTCAGGTATGAAGGCATTCTCACTTCCAAATGGCACTCTGTGCGGATGTTCATTTAACAAAGAATTGAACACCAGACTGTATGCACTTCTCGGACTTGAGATGACAGCAAATAAGGTTGAGGTTCTTCTCGGACCGGGAATGAATATCCACCGTCACCCGCTTAATGGACGAAACTTTGAGTATTTCTCCGAGGATCCATACCTTACGGGTTCCATTGCAACTGCACAGTTAGAGGGACTTAAGTCCAGCGGCGTGTCCGGAACGATCAAGCATTTCTGCGGAAATAATCAGGAGTATCACCGCCATACGACGGACTCGGTCATCTCCCAGAGGGCACTCAGGGAGATATACCTGAAGGGATTTGAGATAGCTGTCAAGTCGGGATATGCCGACTCTGTTATGACAACATATGGTCTGGTAAATGGTCTCTACACCGCAGGAAGTTATGATCTGAATACCACGATACTCAGAAATGAGTGGGGATTTACAGGCGTGGTCATGACAGATTGGTGGGCATCCATCAACCGCAGGGGTATGGAGCCGGATGCAAATGACTTTGCGACTATGATACAGGCACAGAATGACATGTATATGTGCTGCCCGGACGGCTCGAAGAACATGGGCGGAGATAATGTCATAGAGGCACTTCAGGACGGACGTATATTGAGAGCTGAGCTTCAGAGAATTGCAAAGAATGTGTGTAACTTTGCCATGAATACGAATGCATTTAAGCGTCTTGTGGGAGAGCCTGTAGAGGTAGAGATAATAAACCGTCCAAAGCAGGCGGACGATTTTTCAATTGATGATGTGGAATACATCAATGTCGACAGAGACATACTTATAGATCTGACAGAGAATGCCAGCACCGCCGACACGAATTATGTCATAGCACTTGATGTTGAACATCCGGGAGAGTATGAGGTGAGCCTGAGGGGAAGCTCGACACTCGAAAAGCTTGCCCAGTTGCCGTGTACCCTGTTTTTCAACGGATTCCCTGTGAGCAACTTCACATTTAACGGAACTGACGGCAAGGATGTTGTGATCAGGAAAGAGGTCAAATTTTACGGCAGATTCAATGTGCTCCGACTGTATGTGAAATCGAATGGACTTGATCTCAAGGATATTAAGTTCAGTTTTGAAAAAGAATTTTGATCTGAAAATAAATATTGACATAGACTGCCATAGATGGTAACCTAAATTAACTCTTTGCACTGCATATAAATCTACAGTACAAACTGAGCAGACCATTGGCGAAAGCCAAGGAGTCGGGCCATCATGGCAGTGGAATCTTTACATCCACGGGACAGTAGTTACTAATACTGAGTCGTGGGTGTTTTTTTATACTCTTTTAGACATTCTATAAAATCTCCCACATATATTTAGTGATAAGAGCTTTCTGAAATTTATTGATCGCACAGCATCGGTCTTTTGATTAAGGTGATTATCAATAGACTGGTGTTCATTTAAGAAAGGATGGCTGATTATATGGAAAGCGCAAACAAAATAAACACGATGGCGGCATCTGCCGTATCAGAGGATGAGTTTAAAAAGGTTGCAAATAAAGTATCGTTTATAACGATAGTACAGAACGTACTGTTGTCAGTATTCAAATTATTTGCGGGAATATTTGCACATTCAAATGCAATGATAAGTGATGCGGTACATTCAGCATCAGACGTGTTCAGCACCATAATAGTCATAATCGGGGTGAAGCTGGCGTCGAAGGAATCCGACAAGGAGCATCCTTACGGCCATGAGAGGCTTGAGTGTGTGGCAGCGATCGTGTTGTCTATAGTGCTGCTGTATACCGGTATCAAGATCGGCTCGCAGGCGGTTAAGGACATAATCGGTGGCAATTACCAAAGCCTGCAGAAACCGGGGATGCTGGCACTGGTGGCGGCTGTTGTATCCATTGTCACAAAGGAGATAATGTACTGGTACACAAGACACTATGCGAAGAAGATAGATTCAAGCGCACTTATGGCAGATGCATGGCATCACCGATCAGATGCGCTGTCATCGGTCGGCGCGCTTGTCGGTATCGGTGGTGCGATGATGGGATTCCCGGTTATGGATTCCATTGCAAGTATTGTTATCTTTGTATTCATAGCTAAGGCGGCATACGATATCTTCAAGGATGCCATGGATAAGATGGTGGATCACTCCTGCGATGAAGAGACAGAGAAAGAGATGAGGGATTTTGTGCTCGCCCAGAAAGAAGTTCTCAGTGTTGATCTTCTTCACACAAGGATATTTGGCAACAAAATATATGTAGATGTGGAGATAGGTGTAAACGGTTCATATACATTAAGACATGCGCATGAGATAGCGGAAGAGGTCCATGAGGGAATAGAGAAGAATTTTCCAAAGGTAAAGCATGTGATGGTGCATGTCAATCCTGCGGATGTGGCAGAATAATCATAGATTGATAACGCAGAGTAAGGCACGGATCAGATTTGGTCGGTGTCTTATTTTGTGTGCTGGAAGCTGCAAAACGAGTACCAACCTTGCAAATAGTCAAAAACAATCAAAATAATTCAAAAATCTTCAAAAATATGCAGAATAATGATTGACAATCTTCATTTGCGATGATATTATGCATATAGATTGATTGAAAGTGACTGAAATCAAGTGAAAACCACCTTGAAACAATCACAAGTAATTGAAAACAGTCAAAAAATATGTTATCCTAAAGAAAAGTTAAAAGCACCGGATGCAGATATATGCATTCTGAAAAGCCACGAAAAAAGAAAATACACAAACACGAAAAACACATATACAGGAGACATACTTAAAAGGCAGGAGGCAATTATTATGATGACCGAGGATAGATACACAGCGATTTTAGATGCACTGAAAGAGAGAAAGTCTATGACAGTTGCAGAGTTCACGGAGATCACGGGAGCGTCAGAATCTACTATAAGAAGAGATTTGATAGCTCTGGACGATATGGGTAAGATCAAGAGATTCCATGGTGGTGCCAAGGCGATCGAGCATGAATATATCACCAATGAGGCACCGGTTTCAGCCAAGGCACAGCTCAACGTCGAAGAGAAAAGTGCCATTGCAAAATATGCGGCAACGATGATCAATGATGAAGATTTCATATTTATAGATGCAGGAACCAGCACGGAGCTCATGATCGACTATATCGGCGAAACAAATGCTACATTTGTCACCAATGGAATAGCACATGCCAAGAGACTTCTGAAGAAGAACCTCAGAACGTACATGATAGGCGGACTTGTTAAGCCGATCACAGAGGCGATCATCGGAGCCGAGGCAGTCAATTCCATGAAAAAGTTCAATTTCACAAAGTGCTTTCTTGGAACGAATGGAATCCATATGGATTACGGATTCACAACGGTTGATGTGGAAGAGGCTATGGTGAAGATGGAAGCGGTGAACAGATCTTATGCGAGCATAGTCCTTGCTGACAGCAGCAAGTTCGACAAGGTGACGGCAGTGACATTTGCAGCAATCGAAAAAGCCTGTATTATCACTGACAGACTTGTAAATGATAAGTACATAGATGCCACAGTTGTAAAGGAGGTACTCAGATAATGATTTATACGGTGACATTCAATCCGGCGCTCGATTATGTTGTCAAGATGGACAGCCTTGAGCTTGGAATGGTGAACAGAAGTAAGTCAGAAGCTATATTCTATGGCGGCAAAGGTATCAATGTCTCCACCGTACTTAAGAACATAGGAGTTGATTCCGTAGCTCTCGGTTTTGTTGCTGGATTTACCGGTAAGGAGATTGAGGACGGAGTCAAGGCCATGGGAGTTAAGACAGATTTTATCCAGCTGAAGAATGGTCTCAGCAGGATAAATGTTAAGATCAAGGCAGAACAGGAGACGGAGATCAACGGACAGGGACCCGACATTAAGAAAGATGAGCTTCAGCAGATGTTTGACAAGCTGGACAAGCTCCAGTCGGGAGATTGCCTGATACTTGCGGGAACCATCCCTGCTTCACTTCCATCTGACATATACGAGCAGATCATGGAGAAGCTTATGAACAGGAACATCGACATCGTGGTGGATGCGACAAAGGATCTTCTGCTCAATGTATTGAAGTTTCGTCCATTCCTCATCAAGCCAAATAATCATGAGCTTGGCGAGATGTTTGGAGTAGTATTAAAGACAGATGACGAGATAGTTGAGTATGCGAAGAAGCTTCAGGTCATGGGTGCAAGAAATGTGCTCATATCCATGGCAGGGGATGGAGCAATACTCATCACAGAGACAGGAGAGGTTCACAAGATCGGAGTTCCAAAGGGAACGGTTGTGAACTCAGTAGGGGCAGGTGATTCCATGGTTGCAGGATTTACAGCAAGCTACCTGAAGGATCACGATTACATGGAAGCGCTGAAGAGAGGAACAGCAACCGGAAGTGCCACAGCATTTTCAGAAGGCCTTGCCACAGCGGACAAAGTAGAAGAACTCTACAAGCAGTTATAGTAAAACGTACGTGTTCCGTCGTGAGAGGGAATACTTAGGAGATTCAGATATCGCACAGCAGCATATGTGGATGCAGCTGATTATTTAAGAGGAGGTTACGCTTATGAGAATTACAGAGCTTTTATCAAAGGAAAGCATTGCTCTGGGTGTAAAGGTAGATTCAAAGGATGCAGCAATCGACTACCTTGTAAACCTGCACGATGCAGCAGGCAACATCTCAGACAAGAAAATATACAAAGAAGGAATACTTAAGAGAGAGGAAGAGGGCTCAACAGCTATAGGAGAAGGAATAGCAATCCCTCACTCCAAGAACAAGGCAGTCAAGAGACCTGGACTTGCAGCTATGACAGTTCCAGATGGAGTTGATTACGACTCACTTGACGGACAGCCATCAAACCTGTTCTTCATGATCGCAGCACCAGAGAGCGGATCAGATGTACATCTTGAGGTACTTTCAAGACTGTCTATGCTCCTCATGGATGAGGACTTCAGAGCAGAGCTTCTGAAGGCAGCAGACAAGGATGCATTCCTTGCAGTCGTTGACAAATACGAGAACGCAAAGTTCCCAGAGGAGACAGCAGAGAAGCCTGAGGAAAAGGCAGTTGAGAAGGCTCCTGAGAAGAAAGGCTTTAGAGTGCTTGCCGTTACAGCGTGTCCTACAGGAATAGCTCACACATATATGGCAGCCGAGGCACTTGAGAAGGCCGGCGCCAAGATGGGATATGCCTTAAAGGCTGAGACAAATGGCTCAGGCGGAGCAAAAAATATACTTACTGATGAAGAGATCGCAAACTGTGATGGTATCATAGTTGCAGCTGACAAGAGTGTTGAAACAGCAAGATTTGATGGAAAGCCGGTTCTTTTCACAAGAGTGGCAGACGGAATACACAAGCCTGAGGAGCTCATACAGAAGATCGTGGATGGTCAGGTTCCTGTTCACCACGAGGAGGGCGGCAGAAAAGAGTCAAGCAGTGCAAATGGCAGTGTGGGAAGCAGAATATACAAGCATCTTATGAACGGAGTATCACACATGCTCCCATTCGTAATCGGCGGTGGTATCCTCACAGCTCTTGCATTCCTTATAGATACACTTTGCGGATTTGGTGCAACAGGTGGATCCAACTTCGGTTCCATGACCCCGCTCTCAGCATTCTTCAAGTATGCCGGTGGCCTGGCGATGGGCGTGATGGTTCCGGTGCTTGCAGGATTTATAGCAGAGTCTATAGCAGACAGACCTGGACTTGCAGTCGGTTTCCTTGGTGGTATCCTGGCATCTTCCGGAAATGCAGCCTTGTCCGGTTATGTATGGGCAGGAGATAACCTTGGCGGCTTCCAGTCATTTATATCAAAGTTTGGATTTGTAGCAGAGGGCGGCGGAAATACAGTATCAGGTTTCCTCGGCGGTATCGCGGCAGGTTTCCTTGCAGGATATGTAGTTCTTCTTCTTAGAAAGATCTGCTCCAAATTCCCTAAGTCACTGGAGGGAATTAAGCCAACACTTATATATCCACTTGTTGGTATGTTTATAGTTGCAGTACTTATGATATTTATACTCAATCCAATTATTGGATTGATCAATACAGGACTTTCAGATATGCTGACAGCCCTTGCAAATAAAAATCTTCTCATCCCACTTGGAATTATCCTCGGCGGTATGATGGCGATAGACATGGGCGGCCCTATCAACAAGGCAGCTTATGTATACGGAACAATGGTTCTCGCAACAGCGTCAGAGCTTGTCGCAGGCGGCGCACAGCTCTCAGATCCAGCAGTTCAGGCATGCTATATCTCAATGGCATCAGTTATGGTAGGTGGTATGGTACCTCCACTTGGAATTGCTCTTGCATGTATCTTCTTCCCTAAGAAGTTCACAAAGGCAGAGAGAAACTCAACAGTATCAAATATCGTAATGGCGTGTGGATTCATCACAGAGGGTGCAATACCATTTGCAGCTGCAGATCCACTCCACGTAATACCATGTACACTCGTAGGCGCAGCAGTTGCAGGTGGAATGTCAGCAGCATTCAAATGTACACTGATGGCACCTCACGGCGGAATCTTTGTATTCGCAACAGTAGGCAACTGGTTACCATACATCATTTCATGGCTTGTTGGATCAGTGATCACATGTATCATGCTCGGTCTTATCAAGAGAAAAGTGCAGGAGTAAAAAATGCACAAAAGTAATGCACAAAAAACGACAGAATGTTATAATTTATACAATTGGGGTTTGTGAAACAGCTATACATGGCTCAAATGAAAAGATGAAATGGTCATCTGACTGTGATGCCATATGGTAGACAATTACAGATCACAAAGACTTATTTAACAACACAAGGGCCGCTTATGATAGAGGATTTCTGCAAGTGATTGTTTATATCATTTGAAGGGAATTTGAGGCCACCGGTCCTTAGATAATCGTCAATGGAAAACATATTGACGATTATCGGCAACAACTGGAAAACCACCAGTTGTTGCATACGCTGCAGGCCGAAATAAGCGGGAGCGACCCGAAAATGATATATACAATCACTTGCAGTCGTATAATGATCATTGCGGCCCGTATTAGAAAAGGAGAAGACTATTATGGTAGCACAGACAGTAAAAGTAGTAAATGAACAGGGACTTCATATGAGACCAGCAGGAGTATTTGCAAAGGAGATGACAAAGTTCTCATGCGCAGTAACTCTCGACGTAGCAGGCAAGAAGATCAATGCCAAGAGCGTAATGCTCATCATCGCAGCATGCATCAAGTGTGGTGCAGAGGTTACAATAGAGTGTGACGGTGCGGATGAGAAGGAGGCTCTTGCAAAGGCAGTTGAGCTCATCGAGTCAGGATTCGGCGAGTAGGACATGTAGATGTTCTGACGTCGCAGCAGGGAAATGATAAGTGAAATCTGATATCAGACTTCAGTAAATGTTACGGACAAATGGTACTCAGATTGAGTACCATTTGTTGTATAGAGAATAATTGGAGGTTTTCTTATGAATAAAGGAATCGCGGGTTCAGCCGGCTACGGCGTTGGAAAGGTTGTGATCATATCTGACGCAAAGCCGGAATATGAGAACAGAACAATCACAGATACAGATGCAGAGATTAAGAGATATGACGATGCAGTTGCAGCGTTTACAGAGAAGACACATGCCATGGCAGAGGCCATGAAGGAGAGTGTCGGAGAGCACAATGCGGAGATCCTTGAGGGACACATACTGCTCCTCACAGATCCGGGGATGGATGAGATCACAAAGGGCGCGATTATGAGCGGAACCTGTGCAGAGGCTGCATTTGAGAGTACATGTGATATGTTTGCCGGAATGTTCCAGATGGCAGATGATGAACTCACAAGACAGAGAGCAACTGATATTGGCGACATCAAGGTGAGAATGCTCAAGATACTCACAGGTACACCTGATGTGAACATATCAGAGGTTCCAGCTGGAACTATCCTTGTGGCTGAGGATCTCACCCCATCCATGACAGCAGGAATCGTCAAGGAGAATGTGGCAGGAATCATCACTGCGGTTGGCGGCAAGACATCCCACTCAGCTATTCTTGCGAGAGCACTTGAGATACCGGCGGTACTCAGCGTGGATGGAATAGTTGACATGGTTTCAGATGGAATGACAGCAGTAGTTGACGGATGCGATGGAATCTGCATACTTGATCCGTCCCAGGAAGAGATAGAAGAATATCGGGCAAAGAGAGAGAAGTACTTAAGTGATAAGGCTCTTCTTGAGGTATATAGAGGCAAAGACACAGTCACAGCTGATGGCGCAAAGGTACATTTGTATGGCAATATCGGTAATCCGGAGGATGCAAAGCAGGTTGCTGCATGTGATGGAGAGGGCGTTGGCCTTTTCAGAACAGAGTTCCTGTTCATGGGCGCATCAGAGCTCCCATCTGAGGAAGAGCAGTTCCAGGCGTACAAGGCGGCTGCCGAGACCATGGAGGGCAGAGAAGTCATCATCAGAACACTTGATGTGGGTGGTGACAAGGATATCCCATACCTTGGACTTGAGAAAGAGGACAATCCGTTCTTAGGTTTCAGAGCAGTGAGATATTGTCTGCAGAATAAAGATTCATACAGAGTACAGCTGAGGGCACTTCTCCGCGCAAGTGCATTTGGCGATATCAAGATCATGGTACCGCTTGTCACATGTGTTGATGAGATCAGAAGCGTGAAGGCTCTTGTTAAGGAGCTCATGGCTGAGCTTGATGCAGAGAATATAGCATACAATAAGGATATCCAGGTCGGTGCAATGATAGAAACTCCTGCGGCAAGTCTCATAGCAGACCTGCTCGCAAAGGAGGCAGACTTCTTCAGTATAGGCACAAATGACCTGACACAGTACACCATGGCGGTCGACAGAGGCAATGCAAAGGTTGCGTATCTGTACTCGTCCTACAATCCTGCAGTTCTCCGCTCCATGAAGAATATCATCGAGGCGGCAAATGCAGCGGGCATCATGGTAGGCATGTGCGGTGAGGCGGCAGCAGATCCGTTGCTCATACCTCTCCTCATATCATTTGGACTGGGAGAGTTTTCAGTCAGTGCCACTTCAGTCCTTGCGACAAGAGGAACGATAGCCAAGTGGTCGAAGGCTGAAGCAGATGAGTTGGCAGCAAAGGCACTCTCACTTGCAACAGAGACGGAGGTTGCGGAACTTCTCAAAGCAAATGCAAGATAGATAAAAGTGCACAATATGGCTTGGTAAAAATATGAGTACATTTTTGTATGGTTCATGTGTTTGAGAAATCAATAATGAACAAAAACCATGACTCGTAGTGACTATTTTCACGAAAATAAAAAAAGTCGGCATTTTTAACTGGAAAAAGTGCCGATTTTTTTGTTACAGTATAATTAGTAGCAGGAAGAACACATAGTGAACAGAGTCAGCCTTGCAGATCGAAACAGACAGGTGCATCATATCGTAATTTTAGTGAGTTTGTTTTAACAGTATTGTAGATGGAAATAATATGGATAGGAGGATGTAATAATGTTTGAGAATGAAAAAGTAAACCATGTGAAGTTTGGTGAAGGCAGTGTGATGGAATGTGATGGAAGCCATATAAGAATTGTATTTTCTTATAATAATGTAGAAAAGACATTTGCCTATCCGGGAGCATTTGACAAGTTTGTCACCTTCCAGAGCAAAGAGGCACAGCAGGCAGCGGAGAGCGAGCTTGAGCAGATAAGGCTGAACCAGAAAAAGCTGGAGGGAATGAAGAAGCTTATAATTCAGGAGAACGAGAGACGGAAAGAGGAAGCGCTCAAGGCCAAGGCGAAGAGGAAGAGACAGTAATATAAAGTAAGATATAATAGTCCCTGCCAGAGAGAAAATTTTCTCTTTTGGCGGGATTTTTTGCACCTGAGGATCATTTTTAGAACAGTGCTATTTTTACATATACCTTGATTTTGTTGATATTTTTTGCTAAATTAAGTACGTACGTGTATAAATAGGGGCGTTTGCACCCATTTACAGAATAAAATGATCATAACAGTCAGAATTTGGCTGTCGGAAAGGACGGAGCACAGAGTGTATAAGATTACTAAGGTTGAACAGTTGACAGAGACCATATACCTCATGGACGTGGTTGCACCACGAGTTGCAAATAAATGTCTTCCGGGACAGTTTGTAATTGTCAGAGGTTCTGAGGATGGAGAGAGAATCCCTCTCACTATCTGCGATTACTCAAGAGAGGACGGAACCATCACTATAGTATTCCAGGTAGTTGGAGCTGCTACAGAGATGATGAAGAATAAGAAGGTTGGAGATTCATTTGCGGATTTCGTTGGACCACTTGGATGTCCATCAGAGTTCTGCAAGGAGGATATAGAAGAACTCAAGAAAAAGAAGATCCTCTTCGTTGCAGGTGGTGTTGGAACAGCACCTGTATACCCACAGGTAAAGTGGCTCCATGAGCAGGGCATCGATGCTGATGTCATCATCGGAGGAAGAAACAAGTCACTCATCATTCTTGAGGACAAGATGAAGAAGGTAGCCGGCAACCTGTATATCACAACAGATGACGGTTCATATGGAAGCAAGGGTGTCGTTACAAATGAGATACAGAAACTTGTAGACGCTGGCAACAAGTATGATGTATGTGTTGCCATCGGACCTATGATCATGATGAAGTTCGTATGTAAGCTCACAAAGGAGCTTGAGATCCCTACAGTTGTCAGCCTTAACCCTATCATGGTAGACGGAACAGGAATGTGTGGTGCCTGCCGTGTAACAGTAGGCGGAGAGGTTAAGTTTGCGTGTGTAGACGGACCAGAGTTCGATGGTCACAAGGTGAACTTTGAGGAGGCTATGCAGCGTCAGCAGCTCTACAAGACTGCAGAGGGCAGAGCATTCCTTGCAGCAAAAGAGGGCGATACACATCATGGCGGATGTGGAAACTGTGGAGGTGACAAGTAATGGCTATAGAAGTAGATGTTTGGAAGAGAGTGCCGGTTCGCGAGCAGGAGCCACAGGTACGTGCAAAGAATTTTGAAGAGGTTTGTTACGGATATAATGAAGAGGAGGCTATGGCTGAGGCTTCAAGATGTATAGGATGTAAGAACGCCCCATGTATGAATGGCTGTCCTGTATCTATCAATATCCCTGGATTTATAGCTCAGGTCAAGGAAGGCAACTTCGCTGAGGCATTCAAGATCATCAGCGAGTCATCAGCACTTCCTGCTGTATGTGGCCGTGTATGTCCACAGGAGACACAGTGTGAGCAGAAGTGTATCAGAGGAATCAAGGGCGAGGCGATATCCATCGGTAAGCTTGAGAGATTTGTTGCTGACTGGGCCCGTGAGAACGGAATCAAGCCAGAGCCTGCAAAGGAGATGAATGGTCACAAGGTGGCAGTCATCGGATCAGGCCCTTCAGGTGTGACAGCAGCCGGAGATCTTGCAAAGATGGGTTACGATGTAACTATATTCGAGGCACTTCACCAGCCGGGCGGAGTTCTCGTATACGGAATTCCAGAGTTCCGTCTTCCAAAGGAGAAGGTAGTTGCCAAGGAGATCGAGAACATCAAGTCACTTGGTGTTAAGATAGAGACAAATGTAGTAGTAGGAAAGTCAGTCACAATCGACTCACTCCTTGAGGATGAGGGATTTGACGCAGTGTTCATCGGATCAGGTGCAGGACTTCCTAAGTTCATGGGTATCCCAGGCGAGAATGCCAACGGCGTATTCTCAGCAAATGAGTACCTCACAAGAAGCAACCTCATGAAGGCATTTGACGAGAATTCAAATACACCTATCATGAGAGGTAAGAAGGTTGCCGTTGTCGGTGGTGGAAATGTTGCTATGGATGCAGCAAGAACAGCACTCAGACTTGGCGCTGAGACGCATATCGTATACAGACGTTCAGAGGAGGAGCTCCCAGCCAGAGTTGAGGAGGTTCATCATGCTAAGGAAGAGGGAATCATATTTGATCTCCTCACAAACCCAACAGAGATCCTTGAGGATGAGAACGGCTGGGTATGCGGTATGAAGTGTGTGAAGATGGAGCTCGGTGAGCCAGACGCATCAGGCAGAAGAAGACCTGTTGTGATTCCAGATTCAGAGTTCACAATGGACGTTGACACAGTAATCATGTCACTTGGAACTTCACCAAACCCACTTATCTCATCTACAACAGAGGGACTTGAGACAAACAAGTGGAAGTGTATCGTTGCAGAAGAGGCAAACGGACAGACAACCAAGGAAGGCGTATATGCCGGTGGCGATGCCGTAACAGGTGCTGCAACAGTTATCCTTGCAATGGAAGCTGGTAGAGCTGGTGCAAAGGGAATTGATGAGTACATCAAGAACAACAAGTAATAATTATATAGAGTCATAAAACGAGGCTGATGTGTATAGAGAATACTTCACATCAGCTTTGTTTTATATACGGGGGATTAGTTATGTATGATGAATTTGCAAAATGGTTAGACAGAATTTTAGATGAGAATATGCCGCTGCCGGGGGTGGCGATCAACTTCAATATATATGAAGAGGTGGACTTGCATTGGTCGATCCAGTTGATAAGTTCAACTTATTTTGACGAGGAGGACGAGGACTGGAATTGTTACGAGGAGTTCACGACAGGGGAAGATCTGTACGAATGGCAGCAGGGTGTAGGCTGGGAGAAGATACTTGATATTTCCTGTGAGATGATCAGAAAGTATCTCACAGAAGGAAAATATGCTGAGAAACTTAAGAAGTACGAGGCTGTTGCCGCTGGATTCGTGGACGGCGATGTGGAAATCCTGTACAGAAGATAGAGTGTTATGGAAACTAGTATGTAGTAGAAAATTGAAAATCTAGTGGGTAGTAGGAAATCGAGTGAATTGTGGGAAAACGAAAGCATTATAAGAAATAATGCACGTTGTATGAAAATGTGTGAGTTGTAGAAATATAGTATGTATTGCAGAAAAATTGTGATAGGTGGGTGACAACATGAAAACTTTATATGTATCAGATCTGGACGGTACGCTTCTTCGCAGCGATGAGACCACATCCGAGTATACAAACAGTGTAATCAATAATCTGACAGATAGAGGAATGATATTCTCTTATGCCACGGCGCGCTCCCTTATCACAGCTAAGAAGGTGACAAGCGGACTGCGGGCAGAAATTCCACTGATCGTATACAATGGGGCGTTTATCGTAGACAATGTTACCGGTGAAGTCCTTGCTGCAAATTACTTTGATGAATCGGTAGGATCAGTGCTTGACGATCTGTTCGGTAATCAGATATTTCCGATAGTGTATGCGCGGATAGATGGCAAGGAGAAATTTTCGTATGTTCCGGAGCTGTGCACAGATGGTATGAAGAAATTCCTGCTCAGCAGGCAGGGGGATGTCAGGACAAATATCGTAAAGTCAGCAGAGAACTTGAAAGTGGGAGATATTTTCTACATAACCTGCATTGACAGTCCGGAAAAATTAAAACCGTTGTACGATAAGTATAAGGATAAATTTCACTGTGTATATCAGAAAGACATTTATACAGATGAACAATGGCTGGAGATCATGCCGTTTGCAGCATCTAAGGCAAATGCAATAAAACAGTTGCAGGAACTTCTGGAATGCGACAGGGTGGTTGCCTTTGGAGATGGCAGGAATGATATAGATATGTTTGAACTTGCTGACGAAAGCTACGCAGTGCAAAATGCTGATGAACAGCTAAAAAGGTATGCCACATCGGTTATATCATCAAATGATGAGGATGGGGTGGCGCACTGGCTTGAGGATAATTATATCGTAAAATGACGAAAACTTATGGGTAAAAATCCAGGTTGGGTATAACGGTAAATATACATAAAAATCAGGTTGTAATTTGCGCAGAGCAGGGTATATAATGACACTACACATTTATAATCTTAAGTAAATATGCTAATATGATTGTGAAACACAAGTTGCACCACGAGATAAGGTGCTTGAATAGGGAAAAGGACAATTGCGGTTATGTAGGATAATATTGTAATTGCCTTAGAAAGTGAGAAGGAGAAGACATCTTATGGAAAAGAAAGAACTGATATACTACAGACTGGATGAGGTGGATGAGAAGATACTTGCCATGCTTCAGGACAATGCACGTGTATCACTCAAGGATATAGGCGCTGAGGTGTCCATGTCACCTACAGCAGTTGGAACAAGAATAGACAGGATGCTTGCCGAGGGCGTGCTTGAGGGATTTACGACCAAGCTCAACCCGGAGGCTATGGGTCATTATATCAAGGCATTTATCAATCTGGAGGTTTCACCTGAGCAGAAGGCTGAGTTCTATCCATATATAGACAGCGTGTTAAATGTTGTGGAGTGCAACTGTGTGACAGGAGATTACTCAATGCTCATTGAGGTACGTTTCAAGACAACAGCAGATCTCGATCATTTTGTTGGTGAACTTCAGAGATTTGGCAAGACAAAGACTCAGATCGTATTCTCCACAAATGTAAAGCACAGATGCAGATACTGGAAGAATGATCTTCACCACGATGAGGAGAAGAAGTAAAAAGTGAAAACTGTGTCGAAAAGACTTTAGACGTTTAACTCAGCGGGAAATACCCCAAAACAAGAAGAATGTTTATAAATAATAAGCTTAATTGATAAAAACAGGGGAAAATTAAGCAAAAACAAAAAAATACTTAGATTTCACAAGTTTTTTCTTTACAATCTTAATTTCCTATACTATAATAGGGAGCGTGGTCAGAAAATAATTAACAGGTCACGATATATAATCAGTTTAGGAGGATTTTTACTATGTCATATGTTGATGAAGTACTCGAGATAGTACAGAAGAAGAATGCAGATCAGCCTGAGTTCTTACAGGCAGTAACAGAGGTTCTTGATTCACTCAGACCTTGCATCGAGGCAAATGAGGAGCTTTACAGAAAGAATGCTATCCTCGAGAGAATCACAGAGCCAGATAGACAGCTCATGTTCAGAGTACCATGGGTAGATGACAACGGACAGGTACAGGTCAACAGAGGTTTCCGTGTACAGTTCAACAATGCCATTGGACCATACAAGGGAGGTCTCAGACTTCACCCATCAGTAAACCTTGGTATCATTAAGTTCCTTGGTTTCGAGCAGGTTTTCAAGAACTCACTTACAACACTTCCAATCGGTGGTGGTAAGGGTGGTTCAGACTTCGACCCTAAGGGTAAGTCAGACAGAGAGATCATGGCATTCTGCCAGAGCTTCATGACAGAGCTTTGTAAGTATATCGGTGCTGATGTCGATGTTCCAGCTGGAGATATCGGAACAGGTGCTAGAGAGATCGGTTTCATGTTCGGTCAGTTCAAGAGAATCCGTGGATCATACGAGGGAGTTCTCACAGGTAAGGGACTTACATATGGTGGATCACTTGCTCGTACAGAGGCTACTGGTTACGGACTGCTTTACCTTACAAACGCACTGTTAAAGGATCATGACATTGATATCGCAGGCAAGACTTGTGCAGTATCAGGTGCTGGTAATGTTGCAATCTACGCAATCCAGAAGGCACATCAGTTAGGTGCTAAGTGTGTTACATGTTCAGATTCTACAGGTTGGATCTACGATCCAGAAGGAATCGATGTTGCACTTCTTAAGGAAGTTAAGGAAGTTAAGAGAGCACGTCTTGATGCTTATGCTGCTGCTAGACCATCAGCTGAGTACCATGTAAAGAAGGATGCAAATGATCACGGCGTATGGTCAATCAAGTGTGACCTTGCTCTTCCATGTGCTACACAGAACGAGCTTAACCTTGACGATGCTAAGATGCTTGTTGCAAACGGCGTTATCTCAGTAACAGAGGGCGCTAACATGCCTACAACTCTTGAGGCTACTAAGTACCTTCAGGAGAATGGTGTTCTCTTCGTTGGTGGTAAGGCTGCAAATGCAGGTGGTGTTGCTACATCAGCTCTTGAGATGAGCCAGAACAGCGAGAGACTTTCATGGACATTCGAGGAAGTTGATGGCAAGCTCAAGGGAATCATGGAGACAATCTACGCTAACATCTCAGATGCAGCAAAGAGATACAACATGACAGTTGGCGGAAACGCAGACTATGTTGCAGGTGCTAACATCGCCGGCTTCGAGAAGGTTGTTGACGCTATGCTTGCTCAGGGCGTTTGCTAATCCTAAGCATTTGGCGGGAGCCTTATCTTCAAATCAACTAGACATAAGATTATAATATAAGACTATAGACGTCCATCTGTGGAGTGATCCACAGATGGGCGTTTTTGCGTTGCGGTTGTCTTCGGTGACTCCTGTTGGTGTAATCTCTATGTTGTATATCCAATCACGTTTGTCTACCCTCACTTTGACTTTGTTTCCATCGTGCACGCCGCGCCAAGCACGATAAGGGCGCCTAGCTCTCTGCGGCGGCACAGAAGCGTCAAAGTTCGGTCGCCGACACTACCGATTGGATATACAACGTAGAGAATACACACCAACAGGAGTCACCGAAGACAATTTTTTATATTTAAAGTTCGTTTAAGTTTTACAGGCTATTATAGCATCATCAAGAGGGAATAAGGTAAAGAAAGGATGATGCTTATGGCAGACAACACGTTTAAAAGATATGAACTTAAGTACATGTTAGATAGAGAACAGTACGAGCAGATAATGAGCGAAATGATAAGGTATATGCAACCGGACAGGTTTGCACATAGCCAGATCATTAACATATATTTCGACACTCCTTCCCACAGGCTCATCAGAGACTCCATAGAAAAGCCGGTTTACAAAGAAAAGCTCAGGCTCAGAAGCTATGGAGTCCCGGATGACGATTCAGAGGTTTTTATTGAGCTCAAGAAGAAATACAAATCTGTTGTGTACAAAAGAAGGCTGGAGGTGCCTGAACAGGAGGCTATGGATTATCTGGTGGGCGGCCAGCCGCTGCACAAGGATTGTCAGATCGGCAGAGAGATCGATTATTTCATGCAGGTATACAAAGATCTGGAGCCTGCGGTGGTTCTCTCGTATGAGAGAGATTCCTACAAAGGGATAGATGATCCGGAGCTCAGGATCACGTTTGATTACAATATACTGTGGCAGAATGATGATCTGACACTTCAGAAAGAACCATATGGGCACAAGGTCGTACCAGAATATAAGGTGTTGATGGAGATCAAGATGGCAGGTGGGTTCCCGCTGTGGCTGTCACATCTGCTGACAAAGTATGGAGCATACAAGACGTCATTTTCAAAGTATGGAGAGGCGTATAAACAGATGGTAGGCTGACATAAGTGGATCATATACATTTAAAGCCAGAAACTAAAAAAGACGAATTATGTAAATGATAAAGTGGCAAACATAGACAGGAGGAGATAGAAGATGACAGGATTATTTGACAGTATATTTGGAACGGCGACAACGATATCAGTGCAGGAGTTTCTGACCTGCATAGCGGTATCCCTTATAATAGGAGTATTCCTTGCGTTGGTTTACGCATTCAGAAGTAAATTCACCCAGAGTTTTCTGGTGACATTGGCACTTATACCTGCGGTTGTGTGCGTGGTGATCATGATGGTAAATGGCAATGTTGGCGCGGGTGTTGCTGTGGCAGGTGCATTTAGCCTTGTAAGGTTCAGATCGGTTCCAGGTTCGGCAAAGGAGATATGCGCCATATTCCTTGCGATGGGAGCTGGACTTGTGACCGGAATGGGATTTATAGGATATGCAGTATTATTTGCCACCATACTAGGCGGAGCGATGTTCATTTGCAGCCTTACTGGATTTGGCGGCGGAAGGGATGAAGAGAGAGCCCTGAAGATCACCGTGCCTGAAAATCTCGACTATACAGAGGCATTTGATGAGATACTTGCCGACTGTACAGACAGTTACAGACTGATAAATGTGAAGACGACCAACATGGGAAGCCTGTTCAAGCTTACATATGTGGTGAAGCTTAAGAAGCACACAAATCAGAAGGATATGATAGATAAGCTCAGAGTGAGAAATGGCAACCTTGAGATCATGCTGGCGCAGGTGGATTCGGGGGACATGACATTGTAGAAGTCAGTTGATAAGGCAGATACTTAGTAAGGAGATGATCGTATGAGGAAGAATAAATATATGAGACATATAGCGGGAATCCGCAAATGTCTGGCTATAGGGTTGACAGCGGCCATGTGCATGGCAATGCTTGCCGGATGTTCAACCAGCCAGAGCACAAGCTCGACTTCAGATACTGAGGTGACAAGTGATGTGAGCACAGAGACGGACGCTGATAAAGAAAGCCCAAATGGCAGTGCGGATGCAGAGAATACCAGTGTAAAGACAGAGATGACTGTGGAGGAGATGCAGGCGGCAATATATGCGAAGAACGCTGACAAGGTATTTGTGACGTTGGCGGAAGGGGCAGAGAATAGTCTTACGGTGGCTGGGGACTACGTTCAGACGGATGACAACAATGTGGATGCCGTGATATTTGCCAAATGTGACCTTACACTGGGCGGCACCGGAAGTCTGACGGTTAAAGACACTACGGGACATGGAATCGTGTCCAAGGATGACCTGGTGGTTACAGGTGGCACCTATACCATAGACAGTCAGGATCACTGCCTGAACGCTAAGGATAGCGTGAGAATTGCGGACGGAACATTTAACCTGAGCTGTGATGAGGATGGTATACATGCGGGAAATGACGACCAGCAGGAAGGATATGTATATATAGAAGGCGGAGACATCAACATATCGGTTGGGGATGATGCGATCCATGCGGAGGGACTTCTGATAATAACCGGTGGAGATATAGATGTATCTAAGAGTTATGAGGGGGTAGAGGGGTATAAGATCCTTGTGGCTGGCGGTAATATAGATGTGATATCCAGTGATGACGGCTTTAATGCAGCTGGAGGCGGCGCAGGTTCGGGAGACAACCATGATGGTTTTGGAGGCGGCCCGGGCATGGGTGGAGTGGACATGGATGCCGACAATGATGCATATATTCTTATAACAGGAGGAACGATAAATATAAATGCCAGCGGTGATGGAATAGATTCCAATGGCTACATTGGAATTACAGGAGGCAGCGTACATGTACTCGGCCCTTCGGACAATGGCAATGGCGCGATGGACTACGGAATCTGTGCTGCGATAACAGGCGGCGAGATCGTAGCTGTGGGTGGTTCCGGTATGGCTCAGGGATTTGGAGATGAGTCCACACAGTGCTCGGCTCTTGTTAACTTTGATGAGTGGGTTGACGCCGGCGAAACGATCACACTTACTGATTCAGATGGCAAGGAGGTGCTCAGCTATAAGGTGGATAAGAAATTTAACTCGGTTGTTATCAGCACATCAGACATGAAACAGGGGGATAACTACACTTTGACTGTCGGTGACCAGAACAGTACATTTACACTGGACGATATTACATACAGCGAGGGCTCAGGCGGAATGCAGAGACCGGGCGGCAATTTAGATAATGGCGGAATGCAGAGACCGGGCGGCAACTCAGATGATGGAAATATGCAGAGACCAGGCGGCAACTCAGATGATGGAAATATGCAGAGACCAGGTGGCAATTCAGATGATGGAAATATGCAGAGACCGGATGGTGATTTAGATAATGGGCAGAATGACAGCGCAAATGGCAGTTCACAGAACAAAGACAATAGTTCGAGCTCAGACAGCATGAGCATATAGAAGATAATTCCAGACGCTTTAATAGCCGAAAACAGTTGATTAATTTGCAAAAATGCTTAATATTATAAAGACATGAGATTTTTGTAGTTAATACACAGTTGGTAAAAAGAGCAGATACCCAATATGACTGGAAGGAGAACCCATATGAAGTTATATGTTGCAAGACACGGAGAGACGGAATGGAACAGACTTAATAAGGTCTGTGGCAGGACAGATTCCCATCTTACAGATAAAGGACTTCAGCAGGCACAGCTCCTTGCAGAGAGATTGGATAGCTGCTCTATTGATGTGATAATAGCATCGCCGCTCTCCAGGGCACAGGAGACAGCACGAGCGGTGGCGGAGAGAAAGCATTTGCCGGTACTTACGGATGAAAGGCTTATAGAACAGGATTACGGTGTGTATGAGGGTGTTCAGAGGGACGACAGGGATTTCCTGAACAACAAAAGGATGTTCGCATACAGATATCCCGGAGGAGAATCCATGATGGATATCGCCAGGAGAACGTACGATCTGATAATTGAAACCCGCGAGACATATCCGGATTCGTCGGTGTTGTTTGTCTGCCATAACGGAATATGCAGGGCGATATGCAGCTATTTCATGGATATGACCAACGAGGAGTATTTTGGATTCAGTCAGGACAATTGTGGGTACAATATCTACGAGTGCTGATCTGAGAAGGAGTGTTTTATAATATGAAGGAATTGCTTATAGATTCATTTAAGGATGCACTGTTTGATACGGTGAAGCTCATCCCGTTTCTGCTCATCACCTATGTGGTCATGGAGTGGCTTGAGAGAAAAACTGCAGGCCGGCAGGCACATGTGCTTGGAAAGGCAGAGAAGCTTGGACCATTGATTGGCGGAGTGCTGGGAATAGTGCCACAGTGCGGATTTTCACTTATGGCATCCAACCTGTACAGCGGAGGCGTGATAGGGGCGGGCGTGCTCATAGCCGTGTTCATGTCAACCTCGGACGAGATGCTGCCGATCATGCTGTCAAATGACGCGATAAGCGCGGGGACAATAGTGAAGATCCTTGCGACAAAGGCGGTCATAGCCGTAATAACAGGCTATATAGTAGGATTTGTGCTGGACAGAATGAGAAAGCCGGTCCAGGTAAAGAAGATAGATCCGGTTCACAGACATGGTGGACATGATGAGCACGAACACCATAGCGGACATGCGCACAGTGACTCTGCAAAAGCGGCAGAAAGCTCTCTGCACACACAGAATATAGTGTATAAGGATGCTGCTGAGAAGAAAGGAAAGGGACATGTGCATGACTATGTCCATGAGCACAGTCACGACCACGGACATTTGGGAGAGAAGAATATCCATGAGGTGTGCGAACAGGAACACTGCGACTGCGAGGGGGGGATATTCAGATCTGCTCTGGTGCACACTGCAAAGATTGCGATATTTATATTTATATTCTCACTTGTGATAAATGTGATCATAGAGGCTATAGGAGAGGAATCCATAGCCCGCATATTCAATGATGTGCCTGTGCTTGGAGAGGCGGCAGCAGCGTTGGTGGGCCTTATTCCTAACTGTGCGGCATCAGTCATAATAACCGAGCTGTATCTTCAGGGAATACTCAGCGCGGGTGCTATGATGTCAGGACTTCTGGTGAGTGCAGGAGTAGGCCTTGTGGTGCTCTTTAGGATGAACAGGCATAGACCTGCGGAGAATATAAGGATAGCAGTGGTGCTGTATGCTGCAGGACTTGCGTGGGGACTCATAATAAATGCTCTTGGAATCGCATTTTAGCAGCGTGTAGAGAAAATAAATATAAGCGATGCGCAGTGACCGCATTGCAATAAAGTAAAAAAGGGCTGCGAAAAAACTCAATCGAGTTTTTTCACAGCCCCTTGTGTGTGTGTTGTTACTTTGTGCGTTTCTTACCGCAGACAGGACAGATATCCTGATCCGTAGGCTGTCCGCATCCCCAGCAGATCCAAGTGTCCCCTTCACTGGATGGTTGCTCCTCCAGCTTTTGTGTCGGCTTCATCTTGAAGTTTTTGGAAACAATCTCCACATTGCCGTCCTCGTCAAGAGTAGTCTTGATATCTGCGGCGGCGGGAGCTGTGTCCGATGAAATATTTTTCTTCTTTTTCCCAAATCCAAATCCCATTTTATAACCCCGATTCTATAACATATATAATATATTCTAATGCAATATATACAATTAAGCAATAGAAATTTGGACAAAATCGCCTATACTGTTGTAAAATTTGATGAAAAGCACCTATTGCCATGCGCCATCAAATGTGATCACCTGGCCATTCAGGTATTCTCCACACTCGGCAATGTGCACAATGAAATCTGCCGCTTCATAAGGTGTGGCCATTCTTCCTGCAGGTATTTCATCCTCCAGCATCTGGCGTTCCTCCGGTGACAGATGACCGTTCATGGAGGTGTCAATTGCGCCAAATGCTATGGCGTTGACGGTTATGCCGCTTGGAGCAAGCTCCTTTCCAAGAGCCTTTGAGAAGGAATTTACAGCACCTTTGGAGGCTGAATATGCGACCTCACACGACGCACCGACATTTCCCCACACGGATGAGATATTGATTATGTGTCCTTTGTGGAGCTGGATCATGTGAGGAACCACGAGTCGGCAGCTATTGAAAACCGAGTATACATTTGACTTCATGGTTCTGTCAAAATCCTGGGCTGTCATATCGTTTATAAGCCCCACATAAGATATGCCGGCATTGTTGATGAGGAGATCGATGTCGCTGCCGAGATGATCTATGGTATTTTGTATAAACTTCTCCATAAATTCCATATCCCCGGCGTCTCCGGTCTCACAGTAACAGATGCAGCCTTTTGCCGTAAGTTCGTCTCTCAGAGAGAGAAGCTCTTCTTTGTGTTTGAATGAAGTGATAGATATGCTGTTATATTTGCCTGAAAGCGCCAGTGCTGTCGCCCTTCCGATGCCTGTCGAGGCGCCAATTATTATCGCTGTTTTCAAATCTGTACCTCCGCTATTTGTGAACAAAAATTTAATTCTAGTATATCATGCGAATTAAATGTTGAAAATAAAAAAGCACTTTGGTATACTCTAGTTGTTTTTGTTAACAAATGAGAATATACATTTATATTGAGATGGAGGCTATATAATGGGTAAGAAAGTAATGAAATTATTCTTAGATACAATGCTCAGAGCAGCGGTTATCATACTTGCAGTGGCTATAGTTGTCATGCTCGTACTGCTTGCACGAACCGTCAGCAAGAGCAAGAAATCAGACGCATCGGACACGGGCAATAAGACAAGCATTGTGACTGAGGAGTCAGATCCGTCAGATCCTACATTTGGAGGTTCAGGCGATGCTGCAGACAGCTCAGACACATCAGCGGATGACAGCTCACAGGACGCTTCAACAGATGATGCAAATGCAGGAAATGGCAAGGATGCAAAAGTAGTAGTGCTCAACGCATCAGGCGTGTCAGGTGTGGCAGCTACATGGCAGACAACACTCACAGCGGATGGATACACATCAGTAGATATAGGAACATATGACAACGGAGATCAGTCAACAACAGTTATCTACACATCAGATTCATATGATGTGAGCGGACTTGTAAGCCTTCTGGGTGGAGCGGCAACGGCTGACAGATCAGATATTGACTCATCTGTTGCTTCAGATGTCGACATTTCAGGTGCAGACATTGTCGTAGTAATAGGTGTGGACAACGCAGCCAACAACTAGATATAGAAGAACATGTAGAAAATATATAGAAAACTCTGCTGATATCGTAATAGAAAACACCGATATCAGTAGAGTTTTTTTACTGTAGTACAAAATGTTACAGATTTTGCCGGCTGTTCTACATTTTTCTGGTTTGTCAAGTATATATATGAGTAAAAACAATAGGCAAAAGTAATAAAATATACCGAAAACGTGACGAAAAAACCTATTGACATAAATGGGTATGGTGAAGGTTTCACAAAAAAGGAAGTTTAAACCAAGGGAAAACGGTTCGAAAACCGTCAAAATGTTGCAAAATTTGTGCATGTATACAATTTAGACAAAAGTTCAAAAATTTTTTTGAGCAATAATCACATAGAATGAAAAATGCCAATGATGTAGAATAACAATAGTTTTTAGGGTGAACAAAAACAAGATTATATACACTACGGAGGTAATTTCAAATGGCAAGTTTATCACTTAAGAACATTTACAAGGTATATCCTAACGGATTCAACGCAGTTAAGGACTTCAACCTTGAGATCGAAGACAAGGAGTTCATCATCTTTGTTGGACCATCAGGATGTGGAAAGTCAACAACTCTTAGAATGATAGCAGGACTTGAGGATATCAGCTCAGGTGAGTTATGGATCGGCGACAAGCTCGTAAACGATGTAGAGCCAAAGGACAGAGATATTGCGATGGTATTCCAGAACTACGCTCTGTACCCACATATGTCAGTATATGATAACATGGCATTTGGACTTAAGTTAAGAAAGGTTCCAAAGGAGAAGATCGACAAGGCTGTACATGAGGCAGCTAAGATTCTTGATATCGAGCATCTTCTTGACAGAAAGCCAAAGGCTTTATCAGGTGGACAGAGACAGCGAGTTGCTATGGGACGTGCAATTGTCCGTGAGCCAAAGGTATTCCTTATGGACGAGCCTCTTTCAAACCTTGATGCTAAGCTTCGTGTACAGATGCGTGTTGAGATCTCAAAGCTTCATCAGAGACTCCAGACAACTATCATCTACGTAACACATGACCAGACAGAGGCTATGACACTTGGTACAAGAATCGTAGTTATGAAGGATGGTATCATCCAGCAGGTAGATACACCTCAGAACCTCTACGACAAGCCATGTAACCTGTTCGTTGCCGGATTCATGGGTATGCCACCTATGAACTTCATCGATTGTAAGGTTGTTAAGTCAGGTGCTGACGTTCTCCTTATGTTCGGTTCACATTCAATTAAGGTTCCAGACAGCAAGGCTGAGAGACTTATCGCACTTGATGCTATCGATAAGGAAGTTGTTCTTGGTATCCGTCCAGAGGATATTCATGATGAGCAGCTCTTCATCGAGTCATCACCAGAGAGCGTAATCGATGCAAGAATCAACATCTACGAGATGCTTGGTGCCGAGGTTTACTTATACTTCACAATCGACCAGTTCGATATCACAGCAAGAGTAAATGCTCGTACAACAGCTAGACCTGGCGACACAGTTCAGTTCGCATTTGACTTAAGCAAGATTCATATCTTCGATAAGGAGACAGAGGAGATCCTTGTTAACTAGTCTTAGATAACACATAGAACTTACAATTACACTCCAGATAACTGGAAACAGTAGTTTAATTCTTGAAAAATTGAGAAAATGCAGAAAATACATATAAAAAATCTGCATTTTCTCTTTTTTTTTCTACAATTTTGCTTTAAAATAAGAGTAATGGATTACGGGATAAAACGTATAATGAGTATAAGGAGTGAAAAGAATGATATCAAACCAGATTCTTCAGGATACAATAGACGGATTAAAAGGTATAACAAGAACTGACCTGTGCGTGTTGGACACAGAGGGAAAAGTGCTTGCGTCAACACTTAAGGATATAGATGACTGCGAGGATTCAGTTCGTGCATTTGTTGATTCACCGGCAGAGAGCCAGGTTGTAAGAGGTTATCAGTTCTTCAAGGTGTTTGACGATAACCAGTTAGAGCATATTCTCATGGCAAAGGGCGAGACCGATGATACATATATGGTCGGCAAGATTGCAGCATTTCAGATCCAGAACCTTCTGGTCGCATACAAGGAGAGATTTGACAAGGACAACTTTATCAAGAACCTTCTCTTAGACAATCTCCTTCTGGTTGATATCTACAACAGAGCAAAGAAGCTCCACATAGATACTGATGTGAGAAGAATCGTATTTATCATAGAGACAAAGAATGAGAAGGATACCAATGCACTTGAGACAGTACGTAATATCTTCTCAGCCAAGACAAAGGATTTCATCACTGCTGTGGACGAGAAGAACATCATTCTTGTCAAGGAAGTCAAGTCCAACGAGACATATGACGACATGAACAAGATTGCCAAGGTCATCGTTGACATGCTCAATACCGAGGCGATGTCATCTGTACATGTATCATTCGGAACAATTGTCAATGAGATAAAGGAAGTTTCACGTTCATACAAAGAGGCTAAGATGGCTCTGGATGTTGGAAAGATATTCTATGAGAACACAGATATCATAGCATACAGCAATCTTGGAATAGGACGACTTATTTACCAGCTTCCACTTCCTCTGTGCAAGATGTTCATCAGAGAGATATTTGACGGCAAGAGCCCTGATGAGTTTGACGAGGAGACTTTGTCAACTATCAACAAGTTCTTTGAGAACAGCCTGAACGTATCAGAGACATCAAGACAGTTGTACATCCACAGAAATACTCTGGTATACAGACTTGATAAGTTGCAGAAGAGCACAGGCCTTGATCTGAGAGTATTCGAGGATGCCATCACATTCAAGATCGCTCTTATGGTTGTAAAGTACATGAAGTACATGGAGTCACTGGATTATTAAAATGTCCGGTGGACAGTTATCTGGAATATAGATTGCATAGAAGCGGCAGCCTTACATATGGATATATGAAGACTGCCGCATCGTGTATTAATTTTAATTCACAAACTATACACAACAAAACAATCAATATGTAGTATAATGAAGCGTGGATGAAATGAATCAGAATCATCCGACTATGGACAAATGTAAGATAATGTACAGTTTATGCCGTAAAGAGGCAATATAGGAGACATGAGATGATAGAGTTAGAGAACGTGAGTATGACATACCCTGGGGGCAATCAGGCGCTCAAGAATGTGAACATCAATATAGAAAAAGGCGAGTTCGTATTTATAGTTGGAAGCAGTGGATCAGGCAAGACCACTCTGTTTAGGCTTCTGCTCAAGGAGCTCGATCCTACGGAGGGCAATATCACTGTTGCCGGATACGACTATGGCAAGATAAAGAGAAAAGATATACCGAAGGTCAGAAGAAGGATTGGAGTCGTATTCCAGAACTTCAGGCTTCTGAAGGACAGGACTATATACGAGAATGTTGCATTTGCACAGAGAGTTATCCAGACTCCGGCGAGATACATCAGAAGACGTGTTCCGGCCATGCTGACGCTGGTTGGACTTGCAGACAAGTACAAATCATATCCAAAAGAGCTCTCAGGTGGTGAGCAGCAGAGAGTTGCCATGGCGAGAGCACTGGTCAACAATCCTGACATCATACTGGCGGATGAGCCTACAGGAAATCTCGATCCTAAGAACTCATTGGATATCATGAACCTCCTTGAGGATATCAACAAGAGAGGAACCACAGTTGTCGTGGTAACCCACAACAAGGATATCGTCAATGAGATGAAGAAGAGAGTTATAACCCTGAAGAAGGGTGTAATTATCAGTGACGAGAAGGAAGGAGGATATATAGATGAAGATTAGTACATTTTTCTATATCCTCAGACAGGGCTTTGCAAATATAAGAAGAAATATTCTGTTCTCACTTGCATCACTTGGAACCATCATATCATGTCTGTTCCTCTTTGGAATCATATATGCGGTAGTTGTAAACTTTCAGTCCGGTATGCAGGAGCTTGAGAATACAGTTACAATATCAGTGTTCTTTGACGAGGATGTGTCGGACGACACGATACAGCTTATCGGATCACAGATAAGAACTCTGGATTATGTAAACACGATGGATTACGTGTCGGCGGATGACGCATGGAATAAATTTGTTGAGCAGAACTACGATGATCCACAGGCGGCAAAGAATGCATTTGGCGAGGACAATCCACTTAAGAATTCGGCCTCATATGAGGTTACGCTCAAGGATGTGGCCAGACAGCCGGAGTTCGTGGCATTTGCCCAGGGACTTTCAGGAGTCAGAAAGGTCAAGAGCTCTGACGTGACTGCGGACAGCATCACGACACTGTCATCTCTTGTCGGATATGCATCCATAGGAATAGTTGTGATACTGATGTTGGTATCTATCTTCCTTATAAGCAACACTATCACCATAGGTATCACGGTGCGAAAGGAAGAGATAGGGATCATGAAGCTGATCGGTGCGACAAATGTATTTGTACGGGCGCCGTTCATCATAGAGGGTGTGATCATAGGTGCGGTCGGTTCGGCTATACCTCTGGTCCTTCTGTACTACATGTATGATAAGATACTGACATATGTTGCCGGAAGATTTAAGGTTGTCACAACGCTGTTTGCATTTGTGAGCCAGCATGACCTGTTCAAGACCATGATACCGGTTGGACTTGTGCTTGGTATCGGTGTTGGACTGGTAGGAAGTATCCTTACCACGAGGAAGCATTTGAGAGTATGATATAATGAGCATTGCGACGGATGCGCTTGCGCAAGACGTCATAATGCGAATGCCCTCATTGAGCCGGCAGGCGATATAATATAATGAAGCACGCTGATGCGTGCGCAGGTCATCGCGCTCACGCACGACGACATAAGATATACTAGTTAATTGTTAGATGGGGATAACAAGGAGTAGTAGATTATGAAAAAGAAAGTCAATGTAAAAGGGAATATCAGAAGGATGGCATTGCTTGTTGCGGGATGTGTAGTCATGGGAGGCATGGCTGCGTCTCAGACCGGGGGAAATATGGCATATGCCATGACGAAGGAAGAGGCTGAGCGTCAGAAGGATGATGCCAGTGAAAACGAGAAGAATGCCAAGGACGTTCTGGATTCTCTGGAGGAACAGCAGAACAAGATCGTTCAGGACGTTGCAGATCTGGATGCCAAGATGACATCCGTCCAGACTCAGATAACGAGCCTGCAGGAGCAGACAGACGAGCTCCAGACGGAGATAGACACAACTCAGAAAAGTCTGGATGAAGCTCAGAAGGCAGAGGATGAGCAGTATGAGGCGATGAAGCAGAGAATACAGTATCTGTATGAGGAGGGGGAGACGGAATATGTCGACGCCCTGCTCACATCCATATCATTCAGCGATCTCCTGAACAAATCAGAGTATATAGACCAGATATCGGAATACGATCAGAGGCAGCTTGCAAAGCTGATCAAGACCAAGACAGATATAGCCAATTATGAGGCGCAGCTTGAATCTGACCTCAGACAGGTGGAGTCGGTCAAGACGGATCTGGAGAGTAATGAGGCTGAACTGCAGACCCTTATAGATCAGAAGCAGGAAGAGATCACTAGATATGATGGTGATATAGAAGCCCAGAAGTCGTTGATGAACAAGTTCACTGTGGCCCGTGAGGAAGCCGAGAGACGTATCGCGGAGATATCCAGACAGGAGATGGGCAAGGCAAATGCAAATGGTACGGGTGTGTATACGAAGGATGGAAAGGTATACGACACCTCCAAATATAAGGGCAAATTCATGTGGCCGGTATCGACCGGAGGTGTTATCACGGATGAATTTGGTTACCGAGATGCTCCTACAGCGGGAGCAAGTACATATCATCAGGGAATTGATATAGGCTGTGATTATGGAACAGATATTGTTGCGGCGGAGGCCGGCACAGTCGTGATGTCCTGCTACAATGGCGGTGGTGGCAACATGGTCATGATCAGCCACGGCGGCGGAATATGTACGGTATATATGCACAACTCACAGCTCTGTGTAAATGTTGGCGACAAGGTTGTGAAAGGTCAGGTCATAGCAAAGGCAGGAAGTACGGGGGTGTCGACAGGTCCGCATTGCCATTTTGGCGTGTCGATAGACGGAACGTATGTCAATCCGCATGACTTCCTTGGACAGTAGACCGGGCAGGGGATATGGAGAGATTCAGGTATTTGATGGCAATACAAGGTTAGGAGATAATGATATGAGGAAAATGTTGAAGAAGATAGCAGTGACAGCGGTGCTGGCAAGTACGGTGATCGGTCTGACGGGCTGCGGTACATCAGGTGTGTTCAGTGGCACACTCAGCGGCAAAACCGGCAGTTCCACCAAGATAACCTATGATGGCAATCTGTTGGATGCGGACGTACTTGACAAGACAGCGAAGATCGAGAGTATCATAGACAATTATTATTACAATGATATTGACGATGATACGATCAGGGAGGGCATATACAAGGGTATAATGGAATCCCTTGACGATCCGTATGCACAGTATTACACCAAGGAAGAATATGCCAAGCTGCAGGAGGATGATTCAGGTGAGTATGCCGGAATCGGAGTTACGGTCAGCAAGGATGAGGATACGGGATATGTCCGTGCGGTAAATATCCTTGAGGGTGCACCGGCTGAGAAGGTGGATATACAGCCTGATGACATTATTGTACAGATAGACGATCACGAGATCACTACAGACGATGATCTTGACTACCTCGTATCACTCATAAGAGGCGATGCTGGAACTGATGTTACGCTGAAGATATACAGGGAGCGTGATAAGGCTTACCACGATGTCACCATCACCAGGGAGATAGTTGAGTACAGCACGGTATCATCATTTATGATAGACGACAAGATCGGATATGTGAGGATCACGCAGTTCATAGACAACACAGACGAGCTTTTCCAGAAGGCAGTTGAGGAGCTCAAGAAGGAGGGCATGCAGGCACTGATGATCGATGTCAGAAGTGATCCGGGTGGAATGCTCACCACGGTCGTAAACATTTGCGACTATCTGCTCCCAGAGGGAACCATAGTGTCCATCAAGGACAAGACCGGCAAGGTTGTGGACGAGTATAAATCGACAGATGATGAATACCTAGATATGCCTATGGTAGTCCTGACAAATGAGTACAGTGCCAGTGCGTCAGAGATACTTACATCGGCACTCAAGGAATTTGGGGCTGCAACTGTTGTAGGAAAGAATACCTACGGAAAGGGAATCGTGCAGAGCGTTATACCACTTGGTGATGGCACAGCGATCAAGCTCACGACACAGAAGTATTTCACACACGACGGCAACGATATCCACAAGAAGGGTGTTGCACCTGATATAGAAGTGGACCTTCCAGACGATTACACCTACGAGGACTTTCAGGGCAAGAACGACAGCCAGTACCAGAAGGGTATTGAGGTTCTGAAGGAGAAGCTGAAGTAGGCGCGCGTATACATTGAAAATGTATACATGGAGCTTTTGAGTGATACGGTATAATTAGCAGTGTGGAAGTTACAGCTTTGGGGAGTTCATAACCCAAATGTAACTCCCAAATGCAACCGTGTAGCTGATGGGCGGTGTTATATGTTATGTATAATAGGTAACGAATCAGTGGTAAATATCGTGTTGTATATGTAATTTGCATAAATAATCAAAACAACATAATTTTTAGATAATATGCAGCACAAAAGTGCTGCATATTGTGTTATACTAGGAAATGTTCAGAAATCTGTTATAAGTAATAAAAGGCAACAAAGGAGATATACATGGATAAGGAACTGATTATCGTATTGGACTTTGGCGGACAGTACAACCAACTGATCGCCAGACGTGTAAGAGAGTGTAATGTATATGCCGAAGTACATCCGTACACATTGCCGCTGGAGAAGATCAAGGAGATGAACCCTAAGGGAATCATCTTTACCGGCGGACCAAACAGCGTATACAAAGACGAATCACCTAGCTGCAGCAAGGAGATATTCGAACTGGGTATTCCTATTCTCGGAATATGTTACGGTTCACAGCTCATGGCTCATCTGCTGGGCGGCAAGGTCAGCACGGCCCCTGTCAGCGAGTATGGAAGAACAGAGGTTGAGGTTGACAAGACATCCAAGCTGTTTGCAGATGTGAATGACAAGACCATCTGCTGGATGAGTCACACAGATTATATTGCAGAGGTACCAGAGGGCTTCAAGAAGACAGCTTACACTCCTGTATGCCCAGTGGCAGCCATGGAGAATGCTGAGAAGAAGCTGTATGCGACTCAGTTCCACCCAGAGGTTATGCACACCGAGGAAGGTATGAAGATGCTCAGAGCATTTGTCATGGATGTATGCCAGTGCGCAGGCGACTGGAAGATGGATTCATTTGTAAAAGATACAATAGAGAGTCTCCGTGCCAAGATAGGCGATGGCAAGGTGCTGTGCGCCCTGTCAGGTGGTGTGGACTCATCAGTAGCTGCGGTTCTCCTGTCCAAGGCGATAGGCAAGCAGCTCACATGTGTGTTCGTAGACCACGGTCTTCTCCGTAAGAACGAGGGCGACGAAGTTGAGGCGGTATTCGGACCAAATGGACCTTACGACCTGAACTTCATCAGAGTAAATGCGCAGGACAGATTCTACAGCAAGCTTGCCGGAGTAACCGAGCCTGAGGCAAAGAGAAAGATAATAGGCGAGGAATTCATCCGTGTATTCGAGGAGGAGGCCAAGAAGATCGGTGCCGTTGACTTCCTCGTACAGGGAACCATATATCCTGATGTCATCGAGTCAGGCCTTGACAAGTCAGCGGTCATCAAGTCCCACCACAACGTAGGCGGACTTCCTGACTATGTAGATTTCAAGGAGATCGTGGAGCCACTCCGTCTTCTCTTCAAGGACGAGGTCCGCAAGGCCGGCCTTGAGCTTGGAATCCCAGAGTACCTGGTATTCCGTCAGCCATTCCCAGGCCCAGGCCTTGGAATAAGAATCATCGGAGAGGTTACAGCCGAGAAGGTCAAGATCGTTCAGGATGCCGACGCCATCTACCGTGAGGAGATCGCAAAGGCAGGCCTCGACAGAAGCCTCGGTCAGTACTTCGCAGCCCTGACCAACATGCGTTCAGTTGGTTGTATGGGAGATTTCAGAACGTACGATTACGCCGTAGCACTCCGTGCTGTAAATACAACAGACTTCATGACAGCTGATTGTTCAGAGATACCATTTGAGGTTCTTCAGAAGGTTATGAACAGGATTATCAATGAGGTTAAGGGTGTGAACAGAGTAATGTATGATCTGACTAGTAAGCCACCTGGAACGATTGAGTTTGAATAAATCGAGTTGCTTAAAAAAGCCAGTGTTTATGCGGGTTTCAGCGATTTCGATTAGTCTTTTGATAACAAATTGATAACAGTCATAGCAAGTGCCATTATTCTTGTTATCCAGTGGTTTATGGGTAACGGAACAATTAACAGGTGGCTTGCAGACTAAAGTTCGGAGCTTGGCTCTGAACAAATTCCATATTATAAACTAAGCCCTTAGCTGTGGTTAATAACCATAGTTAAGGGCTTTTTTGTCGTTGCCAAAGCATCTGTAGGGAGCTGCCAGTGGCAGGTCCTGTAGGTGCTTATTTATCTTTCAAGTGGTCTTTGAATGCTTCCACGAGAGCGTCACTTAATTCCTGTGATGGAACTTTTGCCCAACGCTGTGTGGTGTCGAACTCTGGATAATGGTAACGCCAGTTATCGTATTCTTCTCTGTTGATTTCTTCGGAAGATAGCTTGTCTGCCTGTTCTTTCCAAGCATACAGCATTTTGAGGAGTTCATATGCTTCTCTGCCTTTGTCCTTGTTGACCTTTAAGCATACCTCTCCGTCTGCTTCACTGACAGTAAGACCGTAAATATCTTCAAGGGTAAACAGAGTGTGCATAAGACCGATATAGCTGTCTATGTCAGGAACATCAAGAGCCTGTGGAGAAACATCAAGCACCTGTGCCAATGCATTTGTAAGGTCTGCTTTCGGTTTGCGTGTACCAGTTTCGTACTGTGCCAAACGCACATCAGCACTCTTTTCTGGAAAACCGATTGCTGTACCGAGATACTTTTGTGTCATACCACGCATTAGTCTGAAAAAATGTATTCTTTCGCTGATAGCCATAATGATACGCTCCTTTTATATTTAGTGAAATAAGTATAGCAGAAATGTTTAGTGGAAGTCAAGAAAAACCGAAACAAAAATGTTTAATATTTTCTTTGCAACCACTTGACAATAGCAAATATGTTTAGTAAAATAAATTACGAATTAAACAAATATGCTTAATGCGACAACTGAATGACCGTCCGAAAAGCCAAACCGCCAAGACCTCGTCGGAGCAAGTTCCGTATCGTTCGCTTGTGTGCAAGCACAAAAGCTCATTCGCTGCACTGCTCCTCCTCTTCCCCAAAAGTCTCCGACTTTTCGGGAACCCCTATACGAGCGAGCGCCTGATGTACTGCGGTGCATTGGGACAGCACAGCGCCTGCCGACAAGCAGGAGTGCCTGTTGGAACTTTAACACGGAGAAAGCGGCAAGCAAAAAATTATTTTAAGAAAGGAAGAAAAAGGATATGGAAAACAGATTTATCCGAGCCGAAGATGTGGCTCAGGAACTAAACGTATCAAAACCTTATGCATATAAACTCATCAGACAATTAAATGAGGAATTGAAAGCAAAGGGCTTTATTACGATTGCAGGGCGTGTAAATCGCCAGTATTTTTACGAAAGGCTCTACGGAGCAGGAAAGGGGGAAATGTAAATGCCGGTATTTAAGAATGAAGATAACGGTACTTGGTATGTGATGGCAAGGTATGTGAACTGGAAAGGGGAACGCAAGCAGAAATGCAAGCGTGGCTTTGCTACCAAACGAGAAGCACAGGAATGGGAAAGAATGTTCAAATTGCAGACTTCTTCAGACCTTGATATGAGTTTTGAAGCCTTTACGGAGCTTTATATCAATGATGTGAAGAACCGTTTGAAGGAAAACACGTGGCTTACCAAAGAGCATATCATACGCACAAAGATACTTCCGTATTTCGGGAAACTGAAAATCAGCGAGATTTCCACAAAGGAGATTATTACTTGGCAGAATGAAATGCTTGCCTATCGTGATGAGAAGAAAAAGCCTTATTCACAGACGTATCTGAAAACGCTGCACAATCAGTTGTCCGCCATTTTCAATCACGCTGTCCGCTACTATGAACTGCGTTCCAATCCTGCGGCAAAGGTGGGAAATATGGGACGTGAGGAACACAAGGAAATGCTGTTCTGGACAAAGGAAGAATACAAGAAATTCTCTTTTGAGATGATGGACAAGCCTGTTTCCTTTTATGCGTTTGAAATGCTTTACTGGTGCGGTATCCGAGAGGGCGAGCTGTTAGCTTTGACTCCGGCAGATTTCAACTTTGATAAGGAAACAGTCACAATCAATAAATCCTATCAGCGTTTGAAAGGGCAGGATGTGATTACTTCTCCGAAAACGAAAAAGAGCAACCGCACGATTAAAATGCCGAAGTTTCTGTGTGAGGAAATGAAAGAATATCTCGGTATGCTTTACGGATTGAAGAAGAAAGACCGTATCTTTACGGTGACGAAAAGCTATCTTCATCACGAGATGGACAGAGGGGCAAAGGCGGCAGGCGTGAAGCGTATCCGCATTCACGATCTCCGTCACAGCCACATTTCACTCTTGATTGATATGGGCTTTTCTGCGGTGGCGATTGCTGACCGAGTTGGTCACGAAAGTATTGATATTACTTATCAGTACGCACACCTCTTTCCGTCAAAGCAGATTGAGATGGCAGAAAAATTAGATGATTTAGGGAAAGGAGATTTTGAAAATGTCAGCTAAGAACAGAGATAACAAAAATCGTTGGAGGAATATCACAGTAGGGTTTCGAGTATCGCCCGAAGAAAACGAACTCATTAACAGAGCTGTAGCTCTATCAGGATTGCCAAAACAGGAGTATTGTTACCGCCGTTGCTTAAATCAGGATGTGGTGGTACAGGGCAATCCGAGAGTGTATAAGGCGTTGAAAACGGAATTTGCCACAGTCCTTGCGGAACTGAAAAGGATTGAAGCAGGAAAAGGTGTGGATGATGAACTGCTGAGTGTAATAGAACTGATTTCCATTATTCTCGGCGGTTTGAAAGGAGAGGATGCGAATGGAGAATAAAAAAGAAATGACTATTCCAAATGTATCTGCGGCAACAGATGCGGAACAGTCACTTTCCAAATGTACTGACAATAGTATAGTCAATCAGGATACGGATTTCAAGGGGTACGAGCAATCTTTTGAAGAAATGCAAAGGGAAATACTCAGACAGTTAGACCCTTCCTATCTGAAAACAGTATCAATGACAACGCTGTATGATACGGTGTTTGAGGTTCAGACACCACTTATCGACGGTCTGCTCCAAAGGGGAACTTACCTTTTCGTAGGTTCCCCGAAAGTGGGAAAGAGCTTTATGATGGCACAGCTTGCCTATCATATCAGCACAGGCACACCGCTTTGGGAGTATAAGGTGCGTAAGGCAACGGTGCTTTATTTTGCCCTTGAAGATGATTACCCACGTTTGCAGAAGCGATTGTTTCAGATGTTCGGTGCAAAGGAGACAGGCAATCTGTATTTCGCAACGGAATGTAAAACGGTCAATGGCGGACTGGAAGAACAGATAAGAGGGTTTATGAGGGAACACCCAGACACAGGCTTGATTATCATAGACACCTTAAAGCGTGTGCGTGAAGCAGGCGGAGCAGATTACAGCTACGCAAGTGATTATGATGTTGTGGCAAGGCTGAAAGCGTTGGCAGACAGTTACAAGGTTTCAATGCTTATTGTTCATCATACACGCAAACAAAAATCGGAAGATATATTCGATATGATTTCAGGCACGAATGGTCTGATGGGTGCGGCAGACGGTGCATTTGTTCTCAGTAAGGACAAGCGTACTTCCAACAATGCCACACTTGATGTTGCTGGCAGAGACCAGCAGGATATGAAAATCCATCTTGTAAGGGACAGCGAGCGATTGGTGTGGAACTTTGCAAAATCGGAAACGGAGATGTGGAAAGAACCGCCCGAACCTCTGCTTGAGAAGATAGCGGATACGCTCTTTTCGGAAAGTGACAGATGGGAAGGAACTGCTTCGGAACTTTGCGAAAGGCTTGCGGTGGATATAAAGCCGAATGTACTTTCTTTAAGGCTCAGTATCAACGCAAGCAGGCTGTTTCGTGATTACGGTATCCGTTATCAGAACAGCCGCACACACGACGGAAGAAAGGTTTCACTTTGGAAAGAAACCGAGCAGACGGCGTGACAAACGGTGTCAAAGGTGTCAATGTTTTTGAGAGCAGCACGCTGTGAAAAACATTGTCACCATCGTCACACTTTGACACCGGATAAAGTTTAGGGGAGTGTGCAGAGAGTGCCTTTTCAAAGGCGGCTCTTTGGTCTCGCCTGCTGGCTCGGTCGGTTCGCAGGCGTGTGTGCCACCGGCACACGCTCACCCCTCGGAGAGCCTTCGGAGAACGCAAAACCTGTTTACAGGTCGCATTTTTGATGGGTGTACCCGTCAAAAGTGCTTTTGCGTTACTTTTGACAAAAGTAACAAAACCTGAGAATGTTGAAATTTACAGATGGGAGATGAAAAAATGCAGAGAACGATAAGTGCAATGGTCGGTAAAGGCTCGGTCAATCACAATAGCCGAAAGTTCCGAGCAGAAAATGTAGACGGAACTCGTACTCATCTCAATATCGACTACTGCAATGAAAATATAAAGACAGTTTATCACGAATTGTTTGATGAAGCATTGGAAAGATACAATGCCAAGCAGATAAGGTCAGACCGAAAGATAAAAGATTATTATGAAAAAATCCGAAGTTCCAAGCAGGAAAAACCGTTCCACGAAATCATTTTACAGGTGGGCGGTAAGGGAAATATGAACGCCGATACGGAAAACGGAGAACTGGCAAAGCAGATTTTAGATGAATACTATCAGGGTTTTCAGGAGCGAAATCCACAGCTTCGGGTGTTCTCGGCTCATCTGCATATGGATGAAGCTACACCACATCTGCACATAGATTTTGTACCTTTTACCACAGGCAGCAAGCGTGGACTTGATACAAGAGTGTCACTAAAGCAGGCTCTTGCAACGCAAGGTTTTAAGGGCGGCAGTCGTGGCGATACGGAGTGGTCGCAATGGATACAGTCCGAAAAAGAACAGCTTGCGGCGGTGATGGAACGTTATGGGATTGAGTGGGAACATTTAGGCACACACGAAAAACATCTTTCTGTTTTGGATTATAAAAAGCAGGAAAGAGAAAAAGAAGTGGCGGCATTAGGTGCGAAAATCGAGCAGAAACAGATTGAATTTGATGTGTTGTCGGAACGAGTATTGAACTATGATAAGGCAAAAGACGAGCTGTCAAATCTTGAAATAGAGCTTGATACTGCACCGAAATATCAGTTGCCAGAACCAGAGAAATTTATGACTGCAAAGGCATATAAAACCAAAATGGCAGAGCCGGTTGTAAGGAAATTGAAGCAACTTGTCAAAACGGTGCTTGCCCGCTGCTTTGAGGGGTGGGACAACTATCATAGGCTGAATACAGCGAATGCACAGTTATACCGCACCAATCAGCGTTTGGAGAAAGTCAATGAAAGATTGACCGAAGAAAACAAAATCCTAAAAGCAGAAAATAAAGATTACAGCCTGCTCCGTAAGGTTTTTGGTCGCAAACAGATAGATGATTTGTTGGAGCAGGCAAGAACAGTTAAAGGTCGCAAGCGTGATAATACACGATCACGATAGACAAAAATCACAGGAGGAAAAGGAAAATGACAAAGACAATTTTTGAAGAAATGGGCGGAACTTATAGACAGGTGGGTGATTATTTATTGCCGAACATCACAGTACCAGCCGAAGAAGAAATAGAGCCGATTGGTTTATGGGGGAAACGACATGCAAGGCATTTAAAGGAACACTATAAAGTGTTATATATGAACCTGCTGACAAGCGGAAAGCTGCATAGTTATCTTGCAGAAGTCGATAAGCAAGCAGAGGATATGTTTCTTCGACTGGTAAAGGAATATGCCGACAGACAAGATGTGACGGAACAATTAAAGAAAGATAATCCCTACGAATGGATTGGAAGAATGAATAATATTCAGGCTTGTGTGAGGGAAGTTGTAGGAACGGAGTTGATTTACACATAAGCGTTTTACGGTATGGTGCTCCTGCGTTTGCTGGAGTGCTGTGGTTGTGGTTGTAAAGAGGTTGTGAAAGATTGAATTTCGTAATGGTTGGATGTATAATTAGGAAGTGAAAATTTTAATTTGCACTTCCATAAGGTGAAATGTATTGACACAAAAAATACAGTATGATAGTATTGCCATTAGAAGAAAGAAAGGCACATTTTGTGTAAGGTGAGGAAATGATTAATAGATAATTTGATTTAAGTAAGACACATATAGTTATTGAGCCTGTAGAGAATAGGTTTGTTTTGTGTACGCTTAAGTTGGATTATCGCAAGAGGCATTTCCTTTGTTTTCCTTTTGGAAAAGAAATAAGGGGCTATTTAGCGAGTCTATTTTTGCGTATGCAAAAAAGACTCGTTTTTGTGTGTTCAAAATAATAATTGGCTCAGACTTCGAAAAGGAGAAACTTTAATGTTGCAGATAAAAAAATTAAATTTAACACATAAAAAAGACCTGAGAATAATTCTTAATGATTTCAACCTTGTGCTAAATGATGGAGATAAGGCAGTTATTATTGGAGAAGAGGGAAATGGGAAATCGACATTAATGAAGTGGATATACAATCCGTCGCTTGTAGAAAACTATATAGAAGCAGATGGGGAAAGGATAATGGGACACGAACGTCTTGGTTATCTTCCGCAGGAGATGCTCGATGAAGATAAGGAAAAAACAATATACGAATATTTTTCTGAAGAGGAAATATTCTGGGAGAAAACGCCTAAAGAATTGTCTGTTATTGCGGGAAAATTTGGAATGAAAAATGATTTTTTCTACAGTAACCAGACAATGGGTAGTCTTTCAGGAGGCGAAAAAGTCAAGACACAACTTATGAGGCTTTTCATTCGCGATGTTTCTGTGCTGTTGTTGGACGAACCTTCCAATGACATCGACATTGCGACGCTTACATTACTGGAAAAAATCATAAATGACTGGAAGCACATTGTGCTTTTTATTTCACACGATGAAACGCTGATAGAGCGTACTGCCAACATGGTGATACATATCGAGCAGATTATACGAAAAACAAAGGCGAGATATACCGTGGCAAAGCTTCCCTATAGACGCTATGTGGAAGAACGGCTTCATAAATTTGAAATCCAAAAACAGCGGGCACTGAGTGACCGTAGGGAGAAAAAGATTCGCGATGAAAAATATCAAAGAGTTATGCAGAGTGTACAAGGTGCATTAAGAAGTTGTACCAGACAAGCACCGTCTGTTGCCAAAAACTTAAAGGACAAAATGCATACGGTTAAGGCAATGGAACGAAGATTTGAAAAAGAAGATGAAAATATGACTCAGATGCCGGAACAGGAAGAAGCAATCTTTGTCAAATTAGGGGATGAAAACTCACACATTCCCGCAGGAAAAACGGTCATAGAATATGAACTTTCAAAGCTTGTGACTCCGGATGGCAAAAGAATTTTAGCAGAAGGAATTCATTTAAAAATAAAAGGTTCAGAAAAAATCTGTATGATAGGAGCCAACGGGGCAGGAAAAACGACTCTTCTAAAAAAGATAGCGGAAGAACTCCTAAATCGGAATGACATTAAAGCAGAATATATGCCTCAAACTTATGAAGACCTGCTGGATTTGGATGTTACACCGGTTGATTACCTTGATAAAACAGGAGATAAAGAAGAGCGTACAAGAATTAGAACATACCTTGGTTCACTTAAATACACACCAGATGAAATGGAGCATCCGATTCGGGAGTTATCAGGCGGACAAAAGGCGAAAGTGCTTCTCTTGAGGATGAGCTTAAGTGGTGCAAATGTTCTTATTCTGGATGAACCGACAAGAAATTTTTCACCATTGTCCGGTCCGGTAATAAGAAAAATGCTCCGAGAATTTCCGGGGGCTGTCATTAGCATTTCTCACGATAGAAAGTATATTGAAGAGGTGTGCGATAAAATATATCAGCTAAATCCTAATGGATTACAGCTAATTGGTGATTGATAACAAAAAGGATGAAAGACTGACAAATTTCAGGCTTTTAGTGAGTTGGAAAGCATACAAAGATTTGAATTTGGAGGATAGATTATGGTACGTACAGAAGATGCATGTGAAATTATAAAATATGCTTTGCAAAACGAAATTAAAGTATATTTAGATGGCGGATGGGGTGTTGATGCACTTCTTAAAAGAGAATCAAGAATACACAATGATATTGATTTGTTTGTTGAACTGAAACATTATCATGATTATATTTATGTGATTAAGCAGCATGGATTTGAGGAAGTAAATACTGATTATACAACGGATGGTCATACTGTCTGGAAAGATGATAAACAAAGAATCATTGATTTACATTGTTTTGAATTTACAGATGACGGAATTGTTTATGAGGGAGATATATTTCCATCAAAAACTTTTTCCGGTATTGGAAAAGTTGGAGATATAACTGTTTCTTGTATTGAACCATTGAGTCAGGTAATGCTTCATTTGGGATATGAACACGATAAAAATGATGTGCATGATGTGATGCTGTTGTGTGAAACATTTCAAATAGCAATACCAGATGAATATAAGGAAAAGTAAAATTTCAGTTTTGTGTTGAATCTCTAAGCAAAATAGCTTATAATTTGACATGCTACATATAGTTATTATCCACAGTTATCGAGTAGGTGTTATCAATGCCGATAACAAAATGATAACATTAGCTCGTATAGGCAGGATAATATGGATATATCAAATAATCAAAAGAACGAGAAACATTACAGAGAATAATTCCTAAACAAAAAGCGTTAGTCTTTGTAGAGTTTGAATAGTTGAAGCTGAGCTGTAAAGCCTTTGTTTACAAGGGTTTTACAGCTTTTCCTTTATAGGATTGCATTTTCATTGCATTATTTTTCTTCAACTGTTCTGTGATAGATTGCTGTATGTTGATTGCTGGTATAATTAGCAATGCTTTCAGTAGCAGATTGTACTTGTAATATTCCAGTCAGCTTTTTAGCAACTTCAAGATTCGTATTTGGATACAGATGACCATAAGTGCCGAGTGTTGTCTGTATTTTTTCATGTCCTAAACGTTCCTTGATAAGTAAAGGATTTTCGCCCATGCTGATAAGCAATGAAGCGTGTGAATGTCGCAAGGCATGAATTTTAATACGATGAACACCTGCTAAATTTGACAACTTTTCCAAAGCTCTGGGAAGCGTTGTTTTACTGGTTGGAGTTCCGTTATAACTTAGTACAAGTGGACAATCGGGAAGAACCTGTTGCTGAACACTTTGCCAAGCCTTTAGCTCATTGAGTGTACGAATATATCTTCAATACTTTATAATTCAAGAGTAATAATAAGGCTATTGGTATGTACTTTTGCAACAATATTTCCGCCAAGAATGGCAACAAGTGTTTTTACTACCGCAAGTCCCAATCCTGTACTTCCATTATGTCTTGATTTATCGCCTGTATAAAAACGGTCAAAAAGTCGATTGCAATCAATTTCTGAACTGTCACTCATTGGATTTTCAATGGTAAATATAATATTATTATTTTCTTTCTCCATAAGTGTTATTTTTATCGTTCCAACAGAATACTTAATTGCATTTGTCAACAGATTTTGTAAAATTCGTTCTACCATATTTTTATCAGAATATACGTATATTGAATAATCTGGGAGATTTATTTCGGGTAAAATATTCTCATTTTCTAATGCAACGGCATTTTCCGTAATTAAATTTATTAACATATTAGATATATTAAACTTTTCTTTTTCTGGAACTGTCTGCTGTTCCTCCAAAATAGAAAGGTCATAGAATGTTTCTACCAATTCTTTCATTTTTTCGGCTTTGCTAAAAATCACTTTTACACGCTGTGCTTGACTGGATTCCAAATTTTCTTTTTGCAATAATTGTAAATGACCAAGAATGACTGTAAGAGGTGTACGCAAATCATGTGATATATTAGCAACAGATTCTTTTAAATACTCTTCATTGCGTAATACGCCTGCAACAGCCTGTCGTTGTCTGATATTATATTGATTCAATATACCAGCCAGTTTTTCTAAATCTTTATCAATCAACGAAATGTCTAACATCTGCTGTGAATTTCCAGAATTCAATTCATTAACTTGATCCGCAAGATTACGGATTTGTTTTTTTAATTGAATATATCGAAATAGCAGTATTACTAAAAATATTATTATGATAATTAAAATCCATTCTATGTTAGACATTTTCTCCACCTATTTAAAATCACATTTACAAAATTTTATCCACGAAAGCAATACCAATATACCAGACCATATACATCCTACTAAAATAGCTATCGGTTGAAAAAAGGTTTTCATGCTGACAACGATTCTGATTTGATAAGTAGGTAAAAAACCGACTGGTAATCTCAACATCATTCCATAGCCAAGATATAAGCTAAGACCAAAAATAATAATTGCTGTAACCGAAGTTGCTTTTACAGCATCCTGTAAATAGCAACAAATAAGTATTGCAATTAGAAATATCGCACTATTAAGCAGACAAGAATAAATGATTGCTTTTATAATATTGTAAAAAAACATTCCCACGTCTGCAACACCAAAGCGTCCAAATTCCCTTATGCACCCTGAAACTGGATAGACAAGAGCCATAAGATTAAAAGCAATTAAATACGATATTATTTTACTTGTAAAAATTTGTTTCCTGGAATGTCCAGCACTGACCTCTAAGTTTATTGTTCTCTTAGAAAATTCCTGTCCTAAAATCAATGCAAGTATAGCCGACATGATGATAAGAAGAAACGTAGAATCATACACCATTCCATTAAAAATATCAGCAAGAGAAGAAGCAATTTCTTCTGTCGGTCCCATGACCTCTGTAACATAAGTATCTGCTGTAAAAAATCCTAAAATAAATATTCCAATCATACCACACCAGTAAATAGAATTATGTAACAACTGATATTTTTCCAGTTTTAATAATTTATCCATAAAAAACACCTCCGGTTATTTCAAGTCTGTATGTAAAAAAGCACTACCTGCAATGAAATATAAAATAAAATTCCATAAAAAATCTACAAACAAGCAAAAGTTTGTCGAATAGACCTTTTGCAATGAAATTAACCTAAGTTGTCCCATTGGTATTATTCTGCTGATTATTTGTGCAGATTCACTGTTCAGCAAAAAAATCATAACAAAAAATAAAACCATTGAAACTGTCAGTGTTTTCCCCATATCACGAAAAATAAAAGCAAAAAACATTGGTAATGCACACAGTGTTATCATGGCAAATAGAGTTAGTAAAACCATAGTATATGTGCTATCATTCCAAAAAAGTTTTTCTCCAATATAAAATTGACTAATAATTCCATGTACAAATAATGGAAATACCAGAATGATAATACAACCTATTTGAGATACAATTAACTTTACTCTAAATATAGAACTTCTTTTATGTCCGGCAGTAATATAAGTATTTAAAGTTCTTCCACTAAAATCACTTCCAATGAACAATGCTATAAACACTATAATCAAAAAATAGAGTAACGGAATATTGTATAATGATGCCATAATTAAGTTTGAAGAGAGTTCTTTACTATCTAACAGCAATATGCTACTTAAAAGGAGATTGAATATTCCAATTCCCCAAAAATACCAACTGTGAAACAACTTATATAACTCAGTTTTTAGGAGATTTGACATCTTTTGTTCCTCCTATTTTGCTCAAAAAATAGTCCTCCAAAGTATCGCCAGATACAGAAAGTCCTGTTACAAGAATGTGCGATTCTGCCAAAGCAGACGCAACTGTCTCTAAATCATTCAAATAATCATACAAACGAATTATGCCATCTGGCATTAGTTTAAAGTTATCTGTATGAAGATTCTCTTCCAAAACCAGAACCGTTTTCTGAACATCTGTTGTTTTAATTGCTATATGTCGTTTACACCGTTCATTTAATTTATAATCAGAAATCTCTTCTATAATTTTTCCATGGTCAATCAGAATAAATTCTGATGCTGTTTGATACAATTCTTCTAAGATATGGCTTGAAACCAAAATGGTCATACCATATTCTTTATTCAAAATTTTTAATAAATTTCTGATTTCTACAATTCCAGCAGGGTCAAGACCATTGATAGGCTCGTCTAAAATCAATAGTTCTGGTGTATTTAAAAGTGCAATCGCTATCCCCAATCGTTGACGCATACCTAATGAAAAATTGCGGACACTCTTTTTGCCTGTATCTTGCAATCCAACCATATCTAATGTCCTTTTAATAACTGATTTATCTGGTATGCCTCGTTGAATACGCTGTACTTCCATATTTTGATAGGCAGTCATTGACGGGAATAGAGCAGGCGTTTCAATCATACTTCCAATTCGTTTACGCTGTTTCTGCAATTCTTCTGTTCCAGAATTTCCCCATAAAGAAAGTGTACCACTTGTTGGAAACGCAAGCCCTGTGACTAATCTTAAAAAAGTAGTCTTACCTGCTCCGTTTTGACCAATAAATCCATAAATTTTTCCTTTTTTTATTTGTAAATTTATGTGGTCTAATGCTAATGTTTGTTTATATTCTTTGGTTAAAGACTTTGCTTCTAAAATAATTGAACTCATATCCCAAACCTCCTTTACTTAAACCAGTATAACGGGCAATTTTAAAGAATTTCTTAAATCGTAATGAGAAAAGTTAAAAAAATAATAAAGCTAAGGAACGTTTAATCCTTAGCTTTATGTAGGCGGTAGCCAATGCCCCAAACAGTATCAATAAATTCTGTATCAGAGCATATCGCTTTTAATTTATTGCGTAAATTACTGATATGAACATTAAGTGTATTATCCTCAGCAATATATTCTGTACCCCAAACACTTTGAAAAAGATTCGATTTTGAAAATACTTTATCTGGATATTTCATCAACAATTCTAAAATGCCAAATTCTTTAGCGGTTAAGGATAATTCTATTCCATTCAAAAATGCTGTATTTTTCTCTAGGTCTAAAGTCAGATTGTTATATTGCAAACATTCTGTCTGGCTATTTTGAAATTGTACTCTTCGCAGATTACTTTCAATTCTGGCAAGCACTTCTTCCATATCAAAAGGTTTTGTGATATAATCGTCTGCTCCCAGACGAAGCAAGTCGATTTTATTTTGTGTAGTTTCTTTCGCTGAAATAATAATAACAGGTATCGTAAATTTCTTGCGTACATCAGATAAAATAATATCACCACTCCGATAAGGAAGCATAATATCAAGTATAATCAAATCAATTTTTTCTTTATTCAAAAAATCCAGAACATGAAGTCCATCATATTGGCAATGCACAGCATATCCTTTTTCTTTTAGAAAATCAGCCAATAACGCATTTATTTCTAAATCATCTTCAATAATCAATATTTTATTCATTAGCCTACCTCATTCCTGCAATGCTACTTTCCCATTATACATTTAAGGTTGTATTTCCTCAATACAATTGCAACCAATTATATGAGAGGGATTCTTATTTTGTCAATCTAATTGTAAGCAGAATAGTATAGATTGGATAAACAATTACCATACTATTCTGCTGTAACATTTATTCTACAATCTTCCAGTTATCGTCCTTATGAAGCACAAGCTCATACTGTGAGATTTGCGTCATTTTCGACTTGTTATCCAGATACTTTACGGACACGCTGACTTTGAGGTTGTCGCCGTCTTTGGTAAAGACAGGGTTTACCAGTTCCGAAAATACATAGTCGCCGGATACAGGAGCAAGCACACCGTCTTTGACATAGTAGGCAAGTTCCTTTTCCGTAGCTGTCGGATAGAGCTTAAAGAATGTTTCCAAGAAAGCGGTAGCGTCCTTAACTGTGTCGGAACTGACACTGACATCGGCTTCCTGTGCTTTCGGTTCATACTTTGATTTCTGTACCGCCGGAGCAAGGGTAGGATTTTGGGTAATGACCATTGCACCGTCCTTATCTACATGAACGGTCACGGTATAGTTTTCTGTGACTGCCTGTGTCTGTTCTCCCTCTTTTACCTGCTGATCTACTTCGTAGGCAGCGGTAAAATCGTCCGTTCCAGACTGTTCTACATTCAAGACCAGCACATTTGTAACAGTCGCACTGGTTGGTATGTCCGTTCTGATGGTATCGGCGTTCAAGTACTGCAATTCTTTGGTAAGGTATTTACTGATTTCCGCTGTCCTCGCTTCAATGGCTTCCTTGCTGGTATCCCATGAGTAGTAGGCTTTTGCAAAGTTCTTGACGAAATTCTCAATCCCATTGGTATCGTTCAATCTTAGCTGAATGATTTCTTTTTCATGTACCGTGTGTGTGTTAATAGCGGTAAAATTCTTATACACACCAAAGCTGGTGTTTGCTAAAAGCACCGCCCACAACAGCAGGACAGATTTCTTATGTGTCCTGCTGTTGTGGTACGCACTTTCTTATTCGTAGGTGCTTTCTCTGTTTTTTCTTTCTTCTTAAACATATTTCAAGTCCTTTCTATTGTTTGATTCTTCAGGCACAAATGATGTGCTGTTGCCAGTAGGCAGAGGTCAAATCGGTATAGCCGATTGGATTTCCGGCATGATACATCTGATAGATTATATTAGGTGATAGATATTTTATGGGGTGTCAAAATGATGGAAAATGATGCCAATTTAAACAGTATAGAATTTAATAGTTCTTAGTTGACGCTGGTTGATTAATTTGATATTATAAAATAGAACACATGTTCGGAATATACTGCGAGCGAATATGAATATACTAGTAAATGGTACTATGAAAAAACAATTGAGACTTGATTCTAATTATGCTACTATAAAAGTGCATTTGAAAATGGAAGGTTGATTATAATGAATAATATTGATATTGCAAACGGAATTGTATTTCAGAAAATGGAAATTAGTAAAGAAAGTTTTGAAGATAGACTTATTTGTCAAAAAAAGATATATCTTTTGCAGTCTTTAGGAACAGATTTGGGATACACATATAATTGGTATGTGCGTGGACCATATTCCCCTTCCTTAACAAATTATGTTTATAATAATTTGGAAATTTTATCAAGTAATGATTTTAGTGGATATAGTTTATCTTCATCTGCAGAAAATAATATAGACATAGTAAATTCACTTTTAGAAGATAAAAGAGCAGATTTTGGGATTGCATCTTGGTATGAATTATTAGCCTCACTCTTATATATTTTTAACAATAAGAGAAGTTGGAAAATTGATGAAGGGGATAATGCTCTTTTTGGCGCACTTATAAAGCAAAAACCACAATACAATAAAGAACAGTGTGCTTATGCCTTCGGTACGCTCCGAAAAAAAGGTTTTATTCAACTGGAGGTATAAGAAATGGCAGATGAAAGATTGAAAATTGTTAAATATATTAATGATCCTGTCTATGGCGGAATTGCTATTACACAAATGGAATTAGAAATTATTGATACGCCAATTTTTCAGCGTTTGCGTGGCTTAAGACAATTAGCAAGAGTCAATTTTGTCTTTCCGGGGGCAGAACATTCTAGATATGTTCATTCACTAGGTGTTTTATATATTATGGGATTAATGACAGAACATTTGTTGAAACAGGGGATGCTTACAGAGGATGATGTTGTAAAGATGCGTGCAGCTGCATTATTGCATGATATTGGACATTATCCTCTTTCTCATTTAGGAGAAAGTGTTTATAGTTATTGTAAAGATAACCAAAATGCAAATAGTATTGTTCAGCTAGTGGGAAAAAACGAGAAAAAACATTTGTACGAGATGTCATCGTCCCATTCAAAATCGGCACATCATGAGCACTTAGGAAAATATATTATTATTCATAATCAGGAGATTAAAGGTATATTAGAAAAATATGGATTGGATTCTGAAGAAATTGGAGAGATTTTTACAGGAGAATATGGATCTAGAAATATGGTTTATACTCAGTTACTTCATTCAAGTTTAGATGCTGATAGATTAGATTATTTGTTAAGGGATTCTTATCAAACAGGAGTAAAATATGGTTTAGTTGATTTGCAGTATTTAGTTAGATTATTAATGGTTGTAGAAGATTCCGATTTGCCAGGGAAAAAAGTCCTAGCATGTAATAAAAAGGGGCAACATGTTGTAGAACATTTTTTGATGTCAAGATATTTTCATTATTCACAGGTTATTTTTCATAAAACGAATGCTGCTTTTGAAGGAATGGTAAAGTGCATGTACATTAAATTAGTTCAAAGTGGTAATTTTTTATATAATTCATTGGAAGAAATACACGATAGTGTGAATGATGAGGAGTTTTTAAAGTTTAATGATTCTTTTTTTGAGGTATCTTTAAAAGAATATTATGATAAAACGAATGATGAAGAGTATAAGAGACTGTATGAAATGTATAGAGATAGAATACGTCCAAAAGTAATATTTGAAATAAAAGATTTGTATGAAGATTCGCCATCTCAAGAGTTTGCAGTTTTGAAATGGGAATTAAAAAAGAATCCGGACAAGATTACTCAAATTATAGGTAGTGATAGGTGGGGCTATCAAATTGTGCCAATTACAATTGAAAAAATACATAATAGCTATAAAGTAGCAGAAAAAAATGCCGATTCAGAGGATTTACGTGAGGCAGTGAAATTGTATGACCCAGACAATGGAAAAATTTCATATTTAGCGGGGGATAAATTGTCAATTGTTAGTAAATTGGCAAATTATAAAAGTGAGTTTATCAGAATATATGTATTGGAGGAAAAAGGGAAAAAATATGATTATGAAAAAATGCATCAAGAAATTAAGGCATTAATTACATCATAGGTGTGTTGCAATGACAAGATTGTTAAAAACCGTTTCTTGGCAACACTTTGGCAACAGAAAATCAGTAAGCCAAAATAAAGTGTGCAAATAAAGTAAAATATTGGCAGATTTTTAATAATACTTAAACAAAACAGGTTAAGTTAAAACGACAACTTGCCGAGTTTGAATAACGGACTAAAATGCCGAAAGCCTGTATTTATGCGGGCTTCCGGCATTTGTTTTATCAAATGGCTCTAGTTTGGCTCTATTTGTGGGCGGGATAAGGGGTGCGAAAGCACTGATGGAGAAATAAAGGCATAATGGTAAGAAAAAGCGATATATGCATCTTGGAAGCACAGCAATACTGAAAATTATAAGTTCAGCTGGAAAAAAAGTATGTTATGTACTGGAGAATTCCGGGGATCTGTGGGGAGTAATTGCGGGAAAAAAGGGGAAAGTGTAAACGCTATTATAATAGTTGACCACTTTAGTCCATTTCGCTACTGAATAAGTTTACCACCTGGAATACATCCTGTAAGATTTTTATGTTCAAAATCTTACGAAGGAGACGAAAGGTGTGAAAGTAGAAATGGACATGTATTACCTTATCCGTTCCTATCACAATGACGGAATGTCGATCCGTGCCATAGCCAAAACACTTGGCATATCCAGGCAGACAGTCAAAAAGTATTGTGATGGAACTACTATCCCGGGTAATCGGAAAGAGTACCACAGGGATTCAACAATCATCACCGACGAGACTCGCGAATTCATTCTCTCTTGTTTCAGAGAAGATGAACGGGAGGGGCTCGCCAAGCAACGGCACACGGCAAAACGTATTTATGATCGTCTTGTCGCTGAGAAGGGATTCGCCGGAGGAGAATCCACTATCAGAAAGGCCGTAAACGATCTTAGAAAAGAGCATTCTGTACATCCACAGGCAGACATACCGCTTGAGTATGATCCCGGAGATGCCATACAGATAGACTGGGGTGAATGCACTGTTTATCTAAATGGTGTCAAGCAAAAGCTATACAGCTTCTGCGGGCGATTATGTTACAGCTGTGACATATTTGTCCAGTTGTTTTATACGCAGAACCTTGAATCGTTTCTCGAAGCCCAGCAACGTATGTTTGATCACTTTGGCGGCGTGCCCAATCGATTGATTTTTGACAATGCCAAAGTTGCCGTTAGGGAGGGCTTTGGCAAACATGCTATAGCAACCGATGGCTATGCGGCATTTGCAGCTCATTATGCATTTCAGACTGATTTCTGTAACATAGCAAGCGGTAACGAAAAAGGTCTGGTTGAAAATCTAGTCGGTTATTCACGAAGAAATTTTATGGTGCCAGTACCAAAAGCCAAGTCTCTTGAGGAGCTTAACGCAAAGCTCATAGAGGATTGTCTGAATTACCGCAAAACTCACAAAGTTCAGTCAAGAACGATAAGTGTAAATGAAGCATACCATGAGGAGCAGTTGTATCTTCATTCTGTTCCTATATATAGGTATGATACAAGCCGCACTGCAACTCCTGAGATAGGTGATTATTCTACGGCCAGATTTGAAAAGAATAACTACTCAGTACCGGTAAGATATCTACGCCGTACAGTAACCGTAAAAGGATACGCTGATAAAGTCCTCATCATGTATAATGGAAAACTTATTGCAACACATGACAGGCTCTTTGGTTCAGGAAAAACTTCTTACCGCCTTGAGCACTACATTGATCTGCTGGAACGCAAGTCAAGAGGCGTATTTCAGGCAAAACCAGTACGTGACACGGTTGCTGAAGAACTCATCGACTGGGGCAAAAAGCTTCCCGGTGGTAATGCCGAAATGGTTAAGCTTCTCAGACTGTGTGTGGATTATGGTGAAGAAAAAATCCTTGCTGTCAAACACAGCCTTCCATCAGGAATAGTACCTACGGTTGATATCATACGCTCAAATCTGCACAAACCGGTAGAAACAAACATCATTCACATGAGTAATGACATTGAAGTAGCTGACCCGGATCTCGTAAGGTTTGATAAGAAATGCGGGGTGAGCTGATGGATGAATTAAAACAGCAGACAATAGAGTTCTACTCTAAACTTTTAAAACTGCCAACTTTCAAGCATTGCAACGATATAATACAGCATCTGAATGACGATTCCAGTTATGCAGACTTCCTGATCAAACTTATGAAGAATGAGTATGATACCAGACAAGCTGCAACAAGACAAAGGCACATTAAAGCGGCCCATTTTCCATATCTGAAAACTTTTGATGAGCTTGATCTGCACAGATTTGAACATCTGGATGAAGCTTATCTTAATGAACTGGCAACATGTGACTTTATCAAAAAACGTAAAAACATAGTCATGATCGGGAATCCCGGTACCGGCAAAACACATCTGTCTATTGCACTCGGCATCAAGGCCTGCAACCTGGGCATGAAGGTTAAATTCTACACTGCAGCAAATCTTGCTAACTCGCTGATTGAAGCGCAGGACAATCGAAGCCTCATGAAGCTTGAGCGCCAGCTGGATAAAGCCGAACTTCTTATAATTGACGAGCTCAGCTATCTGACATTCAACCTTCATCAGTCTGAGCTGTTATTCAAGATCATATCTGATCGGGCAGAGAGACAAAGCGTTATAGTATCAACTAATCTCAAGTTCTCTGAATGGACAACTATGTTTGAAAATAAAACAATGGTAGCTGCTCTGGTTGGGCGTCTGACATTTATGTCTCACGTACTCAACATGAACTCGTCCAACCCTTATCGGGACGAACACGCAGCTGTGATCACTTCAGGAAAGGAGGCCGTCTCAGATGAATGAGTACCACTTTCTTGATGAAAACACAGATCTGACGAAGTCAGAACTGATCCAAAAATACAACAATCTCATAGAAGATATCTGGCTCCTACAGCAAACCGTAAAGGAACTGGATGACAACTATGAACTTATGCTTGATGCATACGAGGGTGTAGCTGATAAGCTTTACGGCTAACATCTGGGGGAATGTCAATTACCACGGGCATTCCCTTATATTTGAGCCAAAGTGGTAAACTTATTCAATAGCAGATGGTAAACTAATTCGTTAGCGGAGTGGTAAACTTTTTCGCTAGCGACTGGTAAACTTTTTCATTGACATTTACAGGGAAAGCGTATAATGCAAGAAAATAATGTTTTCACAGTTTAAAATAGAGGAGAGAACTATCATGCAGAAAATACTGATTGTAGAAGATGATACAAATATCAATAATCTGCTTCAGGAAGCATTATCCAAAGCAGGCTATTCCTGTGAGCAGGCGTTTTCCGGAACTGAGGCAAAGCTGCTTTTGAATATGCAGGAGCATAGCTATGCACTGGTGTTGCTGGATTTGATGTTGCCGGGAATTACAGGAGAAGCAGTTCTGGAGGAAATACGGAAAAAGGGAAATCTTCCGGTTATTGTTTTGACTGCGAAAGATAGCTTGGATGAAAAGGTAAAGGTTTTAACTAGTGGGGCTGATGATTATATAACGAAACCTTTTGAAATCAGAGAGGTACTGGCAAGAATTAAGGTACAGCTTCGTCATACAGAAGAAAAGGAAATAAAAGAATCTAACCTTTCGTTCAGAGAGATGGTATTGAACAAAGCTACTTTTCAGGTCAGCATTGGTGGAAAAATACTTCCTAAGATAACAAGACAGGAGTTTGCGATTTTAGAATTACTGCTCAGAAATCCGAAGCAGGTTTTCAGTAAAGAGGACATTTTTGAATATGCGTGGGACGAACCATATATGGGTGAAACAAAAACTCTGGATGTACATATAAGCAATATTCGTAAAAAGATAAAAACAGTTACATCTGAGGAATATATTGAAACAGTCTGGGGAATCGGTTATCGTCTTCATCTATAATCTTTACTCTTTTTTTACTATTTATTTGCGTTTGATTAGGATTATTCCTTTATGATAAATGCAGATAAGAAAAAGGAGATGAAAAACTTGAGCGAAATGTTATTGGAAACAAGAAATTTGACTAAGCAATATGGACACCATAAAGCTGTGGACAGTGTCAATATGCATATTAAAAAAGGTGCTATTTATGGTTTTATCGGTCGGAATGGAGCTGGGAAGACAACTTGTCTGAAGATGATCAGTGGACTTTCCAAGCCAACTTGTGGAGAAATCGAGATGTTCGGATACAAGGGAAAGGATTTGCAAAAAGTTCGATCACGGATAGGATGTCTGATTGAGGCACCGGGACTTTATGGAAATATGACTGCATATGAAAATCTGAATATCAAATGCAAGCTGTTTGGAATAAAGAAAAAAAGTTATATTGAAGAAATATTGAGAATTATCGGTCTGGAGGATGTGGGAAAGAAAAAAACAAAACATTTTTCACTTGGAATGAAACAGCGTTTGGGAATTGGTCTTGCTTTGGTTGGAGAACCAGATTTACTAGTTCTTGATGAGCCAATCAATGGATTGGATCCACAGGGTATTGCAGAGATCCGGGATACGATTCAGAGACTTCAGAAAGAGAAGAATATGACAATATGCATTTCCAGTCATATTCTTGAGGAATTATCGAAGATTGCTACTGATTATGGAATTATTCATAATGGAAGTTTATTACAGGAAATTACAAGAGAAGAATTAATAAGAAGATGCAGTGAACGGATAGAGTTGACATTGGATAATCCGAAACAGGCGATTCCGGTGATGGATTCTATGGGATTTACCAACTATCAGGTAACAGATAAAGAGCATATTCATATTTTTGAACGATTGAATGAAAGTGCAGCGTTGAATATGGAACTTGCAAAGTCAGGAATTCCGGTAAAAGGGATTTCCATAACCAGTGAAGAACTGGAAACTTATTTTCTGAATCTGACGGGAGGTGCGGATCATGCTTAATATAATAAAAATGGATTTATACCGGATGCTTAAAACCAAAAGTATGTATGTAATCTGGATCGTACTGGCAGCAATATTATTGATTACAACATCTTTATGCAAGACGGATTATGTGCTTTTGACTGAAAAGGATGCCATGGAACAGGAGCAGGTTACTGAACCTACTGTGGATAATATTAATGTGGGAATGATGGTAATGCTGCCTACGGAGCCGGGAGAAAAGGTGACGGTATATGATATCTTTTTTGCCAATTCCCAAGGAAAATTGTATGCACTGCTTTTGGTGATTTTTACTGTTCTGTTTTCAACAGCGGATATCAGTAGCGGATATATTAAGAATATAGGAGGTCAGGTTAGAAATAGAGGAACTCTGATTTTTTCCAGGGCAATTGCCTTGGCTGTCTTTACGGTACTGACAATGGCAGGTGCATTCTTATTTCAGGCAGCGGCGAATGGTATTGTTTTCGGGGAATTGGAATGGGGAAATACAAAGGCAATTTTATCTTATTTTGTGACTGAACTGGCTCTTCATTATGCACTTGTGCTGATTTGTATGGCGATTGCAATTATTTTGAAAAATAATGTAATCAGCATGGTCATTGCTGTCTGTCTTAGCATGAATGTAATGACCATTGTGTATGGGGTGATCAATAGTGCCATTCAAAAAATAGGAATTCAGAATTTCCAGATTTATAAGTATACGATAACAGGAAAATTATCACTGCTTCCTATGAATCCGAGTGGAAATGAGTGTTTGGCGGCATTTGGTGTGGCAATAGTGTTCATCGTTATGATGATATCAGTAAGCAGCGTTGTTTTTCAAAAGAGGGATATTTAACGGATGTATATCGTAATTGGGATATTAGCAGGAATTATTATCTTACAATTTATTATTATGTGGAAATACCAGCGGCAGGTGAAAGACATCTGCCGCCAATTGGCGTTTATGATGAAACATGACAGTAACATGTTGATTAACCATGAATTTGATGTGGGTGGAATAGGAAAGCTTTCTGACAAGTTGAATGAGCTTCTGGAACTGCGAAGAAAAGAGAAGCAGCATTATCAGGAGAAAGAAGCTCTGATTGCGGACACTTATACAAATCTTTCTCATGATATCCGCACACCACTGACATCTTTGGACGGATATTTCCAGCTAATGGAAGAATGTGAAAATATAGAGGATCAGAAACGTTATTTAAGCACTATCCACGAAAGAATTCATAGTCTGAATGAAATGTTGGAAGAACTTTTTATGTTTACAAAGTTAAAAAACGAATCTTACAGTTTGGAATTGACATTGTGCTGTATGAACCGGATTTTGAAAGAAACAGTTTTTTCATACTATGATGAATGGGTAAGAATGGAAATTCAGCCGGATATTCAGATTACGGAAGAACAGTTGTATATACATGGAAACAGGCAGGGACTCCGCCGTGTTATCCAGAATGTGATAAAAAATGGGCTGGATCATGGAGAAAAGAAGATTAGCATTGTGTTGGAACGTGATCAAAATCAGGCGGTGCTTAGAATCAGCAATCAGGTTACACATCCAGAACAGATTAATATAGATCAGGTATTTGAGCGATTTTATAAAGCAGATGTTGCCAGAAGTAAAACATCTACTGGATTGGGACTATCTATTGCAAAGGAGCTGGTTAGTCGGATGGATGGAGAGATTGAAGCAAGAATAGAAAAAAAAGAGTTTATTGTTGAAATGAACTTTCCGATTGTAACCGATGCTAAATAGTATTTTGCGACGTAGAGGTGGCGCCGATGACGGCTTATGAGACCATTTCGATTTTCATTGGGATATTAGCATTGTTGATGTCCTTTGGTAGCTTGATTGTAGCGTTGCTTGCCTTTCTCGATAAAGAGAAAAGCTCTTCGAGGAAGAGCAGACGAAAATAAAAATGCCTATCCTGTCTGCCAACAGGATAGGCGGTGTCCTTAAGGACATTCATTAACCTAAACTCGGAGCATCCACCCTTGGAGTGGGTGCTTTCTGTTTAATTAGATATTATCATCTTATGTTTGATAATTTACGAGGTTTCACTAATTTGGATAATTTTTTACAGTAAGGCGGTCAGTGTCTTTTTTGACAACCATATTGTCATCAAGCAGGTGTTGCTTGATTTCTTCGATATTTTCATTGATATGCTGCAAACTGTCAGTATACTCTTCTTCTGAATATTCATCTTTAGCATTTTGCATATTTTCACGAATTTCCAGAGCTTTCATATAGGTACAGAGTTTTTTATTGATGAGGTTGTTCTTAAAGGACAGCTTAACAGTAGCAGGTTTGAAATTGCCCTCATCGTCCTTATCTGCCTCAAATTTCATATCAATCTGGTCATCCAGTTTAAACAGTAATGATAATACATCAGAAACTGTTTCTATATCAAAATCCATGAAAATGTTAATGCTGATGCCTAGCGCATTGGCAATCTTTAAAAGCTGGTCAGGTTTTGGATTGCGGATTCCATATTCATGATCTGCGTCACAGCCACGCATCACTTCTGGTGGAGCTTGGATTTCAGCCATTGGCAATAGCAGAGCGGCTGGGACATGAAAAGATAGAAACCACATTAAATACTTATTCACATTTATATCCGAATAAGCAGGCAGAACTGGCAGACAGATTAGAACTTGAGAATGAGGAGGACAAGCTATGAGCGGAGTACACAAATATCCAACAATCAGCTTTCGGGCAAGCTTTGAGGATTGTGAAGAGCAGGATGATGATGTAGAAATCATGCAGACAGAGGAAACAGCACCTATATGAAAGATTACCTTCCAAGAATTGTGCAGAAGATCGGTTATAGAAGTGTATAGGATTTTTTAAAGGATTTTAAGGCTTCTCAAACTGAGTATAGTCAGTATAGAACTGCAATAGAAAAATGGAAGAAAGAAACAGGAAAAGAGCCAGTAGCACATGGTATTAGGGCGAAGCTGGCAGAAAAGAAACAAGAAATACAGAATGAACAGAAAAATAAACAGCATACCCGTAGTCAGAACAAAGATCGGGGAGCAAGATAGGAGGACAATCATGGAGAAACACATTATGGGAGAAAATGGAATCAGTTATACTTTAGGAGAGGACGGTCTGTATTATCCAGATCTGTACCTTCCAGAAGAGACAGAGTATCTGATTGGAAAGTATGGAATATTGAGAAAAACATATTTGCAGGAGCATCGGAAGGGACTATATCTGGAGTTGGTACTTGCTGGAAAGTTAAATGAGCACTTGCATCTGATTGATGAGGAGTGTAACCAGATGATGGACAGACTGGTAGAGCAGATGAAAGGAGTGCATGGAGTGACGGAAGAACTGAAGATGCAGGATCAGATGGCATGGGTTGGGAAAATGAATAATATCAGGGCTTGTGCAGAAGAGATTGTATTGAAGAAAATCGTATATAGATAAATGGAAAAGGTGATTATAGTTGCCACTTTTTTTAACTGTAGGTGGAGCATGTTTGTGAAAATAGGATGGAGCAATTCTCGCAATTATGATAAAATTTGAATAGAACTATGTCTGCGTTGAATATAATTCATGAGCTTATAAAGAATGTGAAGATTGGAATTATGAGAAATATGGAAAAGAAAAAAATGACGCAAGAAGACATTATGAAATTATTAGACTCTTGCTATGAAAAATGTTTAAATGGAATACCGATGGTCAGTCCCGGTGTTGAAGATATGGCAAATGATTATTTGTCAAAGCACGAGACAAAGGAAAAAGCTTGTAGGGATATGCTGAAAAATCAAATTGCCAAATGTACAATATCAGGAGTTGTAACAGGACTTGGTGGCTTTATAACAATGCCAGTTGCGATACCAGCGAATATAGGAAGTGTAATTTATGTACAAATGCGGATGATAGCTTGTACAGCATATATGGCTGATTATGATTTGAGTAGTGATCAGACACAAACCTTTGTATATGCTTGTCTTGCAGGAGTTGCAGTGAATAGTTTGTTAAAACAGGCAGGAATCAAATTTGGTGTAAAATTTGCAAATGGTGTTATAAAAAAGATACCAGGGAAGGTCCTGACAAAGATTAATCAGAAGATTGGCTTCAGATTTGTTACGAAATTTGGTTCAAAAGGAATCGTAAATCTTGGAAAGATGTTGCCAGGAGTAGGTGCTATTGTAGGTGGTGGATTGGATTTGGTGGAAACAAAGGTTATCGCAGATCGAGCATATAAATGGTTTATGACAGGAGTCTTTTCTGTCAAAGGTGAGAGTGACGACGATGTTATAGATATAGATGATAATGATTATAATACAACGGAAATTAAAAAATAGAACACATGTTCTACAAAACGTTGAAAAAGGGTCTGTGCTATAGTATAATAGAAAGAAATAGAAGGCTTGTAGGTAGGTGGAATATGCTAGAAAAAATTATAGAACTTACAAACGAATATATAGAGAGTATGCCGAAAAAAGAACGTAAAAAATATGGACAGTTTTTTACCAGTATGGAAACTGCCCGTTTTATGGCGGGATTATATAAGTTGGATGAGAAAACAGGCAGAGTAAGTGTGCTTGATGCAGGGGCTGGTTCAGGTATATTATCATGTGCTTTTATTGAGCGAATGGAAACAATAGATTCTATTCAGGAGATTGAGCTTACCTGCTATGAGAACGATGAAAATGTATTGCCATTGTTGAAACGTAATCTGGAATATTGTAAAGAAGAGACAAGAAAAAAACTTACAGTTAATATCGTTGAAGATAATTATATTTTGAGCCAGTATTTGGATTTTAATCATATGTTGGGAGGAAATGCGGAGCCTAAGAAATATGATTTTGTGATTGGAAATCCGCCGTATATGAAAATTCCGAAAGATGCGCCAGAAGCTACAGCAATGCCAGAGGTATGTTATGGTGCACCGAATTTATATTTCATTTTTGCGTCCATGGGATTATTTAATTTATGTGAAAATGGAGAGATGGTTTACATCATTCCAAGATCATGGACATCAGGGGCGTATTTTAAACGTTTCCGGGAATATTTTCTGACAGAAGGGAAATTGGAATATATTCATCTTTTTGTCAGCAGAAATAAGGTTTTTGACAAAGAAAGTGTGTTGCAGGAAACAATTATTATTAAAGTAAAAAAGACAAGTGAAAAGCCAGAAACCGTTACGATTACATCATCGAAATCAAATAGTGATTTTGGGAAGCTGACATCATTAACAGTTCCGTATGATCTGGTTGTAGCAGGATCAGATTATTATGTTTATCTTGTGACAGATGAAAATGAAGTGGAAGTATTAAAGAAATTGCATAAATTTGATAAGACACTTCCGGCAATAGGAGTAAAAATGAAAACGGGATTGACCGTAGATTTCCGTAATCGTGATATTTTGAGGGATGAAGCGGAAGAAGGGGCAATACCTTTATTTTATTCACAGCATATAAAGCAAGGAAAGGTAGAATTTCCAATCCAGAAAGAACATGAATATGTGGTGACAGAACAAAAGGGATTAATGCAAGATAACAAGAACTATCTATTTGTAAAGCGATTTACAGCAAAGGAAGAACCACGAAGATTACAATGTGGAGTATATTTAGCTAAAAGATTTCCGCAGTACCAAAAGATAAGTACACAGAATAAAATTAATTTTGTGGACGGTGTATTAACGGAAATGTCAGAATGTCTGGTGTATGGGTTGTATGTATTATTTAATTCTACACTTTATGATGAATATTATCGTATTTTAAATGGGTCTACACAGGTTAATTCAACAGAGATAAATGCAATGCCTGTGCCAGAGTTAGAGGATATTCAGGAAATGGGCAGAAAAGTGCTTAAAAGTAAGGATTATTCGGAGGCAAATTGCAATTTGATACTGGAGGGATACTGTGGATAAGAAAATAGAGGAAACAAGAGAATTTCTGCAAACAATAGGTATGCCTAAAGCACAGCAGGCAGATATATGCTGCTATGTGATACTGGCTATGGCAGGAATAAAGCCGGATATGTCATGGAGTGAAGCAACAAATGAGTGGATTCGTATTCATGATATTATTCAGTTTGTTAACACATTTTACGGTATGAGCTATGCAGAAAACAGCAGAGAAACGTTTAGAAAGCAGGCTCTGCACAGATTCAGGACAGCTGCTTTGATAGAGGATAATGGAAAAGCAACCAACAGTCCGAACTATCGCTACAGATTGACGGAAGAAACAATTAAAATACTGATAACGATGGAAACACTAGCATGGAAAGAATCTATAAAGCGGTTTCTTTATTATCATGAAAAGTTAATTGATTTGTACGCTTCTAAAAAGAAGATGACAATGATGCCAGTAAATATAAATGGTGAAAGCTTTAAATTTTCAGCAGGTAAGCATAATGAGCTGCAAAAAGCCATTATCGAGGAATTTGCACCGAGATTTGCACCAAATTCTGAATGTTTGTACGTTGGCGATACAATAGAAAAAGATCTGGTAAAGAATGTAGAAAAATTAAAAGAACTGGGATTTGAAATTACATTGCATGATAAGATGCCTGATGTAGTGCTATATCGTGAGGATAAGAATTGGATCTATTTTGTGGAATCGGTAACATCGGTCGGTCCGATGGATCCAAAGCGTATATTGGAAATTACAGAAATGACGAAAGATGTAACAGCAGGAAAAGTATTTGTAACCGCATTTCTGGATTTCAAGACATATAAGAAATTTGCGGAAAAACTTGCATGGGAAACAGAGGTCTGGATTGCTGAAATGCCGGAGCATATGATACATCTGAATGGCGATCGATTTATGGGACCGAGAGAATGAAAAATGTAAATTGAAAGTGATATAATAGACAAGTTATATTGACAAATCGTGTTATGAAAAATATTTATGTAAGAGTTTACTTTGGATAAAGTATATGAGGAGAAAAAATGGCGGTAACAAAATACGAATCTTATTATGCGAAAATATGTGAAAATATTAAGGGAATTAGAGAAAGTAATGAATACAAAACAGATTCCTTAGCTTTTGCACATTGGTATTTGAAAAACTATTACAAATTACAGGAACAAGATATAGCGGAAGCATTAATTGATGGGGCTGGGGATTTAGGGATCGACTCAGTTATTATTGACGAAGAGAATCAAGCACTAATCGTGATGCAATATAAATTTCCTGCTAAAAAAGAAAACATTAAGAATGAGATTGACCAAGGGGAAATCTTGAAAACATGGAATGGTTTTATGACATTAATATCTAATGAGAGATGCTATGAGGGAAGTAATACAAAATTTGCAGAATTTAAGTCGCGATTAGAAAATAGCCTTATAACACATTTTAGAATTTGTTTTGTTAGTTATAATAAGGGAATAGTCGCAAATAAAAGTATTGTTGAAAGTAATGCGGAAACTTTCAGGCAAGATACGGGGAGTGAATTGGAAATTGTGTACCATGATAGAGATGCTATTGCTAATATTTATGAAAAAATAAATAGAAAAAATAGCATTTCAGTATCTTTAAAGTATAAGCAGATGCAACCCGCATATAATGTTCAAACCCGAAAAATAGATTCATTTGTTGGATTTGTAAATGGAAAAGAGCTTGTCCAAGGGATTTCAAATAATATTGCAACTATTTTTGATGAGAATATTCGTTTATATGAATACGGATCTTCGGTAAACAATGGTATTAATAGAACTGCGACATCAACGGACCAAGCAGATATGTTTTATTTTTATAATAATGGTATTGTTTTTATTTGTGATCAAGCACAGAATAGTCCTGCTTCAAATGAAATATTTTTAACAGGAGCATCAGTTGTGAATGGATGTCAAACATTGAATACACTTTACAATGCAGTTCAAAAGGGAAAATTAAATGATACCGTATATATTCTTGTGAGAGTGATATCGATAGCGGATTATAGTGAGCGTATGCGAATAACAGAATTTTTAAATTCGCAAACTCCAATACGTGATAGTTATTTTATTGCGAATCATACTGTCATTAGGGATCTTCAAAAAAAATTGTTGGAAAAAGGATATTTTTTGGAAAGACAAATTAATGAATATGAATATATGAAGGAACATGGAGTTGATATTCAAGGGAAAATTGTCATGGAATTGGAAAATGTAATTCAGTACTATGTAGGATACTGGATTGATAAGAATGCAAGTTTGGCAAAGCGTGGGAAAAATGCGTTGTTTGATAAAAACAAAATTGAAGAGTTATTAGTTGGCTTGACAGCTGATAAAGTTATAGAAGCGTACAATGTATATAATGCAATATCCGAAGTTTTGACATTGTATAGAAAAACTAGGCGAAATAGTAGTAAAGATGAGTTTGCCAAATATATAGGAGTTAAGCAAATATGGATGAATGAAAATATTGATAGTTTTCGTTTTATGAATACTGGAGATATTATTTTGTTAAATACATATAGGAATCTTAAGGATCAATATAAAAGAAAGAAAATAGCAGAACTTGAGCAAAAAGATATAATTATAGATTCTATTTTTATAGTGAGAGATGTAATAAACAAAGAAGAGGAAAAAAATGTTTCTTTATTGACAAAAAATTCGAGTATATTTAATAAAGTTCAAATTAAAGTAAGCGCTTTAGAGGAAAGAGTGGAACATAAGGCTGATTAAAAATATTAAAAATATATTGTGATGAATAGAGTGATTTGGAAACGTATGTTTGAAAACGAATTATTAAAAAAACAATAAAAGGTTGGATAAGAGATTAGAATGCTAGGTGAAAAATTGAATAAGATTGAAAAAGCGTTAGAAGCGTGTGAAAAAGTAATCGATGGAATTGAAGACAGTACAATAACTACAGAATCTGCGTTGCTACAATGCTCGAAGATTGCGCGACTTACAAATGATGAGGAAAATCTTATTTGGCTTCAATATGAATATGGTGGTTATCCCCAAAATAACGATGGAAGAGTTATAAGTGATGCGTGGAATATTGCATATAAAAAAGGAAGAGGTTATCAAAAAGATGGAAAATTATATATATTTACAGAATTAGCCTCTGAACTTGAAGAAAAAATTACTGCACAGCAGAAGGCGGTCGGAAATTTTACAACTAATGGTGCATCTGTGAGTGGTGAGTTGGCGTTAATGGCTATGGATAGACTAACAACAAATGTTCACAGATCAACAATTACAATGGTAGCGGATGTTGCTATTGCACAAAAAAGACTTGCATCTTTAAAAGCCCAGTATTATGAATACGCTTTGAAAAAGCACATAGAGCTGAATTTTGGTAATGTTGCAACAGATGTTTTTGCAAGATATAGAGAACAGGTTGACTTAGCTTTTTCAGAGTTGTCAAAAGAAACGTTGTTAAAACTACAAGCAATTGAAGGAAAAATAAATTCTGGAAATCCTGAGATGTATTCACAAGCATTGACGACTTGTCGTAGATTGTTTGAAAGTACTGCTGTTGAACTATTTTCTAAGCATTTTCCTGATTATAAAGATAAGGTATATAAAACAAAGTCAGGTGCAGAAATTGATGTGAGTGGCAATCATTATAAAAACAAATTATCTGCTGTAATTGAGAAACTTGAAGATAAGTCTATGAAGAAGACACTTGTAGGAAGTAATGTGATATATCTTTTGGACTGGATTGATAATTTGAGTAATTTACAGTGTGAAGGAGTACATTCAGATATTACAAAAGAAGATGCTGAAAGATGTATTTTGCAAACATATATGTGTTTGGGTGATGTATTGACGTTACAATAAATGAAACATTACTTGTGGAGATAATACAATGGAAAGTGCCGTAGCAAATGAATGGGATGCCATAAAAGCGTTGTTTGAAGCATTTGAAGCATATTTTCAAAATAATGATTGCGAAGTAATCTTAACGCAGTTATAATAAAGTGGCAACAAATTGGCAACAGAAAATCAGCAAGCCAAAATAGTATATGTAACAGAGATAAAATAACGGCAGAAAAGAGATAAAAACTAAACAGATATGTTTAATAACACTTTCGGACTTGTCGAGTTTGAATAAATGGGTAAATCCCTACAAGGCTTGTATTTACAGGCTTTGTAGGAATTTTTTAGATGGCGTTGGGTACGATTTGGGTACAAAAATATTGACCATTTGGAGGACAATGCTAAGTGGGAGTTTGTTTACTGTGTTGTGGATACAGTTAAATCTTCAAGAGATTCCCCAAAGACCTTATTAACTCTGTTTTTCACAAGAGAAAAACCATTTCCGGCTTTTCTGATCAATCGTTGTACTAAAGGCTCAGCCAGGCTCGTATTTGACAACCTTGAAAAGAATGGGAACATATGATTTTAATTTTCAAAGTTTTTCTTCAATATCTTTGATTGATTTATGGTCTTCTGTTTTCCATTCGATTCTTCCGTTTGCATTTCTTCCCATAACAATAGCAGCTGCCAATGAAGGGCTGGTAAAGATATAGTCTTTTGTAAAGCAGAAGTTTGAATCAATGATTCCCTTTTCAATAAGAGAAGTACGTAATTTGATTGGAGGTGCAGACATACTGGGCACGGTACTGGAAGCAATTTGGGAATCTTTAAAAACTGCAAAACCATCGGGAACAATAACACCTTTGGAGCTTGCACCTCTTGCTCCCTTAATATAGAATTAAAAGAACATGAAGATGCGAAGTGGCTCACTATAGAGGAACTTGATTCGGTCGATTGGCTGCCGGCGGACGTGACACTGGTGGATAAGATAAAGGGTAAGCAAATGTAAAAACAGATTCAAAAGTGAGGTTATAAGAAAAATCGGAAGATATTTCAAGAAAGAAGATTAGGGGTTACACCACAAGGAGCACACCGAATGGAAGACAAACGAAAGAACGCAGTCCTGGAAATCTTAAACTACTGGAAAATCACAGAATTTCTAGGTCAGACCGACATTCCACAGGAAAGTTCAGAGAACAAAAAGCTAATTAAGAATATTAAGAATGGCAAAGAGGTTAAGGCAGAGAAGATCGAGGTCTTCTTTGATTTGCCAGTTTTGTCGGCTTCTGATATAGATCTGGAAATGATCCTGGAAAAAGACAGGGACGACTATGCGAAGTTTCTTTCGGTTGGTGATGAGATCCATTTTTGTCTGGGGAAGGTAGAGAGGAATACAGTAGTTGATTATCTTGAGAAGTTTATAGAGGATAAATCCGATAATCCTGAGATAGCTTATCCAAAAAAGAGCGCGATCGCATGGTGCTCATTCAAGACAGATACGAAAGGCGTGTATCTTAAGAATAGTTTCCAGCTGTCATCGATACTGTGGGCAGTTGCCAGGTGGGATGAGTCAAGAGCACATAATAGTCATGACTTTGCTCTCGATACTAACAAATATAAAGAACTTGTTGGAGAGATTGATGAGAAACTGCAGGACCAGAATGTCGATGAGTTCATTTCAACCATATATGAAAAGATTTTTAATGAGTATGTGAAACACAGGTTCTTAGATGATCCTCAGGAATCGATGGGAATTGCCGAATACAACAGGTATGCGAGCGAACAGGCCAGAGATGCGGACGAAGACGCATTTGACTATGCGGATCAGGGTAAAAGTTTCTTTTTGAATGACATTATTCAGTTGTCAGAGCTGGTTCAGAACGGGAACTTTGGCGATGGGAATGAATATGAGAAGAAAGTGATCGAGTACATTCTGGCAGGGTACGAAAAGTCGAAAGGCCCAGACGATTTACCGAGAACGATCATCTCGCCGGATGCGGGAAAAAGTGAGATGAAGCTGTTCTTTGACAGAATTCTTAACGTTACAAATTCGCCAAGGGGAAAATGGCCGGCCAAATATATGCCGGCGTTGATGCAGCAGGTTGCAGTCAATATTGCAATCAGACAGGACGGGGATGCTCCAGTTTTTTCTGTAAACGGACCTCCCGGAACGGGAAAGACTACATTGCTCAAGGAGATCGTGGCAAGCAATATCGTTGAGCGTGCCAAACTTCTCGCTGAGAACGCAGAAGATCCAGACTCTATATTCGAAATGCATTCATTTTCTCATGGACCGCTAGAGACAAATGCAAATGCTTATTACCAGTATGCGCCTCATTATTATTCGATAAATGTTGATGAGATCAACAACTATAGTATGCTGGTCGCGTCATGTAACAATGCGGCGGTGGAAAATATCACGATAGACCTTCCGAAGGCGAGGGATATACTTGACAGTCTGGAGTCGTCTGGGGATGACGAAGAGGAGATCCGCTGCGGTCTGGATGAGGTTCATGATTTGTTTGATATCAACAAGTCAGGTGATGTGGAGACTATAACCAGATATGGTAAGAGCCGAGAGGAGAAGGACATTTATTTTACGCGTTATGCGGATAAACTTTTAGGCGGAGCTGACTGCTGGGGATTGATATCCGCTCCGTTTGGCAGAAAGGCAAATATCCGTAAGTATTGCAATTCGGTCCTGAAGCCATTTGTGGAGGACTACAGATCAAATGATGTCAGGGAGCAGCATAAGGCAAAATATCTGGAGGTAAGAAAAAAGTTTTTATCTCAGTATAAATTGGTTGAAAACTTACGAAAAGAATTAGGACAGATCTGTGCTCTGGCAGGTTCGGTTCCTGTGGAGCTGCAGGAAGATGCACCAGAGGATTTGTCATGTGAAATAAGTGATGTGGAAAGAAAGCGGCAGATGCTTGAGCGTCAGTTATTTGCTGAACAAAAAGAGCTGATCGAGCTTGAGGAAAGCAGACCGAAGGGATTGTTCGCAAGGCGTAAGGATACATCCGCAAGAGATATATTCATTCAGGAGAAGAAAGCGACAATATCAAAACTTAATGGAGAGATAACTTCTTTGAACAACAGGATATCAGGCCTGCAGAATTTTCAGGAATACCAGCGGTGTATTTCAAAATACTCGCATGGGCAGATGAAGATGACCCCGGTGGACGCTGCATTTATGGAACGTTATGTATCCGAGGATGATCGGCTGTCAACAAAAGCACAGATAACCAATCCATGGTTTACCGCCCAGTACAATAGAGAGCGTGAAAAGTTATTCCTGTATGCATGTAAGCTGCACAAAGAATTTGTCATTTCATCAAAATGCATGCGGCATAATATCATCAACCTGATGATTGCGTGGAATGTGTTTGATGATTGTGGTGAGAGGATGAAGCTTGCTGACAGAGAAGAAGCCATGCCATATATGCTCCAAAGCATTTTCCTGCTGACCCCTGTGATATCCACTACATTTGCTTCTGCGCAGACATTTCTGGGAGACGTGAAGAAAAGCGGAGTGCTTGGAACTCTTATTGTCGATGAGGCAGGACAGGCACAGCCGCAGATGGCAGTTGGTGCGATGTTCAGATGCAGAAAGGCGATCATAGTAGGAGATCCAAAGCAGATCGAGCCTGTGGTTACCGCAGAGACTGACATGATAAAACAGCTGCTTACCGCGGAGATATTGGCAGGTTACAAGGATAAGAAAATCTCTGTGCAGGCTTTTGCTGACTATATAAATCCGTATGGAACTTATCTTGGAAAGGATGAGGAGAAAGAGTGGGTAGGCTGCCCACTGGTAGTCCATAGACGCTGCATTGACCCGATGTACACAATCTCAAATGTGCTTTCATATGATGGAACTATGAAGCAGCAGACGGCAGCTCCTAAGGAGGACAGGACAAGAACATTTATCCTGGACAAGAGCTGTTGGATAGATGTAGCCGGTGCTGAGAATTCGGGCAAGAAGGATCACTTTGTCAAGGCGCAGGGCGAGCTTGTTCTGAAACTACTGGAGAGAAAATTTGAACGGGATTCCTGTGATATCCCTAGGTTGTTTATCATCACACCATTTACATCGGTGAAAGAGGGAATGCTGGAGATGATAAAGAAATCGGAGTTATACGGAAAAGAGCCAAGAGTCAGAAAATGGCTTAATGCAAATAACATTGGAACAGTGCACACTTTCCAGGGCCAGGGAACGGATGAGGTTATATTCCTACTCGGATGCGACAGCAAATCTATGGGAGCAGTCAACTGGGTGAACAATAATATCGTCAATGTTGCAGCGACAAGGGCGAAATTCAGATTCTACATGATAGGAGATAAGGCGGTATGGACTTGCAGGCCGGTGAGGGTTGCGAGAGAGTGCACTGCCGAGATGATAACAGCTAAAGAGGTTCGAGAGCTGCTCATCGGTAAGCCCAAGGAAGCCAGCGATAAGCCCCAAGAGATCGAAGCTATATCTGACGGTACGCAAAAAAAAGGCACTAAGACCTCCGATCATTTAAAGAAGAACGGCAATAAAATGCCGCAGGACTCAAGTGGAGATATTAAGTCTGCATCTGCAAAGATATCTATGATATGCCCGGAATGCGGGAAAAAGCTGGTTGAGAGATCGGGGAAATTTGGAAAATTCATAGGTTGCTCGGGCTTCCCGAAATGCCGGTTTACGCAGTCGGTATAGGAACAGAGCAACACTCCGTTGATTTCCACCATCCCCGCAATCTGCTATGATATCCATAACGGAGGTGGAAGCAATGGAGACAAAGGACGTTATATTAGAACTTCGAACCAAAAGGGGATTATCCCAGGACGGCCTTGCTGGAAAGGTCATGGTCACAAGGCAGGCGGTGTCGCGATGGGAAAACGGTGAGACGGTACCGAATACAGATACGTTGAAACTGCTCTCCAGCTGGAATGTGAGTTTGGTGGAGACAGATGTTTTGGGGTCCTGGCGGATATGGATTTTATATTGATATCGACATATGAGGCGGAAGGGACAAATCCGGAACTGGTTCTTTATAAAAAGAGGTAGTATAATGAGTTAGGTTATTGCATTAATAATCTTTCACAATTTATATTACAGGGGGAAATACATATGATACAATGTGCCGGATGTGGCAGCAATCTGGTATATGATATAGCAAGAAAGAAAATGTACTGCAAAGCATGTGGAAATGAATACGAGCCGGAGAGTGTCGACAAGGATGAGGACAGCGAGGAACGCAAGCTTATGGAGCTTACTGTATTCATTTGTCCGCAGTGTGGTGGGGAGATATACAGTACAGATGAATCAGCGACGGGATTCTGCAGTTACTGCGGGGCAGCGACTATGCTTTCCAGCCGGCTGAAAAGCGAGAGAAGACCGGACTATGTGATACCGTTTGCGGTGACGAAGGACATGTGCAAGGCATCATATGCCACAGTCATGAAGAGGGCGATATACGCTCCGAACAGGCTGAAACACAGACGAAATGTGCAGGAGTTCCGTGGAATCTACATGCCGTATTGGCTGTGTGATGTTGACCAGAAAGGTAAAACCGCTGTCAGGGCGACGGACAGCTATAGCTCAGGGGTTGATACAGTCAGTCATACATATAATGTAAGATGCTTTGCAGATAATCATTATGAGAATATAACCATGGATGCATCATCGCTGTTTCCGGATGATCTCAGCAGCAAGGTGGCACCATTTGACTCGGCTGACATGAAAACGTTTTCCATGGGATATCTGAGTGGGTTCTACGCGGATCTGCCGGATGTGGATTATAAGGTTTACAGGGATAAGATAGCGCAGGTGACAGGTGATATGGCGTATGATGTGATGATGAGTAAGATAAAGCATCATCTATGTACATACGATGCTATCGGTGAACCGGAGGAGCCATTGTCAGAAACGATGGAGATAAAGATCACTGGAGCAAAGACCGGGTTGTTTCCTGTGTGGCTTTTGTCATACAAGAACGGTAAGCGTATTGCATATGCAGCGGTAAATGGCAGCACAGGAAAAGTGGCTGCGGATATACCGCTTGATATCGGCAAGTTCCTGCTGGGATGCCTGATAGGAGTGGCACCATTATACTTTTTGCTGAACTTATTTCTTACGGTGAGACCTGGCGTGCTACTGGCATTTGTATCTGCGATAGGTGCGCTTGTGACCATGATATATTGCGATGAGATGGAGAAGATAGCAGATGTAGAGACACATGAAAATGATGTGGGATTCTTCGCAAGGCACACACTCAATGCAAAGAAAAGTGGAGGCAAGAAGAAAAAGCTACAAACAAAAAAGCTGCAAACAAAAAAGCCACAAAAAGACACAAAAAGAAAAATAAAAAATAAGATAACTTCATTTGTGAAGTTTTCCTGTTTTCTGGAAGTTATACAGCTGATAGTGTGCATAATAGTATTATTCTGCCTGAAGTTTGATATAAATCCGTTTCTTTTTAACTGGGATATTATGGGAAAGGCCAGTTATGTTGTGGCGTGCATCTCGTGTCTGGTAGCCATTTATGGGGCAGTAAAAGGCATAGTAAACGTGAGAAGAGTAAAAAGAAAAAGTGGCGTCATGGGATTATTTGTTGCATTTGCCACCATTCTTTCTGTAGCGGTCGTGTTGATAAAACCTGTTATGGACAAGTATTATTATGGATGCGTGCTTCTGGTATGTGCTGCAACCATTCTGACACTCATAGATCTGGTTATCAGCCACAACCGGATGTCCACAAGACCACTTCCACAGTTTGAGTATAAGGGAGGTGATCATCGTGCGTAGAGCGGTAATTACCAGAATGGTGATCACTGTAATGATCATACTGCTGTTTTGGGTTATGGGATGTAATGGTGTAGTGACTGCTCAGGCATCTGAGAAGGATCAGGATGATTCGTATAGTCACCAGCATGAAGTGGTAATCAAAGATGATGCAGATGTGCTGACTGAAAGTCAGGAGGCACAATTGTCGGAGACTATGAAGGAGACTGCCCGTTATTGCAATGTATTGTGTGTTACATCGAACCTTATGTACAAATCTACAGCATACCATGCGGAATCTGCCTATAAAAGAGAATTTGGCACCCGCGATGGCGTTATGTTCTTCATTGATATGCGTAACAGACAGATATACATCTATTCGTATGGCGGACCATACAAGATCATCACCAAGACAAATGCGTATACGATAACAGACAATGTCTATGAATATGCAAGCGAAGAGAAATATTTTGAGTGCGCAAATGAGGCATTCAAGCAGATAAATATGCTGCTGGCAGGAGAGCAGATAAGCCGTCCAATGAAGCATATCAGCAACATACTCCTTGCAATAATATTTTCTATAATGCTTAATTATCTTCTGATGAAAAAGACCTCGAAGGTTTATGACATGGGTTCAAAAAATTTACTTACCGGTACAAAGGTTTCATATAATATGAATCATAAATATGATATGATCAGTGAAACGAGAAGTACAAGATCCGGATCCGGCGGTCATGGCGGAATCGGCGGCGGTGGATTCGGAGGCGGAGGCATCGGTGGCGGCGGTGGAGGCCACAGCTTCTAGTCAAAGAGAAGAAAATCTGACAAAATATAAACGATGAAAAATGCTGTGAAGAATTTTCGAAATTCACAGCATTTTATTTTCATAAGGAGGGACCCACGTAAGTGGGAGGATTCCTTGTGAAGTACGCAGACGCCGCGCGAAGCGCCTAACATGCGTCTGCTCCTTTTGTAACGTTTTTCATTTATACTGGTCTTATATGTGAAGGGAGGTAAAAAACTTGGCGTCAGGAAAAGAAAAAAATGGAGTAGAAGAAATATACGAAAAATACTACAAAGACGTAGATCGTTTTGTGCTGGCACTGTCTAAGAATCCTCACATAGCCGAAGATATAACACAGGAGGCCAGACTCTCTGGGAGGAGAACCAGAATCTGCCGATCCTGAACAGTGAAAAATAGAATGTGTATGCCACATAAAACTCACATTACAAATAATTAAAGTAAAAACCAACCTTTTTTGCCATTTAATTGAATGATCCATGATATACTAGCATTGTGCATGACGTTCACGCTGTATTTAAAGGGGTATTGCCCCACTTATGAAAAGGGCAGAGATATGGAAAACAAGAAAAAGATGATATTCAACGTATTGTTCCTTGTCCTGATATTTGCCGGCACCATATACGGAGTGTTCCACGGCAAGGATTTAGGGCAGATTGCGGATATAATGAAGACGGTGAATCCGTGGTGGCTTATACCGGGAGTGGTATGTGTTGTTGTATTTATATGGGGAGAATCTGTGATCATCCATTATATGATGAGCAAGCTAGGTGTCAGGATACGCAGGGGCACATGCTTTCTTTTCTCATCAGTTGGATTCTTCTTTAGCTGTATTACACCATCTGCATCAGGCGGACAGCCGGCGCAGATATATTATATGAAGAAAAAGAAGATACCGATCCCGGTGTCCACACAGGTACTGCTCATAGTGACGATCACGTACAAGCTGGTACTGGTGCTACTTGGACTTGGAATCGCTATATTTGGACAGAAGTTTATACATACTTATATAGATGATGTGCAGTGGGTGTTCTATCTGGGACTTATGCTGAACGTGGTGTGTGTGGCAGGTATGGTGCTGTTCGCATTCCATCCGTCACTTGCCAAGGCATTTGTTGTGAAGGGCAGCAGACTTCTTGAGAAGATGAGATTCCTGAGACACAAGAAGTCACGTGAGGAAAAGCTTGCAGCATCGATGGAGAAATACAACCAGACTGCGGATTATATGATGGGACATTTCGGGATGCTGGTAATAGTATTTCTCATAACACTTGTCCAGAGATTTTCACTGTTTGCAGCGACATGGTTTGTGTACAAGGCATTCGGACTTGCGGGGGCATCTGCAGGACTTATCATACTGATGCAGGGAGCTATAGCTGTTGCGGTCGATATGCTTCCACTTCCAGGTGGTATGGGAATCAGTGAGAAGCTGTTCATGGAGATGTTTTTGCCGATATTTGGAAGCAAATTGTTGCTGCCGGGTATGATACTCAGCAGAGGTCTGGGATATTACACGGAGTTGATAATCAGTGCGGTATTTACGATCGTGGCAAATTTTGTGATTGGGAGAAAGACTGATGAAACCAAGATCAGAGATGAGCATGGAGCTCTATGAGATGATGCTTGACCGGGGATATCCCGAGGAGTTCTGTGATCTCATAACAAAGAATCTGAATACGGATTTTACGGCGGGCAGGATGATGGGCTATCTGTCGCATTATCAGGAGCTGCCTCTTGAGGAGATTGTGGATGAGATGTTGTCCATCCTCACAGATAGGAACAGGATTATGCAGAAGAAAAAACTTGAGAGCAATAATGCTGAGTGGAACAGGTTCCTGGAAGAGGGATTTGGACTTTCAGATGATGAATAAACGAACATATCTGGGTGCTGAAGAACAAAAAGTAAGAAAAAGCAGTCTGCGGACATCGCCAGTGTTATACATGGTGATGATCCGTCAGACTGCTTTTTATTAATTATATTGAAATGTCTGTCTAGCCGATGCCTCCGAGAAGGATACCAAGTATCAATACAAGGAGACATACAGGACAGTAGATGTATTTGCATATAGGCACGAACTTCTCTGTGAACTTCTTTTCCCTTCCGGTGTTGACCTGTGTCTCAACATATTTCTTGCCACATACCCAGAAGAACATGATTCCGGCAAGTCCTGCGCCAAGTGGGCAGATGTAGATGGACAGTACATCCATCCAGTCAGATACGATACCCTGTATACAGATGGATACCACAACTGCTATGACACCGATGATGGCACATGCAGGTTTTCTGCCAACTCCAAGCTTCTCCTGCACCGTTGCGATTGGTGCTTCGTACAGGTTGATTAGTGATGACAGTCCCGCCATGAACACAGCCACAAAGAAGAGTATGGCAACAATATAACCGCCAGGCATGGACTTGAACAGGCATGGCAGATAGATGAACAGCAATCCCGGGCCGCCCTGGTTGAGCTGTGCTCCGGCAGTTGCCATGGCAGGTATGATTACCAGTGCGGCAAGCATGGCAGCAATCGTATCGAAAAGTGCAACACGTCCGGCAGCCCCCGGTATATCCTCATCGTCTGGCAGATATGAGCCGTATATCAGAGTTCCGTTTCCCGCAACTGAGAGTGAGAAGAATGCCTGTCCCAGCGCAAATATCCATGTCTTTGGATCTGCAAGTACCTTTGGCTCTATGCGGAAGATGTATTTGTATCCCTCTATGGCTCCCGGCTGGCATGCCGCATATATGGCCAGGATGATGAACAATACGAAGAACGCCGGCATCAGGATCTTGTTGGCCTTCTCAATACCGTTGCCCACGCCGAACATAAGGATGGTGATTCCGATGGCAAGTGCAATGATCTGCCATGCATTGTTGCCAAATGAAGATGCCATTCCGCCGAAGTTTGAAGCAAAGCCGTCTATATCCTCCGGTGACAGTGTGCTTCCGGTGAAAGCTCCGATCATGTATTTCAGTATCCAGCCCATGACGACCGTGTATCCGATGGCCATTGCCAGTGCGCCGAGCACAGGTATGCCGCCCAGCAGTTCACCGAGCTTTCGCTTGCCCTTTTTCTCCATGGCGATTCCAAATGCATCGATTGGACCGGATCTTGTAGCTCGTCCGAAGCTCATCTCTCCGATAACTCCGGTGAATCCGATGAGTACCACAAATATAAAATATGGTATGAGATAGGATCCGCCGCCGTATATGGAGACTCTTGTAGGGAACATCCAGATGTTGCCCATGCCCACGGCAGAGCCGATGCAGGCCAGGATGAAGCCCCATTTGTTGTTAAAAGATTCTCTCTTTTTCATGTATAATTCCTCCCAAATGTGTTCGTTACCGCATTGGCGGACCTCCCTCATAGTCCGTAAATTACGTTAACTTAATTAATATACATGAATATCATTTGGAAGTAAATTAAATAATGTGGACATGACTTAAAATATAGCTGCAAAAGCAAGAATTTAATTGAAAAATAACCGGCAGGTGGCGTACAATGTACCAGAAAAATGGAAAAAGTTATTTGAATATTATCTGAGAGGTGAGAAGATTGACAGAGGACAGATATGAACATATAGTACATCCATTTCCCCCACTATACGACGAGAAATCAAGGATACTCATACTGGGAAGCCTGCCATCGGTGAAGTCCAGGGAGCAGATGTTCTTCTACGGACATCCGCAGAACAGATTCTGGAATGTCATCAGCAGAGTGCTTGGCGAGAAACTTCCGGTGACCATAGATGAGAAGAAAGCCATGCTGCATGCACACCACATAGCCCTGTGGGATGCGATCTACAGTTGTGACATCATAGGTTCAAGCGACAGCAGTATAAAGAATGTTACGCCCACGGATCTGTCGAAGATAGTGGAAGCTTCCAAGGTTACAAAAGTGATATGCAACGGCAAGACCTCAGGAAAGTATTATGCGAAGTACCAGCAGAAGACTCTTGGCATAAAATCTGTGGTGCTTCCATCCACAAGTCCGGCAAATGCGGCATTTTCAGTGGACAAGCTGGTTGATATCTGGGGAGCTGAGATACCGGATATATGCAAATTATAGACAGAAGATAAACTCATACATAACATTTTCTAAAGCTTTCTGTAGAATGATGTACAACGAGTGAGAATATGTTATCATAGAGACCGCACCAGGATGCCGGACAGACATCCATGGTGTTCACACAATAATATAACGAATTAAAAGGAGAGAGAAGAGATGGCATTAAGTTTTATCGAGATACTTAAGGTAGTATTCCTTGGTATCGTGGAGGGTGTCACAGAGTGGCTCCCGATCAGTAGCACAGGACATATGCTTCTTGTGGATGAATTTATCTCACTGAATGCGAGCACTGATTTCAAGGAAATGTTTTTCGTGGTGATACAGCTTGGAGCGATACTTGCTGTCGTGACCATATTCTGGAATAAGATGTGGCCTTTCCAGCTCAAAGACAAGACACAGCCTGTCATGAAGAAAGATACCTGGAGTATGTGGTTCAAGACAGTTGTTGCATGTATACCTGGAGCGATAGTTACGATACTGTTTGATAATTACATAGAGGCGCATTTGCACACAGCGGTTGTCATAGCGATTGCCCTTATTTTCTATGGAATAGCATTTATTGTGATTGAGAACTGGAACAAGACCAGAACACCGAAGGTTGAGACGCTGAACGACATAACATACAAGACAGCGTTTCTTATAGGCATGTTTCAGGTGCTCTCCATCATACCGGGTACATCCCGTTCAGGTGCCACCATCATAGGCGCTCTGCTCATCGGTGTATCAAGAGTGGCAGCAGCGGAGTTCACATTCTTCCTTGCGGTTCCGGTTATGTTCGGACTCAGTGCATTGAAGATGATCAAATTCGGACTGTCATTTACAAGTGCTGAGCTCGCTATACTTATTATAGGTTGTGTCGTTGCATACCTTGTATCCATTGTTGTCATCAAGTTCCTGATGAGCTACATCAAGAAGCATGACTTCAAGATATTTGGCTGGTACAGGATCGTGCTCGGAGTTATAGTTCTTGCATATTTTGCCTTATTTGCATAGCTTATAAATAAATAAAATCAAAAATTGCATAATATATATAGTATGTGCTATAATGCCCATGAATTGTGCATTATAGCACATATTAACATTGTGATAAAATTTTATGGGAGAAGAAAGATGGCAAAGGTTTCAATCATCATTCCAACATATAACGTAGAGATGTATCTGGTGGAGTGTATGGATAGTGTTGTAAATCAGACATTGAAGGATATCGAGATCATATGTATCAATGACGGATCTACAGACAGTTCACTTGAAATATTAAAGGGATATGCGGAGAAAGACGACCGTATCATTATTGTTGACAAGGAAAATGGCGGTTATGGAATAGGCATGAATATCGGTCTTGATAAGGCTACAGGTGAGTATATTGGTATAGTTGAGCCTGATGATTTTGTGCCACTTAATATGTATGAGGAACTGTACAACAAGGCGGTTGAGAACGACCTTGACCTTGTAAAGGCAGATTTCTATAGATTTAAGCGCAACGATGACAATGGCAACATGACTTTGGTGTACAACCACTTGTCACCGAATGCAGAGGATTATAATGTTGTGTTCAATCCAAGCGAGACACCAAGTGCGATCCGTTTCATTATGAACACATGGAGTGGAATCTACAAGAGAAGCTTCATAGAGGAGTATCATATCAGACACAACGAGACTCCGGGAGCATCATTCCAGGACAATGGTTTCTGGTTCCAGACATTTATATATGCCAAGAGAGCTATGATAGTGAACAAGCCATATTATATGAACCGCAGAGATAACCCGAATTCATCTGTTCACAGCAGAGAGAAGGTATACTGTGTCAATGTTGAGTATGATCACATCAGAGATATACTTGTAAAGGATCCTGAGATCTGGGAGCGTTTCAGAGGCGTATACTGGCTCAAGAAATACCACAATTACAACGAGACGATCAGGAGAATCGGACCTGAATTCAAGAAGGATTATATAAGAAGATACAGCTCCGAGTTCAAGAGAGCAATGGAGATGCAGGAGATTGATCAGACTATATTTACAAAGCTTGAGTGGGCGAACATCCAGTTTATCATCAAGTCCCCTGACGATTACTATTATACAAGAATCGCATGTACAGACCGTGAGCGCAAGCTTGAGAGAGAAGTCAAGAGACTCCGTGGTCTGGTTCATCAGACCCGTGCAGATCTGGACAGAGTGAAGAAGACACCTACATTCAGGATCGGTGCGGTCATTATGTTCATACCTAGAAAGATCAAGAGTTTATTTAGTCGAAACAAATAGAGGTAAAGCTATGGGTACAAAGGTATCAGTTATTCTTCCTGTTTACAATGTGTCTGATTATCTGCGCCAGTGCATGGACAGCATAGTGGGTCAGACACTTAAGGATATAGAGATCATTTGCGTGGATGATGGCTCCACAGATGATTCTCTGGCGATATTGAAGGAATATGAGGCGAAGGATCAGCGTGTAAAGGTTATACAGCAGGCAAATGCCGGAGCCGGGGCAGCGAGAAACAAAGGCCTTGAGATCGCGACCGGAGAGTATCTTTCATTTCTGGATTCCGATGATTTCTTTGAGCCGGACATGCTGGAAAAGGCATGGAGCAAGGCTCACGAGACCGGAGCTCAGGTAGTTGTGTTCAGATCAGATCAGTACAGAGAGGATCTTCAGGAATTTGTTCAGGTCAGATGGACACTTCACGAGAAGGAGCTTCCACCGTACAGACCAATGTATTTCCGTAATTTCACGGGCAATATATTCAAGGTATTTGTGGGATGGGCTTGGGATAAGCTCTTCAGCAGGGAATATGTTGAGGAGAACCATTTCCGATTCCAGCAGCTCAGAACTTCGAATGATATGCTGTTCGTATTTTCAGCGATAGCATTTGCAACAAATATAGAGATAGTGGACGAGGTGCTTGCACACCAGAGAAGAAACAATCCAAAGTCATTGTCCAACACCAGAGAGAAGTCATGGCAGTGCTTCCACGAGGCTCTTGTGGCACTCAAGGCGGCGCTTGAAGCCCACGGCAATTTCTGGGAGTATGAGCAGGATTACATCAACTATGCACTGCATTTCAGTCTGTGGCATCTGGAGACCATCACAGGACCAAAGAAGGAGGTTCTGTTCAACAAGCTTAAGGAAGAGTGGTTCGAGGAGTTTGGTATCAAGAGTCTTTCAGAGGAGTGCTTCTACAACAAGACCGAGTATGGCAAGTACAAGGTTATCATGGATAAGACCTTTGAGGAGTACGAGAAGGCAACAGCATAGAAAAGAAAAAACAGTTTCACCAGTCGATTGGTGAAACTGTTTTTTTGTGGACAAATGTGTGTATCAGAACAGGTTCATAGCACCTATGATGCCCTGATTTCCCTCGAGCCCTGCGGGAACAATGTATGTGTCGGTGTCCTTGACCTGTGGCATGTCGATGTAACCCGACAGCAGTTCAGTGTAGTAATTGCGGATCATAGGGAACAGGAATTTGTTGTCCATGACTCCGCCGCCAAGGACGATCCTCTCAACTGAGTAGCACATGGTGTAGTTGACCAGTGCCTCAGCTATATAAAATGCTTCAAGATCCCATACCGGTGAGTCGGCTGGGATGTCTTTGCCTTTCATTCCGGTTCTGCGCTCAAGCATAGGGCCGGATGCAAGACCCTCTACACAGCTCTGGTGGAATCGGCAGGTACATGGTATATCATCGCCGGTTCGTCTAGGGATGAGGATGTGGCCTGTCTCCGGGTGTTCCATGCCGTGAATGAGTCTGCCATCGGATATTATACCGCCGCCGATGCCGGTTCCAACAGTGAGGTACATTCCCGAGTTGAGTCCTTTCAGTGCTCCGTACAGGTATTCACCCCAGGCTGCTGCGTTTACGTCTGTGTCCACCACAACCAGGCAGCTAAGCGCATCCGTAAATGCTTTGTAAAGGCTGAATCCCTCCCAAGCTTTCTTGGGACTCCTCATGATGGAGCCGTAGGTAGGGGAATTAGGATTGACGTCGGCCGGGCCAAATGTACCGATTCCGAGAGCGGATATGTCATATTTCTTAAAGTAATCTATCATGGCAGGCACGGACTGGTCAGGTGTGCCCGTCGGTATGGATATTCTGTCTATTATATTCTTGTCTGCATCGCCTATGGCACAAACCATCTTGGTGCCACCGGCTTCAAGTGCGCCGTAGTACATATTTCCTCCTTGGTGCCATGTTTATATGGCAGAAATTTTTCAAAATTATATACATTATATATGCCGTGTCACTTATCTTCAAGCCCGGATTTGCGTCGGTACTTGTGGAATATAAAAGAGACTTGGTGTACGCTTTTTTGGACACTTGACAAGATAAGATAGAGCCATATTAAGGTATATTTGGTAGTAAAAGAGTTCAGGAGGTGGCACTATGATAAAAGGATATTTTGTTTCGGAAGGGTATATGGGATATGTGGACGGAGAGTACCAGCTTTTCGCTGATGAAAGAGATTATGTTGAGTATATAGAAGATTAGCCATTTAGCTTCTTGACCTTAGCATAACTTATGTTATGATGAGGCATATGGGTTAATACACAGGGATTACAATACGGATGGTGCTGCTATGAAAATCTGCAAGGTGATTCATGAGTTTGTATATCATGGATAATCTAAATATATACAAGGAGCAAACATAGTGGAAAAGGTATTGAACAAAAAAGAATATGTTATGGATATGACAGAGGGAAGCAGTATGAAACTGATCATGAAGTTCTCAGTTCCGCTACTTATAGGCAATCTATTTCAGCAGGTATACAGCCTGGTTGATTCGATAGTGGTTGGTCGTCATCTTGGGGCAAATGCGCTTGGCGGTGTGGGATCAGTTGGAATGATCAGTTTCCTGTTTTTTTCTTTGTGCAATGGAATGGCATCTGGAATAGGTGTTGTCATATCAAGATATTTTGGAGCGAAGAAAGAAGAGCAGGTAAAAAAAGCCATAGCAAATGCATTGTTTGTCATATTGGCGGTTGGTGCACTCATGAGTATACTGGGATATTGTTTTGCGGGGCCTATTATAAGGCTCATGAAGACCCCTGCAGAGACATTTGACTACGCATATACATACATGAGGATCACCTGTGGATTTACGATAGCGGTGGCTATTTATAACGGAATTTCTGCTGTGCTAAGGGCACTTGGGGATTCAAAGACCCCACTTATATTTCTTATGGTTGCTTCTGCCATAAATGTTGTGCTTGATATAGTGTTTGTCATATACATGGATATGGGCGTTGCCGGTGCCGCATATGCAACGGTTCTCAGTCAGATCCTGTCTAGCGTTGGCTCTATATGTTATGCGGTGAAAACCAATCCCTATTTCAGACTGAAGAGATGCCATTTCAAGTTTGACAGAGATATAATGAAGGAAGATTTTAGTATCGGTATACCAATGGCGGTTCAGACTTCCATGATATCAATATCCTGCTCAATACTGCAGACCCTTATAAATGGATATGGTCCGGAGGTCATGGCTGCATATACTGCAACAGGAAAGGTTGAGGGAATCATATTCCAGCCGTTTAGTTCTCTGGGACTTGCATTGTCTACATTTGCAGGACAGAACTGTGGCGCACGCAAGTACGAAAGGGTGCGCAGAGCGGTATGGCAGACAGAGCTCATCACGCTGGCTCTTGGCGCAGCATTGTTCTGTCTGGTAGCAGTTTTCAGGGAAAATGTTGTGGGATTTTTCGTGACGGAGGAGAATGTCATAAGGCTTGGCGCAAAGGGACTTGTGATATCCGGAAGTATGTATATTGCACTTGGAACGATATATACCATGAGAGGCGCATTAAATGGAATGGGGGATGTGGTGTTCTCCATGCTGAATGGTGCTCTTGAGGTGGGAGGAAGGATAGTATTTGCACTGATACTGATGTATGTGTTAAAGATGGGATTCTGGGGAGTGTGGTATACGAATATATTTACATGGATTGTGATAGCACTCACCGCATCTGTGAGATTTGCTGTGTATATAAGAAAGTGTCAGAGAGAAGATGACGGTACGGAAAATGCATAGATAATAATTAATATAGCAAGGACGCCTTTTGGGGGGCGTCCTTCTTCGATTCAATCACATTGATATTCCAAGGAATATAGGTGTTATGAATTAGCATACTTTATATTTTGACAAAAATTCAGCGCTATATTATCTTTAATACAGAATAAACAGGAGATGACCATATATGTCAGGGGAAAGATCAGTGGATGTTGAAAAAATAAATAATAATGAAAAAGGCTTTGAACCGGCGCATATCAGAAGTGTGATCTCGCTGGCTCTGTTCAGCTTTGTATTTCTGGGTATGGAATTCTTCTTCGACAGCGGGGCTGCGGAGTTTGTGGATGCCAGAAGTGTTCTGTTGTATCAGAGCGTGATACTGCTGGCCAGTGTGGTGGGACTATTCATATATGCACTGATTGAGAGATATGTCGGCAGCAAAATCAAACAGATAATAATTATTACTTTGAATATAGTGGAGGTTGCCGCGCTCGCAGCGATAATACTGTGTTCCGGCAAATTGATACTGTTATATGGAATTATATTCTTTATTGTGTGTGGTGTTATGGGAGGACGCGTGTATCACGATGTGAGCCGCGATTATACGGATAGAAAGCATCTTACGGTAATTGTGGGAATTTCATATGCACTTGGACTGCTTCTGCAGTATATCAATTATAATCTTATAGACAGTGTGATCCTGCGTATGGTTATGTTCTCGCTGGCCATAGTGGCACTTGCAGTGATACTTTTTCTGACCAGAGATGAATACGCAGAAGCGGAAGTGGACACATACATGGTAGATGAGCGGAACAAAACGGATTGCAAAGAAAAATGTGACGAAACAACTCCTGATAGCGGATCGGTGGCTGTGGCGCTTGTGATGGTTGTTCTTCTTATGACGTTTATATTTTCCGCACTGGATAATGTTGTGACCGTTGTCCACGCTGAGGGCGGGGCAGATGTGGGGCAATGGCCAAGGTTGTTTCTCGCATTAAGCGGAGTTGTAGCAGGCTTCTTGTTTGATATAAAAGATCAGCGCTTTATGAATCAGATGATGTACTGCGTTACAGTGTTGTCCGTTATAGCCATGCTTATCATAGAGTTTGGAGGGGCATTTATCATAGGTCTGATTGTATTCTATCTTGCAGCCGGATTCTTCGTAGTGTATTTCACGACAGGATTCATAAATGTATCCTATGGAATGCGTTGGTCAGCGCTTTGGCCTGGTGCCGGAAGGGCAGTCAACAACATTGGTGCGGGTATTGTGGGAATAATATCATATATGCTGATAGATTCACCCGGAATCATGGTTATGAGTGTAGTGGTCATATTGTTGCTCGTACTTATAAGCATTGCGGTATTTGTGCTTGAAAATCTACAGAAGGAACAATATAGACGATATGATGAAGAAAAAGTGACGAAATCGGCGGAGAATTCTAACGCAAGAGTTGAGGTTGATTTTGAATGCTTTGCAGATGCTCATCACCTCACTGGACGTGAGCGGGAGGTGTTGCAGAAGCTGCTTGTATCTGATGGCAGTGTACAGGATATAGCGGATGAGCTGTACATATCAAGGGCATCCCTATATAGGCATATATCTTCCATGAATGAAAAGACAGGAACAAAAACCAGGGTAGGTCTTATACAGTATTACTATGGATGGCATGAGGAATGATGGTTGCGTTAGAGTTGATCACTATGGAAGTATAAATGCGCCAAATTGAAAACGTGCATATAGATTAGATAAAAGTGATAAATAAAAGCAAAATTTAATATACAACATATAATGAGACATATGTAACGTTACGAAAACGACAGCAGATGACTATAATCTATGACATAAAACAACAGGTGAGAGAAGCCTTTTGCCTGTAGACGGAAAATATCATAGAAGGGGGAATGACTATGAAGCATTTCAGAAGATTGACATTTCTGCTGTCGTTTATTTTTATTCTGACGGTAGGCGGTGTCACGGCGATGGCCGCAAACAATGGCCCGTGTGAGGATGAGGAGTGGAGCTTTGCATATGTTGAGTTCTACAATCCGGATAATAACGAAGCGATATATGTGTACAGCTTCAGGACTCCGCAGGCAGGAACAACTACCAGTGCCAAAGGTGCGGTGTATGACAAGAGTACGAACACTTTGACACTCACCAATTGTAATTTGCCGGATTACAGGGTCGTTACCAATATGATGGGCGATGATTTTAAGATTAAGCTCGTGGGAACGAGTCATGTAAGTGCATTGTATGCATGGGGATATGGATATGGCGGTTCTGTGGAAATCGTTGGTGACGGTAAATTGTATGTCAACGAGAAGCAGAAGTCAACTGACGCAATAGTTTTACAGCCGGAGGGAACAAGATCATACTTCAAGATAAGCGTAAATGCTGAGGTACACGCATTTGCGGGAAAGACGGACGGCAACCTTGTTCTGGCCATGAACACAACGGTTGCAGATTGTTTTGCTGTAAATGGTTTGACCGGTCTTCAGAAGACACAGGCAACCAGAATGAACTATGAGCAGATACAGAGCATAGAGATTGATCTGAGCGGTGAAGGTGACATTTGTCAGGTGTACAAAAAAGCTGATGATAAGAAATTGTATACTGTGACGGAGGGGGTGCGTACCGAGTATAATCCAGATGGAACGATAAAGGCAGAGAATGTGCGTATATATACAGAGTATGAGCTCATGCCTATACCAGGAAACGATGGAAAGTATTATATGCATGAGCTGAAGACTACAGAGGGTACATTCAACGCTGAGGAGTGTGGATACACCGATACACAAGAATCTGTTGCCGGATATTCTTTAAGATCCTCTTCACCTGCATATGTGTACATTGAGGAGAAGACGGGCGATAAGTGTGTATTTTTATATAATTCAATAGATAATAACTACAAAGATTATGCATATTTCAAATATGACATAGCAGGTGTACTTGGCGATGTGACAGACGAGTATGGAAATGTGTCATCATATTGTATGGTGGAGAAGTCAGAAGACAATGTTTCATTTACAAGAGACCAGTATTACAGCAATGAGTATATGTTGTCACAGGGTTACAAGGTATCCGGTGAGCTTGAATATATACAGAACACTTACGTGGTGTATAGTAATGCCGCGTCTGGCGTCCTCACAGCAAAGACGACCGTATGTAAGCACGCCACAAAGGTGAACACTGTGACAACAAAAGCAACAATGTCGAAGGCTGGCGTCATCACCACAACGTGTAAGTCATGCGGCAAAAAGCTTTCGACATCTAGAATATCCAAGGTGTCTACAGTTAAGCTTAATGCGGCTTCGTATGTATATAATGGAAAGGTCAGAACACCGGCGGTTACAGTAAAAGATGCCGCTGGGAATATTCTGACAAAGAATAAGGATTACAAGGTCACATACAGTGCGGGGAGAAAAAATGTAGGAAAATATTCGGTCAAGGTCACATTGTGCGGAAATAAATATAAGGATTCGAAGACAATGTATTTCACCATCAATCCGAAGGGAACCACCATTGCTGCGACTGCGTCCGGCAAGGGCAGCATGACAGTCAGATGGAACAAGCAGATGACACAGACAACGGGTTACCAGTTACAGTATTGTGCAAATAAGAATTTCAGAAGTGGCACAAAGGTAAAGACTGTAAGCAAGAACAAGACGATCAGAACAAATGTCAAGAAGCTTGCGAGTAGAAAGACATACTATGTACGTGTGAGAACCTACAAGACAGTAAAGATAAATGGAAAGTCAGTGACATTTTACTCTGCGTGGAGCAAGGCGAAATCTGTTAAAGTAAAATAGCTTAATTACATCATTTTGAACAACGGGGCGTATACAGAACATAACAACAGTTTTGTATACGCCCCACTTTTTGTGTGCAAAAATTGCAGATGGTATTATAATATACAAAGGCGATGTGAAGCTTCAGCCATGTACAAAGAAGGATGACTGGTGCTTCAGTATACAGACAGGAGTTATTATGAATAAAATACTTGTGGCGGTTGACTCGTTCAAGGGAAGCATGACTAGTCTTGGAGCGGGGAATGCCATAGAAAAAGGAATAAAGTCCATATTGCCGGATGCAGAGATAAGGGTTCGTCCGGTGGCTGATGGCGGAGAGGGCACTACTGATGCTCTTATATATGGAAGAGATGGTGTCAGCAGAGAGCGATGTTATGTGACCGAACCGCTTGGTGATAGGATCACTGCGGAATATACAATATATAATGCCGCAGACGGGCGAACTGCTGTCATGGAGATGGCAGCGGCGGCGGGGCTTCCACTTGTTCCGGAGAACCGGAGAGATCCGATGCATACGACTACATATGGTGTCGGTGAGATGATAAATGATGCCGTTTCAAAGGGATGTGAGCGTTTTATCATCGGGATAGGTGGTAGTGCAACGAATGACGGCGGGATAGGAATGCTTCAGGCTCTTGGATTTTCCTGTCTTGATGCGGATGGGAAGGATGTGCCATATGGAGCGGCGGGGCTTGGCGTCCTGGAGCGTATGATCAGACCTGATGGTATGTTTGGTATTGACAATAAATCTGGCCAGAAAGAAGCTGAAGTTTCTCGTGTGACAGGTGACGGCGAAGTGGAATTTGTATCAAAGTTAATGCACTGTTCATTCCGTATCGCCTGTGATGTGACGAATCCACTTGTAGGTGAGCTCGGATGCAGCCGGATATTTGCACCACAGAAGGGGGCAAATGCGGAGACTGTTGAGCTCATGGAAGAATACATGAAGCATTATGCTGATATTGTAGAAGAATCTGTAGAAGGTTTGAGCAAATCGGCACAGCTTATTGACTGTGGATATGAAAAAACTGACGTAGATACAGAGCCTGTAGGTGAAAATGAAACAGGAAAATTCGACAGGTATACACTAGGCGCCGGCGCTGCGGGCGGACTTGGATATGCGTTTCTCATGTTCCTAGGTGGAAAACTTATGCCGGGAATAGATATAGTTTTGTCAGAGATAGGGCTTGAGGCGGATGTAGAGTGGGCAGATACTGTCATAACCGGTGAGGGCAGGATAGATGCCCAGACCATGATGGGCAAGACCCCATTGGGAGTCGCAAAGCTTGCAAAGAAACACGGCAAATATGTGATCGCTATAGGAGGATGTCTTGGGGATGGTGCGGAGAACTGCGTCAAAGAAGGATTTTTCAATGAGTGTTACGCAGTGAACAATGTGCTTGGTATAGATGATAGTGATTCGGAGCAGGTGAGAACGGCGATGAAGCCTGAAAATGCTGCGGCGAATCTGACGACGTGTGCCGCAAGGATCACAGAACTTAAGGAACAGATGTCGGCACGTGTGTGCAGACCTGCACGGCTTAGATAGATATGGTATTTTTACGAGGAGGATAAAAAGATGACAAGAGAAGAAGCGTGGGAATTACTCACAGAGTACAACAAGGATGAGTTCCATCTGGAGCATGCACAGATCGTAGAGGGAACCATGAAATATTTTGCAAGGGAGCTTGGTTATGGCGATGAGGAAGAGTTCTGGGGAATAGTCGGACTGCTTCACGATCTGGACTTTGAACAGTATCCTGAGCAGCACTGCATCAAGTCCCAGGAGATCATGAGAGAGCACGGTGTTGACGAGAGGATCATTCATGCGACGGCAAGCCATGGCTATGGTATCACGGTTGGCATAAAACCAGAGCATGAGATGGAGAAGGTTCTCTATGCTGTGGACGAGCTTACAGGACTTATCGGAGCGGTTACACTTATGAGACCATCAAAGAGTGTTCAGGATCTCGAACTCAAGTCGGTAAAGAAGAAATATAAAAGTAAAGGCTTTGCAGCAGGATGTTCCAGAGAGGTCATAGAGCGAGGTGCAGATATGCTTGGTTGGTCACTTGATGAATTGATTACCAAGACTATAGAGGCACTCAGGACATTCAGACCATGATCGGGGGTATAAAGAAAATCGGAGAATTTGTCCGCAAAGAGACAGTGCTCACCGTGGCACTTCTGCTGGCGGTGATATCGGCATTTATCGTGCCTCCGGACAGTGTGTATGTGGACTACATAGATTTCAGGACACTTGCGATACTTTTCTGCCTTATGACAATGGTCGCGGGATTTTCACAGCAGGGGATGTTTGGCATCATAGCGAAAAGCATGATAAATCGTATGGGTTCGCTCCGGGCGGTGACAATTGTCCTGATATTCATGTGCTTCTTTTTCAGCATGTTTATCACAAATGATGTGTCGCTCATAACATTTGTACCGATGACACTCACGGTCCTTGGTATGGCAGGAGAGGAAGTACTCACCAGATGGATGGTGCCGGTGATAACCCTCCAGACCATAGCTGCGAACCTTGGAAGCATGCTGACACCTATAGGCAACCCGCAGAATCTGTACTTGTATGGACTTGCCGGAATCAGTGCAGGCAGGTTTGTATTGCTTATGCTGCCATATACAGTGGCATCGGCAGCGCTTCTTGTGATATGTGTTATAGTATGCATGAAAGGGAAAAACAGGCAGCTTGAGATCAGACTCTCGGACGGAGATGTACAGGTTGACAGGAAGCTTGTCGGAATTTACTGCATACTTTTTGTGTTGTCATTGCTCACCGTGGCGCGGATCGTCCCATACTGGGTGACATTTGCGGTAGTACTTGTGGTTGTTCTTATATGCCAGAGAAGATTACTGCTGAAGGTAGACTATTCGCTGATATTCACATTTGTGGGATTCTTCGTGTTTATAGGAAATATGGGAAGGATCGATGGCTTTAGGATATTTGTAGAGAATGTGCTTGGCGGGCATGAGATGATCACATCAGTACTTGCAAGTCAGGTCATAAGTAATGTGCCAGCGGCGGTGTTATTGTCGGGATTTACAGATAAATACACAGATCTGATAGTCGGTACCAATCTCGGAGGACTTGGAACTTTGATTGCATCCATGGCAAGCCTGATCTCATTCAAATACGTGGCGAGACAGGACAAGGGCGCTAGAGGAAGATATCTGGCATATTTCACATTTGCAAATGTGCTGTTCCTGGCGGTACTAATATGCATTTGGAATATAATAAAATAAACGTGCCTTACGATGAACAATATTCACTGCTGTCGTACATTGTGTAAGACTATTTTAGCCAAAAAAATATTGCCCTTAGATGGCAGTAGTCATAAAATAGAAGGGTAAGTTTCTTCAAATTAAGGAGGCAGATAATATGAGTAAGAATCTTGGTGCAAAACCTATGCTGGTGCCACAACCGGTCATGATGATCGGAACATACGATGCCGATGGCAATGCAAATGTCATGAATGCGGCATGGGGCGGAATAGTCGGAGCAAATGAGATCATATTTGACCTTGGAAGTCATAAGACTACCGAGAATATAAAGCTGAACAAAGCGTTCACAGTTGCCATTGCTGATGCAGAGCATGTGGCAGCCTGTGACTATGTGGGAATCGTGTCGGCAAATGACGAGCCAGACAAGATGAAGAAGGCTGGTTTTACAACCAGAAAGAGCGAGTTTGTAAATGCTCCAGTCATCAACGAGCTTTCACTGACAATGGAGTGCAAGCTCAAGGAGATCATAGACGGGGACAAGTTCCTCGGCGAGATTGTAAATGTTGTTGCAGACGACCGTATCCTGGGCGATGACGGCGAGATCACATATGAAGAGTTCCATCCGATCGTGTTTGACACCATCGGACATGGATATTTTGCACTCGGCGACAGGGTTGGCGATGCTTTCTCAGAGGGTAATAAGTTGAAGTAGACAAGCTTGTAACTTGGGAAAATCATCAAATTGTACATTGTAACATGAAAAAATTAGCCGTTTTTGGAAGAAAAACCTTAATTTTTCAAGCAAATGTTAAATATACATATGGAAAAAGGCGAAATAATGTGATATAACAGACACATACAAAAAAGCACAAGCTAAAGTAGTATGTGTTAAGTTTTCTATGAAAACTTGACATGTAGCACCAGCCATTTGCCGAAGGCAAATTTTGCATGGCTGGTGTTCAAGAAGAAAGGAAGATGTAGATATGGATAAGAAGAATATCGATTGGGCAAACCTTGGATTTGGCTATGTTCAGACAGATAAGAGATTTGTAGCAAATTATAAGGATGGAGCATGGGATGAGGGTACACTCACAGAGGATCCTAACGTAGTATTAAACGAGTGCGCAGGTGTTCTTCAGTACGCTCAGACAGTTTTCGAGGGAATGAAGGCTTACAGAACAGAGGATGGACGTGTTGTATGTTTCCGTCCTGACCTTAACGCAAGCAGAATGGCAGACTCAGCAAGAAGACTTGAGATGCCACCTTTCCCAGAGGATAGATTTGTACAGGCAATAGTAGATACAGTAAAGGCAAACATTGATTATGTACCACCTTATGGTTCAGGTGCTACATTATATATCAGACCATATATGTTCGGCTCAAACCCTGTTATAGGTGTTAAGCCGGCAGATGAATATCAGTTCAGAATCCTTTGTACACCAGTTGGTCCTTACTTCAAGGGCGGTGCAAAGCCTATCACAATCAAGGTTTCAGATTTCGATAGAGCAGCACCTCACGGAACAGGACACATCAAGGCTGGTCTTAACTATGCAATGAGCCTTCATGCAATAGTTACAGCACACAAAGAGGGATTCGATGAGAACATGTACCTCGATGCAGCTACAAGAACAAAGGTTGAGGAGACAGGTGGAGCAAACTTCATATTCGTTACAAAGGACGGCAAGGTAGTTACACCTAAGTCAAACAGTATCCTCCCATCGATCACAAGACGTTCACTGATGGTAGTTGCAAAGGATATCCTTGGACTTGAGGCTGAGGAGAGAGAAGTATACTTCGATGAGGTTAAGGATTTTGCAGAGTGCGGTCTGTGCGGTACAGCGGCAGTTATCTCACCTGTAGGCAAGATCAACGACCACGGCAAGGAGATCTGCTTCCCAAGCGGTATGGAGAAGATGGGACCAGTTATCCAGAAGCTGTATGATACTCTTACAGGAATCCAGATGGGCAGAATCGAAGGTCCAGAGGGATGGCTTAAGGTAATCGAGTAATGATCGAGTAATGATCGAGTAATTCGGTGTAAGATAATAAATATTGAGAACATTATAACCCCACTGATGTCTGATGGTAAGTCGGATGTCGGTGGGGTTTTTGTGTATCCAAGTTAGTTCGGTGTAAGAAAGATTAGCCCCATATACTAACAATTAGAATTGACTTGCACCGACCCTGAAGAGTTATAATTGTGTAGACAATAGAGGAAACGAAAGACAAATTGCATATCGGATAGTGCATTGAAACATAATAGAATTCATAAAACAATTATTTTGAAGGGGTGGTTACTATGATGTCATTATCAGATGCAGTAAACGGTTTCTCAGGAGAGGTAGCCTGGAACTGTGCGGACAGATCACTGTTCGGCGCATGCCAGCTTGAGACCGGAGATCAGGTGCAGGTTGTATCGTCTTACTTTGGTAATGTGATAATCAAGGTAAAGGGAAAAAGACTAGCGATAACAAGGGACGCGGCGGAGCGGATAAAGCTGGCTTAGATTGAAAGTCAGAAGAAACGGTAGTTGCTGGAGAACAGCGGCTGCCGTTTTTTTGTCATAAAAATTATTAAATCTTTATAGATATTTAATTGACTGAGAATATATGCAATGATAAACTTTCAAAGATATTCAAATAAAGTAAGAATACGCTTGGAAATGTAAAGGGGAAAACAACGTCAGCTAAAGCATGGCATTTTCTCCGTCAGAAGAAAGCGTAGATATCAGATGAATGTATCCCTGCATAATGTATATTAACGTGTACAACATAACATCACCTGTACAGGACATTTGAGGCCACCGGTCCTTAGGTGGCATGTAAGTGGCACCTTAGTACCGCTGTAGGCCGAAATGAGCGGGAGCGATCCGGTACAGGTGATGTTATGTTGTGCACATAGAAAGACTAGAGGGGGATACATTCATCTGATTAATAATTGTTCAAGGAGGAAATGACATGCAGATATTCAGAAATCTGAAGCCGTATTGGAAGTCGGTCATTATCATAGCCCTGCTTCTCGTTCTGCAGGCATACTGTGATCTGTCACTTCCGGACTACACCTCAAAGCTCATAGATACCGGTATACAGAACTACGGTATAGAGAACTGCAGTCCGCAACAGATCCCGGAGAAAGCCTACAAAGTGATAGGCGGATTTATGGATGACGATGAGAAAGCCGTATGGGAGAAATATTATAAAGATGGTTCGGATGGTTATTATTACCTGACAGAAGACGGCGAGGAACACATAGACGAAGTGGATAGTGCCTGTATGAAGGGGCTTATGATGTATTACTATCCATATCAGATGGTGAACTCTGACGAGGACAACGAGATCAAGACAGGGCTAGACAAGATGGGAATCACCCTTGACGAGATGCCGGAGGAGATGTGGGCGCAGATCGGTGAACAGATGAAGCCTACGGTTGATGGCATGCTCGACAGCATGGGTGAGAATTATATGGAATCCACAGCCATAGCATGTACAAGAATATGCTACGACAGCTTTGGCTACGATTATAAGGCAGGACAGATGTCATATCTGAAGTGGGCAGCGGTGAAGATGCTTGGAATGTCACTTCTCATGGCAGCAGCTGCGGTTCTCATAGGACTTGTGGCGTCAAGGGTTGCGGCAAGCGTTGCCTGCGGACTCAGAGAGAAGGTGTTCAACAAGGTTATCGCATTTTCGGATGCTGAGATCAACAAGTTCTCAACTGCATCTCTTATAACGAGATCTACAAATGATGTCCAGCAGATACAGATGGTTACAGTTATGATGCTCAGAATGGTTCTATATGCACCGATACTTTCTATTGGAGGAATCGTCAAGGTTGCTGAGAACGGAGCCGGAATGGGCTGGGTAATATTCATCGGTATAGCAGCAGTTGTGATCCTCATGGGAACGCTTATGGTCATTGCCATGCCAAAGTTTAAAGTTATGCAGACACTGGTGGACAGAGTAAACCTTGTGTCAAGAGAGATACTTACAGGTATCCCGGTTATCAGGGCATTTGGCAGAGAGGAACGCGAGGAAGAGAGATTCGATGAGGCAAATAAAGATCTGACGAAGAACACATTGTTCGTCAACAGAGTCATGACATTTGCAATGCCTATACTCATGTTCATCATGTATGCCATAAGCATACTTATAGAGTGGGTGGCAGCCCACAAGATTGATGCGGGTGTCCTTCAGGTAGGATCAATGACTGCATTTATTACATACACAATGCTTATCATTATGTCATTCCTTATGCTCAGCATGATGTCAGTTATGCTCCCTCGTGCCAGCGTGGCAGCAGACAGAATACAGGAGATCATAGATACGGATGTGACAGTTCAGGATGTAGCCGGGGCAAATAAGCTTGAAGCACCAAGGGGCGTTGTAAAGTATGATAATGTTGCATTTGCTTATCCGGGCGCAGATGAGAACGTGCTGGAGAATATCTCATTTGAGGCGAAGCCAGGACAGACCACGGCGATCATAGGAAGTACCGGTTGTGGTAAGAGTACACTGGTTCAGCTCCTCCCGAGGTTCTATGATGTTACGGAGGGCTCGATAACGATAGACGGACAGGATATAAGAGATCTCACCATGGAGAGTGTGAGACAGAATATCGGTTTTGTTCCGCAGAAGGGAATTCTGTTCTCGGGAACGATTGCGTCCAATATAAGATTCGGTGCACCAGATGCATCTGATGAAGATGTCAAGCTTGCAGCTGAGATTGCCCAGGCATCCGACTTCATAGAGGAGAAGGAGCACGGTTACGACAGTGCGGTTGCTCAGGGCGGTGGAAATGTGTCCGGTGGTCAGAAACAGCGCCTTGCTATAGCCAGGGCCATAGCGAGAAAGCCGAAGATTCTGATATTTGACGACAGCTTTTCGGCGCTTGATTTCAAGACGGATGTGGCAGTCAGAAAGGCACTTGGCGAGCACGTAAATGACAGCACGGTATTTATCGTTGCACAGCGTGTAAGCACCATACTCTCAGCAGATCAGATACTTGTGCTTGACGAGGGTACGATAGTCGGCAAGGGAACACACAAGGAACTCATGCAGACCTGTGAGGAGTACAGGCAGATAGCCGAGTCGCAGCTTTCCCCATCGGAGATAGCAGCCAGTCTTGGAACTGACTCAGAAAGGCAGGTGTAGGACATGGCAGAACAGAATCAGACAAATAATCAGAGAAGTTTCAGAGGCCCTAGAAGAGGCCACGGTCCTATGATGGGCGGCGAGAAAGCCAAGGACTTCAAGGGAACGATAGGAAAGTTATTTAGATACATAGGCAAGTACAAGGCAGCGGTTGTTGTCGTTGCTATATTTGCAATTGGAAGTACGGTATTCAACGTAGTATGTCCGAAGGTACTCGGCAAGGCGACAACAGCCCTGTCCGAGGGGATCATGAACAAGATAACAGGCAACGGCGGAATTGATTTCACGTATATCGGTAAGATATTGCTGTTCTGTCTCGGTTTGTATGTGCTAAGTGTGACATTTAGCTTTGTTCAGGGCTTCATCATGACCGGTATCACCCAGAAGGTGTGTTACAGGATGAGACGTGAGGTGTCCGAGAAGATCAACAGGATGCCGATGAGCTACTTTGAGAGCAGAACCTATGGTGAGGTACTTTCAAGGATCACAAATGATATAGACACCATGGGAAATGGTCTGAACCAGAGTATCACACAGCTCATTACATCGGTTAGTACGGTCATCGGTGTAATCGTGATGATGCTCACGATCAGCCCGCTTATGACACTTATATCAGTGCTGATACTTCCGATAAGTATCATGCTCATGATGTTTGTCATCAAGAAATCCCAGAGATTCTTCAAGCAGCAGCAGGAATACGTGGGACACATAAACGGCCAGGTTGAAGAGGTGTATGGCGGACACAATGTCATAAAAGCGTTCAATAAGGAGAACGACGTTAGAAGAGAGTTCCATGAGACAAATGAGACTTTGTACAAGTCAGCATGGAAGTCACAGTTCTTCTCAGGACTGATGCAGCCTATCATGATGTTTGTCGGCAATCTGGGTTATGTGGCAGTTGCCATATCAGGTGCGGCTCTGGCGATCAGAGGAACTATCCAGATAGGTGATATCCAGGCATTTATACAGTACGTGAAGAACCTCACACAGCCTGTTCAGCAGGTTGCCCAGGTCACAAATATGATGCAGCAGATGGCAGCAGCCGCTGAGCGGGTATTTGAACTTCTTGAAGAGAAAGAAGAGGAGCAGATAGTAGAGAATCCTGTATCCACAGAGGGAATCAAGGGTGAAGTTACATTTGAACATGTAAAGTTTGGCTACAATCCGGATCAGATCATCATCAAGGATTTCTCAGCCCATGTAAAACCGGGACAGCAGGTAGCCATAGTCGGACCTACCGGAGCGGGCAAGACTACCATGGTCAAGCTGCTCATGAGATTCTACGACGTGAATGGCGGTGCTATACTTCTGGACGGACACAATATTAAGGACTTCAACAGGCGTGAACTCAGGGATGTATTTGGCATGGTGCTTCAGGACACATGGCTGTTCAAGGGCACTATCATGGAGAATATCAGATATGGAAGATTGGACGCTACGGATGAGGAAGTTATCGCAGCGGCAAAGGCAGCTCATGCACATAGATTTATCTCGGCACTTCCGGGTGGATACAACATGGAGCTCAATGAGGAGATAACAAATATCTCCCAGGGACAGAAACAGCTCTTAACTATCGCAAGAGCAATTCTTGCTGACAATCCGGTCCTGATCCTCGATGAGGCTACATCGTCAGTCGATACGAGAACAGAACACAGGATTCAGAGGGCCATGGACAATCTGATGAAGGGCAGGACAAGCTTTGTCATAGCCCACAGACTGTCAACCATCAAGAATGCAGACATCATTCTTGTTATGAAGGACGGTGACATCATAGAGCAGGGTAACCATGATGAGCTTATGGCGCAGAATGGATTCTATGCGGATCTGTATAACTCGCAGTGGAGTTAAAGAATATTGAATAATAGGGTATGAAAGCCTGTATAAGCCTATATGAAATCATATTTGACGATTGTCATTGTGGATGATTTCACATAGGGATTATGCAGGCTTTTTGTTATAGATTTGGCGGTTTATAGAATTTTAAGCATTGATAGTGGAGTACTCTTATCATATTCCATAGTTTAAAGCTATGGCAAGCCTCAAAATAATAGTATTTTCCATGGACAGTCTATCCTGCTAGAATATCCTCAAGTTAAGAAAACGAGAAAACACTACGGAGGATAAAGACATATGAGCAAATTACAGACACCTTTCAGATACGATTTTGTAGGAAGCTTTCTGAGACCACAGGCACTCAAGGATGCGAAGGCAGCATACAGGGACGGAAAGATCACCAAGGAGGAGTTCGACAAAGTTGTCAATGAGGAGATTACCAAGGTCGTTGCAAAGCAGAAGGAACTTGGATTCCATGCGATCACAGATGGCGAGTTCAGAAGAACATTCTGGCATCTCGACTTTATGTGGGGACTTGATGGAGTTGCCCATGAGAACACTGGAAATGGTGTGAAATTCGATGCAGAGCTTGCGGTTCTTGACGACACTTATCTTGTAGGCAAGATAAAGGCAAAGGCGCACCCATTTGTTGAATATTTTAAGTTCCTAAAGCAGTTCGAGGATGAGAATACAGTTGCAAAGTATACGATACCGGCTCCTGCACAGACATTCCAGCAGATGATAGTACCTGACAATATTGCAAACACAAGGAAGTTCTATCCTACAAATGAGGAGCTTATCCAGGATATCGGAAAGGCTTATCAGGATGTTATTAAGCAGTTCTATGATGCTGGATGCCGAAACCTGCAGCTTGACGATTGTACATGGGGAGCCATAGTGGGGGATGCAGCAAAGCAGAGATATAGGTCGCTTGGAATATCACTTGAGGATGTCAAAAAGGAGCTGCTTGCAGTGAACAATCTTGCCCTTGAAGGAAAGCCGGAGGATATGGTCATCACTTCACATATCTGCAGAGGAAATTACCACTCAACATTCTTCACAAGCGGTCCTTATGACACAGTTGCAGATTATGTATTTGCAAATGAGAATGTAGATGCGCTGTTCCTTGAGTATGACGATGAGAGATCGGGCGGATTTGCACCTCTTGCAAAGGTTTCAGAGAACAAGAAGGTCGTGCTCGGACTCATCACAACAAAATCTCCGGTTCTTGAGGATAAGGAGAAGGTCATTGCAAGGATCTATGAGGCTGCAAAGTATGTACCACTTGACAGATTATGCCTGAGCCCTCAGTGTGGATTTGCATCGTGTGAGATCGGAAACAAGCTGACAGAGGATGAGCAGTGGGCAAAGCTCAAACTCGTTAAGGAGATAGCAGAGGAAGTCTGGTCATAAAATAGAATATTATAGAAGTGAAGTGGCGGCGAACAGAAGCAAGAATCTGTTCGCCGCTTTTGGGTGTTATGAAATCTGTTATATACAAGCCTGATCGATATATGATACTATTAAGAAACGCGGAATCCTTGCGGGAGTTATATTCCCAGTGCTTTTGCTCGTGAGGATACTTCTTCTGAGAAAGAAGAATGCTAAAGGAAATGTATGTTAAAAAGCAGAAATATAGATATAGTTAGGAGTTAGATTCATGAAAAAGATTGTAGAGATGTGGAATAGGGTGTCGCTGATCGCGAAGATATTGGTTGGAATAGTGATCGGTGCGGTGCTGGGACTTCTGGTGCCGGGGGCAACGGGAATAGGTCTGATCGGAACCATGTTCGTCAGGGCGCTCAAGGCAATTGCGCCGATACTGGTGTTTGCCCTTGTCATCAGCTCAATTGCAAATGCAGGAAAGGGAAATGGCCAGCAGTTCCGTATGGTGACGATCATGTATATGCTCAGCACGCTATGCGCAGCGGTAGTGGCGGTGAGCGCAAGTTTTATTTTCCCTGTAACCATGACACTGGACCTTGAATCATATCAGGCGGATGTCGTCCCATCGGGAATTATGGAGGTCCTCCAGAATCTTTTGCTCAACATCACCGATAATCCCGTAAATGCGATACTCAACGCAAATTATCTCTGCATACTTGCATGGGCACTTTTGTTTGGACTTGCCATGCGACGGACAAGCAAGTCTATAAAATCTGCACTTGTATCCATATCGGATGCGGTATCAACCGTCGTGAGGTGGATCATCGGGTGCGCACCATTTGGAATCATGGGACTTGTGTTCACGACAGTATCGGAGAGTGGATTGTCGATATTCAAGGAATATGGCAGATTGCTGCTTGTGCTTGTGGGCGCCATGCTTACGGTTGCATTGATCGTAGATCCGCTCCTTGCGACTATCGTCTTAAGGAGAAATGCATATCCACTTGCGTGGAGATGCCTCAGAGAGTCAGGTGTGACGGCGTTCTTCACCAGAAGTTCTGCGGCAAATATCCCAGTGAACATGTCACTTTGCAAAAGACTTGGACTTGACCCGGATGTGTATTCGGTATCCATACCGCTTGGCGCGACCATCAATATGGATGGTGCCGCCATCACTATAACTATAATGGCGCTTTCCGTTGCAAATACCATGGGAGTGTCGGTTGACGTTCCGACAGCACTCATGCTCAGTCTTATGGCAACCCTTGGCGCGTGCGGTGCCTCAGGTGTTGCGGGAGGTTCGCTGTTGCTCATTCCTATGGCGTGCTCGCTGTTTGGAATCCCACAGGATATATCCATGCAGGCTGTTGCTGTCGGAATGATCATCGGAGTGGTCCAGGATTCGCTTGAGACGGCAATCAACTCATCGGGAGATGTACTCTTTGCCGCTACAGCGGAGTACAGACAGTGGCAAAAGGACGGCAGAGAGTTTAAGATAGGCGCCATCGTGAATCCAGATGAGTAGGATATTCCCATATAAAAAATAATCGGGCATGTTCAGGAAGAAACATACCCGGTTATTTTTGTCTTTATATTCCCCGTATCACTGATTTCACGATTCCCTTTGAATCTTTAGAGATTCCGTCAAGAACATGTGGAACTACCAACATATCCGTTCCGCATTTAGGACATGCCGCGATTCCCAGCAGTTCGCTGGTGCTTTCCAGACGATATTCAGACTGATATTCTATACCATCTTTCTGCCACATAAAAATGTGTCCGCATTTGAAACACTGCACTTCCCTGAATGTATTTCCCATAATAAATAATAACCTCCGTTGCAGTTTAGTCGTATTTTTAGTTTAACTCATCACTATTGACAATGAAAGAAACAACAGGTTTATCTTCATTAAATGCAATATTAAATATACAATATCCTAAACATGGTTTGCAACAGATGAAGAACTTTTATATAATTGTAGACAGTATGCGGAAGCTGGAAACGAAGATAACATGTGGGAATTGAAAGAAAAACAGAAAAATGAACACTATGAAGAATGAGCCATTGTCTGGCAGATCAAAGCCAGAGACAGGGAATAGCAAAACAGAATACAAGGCACATTACCATCTGCCCGGACTTTTTGAATTCTACGAGCTGTACAGGGTATTCCTGCCACTATACCGTGAGCACAGGGAATATTTTTACGACTGGTGTGATATCGGCTCGGTGTATGGAGCACCGGAAGACTGCCTCTGGGGTGGTGGCAGAGTGGGATATGGCGACAGCGATGCCGGAGATGTGCTGGAGTTTATGAGTGAGTATGGAATATCGGCGAGGCTGACTTTCAGCAACTCATTGTTAAGGCCGGAACATCTTGCGGATAAACGGTGTAATGATTTGTGCAGAGCGTTTGAGAAGGGTGATATTCAAAACGGTGTCATAGTCCATTCGGAGTTGTTGCTTGACTATCTGCAGGAGAACTATCCGGGACTATATATGGTTTCATCTACAACAAAGGTCATTACGGACTTTGACCAGTTTTCGGCAGAGCTTGACCGGGATGAATTCCGATATGTTGTGCCGGATTTCCGGCTGAACAAAGCATTTGACAGGCTGGGGGCGCTTTCGCAAAAGCAGAAAGACAAGGTGGAATTCCTGTGCAACGAATGCTGTTGGTTCTCCTGCCAGGACAGGAAAGCCTGCTATGAGGATGTGAGCCGTATGGCTCTCGGTGAGAGATCAATTCACCGCTGTACATCGCCGAACGCAGCAGACGGCTATCGTTTTTCAAAGGCGATGGAGAATCCTGGATTTATAGGTATAGATGATATAAGGAACATTTACCTGCCGATGGGATTTTCCAATTTCAAGATAGAGGGAAGAAGTCTTGGGAGTGCCATAGTGCTGGAATTTCTGCTATACTATATGACAAAGCCAGAGTATCAGCTGAGGGTAAGAGAAGAGATATATCTTGACAATACGCTGGATCTGTTCTAGGCGTGCGTGGGCATTAGTCAGGGGCTGCGGATAGTACGGGAGGATAATATAGGCAGTCGATATGTACTTGAAACTTGCAGAGCATGTTTTGGCAGCTCATGAAGATAACAGAAAATTGGTGGTTGAAGGGAGAACTGTGTATGGAAAGAATAAAGAATTTATCTAAGACGCAGAAGGTTCTAATGATCATTATAGTGGCAATGGTCATAGCATTTTCCATAATTTATCCGATTATAATGTCCATAAAGGGAATAGAATTCAGGGGTGACTTTCTGCCCCGAAAAGAAGAACAGGGAAATGTGACATATACAGATGGACATACAAGTATCACAGTATATGATGACCAGAGGATAGAATTTAAGTGTTATCACCGATTTACAGGAGATGAATATAGGGACATAACATATGGACCATATAGCTGGATGGAGGATTCTTCTGTCATACCGGCAGGGACAGAGGATGGCATGTTATCATCTGATGATTATATCGGAGTAAAGATCATGGAGGGTGATAAGGTGTTTTTTAGAGGCGCTGTCTCAAAAGATGGATACATGGTATACAATGCGGACGGCACGATGACCAACGATTTTGATGTGGTTTTAGGAGATTATTATGCAAATTCGCCGGATATTTATGAAATAGTGAAGTTTATTACTGGTCCGCAGACTACAAACAGAGGAAATATAGTATTATATATATTTGGAATCATTATATGCATTATTGCAGTCGTAAGTATGCTGTTTCCAGATGAACTTTTCAGATTGGCCATGTGGCCCAGGGTGAGAAACCTGTATGATGTTGAGCCGTCTGACTGGGAACTTACAGTCCGTGTTATCGAGTGGTATGTGCTTACGATTGGTGCATTTGTGGTATTTGTGATCGGACTTACGATGGGCAGTGTGACGTGACGACTCCGGACGAGTGATAGACAAAAGCGCTTAGCATATAGACAAATAGATGAAAGGATAACTTGAACGATATGGCATACACACCTAATGATATATATGGTTATATAATAGAGAATGACAAAGAATCAGAATTCCTACAGGCAATAACACTCCATAAACAGAACTTTTCCATAGGAGAGATTACAGACAGGCGTTTTCTCGTAAAAGAAGACAAGACGGTAAAGTTTATATCAAAGATGTATAAGATAAATATACAGATCACGGATGACGACATCATAACAGCGGTCATGAATGGCCTCTATGTGAGTGCATTTATCTCAAGACAGGGCGATGCCTACAATGTGCATTTTCTCGTACATGCGTATCCGGAAAATATGAAGTCGCAGTTTGAGGATGAGATATTAAAGGAAGTGCTTCGGTATATGATCATGATGACTATTGTACGGCTGAGACTGGATACGTCGGAGAAGGTGGAAGAATATCTGGGGAGCAGGGAGTAGCACTTTATGTAAATAAAGCTTATAGCCGCACCCCTGGCTTTTTTTATGAATAATATTTGGCTGTTATAAAGTTGTTTTGATGAAACAAAAAAGCTGTCTGAAATAATTCAGACAGCTTCTGTCACGTGCGCAAGAGGATTCGAACCCCCGACACCTTGGTCCGTAGCCAAGTGCTCTATCCAGCTGAGCTATGCACACATGTTGCTTAACAACATCAGTTATACTACAACAGATTTGATAAAATGTCAAATGAAAAGTTGCAAATATTTCAATTTTTTCATTCTACCTGAGGTTGAAAAATATCAGTAATAAATAACTGTAGTTATTCTTCAGGTGATTCTCTCTTAAGTTCAGGAATATACCTCTGACCATATATGCTGTTCTTGATGGACTGCATCTCAAGGTCTGTTGCGGATATCACATCTGCGCATTTCTTAAGTCTTGCGGATATCATGTCTACGTTCGGGATATCCTTCTTATATCTGAGCTGGTGATCCAGGCTCGCCCAGAAGTCCATCGCGATTGTTCTGATCTGTACCTCCACACGCATATTCCTTGTGTGGTCTGCGAAGAACACAGGAATCTCGACTATGACATGCAGACTGCGGTAGCCATTTGGCTTTGGATGCGATATGTAGTCTTTTGCCTCGATCAGGGTGATGTCGTCCTGACTTATGAGCTTTTCTGCCACCATATATATGTCGTCGATGAATGGGCAGATGACTCTTATTCCGGCGACGTCATCCAGATTGTTCAGTATACTTGCACATGTCACCGGACAGCCCTTGCTTGCAAGCTTTTTGGCAATGCTGACAGGCTTCTTGATCCTTGACTGTATGAATTCTATAGGATTTCTCTTATATCTTACGCTGAAATCATCGTTCAGCACTTCAAATTTTGTCTTCACCTCTCTGATGGCACATGAATACATCATCATGATCTCCTCAAAACTATGCATCTCCTGCATGAAAGGATTTTCCTCCGGGCGCAGGAGTGAATTGATGTATTTGCTGTTCAGAGCGTTTGTCTGTATTGATTCCATAACTCCTCCAAAATGTAAAAAAACTGGAATGGTGTGTCCTGTTGCACAACTATGTGTATTATACTACATTCCACTTGTGCTTAAAAATAAAATTTTATAAAATACCTGTGAATGATCAATAAATACTGACAGGCATAACCCTTTTGCTTTATTTGTCAGTTCACAGAGTCAGGAGAAGACAATGAGCTATTTTGATGAGATGATCGCCACGGAGCGTATACCGGATTCCTATGTGGGATGGGAACAGTACAGACGTGAGGTGACGGAATATATAGAAAATAACTGCCGGGTAAAAAAAGAATCCGGGCAGGATGCAGATGCAGCGAATTCAAAGCCTGTGCTTGCACTGTGGGGAATAGGGCCGGCCGGCGATATAGATATAGGAAGATTGGCAGATAATTACAGGCTGGTGCTCATAGACAGAGACAGGGAAGCTGTGCTTTCGGCAGTCAGGGAATATGGGCTGAAGAAACAGGATTATATAATAGCGGATATTCCATTCTGGCATGTAGACGATGACCAGTACCGCTTGTATGAGGCGATGCTTGAGGACTGTGAGGACACCGAGCATATACTTGAGTTCCTGACAGGCATAGCGACTGCCAATTCCGGTAAATATATTGGCAGAACGAAATCTGGGGATATAGTAAATGACACCGACAGGTATCTTGATATATTTGATTACAGTGTGGCGGTCGGGCTTCACAGCCAGCTAAATTCCAGATTTGCGGCATTGCTTTACCACTACAGGGACAATTATCATGACGAGGATCTTAGACTCATAAGCAGTGCCATCTCGGGGCTGAACGAGGCGGCGGTGGAGAGACTCAATGACTACATGTACCATATGACAAAGGATGTCCTCATATATGGATATGAGGTCGCTGCATGTGAGGATCAGACATGCGCAGAGAAGCTTGCAAATGCATTTGACAGGCGGGATGTGGAGACGATGAAGTCGGTGGAGCACATAGAAGGTGTGGCACAGCTCATGAAGGATATGTCGCTTCATATGAACTATGACGTGGAGCTGGTTGACAGCCGCCATATGGTATGGCCATTTGACACGGCCGGTGGCAGAAAAAATTACGTGATGGGATTTGCCGCCATGCGGAAGATATGATGTTGCAAATAGGCGGAAAAGATTAAAAAGTTAAATGACATTCCATAAAAATCAGTTGATATAACGTATATTATCATGAGGAGGGAGCTATGACAGACAGAGAATTTGAACAGTGCATGTCTGCGATGGCGGCGGGCGACAGGGATAGCCTGCGGCACATATATGATGCGTATCTGAAGCTCATATATGCTGTGGTGTACGACACCATAGGACAGCGCGAGGAGGCTGAGGATGTGACATCGGAATTCTTCATCAAGCTGTACAGCATTGCGGGAAGCTATAAGCCGGGAAATGGACATAAGAAATGGCTGGTCACGATCGCCCGGAATATGGCGGTGGACAGGATCAGGAAGATAGACCGTGAGGCTCTGGTGGATGAGATACCGGAGACCGGGCAGAGTGGCAGCATGGAGGAACAGGTTGTGAACAGCGTGTCACTGAAGGTGGCCATGGAGTCGCTTAAGCCTGATGAGCGGGAGATAGTTGATATGAAGGTGGCTGGAGGATTTACCTTCAGAGAGATATCAGAGATAGTTGGCAAGCCGATGGGAACAGTCACGTGGCTTTACAACAGTGCGATCAAGAGACTTAGGAGGTGCAGACTATGAACAGACATGAAGATGAACTGGAAAAGGAAATAGCTGACAAATATATAGAGAATATGGATGCACCTGATCTCTGGGGAAAAATAGAGGCAGGACTTGATGCGGTGGATGCGCAGCGGGTGCAGGATAAGAAATCTGGAGATAAGAAGTTTGGAGTCAAGAAAGACCGTAAAGTCAGGAACAGAAGAACCATCCAGATCGTTTCCGGTCTTGTGGCAGCGGCAGTGGTGTGTGTGCTGATCGTAGCCGGACCGTTAAGGAACAGCCGTAAGAGGGCAAGCGATAAGACAGCGCAGGACAACAGTGTGAAGGTGACTTCGGATGAAAGTTATTATGCAGAAGAAAGTGACGCGGCTGCGGCAGACGATATTCAAAGCGATGCTGCTGAAATGGCAGACAACGCCACGGCGAGCTATGATGTACAGAGAAATACTGATGCTCAGAATTCTGTGAATAGTGCTGACTATATCCCCATGATCATGTTGGATGGTGTGCTCTACAGGGACACATACGACATGGTCGATGCTGACAGCGTGGATGAGAGCAAAGCGGCCTATGCTGAGAGCTACACCGATGGCGTGCCGGCAAATGACGGCGAGGTCAACTTTGACATGAACCCATCCAGAAACTCAGCCTACATTGTGTGTGATGATGGCAGCCTTGTAGTGAAGGTTGAGGGCAACTGGTACAGATTTGAGAGGGCAGAATAGCACAAACAAATCAAAAATTAAAAAAATACAGAAATTACCATAAAAAATAATAATCCCTTCGTATATAGAATATAAAGCTTGACCGGTAGCTTGAAATTCATATTACGGAGGGATTTTTTATGATGAAATATAATTCAAAAATATTTGCAAGATCCATATGCGCAGTTATGGCAGGGGTTATGATGGTAGGAGGTCTTACGGGCTGCGGTAACGATGATACAGTAGATGGCAGGGGAATGCGCCTTGAAAAACAAAATGGGGATAAGACAGAGATAACAGGGATCGCAGAAAAGTACAGGGAAAAAGAAAGTAAGCAAAAAAAGAAGTCGTTGCAGGACAATGGCTTGAGTGGAATATTCAACAGTATGTCGAATGATGTTATGTATGCGGAGGAAGCTTGTGATGTGGCAACAGTCGCTGGAGATGCAGCGATGGTGACAGATACTTCAAATTCTATGTATACAGAGATCGCCTACGATACGAGAGAGTATGACAGCGTGGCGGAGAATGGATTTGTATCCACAGCGGACAGACCTCTCTCCACATTTGCGGTGGACAGGGATACGGCATCATACAGCAACGTCAGGTCGTATATAGAGTCAGGCTGTCTCCCACCGGACGGAGCGGTGAGAATAGAAGAGATGCTGAACTATTTTACCTATGACTACAGAAGGAAGCCTGAGGATGGAGAGAAGTTCTCCATATACACAGAATATTCGGATTGCCCGTGGAACAAGGCCACAAAGCTCATGATGGTTGGGATCAACACGGATGAAATAGATTTTGGAGACAAGAAGCCTTCAAATCTGGTGTTCCTGATCGACACCTCGGGATCCATGTATGAAGATAACAAACTCCCACTCGTGCAGCAGTCATTTGCCATGCTGGCGGAGAATCTGGATGAGAACGACAAGGTGAGCATAGTCACATATGCGGGTGAGGATACGGTGGTGCTCTCGGGCACATCCGGCTCAGAGCAGTACACGATAAATGAGGCGCTTTCAAGTATGACAGCCGAGGGCTGTACCAACGGCGGCGATGCCATCATCACAGCTTACGAGCTGGCGGAGAAGAACTTTATAGAGGAAGGCAACAACCGTGTCATACTTGCAACGGACGGGGATCTGAACGTGGGGCTTACCAGTGAGAGCGACCTTGTGGATCTGATAACCGAGGAGAAGAAGGAAAACAACATTTTTCTCAGCGTGCTTGGGTTTGGAACAGACAATTTGAAGGACAACAAGCTTGAGGCTCTTGCTGATAATGGTGACGGAAACTATGCATTTATAGATTCTGCATACGAGGCGAAGAAGGTGCTGGTGGATGAGATGGGCGGCACGTTGAACACTGTTGCAAAAGATGTGAAGTTCCAGATAGAGTTCAATCCGGCAAATGTCAAGGGTTACAGGCAGATAGGTTATGAGAACCGCGCCCTTGCGGATGCGGACTTTGCAAATGACGCTGTGGACGGCGGCGAGATAGGCGCAGGACATATGGTGACGGTGCTCTATGAGATAGTGCCTGCGGGATCAGACTTCGATGTGCCTGCAGCCGAGCACAAATACGGACAGGATTCCAATCAGGCAAATACATCGGAGACTGCATCACAAGACGTTAAGGATAAGTCTGATAGCGCAGAGGACTATACCGGTGAGCTTGCGACAGTGAACGTAAGATACAAGGAGCCGGATGGGGATAAGAGCAGTCTTGTGAGCCGTGTGGTGAAGACTGACAGCTACAGCAGCGAAATGTCCGTTGACATGAGTGCGGCAAGTGCCGTGGCGGCCTATGGTATGATCCTCAAAAACAGTGAATATGTGGGTTCTGCAGATTTTGATATGGTTATGGCTCTTGTTGGCGGTAAGGTGGACAGTTCAGCCGGCAGTGGCGATATTATTGATATGCAGTGGCAGGGCTTTGCAGACATGGTACGTCAGACGCAGAATATAACTGAATAGGGAAAATGTCGATAAGAGGAGCTGTTCGATATGGCTTTGTAATCACACTTTGTAATCACATTGTATAAAACTCTTTTATTTTATTGATAATTCTTGTATAATAACAAATTAGAGTGTCAATTAAGACGAAAAAATAAAAACAAGAATATCAATATAGACAGGAAGGGTAAGATTCATGGGCGAAAAAAAGATTATGCTTGGTAACGCAGCCATCGCCAGAGGCTGTTATGAAGCGGGTGTCAAGGTATCAGCGGCATATCCTGGAACACCAAGTACAGAGATCAGTGAGAACATGGTGCAGTACAAAGGAGATATCTATTCAGAGTGGTCACCAAATGAGAAGGTAGCCACAGAGGTAGCGATCGGTGCATCATTTGCGGGAGTGAGATCAATAGTGTCGATGAAGCATGTAGGTGTGAACGTGGCATCAGATCCGCTGTTCACCGCAGCATACACAGGTGTGAACGGAGGTATGGTACTTGTTGCAGCAGATGATCCTGGAATGTACTCATCACAGAATGAGCAGGATTCAAGACTTGTAGCAAGAACAGCCATGATCCCAGTTGTTGAGCCATCAGACAGCCAGGAGGCAAAGGATTTCACAAAGTATGCATTTGAGCTGAGTGAGAAGTATGATACTCCTGTAATGCTCCGTACAACCACAAGACTCTCACACTCACAGGGTGTTGTAGAGCTCTGTGACAGACAGGAGATTCCTGACAAGCCATATGAGAGAAATATAAAGAAATATGTCATGATGCCTGGTAACGCTATACCACGTCATGTATTTGTAGAGCAGAGACTCAAGGACATGGCAGCAGACGGAGCTGACATGCCGATCAACAGAGTTGAGATGAGAGACAAGAGTGTGGGTGTCATCACCAGCGGTATCCCTTACCAGTATGTCAGAGAGGCTATGCCAAACGCATCGGTCTTAAAGCTTGGCATGGTAAATCCACTCCCAAGAAAGATGATCGAGGACTTCTGTGCACAGGTAGACAAGGTGTATGTCATCGAGGAGCTTGAGCCACATATCGAGACTCAGGTCAGATCATGGGGAATAGATGCAGTCGGTAAAGACCTGCTCACAGTTCAGGGTGAGTACAGCGCAAATATGCTCAGAGAGAAGCTTCTCGGCGAGAAGGTAGAGACAGCCGAGGCTGCTCAGGTTCCAGCCAGACCACCTATCCTCTGTCCTGGATGTCCACACAGAAGCGTATTCTCAGTCCTCTCAGAGCTGAAGATCCACGCTGCAGGAGATATCGGATGTTACACACTCGGAGCTGTCGCACCGCTCAGTGTTATTGACACAACAGTCTGCATGGGTTCATCCATTTCTACCCTTCATGGAATGGAGAAGGCAAAGGGCAAGGATTATATCAAGAACTGGGTAGCGGTCATAGGTGATTCAACATTCCTTCACACAGGTGTGAACTCACTCATGAACATGGTATATAACCAGAGCACAGGAACAGTCATCATACTTGACAACTCGACAACAGGTATGACAGGACATCAGGATCACGCCGCAACAGGTAAGACACTGATGGGAGATCCTACATACGCCATTGATATTTACAATCTCTGCAAGGCACTGGGAATCCAGAACGTCCATGAGATAAATGCATTTGATATAGAAGGCCTTAAGAAGCTCATCAAGGAGGAGACAGCAAAGGATGAGGTATCAGTCATCATCACAAAGTCACCTTGTGTACTCTTGAAGACGACTAAGATAACAGGAAGATGCAAGGCAATACCTGAGAAGTGCAAGAAGTGCGGTATGTGCTTAAAGCCTGGATGCCCTGCAGTTATCAAGCAGGAGGATGGAACCATCCGTATAGATGACACACTCTGTACAGGCTGTGGACTGTGCATGAAGCGTTGTAAGTTCGATGCTATAGAAAGGGAGGAGTTCTAATCATGGAGACAAAGAATATTATGATCGTCGGCGTAGGCGGACAGGGAACACTTCTCACAAGCCGTATACTCGGTGGAATCACCACGGCAGCAGGTTATGATGTAAAGCTCTCAGAGGTTCACGGAATGAGCCAGAGAGGTGGAAGTGTTGTTACATATGTAAGATATGGTGAGAAGGTAAATGAGCCTATCGTGGAAGAGGGATGTGCAGATGTCCTAATAGCATTTGAGAGACTTGAGGCACTCAGATATGCACACTTCCTGAAGAAGGATGGAGTTATCATTGTAAATGACCAGAGAATAGATCCTATCACTGTAGTTACAGGCGCAGCACAGTATCCTGATGGAATCATCGAGGAGCTCAGCGGCAAGTACAGGGTTATCTCAGTTGATGCCATGGACGAGGCCAAGAAGCTTGGCAACAATAAGGTATTCAACACAGTCATCATAGGAATCGCAGCACAGCACATGGATTTCTCACATGATGCATGGGTTGAGGTTATCAAGAACACAGTTCCACCTAAGACAGTGGAGAAGAATCTTGAGGCATTTGAGGTTGGCTACAACCTTAAGTAATTTGACGATTTTTAGTACAAAAGACGGATTTTGGCATAAAAAAAGTCCGTCTTTTGTTGATTAATGGTGGAAAAAAGGACCCTCATATGGTAAAATCAACATATATGATGTTTTGCGGGGTGCGTACACATGAATGATATTAACAAGGATGAGATTGACGCAAGATGGCATATGCTGGTATGGCGTATGATGATAGTTATATGCAGTATTTCTTTTGTTATTGCATGGATATTATTTGGAGTATACAGAGTAGATAAGAGCATAGGAGCAGGCGCATATATAGTAAAGTATATAGTGTTGCCGATGATAGTACAGGCTATAGCGATCACAATTTGCTATTTTTATATGAAGCACGATGAGGCGGACATAAAGCACAAGAATTATGTCGTGACAGGTATGATATATGTATGTGTCGGTGTTATAGCATTTACATATTGCACCATATACCCGCTTATACTTATTCCGTGTGTCACCATAATTGCCACGGCGTTATTTGCAGATCAGGAGCTGACGGTATGGTCGGGAGTTGCGGTGCTTGCACTCATGGTCATCAATGTTGTGAGATTACATTTGAATGTCGGTGAGCTTGCCACACAGATGAACTGGGTTGGAGCACTGCTCATATACATACTGGTAGTATCTGTTATGTGTGCGATGGTTATGGTCGTCAACAAGCACACGAAGGCACTTATGGAATCGATTGCCGGAAGCTACAACAGACAGGTAACACTGATGAGTGAGCTTATGGTTGATCCGATGACAGGCCTGTACAACAGAAGATCTTTTGAGGAGAGCCTTGATAAGGAGATCGAGAATGTGGAGCAGACTGGGGCGAAGTCCTATGTCACCATATTTGATATAGATCATTTCAAGGAAGTCAACGATACATATGGCCACAGCAATGGAGATATAGTTATCAAGGCGCTGTGTAAGATGATGAAGGAGAAGTCGAAGGATATGGGACTTGCCTTCAGATACGGCGGTGAGGAGTTCGTGATACTGTTCCATGATGTGGAACTGTCCAAGGTCATGAATGTTGTTGAGGACATAAGAACAGAGTTCAGATGCTACTATTTCCACTTTATGAACAAGGATGGAATAACATGTAGCTGTGGTGTCGCTGAGTACACCAAGGGAGAGAGTTCCAAGGCATGGTTCAACAGAGCGGATTCAGCACTCTATAAGGCGAAGGAATCAGGAAGAAACAGAACAGTTATAAGTGAATAAAAAATAACACATTGGGCTGTGCTCAATGTGTTATTTTTTTATGGAATTATTCAAATGTTATGATATGTCCGGCGTTACTGGACATAATCGTTCAGCCACTGAACCACACCGTTGGATATTGCCTTGGCGTAGTTCTCAAGATTTTCATTGAAATAGTCCAGATCGTCCTGGTTGGTCATGAAGCCCATCTCAACGATCATGCTTGTCATATCGGTGTCTCTGATGACTGCATAGTCATCATCGCTGTCTCCCTGGGTTCCGATTCGCACCCCTCGGTTGGCGGTTATACCAACTTCCTCGAGATTGCTCAGAATGTCATCTGCGGCCGCATAACTGCGCTCAGATCCTGAGCTGTGTATCCATATCTCAATGCCCTTTGTGGTGTTTGGGTTGGCTGTTGAATTGCGGTGTAGCGAAACGAAGATATCAGCCTTGGCCTTGTTTGCTATCTTTGAACGGGAGTCGAGCTGTGTGTCGCTGTCGTCGGATCTGGTCATTATGACGTTGACGCCGCTCTTTTTCAGGGCTTTGGCAACCTCCTGCGCAAGACGGAGATTGTCGTCCTTCTCGTAGCTTCCGTCAAGTCCCACAGCGCCTACATCGCTTCCTCCATGACCGGCATCCACACACACCGTGTATGTGTCGTTGGCCTTCTGGAGCATGACAGTCTGTCCTTTCCCCTTGGTGATCTGTGCCCTTGCCAGAAAAAATCCCATGACAAGTATGCACAATAATAGTATGATGTTTATGGCGACCAAAAAGACGACGAGGGAACGCATCTGTTTCAGCGTCATTTTCTTTTTTCGTTTGCTCATGTTTTCTCCTTTGTGGAAATATCTTTGATAAAGATACCTCAAAATCCGATGTTTTTCAACTGTGGATATGGAGACCGTGAACAGCATGGCCGCAGCAGAGGTGTTCTGCGCTTACGCAGTATAAATGTACAGGAGGAATATTTATGATAATAGATTTTCACACACACACGTATCCCGACAGGATAGCAGCCAAGACGGTAGGGCTTCTGGAGAGTAGATCCGGTACAAGGGCACATTCGGATGGCACACTTGACGGACTGGAGAATGACATGAGGAGCAGACATGTGGATGTGTCTGTGGTACTTCCGGTGGCAACGTCTCCGAAACAATATAAGCATATAAATGAATTCGCAGTTGAGGAGAATGAGCGCTTTTCAGAGACACATGTGTGGTCGTTTGGAGGGATACATCCCGACAATGACAATTACAAAGAGATACTCAGGGATATATGCGACAAAGGTCTGAAGGGGATAAAGATCCATCCTGACTACCAGGGGGCTTTTTTCAACGATATAAGATATAAAAGGATAATCAGCTATGCCACAGAGCTTGGGCTTATCGTGGTGACACATGCGGGAACAGACATAGGACTTCCTGATGTGACTCACTGCACTCCTGCAATGGCGGAGGAGGTGCTGGATGAGGTTGGGCCTGACAAGCTTGTGCTTGCCCATATGGGTGGATGGCAGATGTGGGATGACGTGCTGAACAGACTTTGCGGAAGAGATGTGTATTTTGACACGGCATTTTCCTATGGACAGATAGACTGGCGGGAGGGGGCATCGCACAGATGGCAGCTTCTTGGTGGTGACATGTTTAAGAAGATAGTGGCAGCTCACGGGTCTGACAAGATCCTGTTCGGAACGGACAGTCCATGGTCTGATCAGGAACAGTCATGTGCGGACATAGAGGCCCTTGATCTGGAAGATGTGGACAAAAACAATATATTTGAGAATAATGCGCGAAAATTGCTTGGATTGAAATTGAATTTTTAGAAAAATACGCGAAAACCTATTGATAATGTTTTAAAAATGTGTTACATTTTTGTTACGCCAATGAAATTTTTCACAGATAGTAATACACGAAAGACATGTCGGAGCCTAACGACATGTCTTTTTTATGTGCTGTGGAGCGGACTGCCCACTGTAAGTATTATTATATGAAGCGGTTTATGAAATAAAAAAGACTTGAGATAAATCTCAAGTCTTAGTAGCTGGGCTACAAGGATTCGAACCTTGAAAATGCTGGAGTCAGAGTCCAGTGCCTTACCATTTGGCGATAGCCCATTGCCTCAACAAATGGTAGTATATACTAAAGCTCAGAATAATGCAAGCACTTTTTTAAAAAAAATGAAAAAAGTTTTTCACCTTGCGATAGCCCTCTAAATAGGGTATAAAATTATAGTAAAATGAGCATCATGGAGGTGGCGTAATGTATTCATACGAAGCGATCGTCAGGTACAGTGAGACCGGTGGTAATAAGATATCAAACATGGCGACCATAGCGAACTATTTCCAGGACTGTGCCATACTGCAGTCTGAGGAGGTCGGCATAGGACTGGATTATCTGGCAGAGCATCACAGGGCATGGTTCTTGGTTTCCTGGCAGATAGAGGTGGTCAGATATCCTGCGATGGGAGAGAAGATCAAAGTCAGGACGTGGGCATATGATTTCAAGGCATCTCTGGGATTCAGAAATATAGATATACTGGACGAGAATGGAGAACGCATAGTCAAGGCGGCATCCATTTGGAGTTATATGGACACTGAGAGACTGAGGCCTACCAAGATAGAAAAAGAGATGTCAGACGCATATCCGATGGAGCCAGCCATAGACATGGAGTATGCGCCGCGCAAGGTAAAACTGCTGGGCGATGCGGAGACTATAGATACCAGAAAGGTCATGTCTTATCAGATAGACTCCAATAATCATATGAATAATGAAGCGTATATTGCTCTTGCCCAGGAATACGTGGATGATGTTGCGGATATTATTGCAGTCAGAGCGGAATATAAGATGCAATATGTGAAAGATGATGTTATAGTAGTAAAGAGGTTTATTGACGACAGATATGTTCAGATAATCCTGGCAGATGAAGAGGACAGGACAAGGTGTGTTGTCCAGTTTGAACGGAGCAGTAAGGATATATGATATACTGTGTCGACAGAAAAAATTAAGAGGACGGTATGACGATGATAAAGATAGGCGAATGGAATGATCTTATAGTAAAGAGAGAAAAGGAATTTGGTGTGTATCTTGGATGTGCAGAATCTGACAGTGAGGTGCTTCTTCCGAGAAAGCAGGTTCCGAATGGCATAAAGACAGGCGAGCACATCAACGTGTTCATATACAGGGATTCCGATGACAGACTCATTGCAACTGTGAATGTTCCATATATAACTATGGGTAAGATGGCTGTTCTCAGGTGTGTGGGAACTACCAAGATAGGTGCATTCATGGACTGGGGGCTTGAAAAGGATATTCTGCTTCCGTTTAAGGAGCAGGTTGGCCCGGTGAGAGAGAACCATGAATACTTGGTCAGGATGTACACTGACAAATCGGACAGACTGTGTGTGTCCATGAAGGTTTATGAGTATCTGAGCAGCAATTCCCCATATAAGCAGGGCGATGCTATATCGGGAATAGTTATAGAGTACAGCTCGGAGTATGGCGCATTTGTCGCTGTGGACAACAAATATTCAGCTCTTATCCCGAAGAAAGAGATACACAGTGCCATATATGCCGGCGACCACGTTGAGGGCAGGGTTGCGTCAGTCAGGGAAGACGGCAAGCTGAACCTCACCATGCAGAAGCCGATAAAGATGCAGATCAGGGAGAATGCAGAGATGATATTGAATATCATCGATTCATATAATGGAGTGCTCCCGTTCAATGACAAGGCAGATTCAAAGGTGATAGAGAAGGAATTTGGAATAAGCAAGAGAGCATTTAAGACGGCGGTTGGCAAGCTCCTCAAGGACGGTAAGATAAGGATCACAGAGAAGAACATTGAGATACTGTCCGAGGAAGAGCGGGCAGAGCTTGCGAAAAAAGGAACAACCAAAGACGATGTTGTGAAGCGTGCAAAGCCTGAGACGAAGAAACCGGTATCCAGACGGTCACCGGAGCCCGTGCCTGACAGAAAAGGCACGGTGAAATTCACCAGAAGCAATGGCGGAAGGCGCAACAACAGAAAGGCTCTCATGGCGGAGCTGAGCGAGATGGATGAGGAGTAATAGTTCATCATATATAATAGTAAAAAACAGGAGGAACAAAACATGAAGACAATAATAAGTACACCAAAGGCACCAGCGGCAATAGGACCATATTCACAGGCGGTTCTCGTGAATGGAATGCTTTTTACATCAGGAGTTATACCTATCGATCCTGAGACAAATACACTGGTTGAGGGAGATGCCACTGTACAGGCAAGACAGGCGATCGGCAATCTCAAGAATCTCATAGAGGCATCAGGCTCATCTATGGATAAGGTAGTGAAGACAACAGTATTTATCAAGGATATGAATGATTTTGGCAAGATAAATGATATTTACAAGGACTTCTTCACAAGCGATTTCCCTGCACGTTCATGCGTGGAGGTTGCAAGACTCCCTAAGGATGTGCTTATAGAGATAGAAGCCATCGCTACAGTAGAGTAAGCGTATGAGACAGGACAATGTTCAGAGAAAGGTACACGGAGCGTCATGGTTTTTCCTGTCGCTGATATGTGTGTATCTGTGTGTTGTTATGATCCTGTGGAAGACGAATATCGGCTCACATATAACCATGGTTCAGAATCTGATCCTGAGCCAGAGCATGATATTCGTGCCGACGATCATATATATTCTTATAAGCAAATGTGATCTGCGCGAAACGCTCAGACTGAAAAAGACGCACTGGCTGGCGATAATCATCGTTCCGGCGTTCGTCGTGGCTCTTGAGCCTCTTATGACACTCATAAATGCCATAAGTCTTCTGTGGGTGGAGAGTGCCACTACCGAGCTTGCAACAGGTCTTGTGTCGAATCATAAGCTGTGGGTGTCAACACTTCTCATGGCGGTCACTCCGGGAATCGTGGAGGAGCTTGCCTACAGAGGCGTCATAATGGGAAGCTACAGATATGGCAGCAGACTGGCGGCTATAATCATAGGAGGAATAATGTTCGGAGCCATGCACATGAATTTCAATCAGATGGCATATGCGATGGTTCTGGGAATGATGCTGGGATTTCTTGCCGAGGCGACAGGAAGTATATTTACGACCATGTATGCCCATTTCTGCTTTAATGAGATATCCGTCATCATCAGCTATATAGCATCACATGTCAGCGTGCTCAAGCAGATGGTGGAGAAACAGGCTTCTGAGGGAATAGCAGCAGATCAGCTCAAGCAGACGATATTGATATATATTCCATTTGCATTTATGGGATTGTGTGCGGCTGCGGCGATGATAGTGCTGTTGGCGTACCTGAATGGAAGGCATATGGATATGTTGGCGATGTTCAGGAGAAACAGGAACACTGAGGCCAAGAGACCGAGGATCATATCTGTGCAGCTTGTACTGGCACTGTGCGTATGCATAGGATTTATGATAATAACAGAATTTGTTTTATGATATGTAATACAATGCCTGCACTATTATAGGTGCGGGCATTTGCATATTAATGCTGTTAATCCCTGTCGAGGAACCAGTAGAAGGAGATGGTATACAGTCCGGCAACACCCACCAGAGTATAGATTATTCTGGAAAATGCAGTTCCGGCACCGAAGATGCCATCCACTATGTTGTAGCTGAACAGTCCTATAATGCCCCATACGATAGCACCGATTATGGTCAGTGTGAGACATATGCAATTTAATGTTTTCATTTTTGACCTCCAATATGATCGCGCCAAATGCGGCGTTTCAGTATGATGTAATTGTGTGCAGTTATCATTTGAAATATTCATGAGATTCAGGTGACTTGACACAAAAAAGTAAGTGTAGTAAATTTACATATGAATACTTGTTCAAATGGAACACGTGAGTTGCTTGTTTGGGAGCAGAAAGGACCATAGATATGGCAGAAGATAAAAATATTTTTTTTGACAGTTATGAACTGGAACAGTCGGATCTCGCAGATCTGGCAGACCTGTTCAAGGTGTTTGGCGATGCGACACGTATATCCATCATGTTCGCCCTGCTTAAGAAGGAACTGAGTGTCGGAGACATCGCAGAGCGTCTGGAGATGAATGCATCGGCTATTTCACACCAGCTCAGGGTGCTGAAGCAGGCCAAATTGATAAAAAGCAGAAGAGAGGGCAAGAATATAATATATTCCCTGGCCGATGAGCACGTTGTGACCATCATCAAACAGGGTGTTGACCATATACTTGAATAGAATATACGAGAGGTAGAATATGAAGGTAGAATCACTTATATTTGACATGGATGGAACTCTGTGGGACAGCGCGGCAAATGTAGCTGCGTCCTGGAGTGAAGTCCTCGAAAGACAGGCTGATGTGGACATGAAGGTGACAGAGGCCGATATCAAATCTGTTATGGGTATGCCAATGGATGCCATTGCCGACAAGCTGTTCGGAGCGTATTCGGAGGACAGAATGACTCAGCTTATGGATGCCTGCGGAGACTATGAGAACGAGTATCTCCGTGAACATGGCGGCGTTCTGTACGATGGTGTAGAGGATACCATTGCGAAGCTTTCGGGATCACACAGGCTGTTTATAGTCAGCAACTGCCAGAGTGGATATATAGAGGCATTTCTTGATTATTACGGGTTTGGAAAGTATTTTAAGGATATACTCTGCTGGGGAGATACAAAGGTATCAAAGGGCGAGAGTATAAAGATACTCATGGAGAAGAATGGAATAGAGGATGCTGCATATGTCGGCGACATCCAGGGCGACTGCGACAGTGCCAGATTTGCCGGGATAAAGTTCATTCACGCGGCATACGGGTTTGGCAGTGTGAAGGATAAGGATGCGGAGATCCATACATTTGCGGAACTTCTTGACGTGGTGGAGTGATACGGAAGGTCATTTACAGACCTGCTATAAAACATAATAAACAGAAAAACAGGGAGTATATCAGCAGTTGATATACTCCCTGTCTCTATATATTATTTATCCATATGCTCAAGTGCAGCTGCTACAAATCCTTTGAAAAGAGGATGTGGCTTGTTTGGTCTTGATTTGAATTCCGGATGTGCCTGTGTTCCGATGAACCAAGGATGCTCAGGAATCTCAATCATCTCGACGATATGTCCGTCAGGTGACAGTCCGACAAGCTCCATTCCGTTGTCAGTCAGAGCCTGACGATAGTCATTGTTGACCTCGTATCTGTGTCTGTGACGCTCGTGGATATATTCTGTACCGTATAACTGGTATGACTTTGAATCCTTTGCAAGCACACAAGGATATGAACCAAGTCTGAGGGTGCCGCCAAGATCGGTTACATCGTGCTGGTTTGGCATGATGTGGATTACCTGGTGGAATGAGTTTGGATTGAACTCAGAGCTGTGGGCGTCTGAATATCCAAGTACATTTCTTGCAAATTCAACTATTGTGAGCTGCATTCCGAGACACAGTCCAAGGTAAGGAACCTTGTGTGTTCTGGCGTAATTGATAGAAGTGATCATTCCCTCTATACCTCTGTCGCCAAAGCCGCCCGGAACAAGGATTCCGTCTATATCGCCGAGGATCTCAGCGACATTCTCCTCTGTTACAAGCTCGGAGTCGACCCACTTGATCTCAACCTCTGCCTTGTTGGCAACGCCGGCATGCTTCAATGCCTCAACTACTGAGATATAGGCATCGTGAAGTGATACGTACTTTCCAACCAGAGCAACTCTTACATTCTTCTCAGGATGCTTCCATGCATCTATCATGCTTGTCCACTCGAGCCATGCGTGTTCTGCAGGTGGAGGACATTCCATATCCAGGCACTCACATACTACATCGGCAAGGTGCTCCTTCTCCATGGCAAGTGGAACCTCATACAGAACATCCACGTCAAGATTCTGTATAACGTTTCTGCTCGGCACGTTACAGAACAGTGCGATCTTATCCTTGATGCCCTGATCAAGAGGAAGATCGGAACGACATACGAGGATATCGGGCTGAATACCCATTCCCTGAAGATTCTTAACGCTCGCCTGGGTAGGCTTGGTCTTGATCTCACCTGAAGCCTTCAGATAAGGGATAAGAGTTACATGGATCATGATGCAGTTCTTAGGACCGACCTCATGCTGGAACTGTCTGATAGCCTCAAGGAATGGCTGGCTTTCGATATCTCCAACGGTTCCGCCGATCTCGATTATCGCTACCTCAGTATCCTTTGCATCGGGATTTCTGTAGAATCTGTCTTTTATCTCATTGGTGATATGTGGCACTACCTGTACTGTGTGTCCTCCGAAATCACCATGGCGCTCCTTCTGAAGGATGCTCCAGTATACCTTTCCGGTTGTTACATTAGAATTCTTGTTGAGACTTTCGTCTATAAAACGCTCATAGTGACCGAGATCCAGATCTGTTTCGGCGCCGTCGTCAGTGACAAAAACTTCGCCGTGCTGGATAGGGTTCATTGTTCCCGGATCAATATTGATATAAGGGTCGAACTTCTGGCTTGTGACTTTATATCCTCTCATCTTGAGAAGACGTCCAAGAGAAGCAGCAGTAATACCCTTACCGAGTCCAGATACAACACCACCAGTGACAAACACATACTTGACTGCCATAATTATATCCTCCATTAATACTTCAAAAAACTACATTAACATATTATAAGCAAGCCATATCTAAAAGTCAATTGAGAAAAACAAGTTAAAAACAAATTAAACTTGGCAAAATAATGCTCTGGCTGTTGAAATGAACGTTTTAGGGTCAGATGACATGAAATAATGAAGCGCATTGATGCGTGAAGGCTGTCGCACCTGTGCACGACATACATTATGTCGTTGCACTTGCGTGTATCGACATATACTAATATAATTATAAAAGAGTATGTAAATGTGGGGCGTGCGTCATGCTCACACATAACAAATACGGATTATAATGCATTTTCATGCTTGGGATTGGAATATACAGATTGATGAAAAAGATAACGTTTATACATATATCCGATGTGCTGCTCGGCGCGCTGCCTGACAGGGAGTGTGTATGGAGCGGCGAGAGGAAAAACGAAATATACATGACATTTGAGGCTGTGGTGGCACGTGCCGGGGAGCTTGACGTGGATTTTCTTCTGGTTGCAGGCAATCTGTTTGACCATCAGCCATCTGAGGAAGAGCTTGCATGGCTTGATGAGATATTTGGAAGCTTAAAGCATACAGTGGTCATATATGCTGCTGGATTTCAGGATAATCTGGGAAGTGATGCGCCGCTTCTTGACTATGGTTTCAAATCCCGTGTGTGTGTGATCGGAAGCCCTGGAATAAGACAGATTGGAGACAAGCAGACTGGAGACATGGGGTACACAGCGGTCAGGGATGAGCAGGCGACCATGGCACTGGATCATATTCATTTTCCGGACAAGGATGTTGATATATACGGCGTGAGTTATTTTGACAGGAAGATGGATGCCAGGGCGGTGGATGATGCAGAACCGCAGGATGAAGCGGTATGTAATGTGCTGATCGCATGTGGGGGTGACCGGAGACGGATGCCGGTTGACTGGAACAGGCTGCGTGCCAGTGGATTTAATTACATTGCGTTTGGCGGCCACCAGAAGTATCAGATGAAGATTCCGGGCAAGGCTTATTATTCTGGAAGTCCGGAGGCTGTGTCGAGAGAGTCAACAGGCGCACATGGATATATATATGGGGAAATGTCTGACGGAGTGGTTTCGACTAAGTTTGTGCCTGCTGCGGTCAGAGAATATAAAAGAATTGATTATCCGGTGGATAACGATACAAGGGACTGTGCTCTGACGGAGGCCATTCTGGGTATCCTGGAGCTTGAGGGACGTGACAATATATATTCCATATGCCTGAACCGTATGGCAGGTTGTGAGAAGAACTTTGATATATCATCCATGCTGAAGGATTACAGAATCCTGGCGGTGGAAGGTGAGAGATTTGAACGATCCGACTACAGTGAATACGCCAGAGCCAACAAAAATACAGAATTTGGCAGATTGCTCGATAAACTGAATGTAGCCGATCTTGAAAGCAGAGACGGAATAAAACTTGCGGTCGACATGATGATAGAGGTGTCGGGGCTGTATGCAAGATCGGGCAGAAAAATGGGCAGGGAGCTTTATCACGATACACTGAGACAGGTAAGACAGATACTCAGGATGAAATGTCAGACATACGAGGCGGACGCTGCGGTCAGGGAATATATGAGCCTGCAAAATGACTACGAGGTCAGCTCTGATGTTCTGGGTGAGCTTAACTCGGTATGGGCACAGGAGCGGAAAAGCGAACTTGAGATCACGACGCTCAGACGTCATCTGGAGGAGCTTCCTAAGGAGTACAGACGAAGCTGGATAAGGACTGGAGTAAGAACAGCACTTGTACCGCTCATGGTACTTGGAATATTGTCGATAGTTATAATGTATGCATTGGTCGCACGGGGGGATAATATTCTCCCGGACGGACGACTTGTGTATGCGATGCTCTTCGCTGTCGGAGCTGCGGGACTTGCATACTATATTGGATATGCATTGTCAAAATACTGGGGACTCAGGAAGAAGAGTGGAAGAAAGAGATTGACAGCGGAGCTTGAGGAAAGCAGGGCGGAACTTGATAAGCTCTGTGCACAGCGGGATGAGATACACAGCCGCAGAACCGGGCTGCAAAGCCTTGACGGACGAAGAAGAGATATATACGAAAAACTCACACACCGGGAGAAGCTTCTTGATGAAAAGCTTCAGGAGATCCGGGTTATGAGATGTGCGATAGATGAACTGGATGGACTTTCATCATGACAGATGGGTCTGTTCAGCTTTTACTATGTGTTTTTCATTGTGAAATGTCATTATGGCAACAACCTGTATGGATCCAAGAATCAGGAGAAAACCGATCAGATCCATGCGGGTGAACTGGGTTCCCAGAAAGATCCACGTCAGCAGGGCACTTGACACGGGCTCGACTGTGACAAATAGACTCGCCTTCACGCTTCCGAGGATGCTGATGCCGAGACCATATATTGTAAATGGGATGAGGGAGCCCACAATGGCTACCGCAAGTGAGGCTGCAATTATCCTTCCATCCATGTGAGGCAGTGAGAATGTTTTCGTGACCAGCGCAAGGAAAATGGAGGCTATGAGTGATGACCAGCCTATGATATTTACCAGACCATATTCATTGTAGAGCTTCTGAGGGTAAAGGCAGTATATAGTGAAACATACCGCTGAGGTGAGTCCCCATATGAGCGCCGGCCTGGATATGGCAAGGGAATTCAGGCTGCCGTGTGTGGCGATCAGAAAGATACCAGCAAATGCACATACGACTGAGGCGGCTTCATATATATGAGGTCTCTTGTGCATGAATATTGTTGTGTACAACAGCAGCATGATTATGTATGTGAACTGGATCACTGTGCCGGTTGCGGCGTTGGAATGTTCGATGGAAGCGAAGTATGTGAACTGCACGCCCATGACACCTGAGAGTGCAAAGAACAGAATAGATATGACACTTTTAGGCTTTGACCATATGGTCAAAGCCCTTTTATCTCCCTTTACGGCGGCGATGACAAGCAGTACGACACCGGATATAAACTGTCTGATTATGGAAAGCTGTGTGGCATTTACATCTGACGACTGGAACACGTATTGTCCAAGGACTCCGCTTATGCCCCACATGATTCCGCATGACAGAACCAGTATGATTCCGAATCTCTGTGAATGGTTGATCTGTTTTTCTGACATAACACCGCCTCTTCTCTTGTTAAAAGTGACATCATTTTACCACCGATATTTCTAATTTTCAATTATTCTTTAAACAAGGTGCCTTGGTGTCAAATGAAGGGTTGAATGCATAGAAATTCTTGTGATCGAGGGTATCTTTTACAGCCTCAAGGCATTCGCCAAATCTCTGGAAGTGCACGACCTCCCTCTCGCGCAGGAATTTGATAGGCTCATATACGTCCGGGTGATCCTTGCACAGTCTGAGGATGTTGTCGTAGGTCGACCTGGCTTTCTGCTCAGCGGCCATATCCTCAAAAAGATCTGTTATCGCGTCGCCCTTGCACTGGAATTCGCAGGCGTTAAATGGAATTCCTCCTGCCGCCTGGGGCCAGATGCCGATAGTGTGGTCGATATAATATTTGTCAAATCCAGATGCCTTGATCTCCTCGATGCTCAGATCCCTTGTGAGCTGGTAAATGATGGTCGCAACCATCTCGAGATGGGCAAGTTCCTCGGTTCCGATGTCGGTCAGAGCCGCCTTGACCTTCTTGTCAGGCATGGAATATCTCTGCGACAGGTATCTCATGGAGGCACTCATTTCGCCGTCTGGACCGCCGTATTGACTGATTATGTCCTGAGCCAGCTTTGCGTTGGTTTCCTTTATATTTATAGGAAATTGTAATCTTTTCTCATAAACCCACATTAGCAGTTACACTCTCCTTCCCATGGCCAAGGGTCATTGACCCAGTTGAAATAGTTGTTGTCAGTGACCTGATATTTGTTCAGCGGCCCATACATGTTCACGTAATCATTTATAGCCTGGGTGCGCATGCTCTGATAGTTGTCATAGCTCGAAAGCGCCTTGGTGCAGTCGGGATGAAGGTCGAGATAGAGCGCAATATCGTCAAGTGCAAAAGAGACCTCTGTGATAAAGCGCAGAAGCTGTTTTTTGTTCATTTTATTCATGCCTATTTCCCCCTTACCCCGCAGAATATCAGATTGAGATCCTTGAACATGGTTCCCTCCACAAGTCCGCACTTTGCATCGTACAGATTTTCAAAGGGCTGTTCAGGGATATAAGCCATTCCAAGGGGCCTGCCTGATCTTGCGGATGGGGCAGTGCCGGATTCACAGGAACGTGGCTTGGAGCCGGATGAGGCGGTATATTTAACAGAGGTTCCTTGGTTATAGTAGCATCGATTCTGGCCGTTACGGCTGCAGTTTCTGTTTTGTTCCACTATAAAAGCCTCCACACATAAGTTTTCTCTGTATAAACTATGCCGGAGGCTTAAATATGTTACTGTATTTTGTTGTGTGTTAGATACCCTTCATGGAGAGCTGTATACGTTTCTTGGCGAGGTCTATGCCGATGACCTTTACCTGGACTATGTCGCCGACGCTCACCACGTCAAGAGGGTGCTTTATGAATTTGTCGGACATCTCTGAGATGTGGACAAGTCCGTCCTGATGAACACCTATATCCACAAATGCACCGAAGTCAATCACGTTTCTGACGGTTCCCTTGAGTATCATTCCCTCTGTCAGATCCTTCATCTCAAGGACATCTCCTCTGAGGATCGGCTTTGGCATCTCGTCACGGGGATCACGGGCAGGCTTTTCAAGCTCCTTTATGATGTCGTTGAGAGTTATCGTTCCTGTTCCCAGCTCCTCAGCTAGCTTTTTGATGTTGCCGGCGGCTTTTGAAAGATCCTTGAGCCTGCCGGATGCAATGTCATCGGTTGTGTAGCCGATGTGGCTCAGCAGGGCAGTGGCTATATCATAACTCTCTGGATGGACAGATGTGGCGTCCAGAGGATTTGAGCCGCCGTTAATCCTCATGAAACCTGCGCACTGTTCAAATGCCTTAGGTCCGAGCTTTGCAACCTTGAGGAGTTCCTTTCTGGTGTTGAAGCGTCCATTTGCCTCTCTGTAATCCACGATATTCTTGGCAAGAGTCTTGTTAATTCCGGAAATGTGCTCCATGAGTGGGGCAGAAGCGGTGTTGAGGTCGACACCGACTTTATTTACAGAATCCTCTACAACTGCGTCCAGGGCTTCTGTCAGCTTCTTCTGGTTCATATCGTGCTGATACTGACCGACTCCGATGGCCTTTGGATCGATCTTGACCAGCTCTGCCAGAGGATCCTGTACTCTTCTGGCGATGGAAGCAGCACTTCTCTGGCCAACATCAAAATGAGGAAATTCCTCGGTGGCGAGCTTGCTGGCTGAGTATACAGAAGCTCCGGCCTCGTTGGTTATCACGTACTGTACAGGTGTGTCAAGTTCGCTGATGAGCTCTGCGATCACCATCTCTGACTCTCTGGATGCAGTACCGTTTCCTACGGATATGAGAGTTATGCCGTACTTCTTTATAAGAGCCTTCACAGTCTTTTTAGCCTCTGCTACCTTCTTCTGAGGTGCTGTTGGGAATATGACAACGGTGTCGAGAACCTTTCCGGTCGGGTCCACAACGGCGAGCTTACAGCCGGTTCTGAACGCCGGATCCCAGCCGAGCACTGTCTGTCCTGCGATAGGAGGCTGCATGAGAAGCTGCTGCAAATTCGATGCAAATACCTTGATGGCACCGTCCTCAGCGGTCTCTGTGAGGGCGTTTCTGATCTCTCTCTCAATGGCAGGAGCTATGAGCCTGTCATAGCTGTCTGCGATCACGTCTGAAAGTATCTGTTCGGTTTCGGAATTGTCTCTGACGATGATCTGTTTTTTCAGATATGATATTATGTCGTTGACGGGTGCCTCGATCTTTACCGTGATGAACTTTTCCTTTTCACCGCGGTTAACGGCGAGTGTTCTGTATCCGGTCATCTTGGATACAGGGGTGGAGAAGTCGTAGTACATCTCGTATACGGATTCGGCCTCCGGGTCCTTTGCCGTTGTTCTCAGCACACCGTGTCTGGTGGTGAGATCTCTTATGTGAGTTCTGTAATCGGCAGTGTCAGATATATTTTCAGCGATTATGTCCATTGCGCCCGCAATGGCTTCGCTGGTGTCTGCAACGCCATTCTCCTCAGACACATAAGCTTCAGCTTCCTTGACTATCGGAGTTCTGGTCATTTGCAGCATGATGATGTTTGCGAGTCCCTCCAGCCCTTTGTCCTTGGCGATGGTTGCTCTTGTCTTTCTCTTAGGTCTGTATGGTCTGTAGAGATCGTCAACCAGAACCATGGTCTCGGCCTTCTCAATGTCCGCCCTGAGCTGGTCTGTAAGTTTTCCCTGCTCCTCTATACTTGCAATGACCTGAGCCTTTTTGTCCTCGAGATTTCTAAGGTATACAAGTCTTTCGTGAAGAAGACGAAGCTGTTCGTCGTTGAGGGAGCCGGTGGCTTCCTTTCTATATCTGGCGATGAATGGAATGGTGTTGCCCTCATCGATGAGTTTCACCGCTGCTTCAACCTGGCTGTCACGACAGCCTATCTCCTGAGCAATTTTCTTGATTATGTCCATGTATATACTCCTTTTGTAAAGTGTGATGTGCAAAGTAAAAAATATTTCATTGTAAATGTAAAATTTAATAGAAGCACATTTGTTAAGTATATAAAAAATGGATAGATTATTCAAGGCTGCTATGTTATACTTTGTGTAGTTTGGGATGTACTGAAAGGGATAAGAAGATGGCTGACATGACACTGGAAAAAGGCGTTGATGATATGGTTGGACCGGATGTACAGGTTTCAGAACGCATACAGCAGGCTATGGATATGGCAAAAGCATTTCATGAAGGGCAGATGCGCCGTGGGAATGGCGGTATGATGCCTTATTATGATGAACATATACTTGGCGTATACAATATCCTGAGAGAAGAGTGTGGGATAACCGACGAGGATATCCTTATAACTGCACTTCTTCACGACACGGTTGAAGATACAGAATGTACACTTGACGATATAGAGAATGCATTTGGTGCGGACATACGCGAGCAGGTGAGACTTCTGACCAGGATACAGGGGGAGCCGTTTTCCGTATATGCCAGAAGGCTGTTTTCCCAAGGCTCATACCAGACGGTGATCGTGAAGCTTGCGGACAGGCTCCACAATCTCAGGACGATAGTTTACATGCCTGATGTGAGGTGGATACAGAAGAAGATAAAGCAGTCGTATACGGACATTCTCAATCCCCTTCCCGAGGCTATGCGGAGAATAGATGGAAGATATAATGAACAGATATATATGCTCGCAGATAAGATAGAAGAGCAGATACTGGAAGTGCAGAGAGCGCTGAACCTGAAACATTCATGATAGGTTGTATCATGGATGAAGCTGGGACAGCGCTCTTTGTTTTTATGATCTATTTATAATCTAATAGAAAATTTTTGTCTCATCGATGATCGTATATACGTTGTCCGAGTAGTCAAGCATTATCACGTTGCAGTTCTGCTGCAGTCCGCCTGACCAGAACTCCTCGAGCGGATGCTTTTTCACATGCATCATCATCGCCTTGTTTATCGCACCGTGGGCAACGATCATGATCCTTGAATATTTTGAGGAGAGTGGCTCTACATACTCAGTCATGAATCTGGCCGCCCGCTGGCAGAGCTCCTCAAATGATTCGCCGTTTCCAACCGGATGATAGAGCTCAGGATGCTTGAAGAAATACTGGAAATCCTGACCGCCGTCTGCCAGAAGTTCTGACATATTCTGCCCTTCCCAGTCGCCAAAGCACATTTCCTTTATGAGGTCATTCTTCACAATTGGAATGTCCCTGCCGCCGACAATGAGGCTGGCTGTCTCGTAAGCCCTCTTAAGCGGGCTGGAAAACACCATATCAAAGTGTGTGTCTCTCAGATTTTCTCCTGTGATCCTGGCGAGCTCTCGTCCTTTGTCGCTGAGCTCAATGTCAGTCCGGCCCTGAAGCAGCTTCTTTTTATTCCATACGGTCTCACCGTGTCTTACAATATAAATCTCCATGTGTATAGTCCTCCAAAATCAAATGTCCTCGATCTGCCAGTCGATAGGCTCGACTCCGTTTGCGACCAGGAAATCGTTGGTCTTGCTGAACGGCTTGCTTCCCCAGAAGCCCCTGTATACAGACAGTGGACTTGGGTGTGCGGACTTCAGGATCAGGTGGTGTGGGTTGTTCAGAAATGCGGCCTTCTTCTGGGCGTATGCACCCCACAGGATGAACACGATAGGTCTGTCCTGCTCGTTCAGGATCCTGATCGCTGCATCGGTAAAATGTTCCCAGCCCTTTCCCTGATGGGAACCGGCTCTGTGAGCCTGAACGGTCAGCACGGCATTGAGCATGAGGACTCCCTGGTCGGCCCACTTCTCAAGATATCCGTTATTGGGGATCTTACATCCCAGATCATCGTGAAGCTCCTGATATATGTTGACGAGCGATGGTGGTATGGTGACACCTGGTTTCACACTGAAACTCAGACCGTGTGCCTGCCCCGGCTCATGATATGGATCCTGACCGATTATCACACATTTTACATGGGATAACGGCGTTGTGTGAAATGCGTTGAATATATCATCGGCTGGTGGGTAGACAGTTTCCGTTGCGTATGCCTGCCCCACAAAATCAAACAGCTTTTTATAGTAAGGTTTCTTATATTCAGGCTTAAGATATTCAGCCCAGTCATTTGTTATTGCTGGCATATTGATACTCCTTTTTGTATACAAATATAATGATCCGAAACACAGTTATTTTATCACGGGCGGGGTGCAAAGTAAAATAAACTAATTCAAGTTTTAAGTTGTAAGAAGCAATATCACATGATATACTTACCATATCTGAGAATTGATAAAGGTTTATAGAAAGGAGCATATGAGTATGGAGAAAGCATATAAGACTATGAAGCAGGTTGGAGCACTCAACATAGCACTTGGGGTTATAACGATAGTTACTGGTCTTGTAGTGGGTATACTGATGCTTACAGCAGGCGGAAGATCTCTCAAGAACAAGAGATTTATTGTCTGGTAGAACTGTTAATATATATAGGATTATAGCGAAAAGGGGTTGACATCTGACACTTGTATGTGTTAGAGTCAGCCTAGATAATGCGATGAAGAGGAGCAGTAGAATTCTGGAGATGTTCAGAGAACCGCCGGTTGGTGTGAGGCGGTGATCGATAGGGTTTGAACTCGCCTTGGAGCAGCCCGCTGAATGGCACGTCAGATGATCGTGTGAAGTAGGAAGGGACGGAGCCTGACCGTTACAGCAGGAGGGTATAAGACGGCGGTAAGTATATCGTTCATCTGTATCTGCGATGAGAGCATACATTATTGTATGAAATAGAGTGGTACCGCGTAACTTACGTCTCTATAGTGATTAGGAGATGTGAGTTTTTTTTTGCTTAAGTAGGAGGTTATATCAATGAAGAATTATCAGAATTACAAGCGTGGCTATTACATGCCGCCGGTACAGTGCACAGACTGGGTAAACAAGGAGTATATTGACAAAGCACCTATCTGGTGCAGCGTGGATCTGAGAGACGGTAATCAGGCCCTGATCGTACCTATGAGCCTTGATGAGAAGCTGGAATTTTTCAAGGAGCTTGTCAGGATCGGTTTCAAGGAGATAGAGATCGGATTTCCTGCAGCGTCCGAGACTGAGTACGAGTTCTGCCGAACACTTATAGAGCAGGATCTCATACCTGATGATGTCACGATACAGGTACTTACACAGGCAAGACCACATATCATAGAGAAGACATTTAAGGCTATAGAGGGTGCAAAGAACGTGATCGTACATCTGTACAATTCAACATCATTTGCCCAGAGACAGCAGGTGTTCAGAAAGTCAAAGGAAGAGATACTTAAGATAGCAGTGGATGGAGCAGAGCTGCTCAACAAGATGGCTGATGAGTACGGCGTTCCATATCGTTTTGAGTATTCACCGGAGAGCTTCACCGGAACAGAGGTTGACTATGCACTTGAGGTCTGCAACGCAGTTATCGATGTATGGAAGCCGACACCGGACAGAAAGGTTATAATCAACCTCCCTGCAACAGTCGAGATGTCACTTCCACATGTTTACGCAAGCCAGATAGAGTATATGAGCAAGAACCTCCACGATAGGGAGAATATTATCCTTTCACTTCATCCTCACAATGACAGAGGCTGTGGAGTGGCAGATGCAGAGCTTGGTATCCTTGCCGGCGCAGACAGAATAGAGGGAACATTATTTGGAAATGGTGAGAGAACAGGAAATGTGGACGTGATCACACTCTGCATGAACATGTTCACCCATGGAGTTGACCCTGAGATAGATCTCAGCGATATACCATCACTCACAGAGATGTATGAGAGAGTTACAGGAATGAAGGTTTACGAGCGTTCACCATATACAGGAAAGCTTGTATTTGCCGCATTCTCAGGCTCGCATCAGGATGCCATTGCCAAGGGAATGAAGTTCAGAAAAGAGCAAGGAGACGGAATGTGGACCTGTCCATATCTGCCGCTTAACCCTGAGGATATCGGAAGAAAGTATGATGGCGATGTTATCAGAATAAACAGCCAGTCAGGAAAGGGTGGAATTGGATTCATCCTCCAGACAAAGTACGGCTTTGACCTTCCTGCAAAGTTCAGAGAGGATCTGGGCTACACAGTAAAGGATGTGTCAGATAAGGAGCACAAGGAGCTCAGTCCAAAGGAAGTATTGGATATATTCCAGAATACATATGTCAATATAGATGGACCTGTCAAGATGCTTGAGAATCACTTCGTACAGGGAGATGGAATATCCACAGAGATAACCATACTGAAGAATGGAGTGAAGAAGGTTTACCATGGCAAGGGAAATGGACGTCTGGATGCCGTGAGCAACGCTATAAAGAAGCACTTTGACATACAGTTCAAGGTTGTATGTTACGAGGAGCATTCACTTCAGACAGGATCCAACTCACAGGCCGTTGCCTATGTCGGAGTCGAGACTGCCGATGGTAAGGTTACATGGGGCGCAGGAATAAAGGACGATATCATAGACGCATCTGTACATGCACTCGTGAGCGCCGTCAACAGAACAGGAGATCTCAATTAGATATTAAATTAGGGATTAAGATATATTGAATTACATTAAAATACCCGGATGTGCAGGCAAAATGCTTACATATCCGGGTGTTTTTTATGATTCGCTGGTCTTAAGTTTCTTATAGCAGTAACCGATGATATCCTTTCGTGTAACTATGCCGATGAACTTGTTCTGATCGTCAACCACCGGAACAAAATTCTGCACCATGGCTCTGGCTATGAGATCCTCCATGTTGGAACTGATGGATACGGAGGCGTACTCGAATTTCTTTGGAATATCATTAAGGAAGATGCTCTCTGCGGTTTTGAGCGCGTTCATCGAATTGCGCTTGCAGTACCAGAGAATGTCGCCCTCCGTTATGGTGCCGACATATTCACCGGTGTTGGATAGTATCGGTATTGCAGAATATCTGTGTATCTCCATCTTCTCAAGTATCTGTCTGAGTGAAAAACTGTCCTCAATATATGCTACATCGCTCTTAGGTGTAAGAAAAAATAAAATGTTCATGTCGCTTCTCCTTGTCATATATAATTTGTAATTTTACAGCCCCATTCTGTAAATGATAAATACCATAAATATTGCTTATCGCCCATATGTAATAATTATAAAATATAATCAGTATGAGTTCAATTAAATTACTGTGAAATAATAGTGACCGGGTGCATGATAAGAAAGTATTTTCAGAATATAATCCGAAATGTGTCAGATGTGTCAGAATTTGCAAAATTATGTTGTTAATTAGTAGGCGATTTGATATTATAAACTTGATATGCACTATTATAAGAGACATAAGGAGGACTGTATGGGATCGGAGAATGTTTTCCAGGAGAATCAGGAATATCTTATAAAGGCAAGGGAGCTGGTGGTGGCTATCGATGATGTGCAGGACAACCTTGAACAGGCGAGAACGGCACAGAGAAAGACCAGCAGGAGCATCTCACAGGAGGAAAAGGGCCTTTCTGATGAGATCAGTTCAACCTTGAAAAACAGAAAGAATGAGATAGAGGATGGATATGACCAGCAGCTTTCGGCGAACGGAGCCAAGATAAGGCAGCTTCAGTCGAAAAAGGATAAGAAGAAGACGGAGCGTATGGGCAACCGAATAGAGAGCGAGACGGCCTCTCTGAACGAGAGCAACAGACAGCTCAGACTCAAGGCAAAGGAGCTGTTTAAGCAGAACAATGTATCGGGCTTCTGCAATACGGGCTTCTTCTACTGTATGTTCGCTCCGTGCGGAGCAGGCGACGTGTTTAAGCTTATACTGCTTATACTCCTGTTCTGCGGATGTATACCGGCGATTGTATGCGTGGCGCTTTCATACACCATATACCAGACCGGAGTTCACACTTTGACGTATGTGGTGATCAGTCAGGCGATCGTCATAGCAGAATTTATCATATATTTCATAGTGTTCAATCTTGCCAAGGTAAAGAATCTTGAGATCGTCAATGAGGGCAGGCGGATAAGAAACAAGGTCCGCGCCAACAACAAGCAGATAAGGATCATCAGAAACTCGATAACAAGAGACAAGGATGAGAGTGTATATAATCTTGGCAAATATGATGAAAAGCTCAGCGAGCTTGAGGCGGAGCGCGAGGATATAAGCAATCGCAAGCTTGAGGCGATAAAAGTATTTGAGAATGATACAAAACAGGTTATAACTGATGAGATAACAGGAAGACGGCAGCCGAAGATCGATGCACTTAAGGCGGATCTGAAGCAGATCGAGGAAAAGATCAATGCCATGGAGTCACAGCTTGCTGATATGCAGAGCCATCTGACTGACAGCTATGTCACATTCCTTGGCAAAGATCTGCTCACAGAAGAGAAACTCTCTGATCTTATATCGATCATGGAGGAGGGCACGGCAAGCACAGTGTCAGGCGCCATAGAGGTTTATAAGGGAGAGAGCTAGTCAGTGTGTCGATGATGACAGTATGGCGTCAGAGATGAAGCGTGCCATATTGCTGACGGTATACAGCCTGGTGCTCTGAAGAAGACTCATACCTGGCTTTCCAGACAGATTTACAATCCCGGTGATGGAGATATCTCCTATCGCCGGGAGTTTTTTATTTACACCGATTCCGGGGTACAGGGGGGCGTTAGAGAGCGTGATCATACCTACATCTGAAGGACGTCCAAGGGATGCGTCGACGGCGATGATGGCGGGGGAGACAAAAATGTCGTATATATGGTGTATGGTATCGCGCAGATTGAGGGCGTGGACCGGAGCTTTTAACGTTCCGTACACTTTGAAAGGACAGTTGTGCTCTGTCAGAAAGCTGCCTGTCAGAGGGCCGAGAGCATCACCGGTAGCGCGGTCGGTTCCTATGCATAAAACCACGGTGCTGTCAGAAGGCTGCCCGCTGTCTGCCAGAAAATCCGATATTCTGGTTGAAAGCGCACGGCAGGCAAGAATGTCATTTGGATTAAAATATTCTGTTTGTCGCTGCTTCTTTTTTATCATATCAATACCCTGCCTGTGTTTTATAGTATAGAGTATTTCCAAGATTATCAAAGTTTACACAATAGATTCATAAAGCGCTCATTTACGTGATCCTGTAGATATAGGTCGTAATAGGCTGGAATATAGGGCGCAGTTACACACATCAAATGACATGATTTCCTAAAAAAGCGTCTTGTCAACATGGTATTATTCATGCATCGTTGGCGGAGCTGTAAGGGCTGATGCTTAAGAGTATAGGAGGTCGGGTGAATGATAGAGATAGTATATGATGAAGCAAATGAGATGATGAGGTCAAGCGACAGGGTGAAATATGAGCTGCCCAAGAATATACGACAGGTGGGAAATGCCCCGGGAAATTACAAGATATATGTAGAAGACTATGTCATGACATATCTGAGGAGAATTGCATCGCCGGGCAATATGAACTGCCGTGGAGCCATACTTCTCGGAAAAGTATATGATGAAAATGGCACAAAGGTGATATTTGTCAGCGGCGCAGTGGATGCACAGAATCTTGAATTTGACATATCCATGATAAAATTTGGTGACAGCGAGTGGAGCGGGATATATGCGGAGATAAACAAATACTTCGATGACCTGTCGATCGTGGGATGGTTCCTGTCCAGAATGGGTTTCTCTGCAGAGATAAACGATCAGATGAAAAGGCTGCACCGCGATAATTTCCCGGGTGAGGGAAAGATCCTGTTCCTTATGGATGCACTGGAGTGTGAGGAGGCATTTTATTATTACGATCACGGGACCCTTATGAGGGAAAAGGGATACTATATATATTATGTGAGAAATGAGAAAATGCAGAACTACATAATCAGCAGAAAGCGTGAGACTGCGGAATCTGCGACAGACAGTGTGGTAATAAAGGATAAGACGGTCGTTGAAAACTTCAGAGAGAGGGGGAAACAGACGGAGAACCGGAAGAAGAGGAGCTGGGGTACAACCGCGGCGTGCTTTGTTGCGGTATGTGCGGTGTCATTTGGCGCATTGTGGTACATATCCCCGGATACAGTGGGGCAGATAACGGACAGGCTGACAAAGGCAAAACATTCCGGTGAGGTTCAGGTGTTCATGAACAGTGCAGACACCATGGCCGGTGCTGAGAAAACAGTGGGAGGAGCTGCATCCGGAGATGCCTATACACAAAAAAATACGCCGGGATCACAGAACACGGAGGCAACTCAGAATGCGGCAGGGGTGCAGGATACAGAGATGGCACAGAAAGCAAATGGATCGCAGGATATATCAGCGGCGCAAGGCACGGAGAATACAAGTGCTTCGGTGGAGGGAACTTCGTATGGCTCGGAATACACTTCGGACAGTGTTTCAGATGAAGCTGTAACATCAGAGATACCTTCTGTGCCGGAGGATACGGAGAGCATCTATGTGGTTGAACCGGGGGACACTCTTGTGAGTATATCGATAAAGATGTACGGAACGCAGGATGGCGCAGAGAGTATAGCGGCGGTAAATGGCCTGAAGATAGATGAACCTATATATGAGGGCCAGAAATTGGTTATTCCCTATACAGATTAAAAATGCTATAATTACCATGTTTTTTTATAGTGAATAAAGAACAGAAGGAATACGGATATGAAATTTTTAACAAAAAATAAAAAAACTGCGGATAAGGAAATTGCTGCGGGCAGAGACGATGAAAAACAGGAAGTTCAGAATCAGACAGAAGATGATATGGACGAGGAAAGCCTTGCAAATGGCAGGGATAATGTCATTGAAGTAAAACGTACCATGGGCAAAAAAGGCAAAATGCTCCTCGCTATCGCAGCAATTGTGGTTGTGCTAGGACTTGTCACTGCACTTTTGAGATATAATGCGATAAAGACATACACTCAGTATGATGTGGTGTCAGCGACGAAAACATCAGGTGACAATATAGCAGATTACACGGTGTTTGCGGGAAATGTGCTGAAGGTGACCAAGGACGGTGCATCTTACATAGATGAAAAAGGCGTGACAAAGTGGGATGTGAGCTATGCGATGAAGATGCCACACGCAGAGGTGTGCGGAAACTACGCGATAGTTGCGGATATGAACGGTAAAGATGTGTATGTGTTTAATGTTGACGGCGAAGTCAGCCGTCAGACTCTCGCTTACGACATCTCAAATGTTGATATTGCAGAGCAGGGAGTGTACACCCTTGTACTTGTGGGAGAAGACTGCAATTATATCAATGGATACGATAAGGACAGCAACACGATCTATGAGCTCAAGACCACGATAGATAAAAGTGGATACCCTATGGATATAGACATATCGAACGATGGACAGAAGCTGGTCACAAGTTATATGAAGATACAGGGCACAAAGGTACAGTCTGTGATAGCCATGTACAATTTTAGCTCGGTTGGACAGAATGAGAATGCTGATCGTATGATGGGAAGCTATACAGTGGATGATGCACTGTATCCTATCGTGAAATTTACAGATAATGACAATATTGCATGCTTTGGTAATAAAGATATAAGAACATACACTATGACGGAGAAACCGGAGGAGAGAGCTGTTATAGATCTCAGATCCAGGGAGATGCAGGGCGTATTCTATAATTCTTCCTGCGTGGGTTATATTGCTGTCTCGGATTCTGCCTCAAAGGCGAAATACAAAATATATATATATGACAACAAGGGTGCGCTGAAGGCTGAAGTGGACTACGACAATGCATTTGACAAAATATATGCAACTGAAGAGGAGATAATAGTCACGGGAGATATGGACTGCAGTATAATCAGGTTTAATGGAAGTATGAAATTTAATTATTCATTCACCAAGAATCTTGTAAATGTTGTGCCGGACTCAAACGAGGAGGAGTATGTGGTCATATTTGAAAATGAGACGCAGACTATTGCCCTCAAGGGCATGTAAGAGAAAGGAGAAGCGCATATGAATCTGATGTTGCTTGCGTCTGTGGCGGTTATTCTTCTGTGCGCCCTTATCGGATACAGGAGAGGTCTCATCAAAAGTGCGGTAAGTGCAGTGGGCATAGTAGGAGCGGTGATCCTGACAAATGTGCTGAATCCGTATGTAAACCAGTTCCTCTGTCAGCATACACCACTCAGAGACACCGTGAGGCAGAAGGTAGAGCAGAGCATAGGAGTGGAAGATATCAGTGAAAGTGTATCTGTCTATGAGAAAGAAGATTATCTAGAACATACAGAACTGCCGGAGATCGTGAAGAACTACATACGCAGTAACGGCGGAGACAAGATAAATGGAAAGGCAATCGGAGACTATGTGGCATATGTTGTGGATTATCTCACAGATATGGTCATGAACGGACTGTCATATCTGTTAACCATATTTGTGGTGCTACTGCTCGTGCTGATAGCTCTTGCGTTATCGCATGTTCTGTCGGGTATCCCCGTGGTCGGTGGACTGGACAAAGCAGGCGGACTTGTTTTTGGCGTTGCACAGGCTGTGTTGTGTATATGGATCGCAATGGTTCTCATAACGTTTTTGTCAGCATTCTCAGTGGCTTCGCAGATGCTGGAAATGGTACACGACAGCAAGGCTCTCACATATCTGTACGATAAAAACATTTTTTTGAAAATAGTTATTGACATATTGGGAGATATTTAGTATAGTTTCACTTGCTGGTTGTGACCGGCATAAGTTAACATCGATTTTCTTCTTCTGTCACTGGAATATGATGACAAAGAAAATGAAAAAAGTTGTTGACATACACACTTCGGTGTGGTAATCTTTAGAAGTTGTCGCCGAAGAGGTCAGACATCAGCAGCCGAAAAGGTCTTGAAAAAAGATAAAAAAGTTGTTGACAAAGAACTTCGGACGTGATAACATATAGAAGTTGTCGCTGAGAGGCGAGAACACAAAGAACCTTGAAAAATTAACAACATGACAACCCTGAAATTCCAAACAAGAATTTCAAGAACGTCGG
>NZ_QTLL01000005.1:0-19298 GCF_003434675.1 Coprococcus sp. AM14-16
AAATTCTTGTTTGGAATTTCAGGGTTGTCATGTTGTTAATTTTTCAAGGTTCTCTGTGCTCTCGCCTCTCAGCGACAACTTCTAAATACTATCACATTCATTTCTCAATGTCAACAACTTTTTTCATCTTTTTTCAAGTCATTTCGTCAGCTCTTATAAACTGATTTCGTATCATAACCGGGTGATTATATAACGAATAAATGTCAAAATCTGATACTTTATAGATGTTTCTGACACCGTCTCACGCGACAGCTTTTATAAGATACCACCATCATTTTACAATGTCAAGCATATTTTTTCTTTTTTCTATTTTTATGTTTTTCCTATTATGTATTTTCTTATTCTCTTCTTATTTTCTTCTTATTTTCTTTTTATTTCTTTCTTTTATATTCCTCGTTATAATCAGATTTTAAGATACTATACCTGTTAGTTTCTCCGTTTTCTTTATACTCAGCTTATATTGTATCTATACGCTTTGCCTATACCAGCTCAAGTCTTTCAATTATAAAACCTTCATTCTCCATGTGATATACGGTTCCGCAATATGGGCAGTTTCTCTGACGGACAGAATCAAAGCTTGCTCCACAATTCCTGCAATACACAGATGTAATGGAGAATCCAGGAGGTTCCATGTAAGCAACATTTCTCCGAAGTGTAACGTCTATACAGTCTCCGCACCTGTTGACGCGTCCATTCTTCTCACTGTAATTTATCCACCATGTTCTGAGTGTCATGCACAGATGACTTCCCTCCATATGTATATCCTGCACTGTCATAGCCTGCATATATGTCATTTCTATAATATCCTGAAAGTATGGATTTAATGTTCCACCACAATATGATGCCAGATTCTCCGGGTGGTCTGACATAATCGCCATACGGATAAGAGATATGATCTGTCCCTCAAACTTCTCAAATGAAAAATACGGATCATATGGTGCAAATGCACTTTTGACCTTTCCTTTTGTTGTCACATAGGACCAGAACGGTATCCTCTTTCGTCCATCCATGTTGAACTGTTTTGTCATAAATATGATAATAGAAATTATATATCCAAATATTCCGCCCATAATAAGTGCTACAAAAAATGACATGAACAAAGCCTGCGGTATGGGTGTTTCCCTGTCAAATAAAGAAAGTATAAAACATGCAAGGAAGAAAACCAGCATGGTTATCCCCGTGGTTTTTCCCATCTTCCTCTGGTTCTTTGCTGACGCATTCTCCCGAATAAAAAATATATTTGTTACACGGGGAAACAGATCACTGATACGAAAAACCGTACGACAATAAGGGCAGCCTTCCGTGAGAGCTGCCACAGGGCTAACTGCACCGCAGTTTGGACAAGTCATGGACATACGTGTAAGTTCCTGCTCATTTGGAGTATGGACAACTGTCTCGTACATCGTATCTTCGGTTACACGCTCATATATTATGCCGGTTGAATTCTGGAATTGCAGATGCCTGTCAACCCCCTCATACATGAGATCAACTGTGTACCAGGATGTCTTTCGAGGCACTCTTGTAGTTCCCATCGTTTCTCTCTTCACAGGTGATGTATGCTGTATCATACGAATGCCTTTCCGTGCCATTCTATCCTTCTGAAGGCGAAGAATATATGATGTGTCTCCATCACAGCTGCGTGGACGCATGTCAGAATCATACCAGTGATTTAATTCTATGGCGAAATCATCAAATATACTTCTGTGTTTCTCCCATGTCGGAGTATATTTCTTAAATGCTGTCACCTGTTTTCCATAACAGATCAAAGAAATTATACCAGCTATGATCAAAGCCGCTCCAATACATAGAAAAACAAGAGCAGGTGTCTTGTCTATATCTTCGACTGTATAGACTGAGGCACCAAGGAGTCCCAATGCAAACAACACTATCCCCCTCACAAATAAGTTCGTTTTTGGCTTTGGCACTTCTAGTTTACGTTTTTTGCTTGTCATATTTGATATATCTGAAAATATTGACATTTTCTTTCCCCCATAAATCCCATTAAACTTTTATTGTTATTGTATCTTTGAAACTATGCCATTTTCCGTAAGTGTCTGCAGACATTCCGACGCACTGTCATCGTGCATCATCTGCCACACCTGTTCCATTCCTGGTGCAAGCGGTTTTCGCAGGAACTCTTCTCCCGATATCCAGTACACTTTGCCCTCTTCTGAAGATATAAGTTTCCCCTGATACTCATCCGTCTTGTACAGAAATCCGACATTTCTCACAGCTCCGGTCATCCAGTGATATATTCCGGTGAGCTTTGGATTGCTTATGGTCAGCCCGGTCTCCTCATATATCTCTCGTATCACCGATTCTGTGAATGTCTCTCCGGGTTCCACATGTCCACCAGGGAATGTCGTTCCGGAATAGCTTTTCCCTACTTTATCGAGTGCAAGTACACGCCCAGCGTGATCATATACCATGCACATATTCATAAATATTACTTTCTCTATTTCCGCCATTTTCTCCATCCTGTTGTTTCTATACATTCTGTATGTATTCTCCGGTCTATGGATTTATATCGCACTCTATATACTATATATCATAATGTGCGAGTACGATAACACGTTACTATCACAACGAGCTTAATTATCTGATGCTCTTTTTCAGAATGTCATATTTGTTATCTACATCATTTTGTATATTCCCCGAGCGCAGCCTTCAGATACTCATACCTCTGTCTTTTCTCTTTCTTAGCAAAATGTACCTCTCTCTGCTGTTCCGGATTATTCTCATAATCCAACACTTCATCGCCGAACTGCTCGCTTGTGAGATCAAAAGCGCAGTCACCTATCACATTGTAACAATGATAGTTTCCGCCTGGTCTCTTTATACCGTACACCTTTCCACCAAATATATCCTGTTCCAGAAAAGCAGTGATGGAACACTGCCCCAGCGTCATGTTATCTTTTGTCCATCTGTCCCTCATCCTCGGCGCACAGGTGTCTGCACACCAGATATGACTCAGCGCATCGTATAGATCTGTTGGGGTATTTATCCCCGGATATTCATCTGTGATGGCCGGTGCATCTGCATTCTTCCAGCCCCAGAAATTGTATGTCTTTTTTCCGTTGTTCATCCATCTCACCTTCTATACTACATTATTCCACAGTGTTTTCAAGCACTCCAATATTTTCTATCTTACATCTTACCACACCGCCGCCCTTAAGGTACAGTGGTTATCATATATCCGTCAAGGCTCTTGTCGAAACAAAAAGCCACCCGGATATAAATATCCATTCGCATTCAACCGCGAATCATATTTATACCCGAATGGTCTCTATATATTCATATGATATTGTCACTTGCGTTATCTACTACAGCCCTACTGAAGCTTTCCGTACTCCTCATCCGTCACAGGCTCGCACCATTCATTTGATGTCTCCTCACCTGGAACCTCGATTGCAAGATGGCTGAACCAGCTGTCAGGAGCTGCGCCGTGCCAGTGCTTTACCTCAGCAGGAATGTTGATGCAGTCGCCTGGATTCATCTCAACTGCAGGCTTGCCCTCCTCCTGATAGTATCCGCGTCCACCGACACATACAAGGATCTGTCCGCCACCGCTCTTTGCGTGATGGAATAGCATTCTGAAGATGGATCTTCAGCGATGAGTCAGTGATTCCCTGTGCCATAAGTGCCACAACAGTTATGATACTTCTGGTCTTTACATCGATGTCATTGTTGTTCCAGTTCTCCCCAAAGAGAACATCGTCATTAAAATGTGCAAACTCAGGAGCGAACTCTCCGAGTGCATTTCTTCCCGCTGTCTGTACTATCTTTGCCATTGTTTTTCTCCTTCCAAATGTAACTCTGTTTCATATATTCGTTGGATGCATGAAAGTTATTATCATCCTTCACTAATTTGTCATACATCTATTCTTTACGCGAGGGTTTTATCTACCCACTTCTCGATCTCCTGTCTGTTTGCCATGTTGAGCAGTCCGCCTTCTACAAACTCAGCTCCCGGTGCCGATGGCTGGAGTTCCTTGATCGTGTTGCCAAATCCGCTTCCACCTGATGTTGCGAACAATGTGATCTTCTTGCCTGTGAAGTCGTACTTCTCAAGGAATGTATTGATGATCGTCGGAGCCACATACCACCAGATAGGGAATCAAAGTACGATCTCATCATAATTCTCAATATGTGCATTTGAATCATCAAGCTCCGGTCTAAGCTTCTTGTCGCTCATCTCGACGCTGCTTCTGGATTTCTTGTTCATCCAGTCAAGGTCAGCCTTGGTGTACAGCTCCTTTGGTTTGATCTCGTACAGGTCTGCGCCTGCTGCCTCCGATATCATCTCTGCAACCTTTTTCGTGGTTCCACTTGCGCTGAAATATGCTATAAGCTTTTTTGACATTATGTAAACCTCCTTCAACTAAACGTCATCCCATTCTACTCACCTTTGACGTGGAATGATACTGCATGTCAAGTCTTCGTCAATCGGTCGCTTAATGATAGAAATTTTCAATTAACTCATTTAATCTTCTGGCCGCTTGATTTTGTAAATCCCATGTGATATAAAGTAAACACTGTTTACCAAATAGTAAATGGAGGTGACTATCATTCGGGAAAGTACAAAAGAAACAAGGGCGGCAATACTGAAAAGTGCCATGGAAGTCTTTCTTGAGGTTGGATATCAGGAGGCGTCCATGCGTAAGATCGCCGCAAGAGCCGGCATCACTGCTGGCGCAATATACAAGCATTTCTCAGGCAAAGAGGAAATGTTTGACGAGATATTTGAGGAAAGCGGCAGAAAGCTCATGGAAGTCACTGAATCCATGATCGGAATAGACTTCACTGCCATGTCAGATGACGAGCTGCTCAAGGTGTTGTATTCCAGGGTATCGGTGCAGATCTTCGATATGCTTGAGGGCGACATGCAGCTCTTTCATATGCTGCTGAAAAATGACTCAGGCAAATGCCTGGAGAAATTCCGCAGTATCTATATAGAAAGAAGCGCCAGTTTTGCGATTAAGTATTATGACGAATTATACAAACGGGGAATCGCAACAAGAAAATTATCTGAAAGGACCGTGTATATGCTCTCTCTGACCGAATTCTCAATGGTCTGTGAAATAATCGCAGATGACTCATGCCAAAGTGGAGTCACAGCAGAGATGAAAACTGCATTTATGGAGGCTATGGATGTTCTGTTGCACGGAATAGAAGCAGGATTGCAGATAGGAGGAAAAACAAATGGAAAAAAAGAAAATTGAAAAGGGTTCTGTCCAGGAAACTCTTCTTCTTCCACTGTACGGAAGAAAGCGTGCCATGGAGATGTATCCGGGAAACTTTAATGATCTTGACTGTCAGAGGATATACAACGAGGTCGAGATAGACTATAACAGGAAAGGTATCATGGAGAAAATCGGTGCTATCATGGCTGCCACCAGACAATATGATCTGGCATCCGTCTGCCGATCGTATCTCAAGGATCATCCAAGAGCCTGTGTTGTGAACCTCGGCTGTGGTCTCGACACAACATTCAGCCAGGTGGATAACGGACAGGCACGTGCGTACAATCTGGATTTTCCTGACGCCATAGCTGTCCGCAATGAACTTTTAGGTGAGCGTGAACGCGAGACAAATATCGCCTGTGACCTCAACGATCTCTCATGGTTTGACAAGATAGATTTCCATCCTGAGGATGGAATCGTATTCTTTGCATCAGGTGTCTTTTACTATTTCAAAACTGAGCAGGTTAAGACTTTGTTTACCGCCATGGCAGAGCATTTTCCTGGAGGCAAGCTGGTATTTGACGCGACCAAGAAAAAAGGTCTTAAGAACATGCTGAAGACATGGCTCAAGGACTGTGACGACAACATCGGTGTTTATTTCAGTGTCGACGAACTCTCTGAACTTAATAGCTGGAGTTCTTCATTCAAATCTATCATAAGGAACGGATATCTCACAGGGTACAGACCTCTTGACAAACGATATGGATTTGTCCTCAACACTGTTTTTAAGCACCTGGACAAATCCTGCATGTGTCAGATAATCGAGATACGCTTTAAATAAATCGACAGGCCAATAATTGACCTGTATTGATAGTTTGACTGGTGTCAAATAGAATAGAAAGGATATGTAACTATGAAATATGGATTTACACAGAAATTATTTGGCTATTTCTATCACAATTCATGCATGAAGCAGGCAAAAGCACAGCATCTAATCCTTGACAGTAAGGCTATAAAGAACGAATACAAGGCAGTCCTTGAGCGTGCCGATGACATAGGAAAGTCGCACCTCATGAGCTCATACTGCATGGGCGCATATTTCATCGCACTAAACAGAAAGACTTCTCTTTCACCGGAGGAATGTTTCAGCCTGTACAAAGACGGGCTGTACAACAATAAACTTTTTCATATGGTTATTGGAAATGCAGACAGCTATCTCGATGAAAAAAAGCTTCCGGGAAGGAAGAAATGGTCTGAGGAATCCCATCTGAGACGCTATGAGAATGACTGGGTTCTTGACATCATCGAGGGCGGGCCAAACGATGACTTCGTACTCGGCTATGATTATCACAACTGCGGGATCTGTAATCTCTGCCGTGACGAGGGATGCTTTGAACTGGCAAAGTATCTGTGCCGTATGGATTTCGTTCTTGCTGACATGATGGACTTGAAGCTCATAAGGACTCAGACCCTTGCCGAAAATGGAGCTTACTGTGACTTCCGCTATGGACGGAAGTCACAGTAATTGATCTATCTTTTATAATCAAGTTCCCCCACTGCCATAGGATTCAGATTCAGTGTCACCCATTTGACCGAAAGCTCTGTGAGTCTGTTTATATCCGTCTCATCGGCATCCTTGATGCCTTTTATGAGCCCGGCAAATTCTCTCTGCTCGTCCGCGTCAAGTGGTGTGCCCATACATATGTATCGATACAGGGCATTTGCCATGCTCTTGAAATCTGAATCCCAGTTGCAGCATCCATTATCTAGTATCTCATAGGCAAGTTTTCCCGATATACGGATGACCTCGCCATGAACTGTGCCCGCATGTCCCGAACCAGGCACAAGAAGATTCCACAATTCTCCATGCTGCTTCTGCCAGCGCTTCTCATGAATGACGATCGGCGATGTGCCGTCATATTCTACCCGCCTTGGAACAGAGGCAACTCCGAGCAGTCCGTACAGACTCTCCATCGCCCTGTCGAGCTCCGGCATAATATCTGGACTCATATCTTTCCTGCGAAACTCTATATCCTCAGCCGCGCTTCTCATATATGTTCTTATTTTATCTGTGACCGGAACTCCTATCCCGATCAGATACTCTGCTACCGGCGCAAGCTTTATCAGATCAAATGTCCTTGCCCAGTGAAACGCTCTCTCAAGCGGAGTCTCCCCTGATCTGGATGTCACTTCTGCATCTGCTCCCGCCTGTATCAGACATTTGACAAGCTCAAGATTGCCAGTCTTCACAGCCACATGCATTACGGTCTCTCTGTCAAGGCCCTGGGTGGCTGTTATGTCTGCGCCCAGCTTCACCAGCGCTATTGCCTGTTTCTCTGATGACATTCTTCCAGCATGATAAAGCAGCGGTGTGTAGCCATACTGGTCAACATAGTTGATGTCGATCCCCTGCTCTATCAGCCACCGCATCATCTTCTCTGAAAGTGGAAATTCCAGCGCATTTCCCTTGTTGTATCCGCCATATGCATTGATGTCGCATTTGCCCAATACCTTCTTGATGTCCTCATCACTTGCCGTCTGCACAAGCTGCTCAAAATCCTTTGGCAGTGTTTTTCTCTTTGCCATGTGTGTACCTCCCATATTCTATTCTACTTACCCCTGATCTTCCTGACATTCCTGTTCATCATATGCCTTCCCCAGTTTCTGTACAGGAACGCCTTCACCCTTGACATCTCCTGATGGTGTTCTTTTAACAGTTCATCCGGCGAATCATACACTCCAAAATCCTGATTGATACCTTCGCTCTGGATATATGTATTATTCCTGTCAAAATCTATAACAGGATTCTTAAAGTCCTTAACTGCCACTCCAAATCCGCAAAATGCACCCGTACACTCACTGTATTTCGCCTGCAACTTTTTCAGATATCCCATATCCAGAATAAACGCCTCAAGCTCATACCACCTGTTTTCAAAATACACTTCTACCCAGCTATGAAATACATTCTGTGGTGCATTTCTGTATACGATTCCTGTCATAGCGCCCTTCTGCAGCTTTTTATCAATGGTAAATCCATGCACTCTGCACGGGATATCGCAGGCTCTAAGCAGCGCCATGAACAGTGTTCCCTTGGTGTTGCACTGTCCATAGCCATCACGCAGCACCCTGGACGCCGAGACACTGTCATCCACATTATATCCAAACAATATCTCATCCCTGACAAATGTATAAATGGCCTTCAGGCGTTCAAACTCTGCCATGTCACTCCACTTTCTCTCTCTGATGAGCTGCTTGATATTCTCATTTGAATAGTCGAGCATCTTTGTCTCTGTCAAATAATCGTGCATCCCTTTTACCTCTTATCCGAAAAATTGCATATCTGTATCGGTGTGCCACCTTCCATAACGTGGAAACCGTGTCTCTCATAGAAAGCGACATTCTTGCTGTCCTCCTGCATTCCCTCTATGTACAGATAATTCTTATATTTATCTCTAATATATTCTACCATATTTCCGGCTATTTTCTGCCCCTGATATTCAGGATGCACAAGAACATAGTGTACAAATGCCACCAGCTCTGAATCATCCAACACTCTTGCAAGTCCGACAAGGCGCTCACCCACCATCCCATGCGGTAAGAACAGTCTGTGAGTTCATAAGTGCTTTGTGAAGTCTCTGTGGGTATTCTGCCGAGATCCACCCAACCGACTTAAAAAGCTCCTGTACCTGATCCTGTGTAAATGTTTTCTCTTCTGTATATTTTATCATTATGTCTACCCCCTATGGTCACATTTCTGGCACTGTGTCATCTCGTTTTCGTTGTCTTCCTTGTAAAAGGTTCCTGACCACTGACAAATACTCTTAAGTATCGGTACAACGGATCTGCCCTTATCTGTAAGTGAGTATTCAACTCTCGGAGGAATCTCATCATATGATCTTAGAAAACTTTGGTTTTCCATATTCGGAAACATATTTCTCAATGTCAAATTGATTTTTCTTGTCAAAATCCGAAAGCTCTTTGTACATCTCGTTTGCGGTTATATCGACCTTATCTGAAAAGAACGGTCTTACTCCACGCACCTGCAATATACATTTGCCGCCATCCATAAGAGCCAGGCGGTCTTGGCTCATAAGCTCCCGCCCAAGTTTCTGATAGTTCAGACCATAGGACTGAGATGTTCCTCTGGTATCAGAGGTGTTGTACGTGTCAATCGTTTCCTTACCCAGCACTTCCGACAGATCTTTTAATGTTGACTTCTCCTTGCCACCTAAAAACAGAAATGTATCGCAGTTACCCTCGATCGTCTCTGCGTTATCCTTATAAATTGACTTTAACTGTGCCTTAGACTGTAGGATAATGGATGCCGATATCTCTCTGCTTCGTATGGTTGCAATCAGCTTGTCAAACTTCGGAATCTGTCCGATGTTTGCGAACTCGTCCAGGATACACCGCACATGTACCGGGAGCTTTCCATGGTATTCATCGTCTGCAATCGTGCAGAGCAGATTGAAAAGCTGTGTGTACATGATTGATACCAAAAAATTAAGGGAATCATCTGTATCCGAAATAATGACAAACAGTGCTGTCTTTCTTCTACCGATGTCCCCTAAGTCGAGTTCATCATATGCTGTTATCTCCCTGACTTCCTTGATGTCAAATGGTGCAAGTCTCGCACCACAGGAAACCAGAATACTCTTGGCTGTCTTACCTGAAACAAAATGTCAAAGACTTTTTAGTACCCATACATTTCATTGCATGAAAAAAGCCACTGTAGATTTCTCCACAATGGCTATAAAGTCATTTTTATTCACTTTTGATTTTCGGCAACCTCATGCCCAAACTGGAATAGGTTTGACACTTTAATCGGGACTGAACTCCTTATCGGTAATGACATAATGAAATTCATCTGCACCAAAGGTATCTTTGTCCAGATCTGTAATAGTAAATGTAGTTCCATCAAATTTCATATAGCCGCTGGTGCCGTCAACAACAACGCCATCTTTTACAATGTCCAGATAAACAATTCTATCGATGCTATTCAACTCATAGACCTGCCAACCGTCCACACCCTGAAAATAGGCTGTAACATTGGCAAACGGTTCATCGTTTTCCTTCTTGCAGACAAGATAACTGGCACTGTCCTCCGATACCCAGGTGGCAGTCATTCCCCAAGGACCTTCCGTTGATACATATCTCCCAAATTTATGGTCGTTGGTACGGTTAATTATGAGTCCTACAAAAGAACCAACAACGAGTACAAGAATAAGCACAACGACACCAACAATGATTTTTACATTCTTCCTCATGATAAATTCACCCTTCCATAAATTCATCTGTTAAGAATATTCTTATTTTTCGCTCTTATTGAACATACTAATTATACCACAATATATGCAAGTTTTCCATATGCTTTTCTACCTATGCCGTATGCTGATTTGCCCTAACATCATTCTCAATCAGCCTCTTTATCTTGTCCTTCATGCTTTCTTCGGCATCCTCATTGAAATGCACTCTCACAACATACATTGTGCCACCTATCTGCTTTCTGAGTGCTACCGGTGTGTGTGATTTTCTATTCTCCATTTGTGTTCTCCTTTATGTCTGCCTGGTAAGGAAGAGCCTCTTTCAGCTGACAACCGGAAGCTGACAACCGACCTCTAAAAACTCTCAATTCCTTTTATTTATAGTTACTTTTCCTAAATTTACTTTTTCTCAAATATTCCGTTGCTTTCGTTGTCAGAACTATATATATCCCTTAAAAACATAGTAAATATAAGGTTTTATAGAACATAGAACCGACAACGGGGTTGGCAACGGGATAGACAACCAGCCGACAACCTATCAGGCATTTATCTCTCCATCCACTCCGGTGGCAATGATAACTGCTCCATCTGCTCCTTGGTTATCGGTTGAAAATCCTGACCTCTGTTGTCAGGCTTCTCCCATCCTTTCTGCCTGCGGTATGGTTCAGGAAAATGTCTTGGATTACTAAAGGCAATCCAATTACTGCAGTTATTCATAATGTCATTAATCTCACGAATTTCCCATTGTGCCGGATTTCCGTCATTTCCCAATGTCTCAGAATATAACTGCCTTGAACATACCATGCTTCCCTCGTAATGCTCCAAATAGTCAAGAATCAGCTCTTTCTTGGTATCTTCCTGCATAAACTGCTTCTGATACTCACAAAGCTCTTTTTCCATCTCTTTCGGAAGCCTCAGCTGGCATTTGCCACTCCTGTAGATTTCCATAGCCTCTGCCCACATCTGGTCGATATATTCCCTTGATGTCTTTTCATCATCGAGTATATGAGTTTCCGCCTCTTCCATATTGCAAAGAATAGGCAGAAATCTTCGGTTTCCCGACCTGTCCATAGGCAGGAAATCCAGCGAATTTGATGAACCGGCAAACACGCACTGCCTCTTGTGGTCTTTGGGATGCCTGTCGTATGGGGTCTTGTAAGTGTCTTTCTGTCTGCTCATAAAGGACTTGGTATCTTCCACATTCTTGGCATTGAGAATTGCCACCATTTCAGGGAACTCTATAATCAGATGCCCCTGTATTTTTCGGTATACATTATCATCATCCATTTTCTTCAAGTCATCCGTAAACCAGTCATCTTCCATGGCAAGGAAACGCAGAAAAGTGGATTTACCGTCTCCCTGACCACCTACCAGGCAGAGCATTACTTCAAACTTGATGCCCGGGCATGAAATTCTTGCTATCGTCCCTATCATAAAAAGCTTCATTACCTCATAGGTGTACTCACTGACCTCTGCCCCTAAGAAGTGATGCAGTGCATAGCGTATCCTCTCCCAGCCATCCCATGTTATGGAATTGATGCGGTCAAGAACCGGATGGTATCTGTTTTCATTTGCCACGACCTTTATCACATCCTCAATCCGCTTTTCGTTGGATAATCCATAATGCTTTTCAAGGTAGACAACAAGGAATTTCAAATCAACATCCGTCAGGCTGTCGCTTTCACGATACCATCCCAAATCCCTTGTAATGTCGATTTTATCCGTAAACATGTTCAGACGGAATGCACCCTGCAGATTAGGGTCATTCATCAAAATCAGACGATAGTTACCGACTGTTTTCCTGACTTCTCCCTTTTCTGTGCTCTCCAGCATCGCCCTGACTTCTCCGATACTCTTCAATTCTTCCTGCAATCGACTTCACCCCCTTTCCAATGTCAGAAACAACAGAAGCTCTGTCAGGGATATCCTTTTCAAGGAGAGTATCAAGCTGATATTCCACTTTACTGATATTCTGCAGAGCTTCTACAAAGCAGGGATGCCATTCCTCATCCATGCTCTTCGGTGCATATTCTGTTTTCCATTTCCTTAACAGATGATAATAGTCTGACAGAACACAAAAACACTGCTTCTGCTCTTCATCCAGTATCTGCTCCGGTGTTTTCTTTGGTGCCATCTTTTTCGGTGGTGCCCGGTTGGTTGCGTCATAATTCAGTCCAAAGTCAGATGCAATCTTCATTGCAGCTTCCTTTGGTGCAAGCCCGAAATATTTTGCCACAAAATCTATCGCATCTCCGGTATCTCCACAGCCGAAACAATAGTATCTCTTATCAATCTTCATGCTGGGAGTCTTGTCTTTATGAAACGGACAACAAGCCAGCCCACTCCGGTTGATTTTGATGCCATACTGCATAGCCACCTGCCTTGCAGTGACATTTTCTTTCACTACTGCAAATACATTCATGCTTATCCCAATTCCTCTCCCCTTGCTTTTTTGTGTGCTGGTGTTTCTGCCACCTTTGCTCTCTGCTCCTCTACAAGCTTCCTGTTTGCCTCAAGAAGGGCACGGACTGACTTCCTTGCATGTTCCTTTACCTCAGACTTCTTTTGCTCCTTTATGCGTGGATTTTGCAATGTTTCCATTACTTTCCCGGCTACTTTCTGTGCCATGCCCCTGAGCCTGTTTTCCAAATTATCAAGACACCTTCCGACAAAATCCCGCTTGTCCTTTGGTGTCTTTCTCTCATCCGAGGTCAGCCACTTTTTATATCTGCGAAGCTCCTCAATATCTTCCGCCCTGGTCTGCTCTGCCATTGTATCAGATACTGCCTCACACGCTTTTTCATAGGCATCCTCAGCTACCTGTTCCACAAAATTCTCCATATCCAAAACTCTCATGGTAATCTCATCCAGAACTGCCTGCTTCTCTGCAATTCGCTTTTTCTGATTTTCAATTATAAAGTCCTGCTTTTCAAGATAGCCTGCACCACCATAAACCGGCTCACACTCCACCTGCACTCCGTTTCTCTGTGCTATCTCCAAAAACAATTTTCTGCATTCTGCATCAAAGTTCATTTTCCGGTTATTGTATTTCCCTTTCTTTTTTGCTGGGTCAGGCAGTTCAAAGCCAAGCTCTTCCAGTGCCTTATCCTGCTGGGGACATAATTCTCCATATTTGTTTTTTGCGTCAAATACATGCCTCTCATGAATATGCGGGGTTGCCTCATCCAGGTGCAGTGCCCAGTCCAATATATGAATGTGGGAGCCATATCTTTTATTGAACTCGTCAAAGAACTCTGCTGATACCTTAGCTAGCACATCCGGTGTAACCACATGGTCTATATTGCCAAGCTGTATCACGCTTTCTTCCGGGCAGGTCTTATTGTTTTTCAGTACATCATCAATCGTTCTGTTTCTCTCCGGATGCCTTGCCTGCTCATTCCTCTCATTCTGTGCATCCACAAAATCTGAATAATGCTCATAGTAATAGGCACGCTCAATTTCTGTAAAATTAAACTGCCTCTCTTGGGAACTGCCCGCAAAACTGTAACCCTGATAGCAGTCCCAGTAAACATTCTGCTTTGTTCTTTCCGAATCAATATGTTCACTGTGCTCCACATCAAAATCCCTGTCATTATGCTTTACATCATAGACTCCATGCTTTCCACTTCTGCCATTATGCCTTGAAGCTTTCATTGTCTTTTCTCTCCTCTCCACTGTTTTGTTTTTTTGATGGCGGAGCCGATAAACCCTTGCGTTTGCGGCAAGTAATACCCAGTACTTATTGTCGCTACGACAATAAACTGGGCAGGGCTTCTGCCCTTGACCTGATGAAGGCTCTGCCTCTCAACTCCGACAAAGGTTGCACCTCTGTACTCTGCTCCGAAGGAGTTGAAATCTGTCATCCCACAGGACGGATAACACAGTTCAACTTCTCCGGTTGCCCTGCATTTCCTGCGGAAATTTGAGCATGAAAAAAGCACCCAAGACTTCTCTCAAGTGCTTTCTGCGAAATCCTATTCAGGCATTCCAATCGTCGGTTCCAATGCAAGACTGCCTGCCGTTGCATAGACTCCGTTCTCCCTGTCCTGCCTGCGGATTTCTTCTTTCATTGCCTGCATTTTTGCACGCTTTTCATTTTTTACACGCTCTTCATATTTCCTCTGCCATCCACTTTCTTTTCTTCGTAAATACTGCTGATGTCTCCTGTCCTTGATTCTGTTAATCCGGTCAATCTCAGCCTGCTCTTCAGCAGTAGGTTCTGTCATCATTGCCGGTGGAACATACCGACCAACAAAATTGAAATAGATTTCAATCTCCTGCGTGGTTTGGATGCTCCCCTTTCTGTCTCTTTCATGCACCAGCACCTTATCAACAAATTCATTTACCATTGCCGGTGTCAGTTCCTCGAACTTCTCATATTTATCAATCAGTGCAATAAACTTGCCGGCAGAATTTCTGCTTTTCTCATATTCTGTGAGCTTCGCTTCCAGCTCCTTAATCTCTGCATCCAGCTCCGCTTTTTCCCTGGCATACTGCTTATCAAGAACCTCATATCTGCTGTCCGGTAGTTTGCCGAGAATATTGTCCTCATAAATACGGCAGATTAGCTTCTCCAGCTCCTCACAGCGATTTCCAGCCACTGCGATTCTTGCCCTGACCTTTTTTACCTCTGCATCCTCCTGTGTTGACTGTGCCATTGTTATGGTGTCTATGAACTCGCTCCGGTCATACTTTGCATATTCAAAGATTGCCCTGAGTGTGTCTCCTATCAGTTCCAGCACCACTGACTCGTTAATCCTGTGCTGTGTCTTGCACAATGTTCCGCAAGGTACCTTGGTATAAGCAGAACAGGTATACTGGGCAATCCTCTTTCCATTGCTTGTCCGGTGCACATACATTTTTGCACCACAGTCAGCACAATACATAAGACCGGTAAGAACATGATGCTCTCCCCATCCGTCCGGGTATCTCCTTACATTTTCCCGTAATTTCTGCACTGTATCAAAGGTCTGCTGGTCAATAATCGGCTCCTGCGTATTCTCAAATATTACCCAGTTGTCCTCTGATACATAATGGCTCTTTTTATCCTTAAAATGCTTCTGTGTTTTAAAATTGACCGTGTGACCTAAGTATTCCCTTTTCTTCAATATCCCGACTACTGTAGAAGAACCCCATCCATAAGGGTCTTTCACTTTCTTGTTTCTGTTATTCCCCTGCCCGAAGCGTGCCATATGCACTGCCGGTATTTCCACTTTTTTCTCCTGCAGAAGTTTTGCTATCTGATAAGGACCCAGCCCATCAATAGTCCATTTGAATATCAGCCTCACAATTTCGGCAGCTTCTTCATCCACAATCCAATGGTTTCCGTCATTTTCATCTTTCAGGTATCCGTATGGTGTAACACTTGCCACATGCTTTCCGGATTTTCCCTTGGATTTGAATGTGGATTTTATCTTTTTGCTGATATCCTTGGCATACATTTCATTCATAACATCCCTGAATACAAGGAAATCGTCGTCTCCATTGTAACTGTCATGATTATCGTTAATTGCAATCAGACGAACTCCCTTTTTGCGAAAGAACTCCCGGAGCTGACCTACCACAAGATAATCCCGCCCTAACCGGCTCATATCCTTTAGAATAATGGTTTCCACTTCTCCATCTTCCACAAGCTGTATCATAGCCTTAAAGGATGGTCTGTCAAAGGTTGTGCCGGATATACCATCATCAGTGAAGTGCCTGAACCTGGTCCACCCTTTTTCTCTGCAATAATCTTCCAGCAGCTTCTTTTGATTTGATATACTGTACGACTCCCCAAGGTTCTCATCCTCTCGGCTTAATCGTTCATATAATACAATTATTTTCTCACTACTCATGTTCTGCTCCTTTCCTCTGTATTTGAGCCAAAAGTAATAAGCTCAAAGAGAATCTTTAATCTGTTAAGGTACTAAAAAGTCTCTTTCATCTTATTACACCTGCCGCAAGTTTATATTTATGATACTGTCGTACTGCAAAAGAATCCGGATCAGCTTCTATGCCCTCTTCATCATTACCAAATTCTATGTCTTTGAACATAAGGTCAATGGCATTCTCAAAGTCCTCATCCTCTTCTCTTGTCTCCGACGCATCTATCATGGCTAAAAGTGAGACAAAATTTCTCTCACTCTTCTTACAGTATTTCACAATGTACGCCACATACGCTGTGAACAGTAACCTCTCGGCTTTCACCCAGAAATCTTCTCCGCTCTGTGCGCCCTCCCCCTTTGTATTTGCAATCAGCGTATTCACAAATTTGAGCACATCCTGCTCCGTATGAATATATGCAAATGGGTTATAGTGCATGGACTTTGCGAAATTGATTGTGTTGAATACCTTTATCTTATATGGTGTCCTCTTATAGATCACCTTGCCGGATTTGGTCTTTAAGACCTGTCCGTTCTTGCCGACCTTCGGTACTTTGTTACCCTTGTCGTCAAGCTCCCATGCCCCTCTTGCAAGCATGGTACCCACTTCTTCAAGTACAGTTCCCTTGGGATCAGTCACTACATACGAACACTGCATCTGCATAAGTGACGGTTTCACAAATCCTCTTGTTTTTCCTGCTCCGGAACCTCCGACAATCAGGATATTTTTGTTTCTGTCGTACTTTGGGTGTTCCGGTCTCGTCATTCTGAGCCATTCTGTCGCAGTCAGCGGAATGTTGTTCCACTTAACCGGGTCTGTATATGGTTCAAAATCCTTATCCGTCCCCCACTTCGCAGAGCCATATTCCTCTCTTGGACGGAACTGCTTGGCATTCTTCTTTCTGGAGTTCATGAAAAGCTTGAATGCCACACCTGCTCCGATACCACAGATAAGCGGTGTAAGCTTAAATGAAGGTGCAAAATATGGTTTGACCTGGAATATCAGCGAAAATGCTTTGACACACTTATCCAGCATATCGCCGCCATCTGCTGATACCACCGCCTGTACATACTTATTTATCACATAAAATATGATTACAAACGGGATTCCATCAATCGCTACCTTGTTCGCATTCAGCTTTCCATTCTTGTAATACGGTTTCAGTATCTTCTTAGGTAATGCCTTCAGGTCATCAAGTACGGCACCGCCGATATTCTTTTTCCCCATAAGCACCACCTACAAACTTGTATCCCGGCTCTTTTTCTTCGTTTTCTCACGCTGCCGGTTCTTGTCTTTCTGTTTCTTCTGTGACTGCTCCTTCTTGTCCTTGATTCGCTCCGTAAGCGACTTATCCTTCTTCGGATTATGCTTTCTCGCCGCTTCCTTGATTTCCTCCTTTGCATTTGGTGTGATACTTCCAGATTCCAGGACTTCATTCTTGTGATCCTTGATCTCAAATCTCGTAGAGAATTTTGACAGTGTTTCCACATCGTCTATATTTATCTCACCATTATTTACAAAGTCAGCCGACATAACCTCCTTGCCCTTATCATCGTAAAGCACAAGTGTCTTAGTCATTTCCTTCTGCTCCTCAAGTACCTGTTCGGAAGCCATCTTCAGTAATGCTGCCACCTGATCTATGCTTTTCACTTCACAGAATGCAGTGTGCGTGATAGAACCATCTGCTCTCGTTACCTCTTTCATATCCATTGGAATATGACTTTTCTTACAGGCTTTCTCCAAAAGTTCCGCTGTTCGCTCATCATTCACATCAATATGCGTGACATCCTTGCCCTCTCTGTTAAATCCCTTTAATGAGCCATGAGTTTCCTTATAATTCGACATTACCTTATCGACAACCTTGCCGAGCAATGTCTCCTTCTGTTCCTCACTCATACCCGGATTCTGCTGTTCAGACCGCTTACACGCATCCGCAATGGCAGTAATCAGATCTACGCTGACAGTCACAATCGCCTTTCCTGTCTGGAACGACTCCTGCGTCAATTCATCGACCATTGTTCTGTCCTCCCGATATTATTTTCTCTGTGCTTCCTGTCGTGTGTGGGTGGTCTTACCCATCGAATACCATTTTTGTTGTACATTTGTTATCCTCCTTCTTTTCAATTTGAGCTTCTGGACAATTTGTCCAAAAGCTGCTTTCCTTTTTTGTCCTCGAAAGGACAAAAAAAGAGCATTTATGCTTTTTACACATAAATGCTCTGACGCTGTTTTATTATAAAATTGTCTTAGCTGTTGTTCCCTACAAACTGAAATTTAATAATTAGTTTTTTTCGCAATCAAAACTCCAACAGGAGCTAAACCGCCATCCACCAAATTCACTTTGACGACTGTAAAGCCATAATTCGTAATAAACTCACAAAAATTTTCCTTGTTCCATTCTTTGTATGCTTTAAATCCTGTAATAGACATCAATCGCTTTCGTAAACCACTTGATTTTTTCTCTGCCCATAAGAAGGTTGGTGCGTACAAAATACCATCTTTTTTTAATACTCTACGAATTTCCTGCATTGCTTTTTCAGGCTCTGGCATAATGTGCAGTGCATTTGAAATTACTACACAATCAAAATTTTCATTCTCATATGAAAGTGCCGTTGCATCGGCTACGCAAAAACTAAGTTTTTCTGTTGTACCTCTCTTTTTCGCTTGCTTAATCATATTTTCCGAAAAATCGGTTGCCGTCCAGCTATTAGTACAATCGGACAATGGGAAAGATAGCTGCCCTGTTCCACAAGCTAATTCTAATACATTCATATCAGATTTGAGATAATCTCTAATATATCCGCAGATTGCATTATAAAACTTCTTATCTGACTCCATCAAAGGTGCATATATTTTTGCAAGTCGTTGCCAATAACCCTTGTTTGCCTTGTCTTTCATATCAAAATCTCCATTTTATTCAATAATACAACTTCAAAGTTGTTGTGCAAAAGGCTCTTGATGAGGCACAGTTATTGTTCGATAGTTT
>NZ_QTLL01000006.1:0-6229 GCF_003434675.1 Coprococcus sp. AM14-16
CTAGGTAACATAAGTCATTTCTCCTTTCAATCTCAAACAAGTGTCGGAAATTGCGGCTTCTTATGAAGTCCCAAGGCACTTAGACTTTTGTTTACTGTTACTTTCAAAATAATTGTCAGGATAAGCTTTCGGGATTCTTTCTCTTCTTTCTAATCCCTTTCCTTATCTTTGACTATGTTATACACCCAGTTATTAGCACTGTCAAGAGGCGAGTGCTAATTCTTTTATGAAGATTGTGTGAACGCAAATGGCTCTATCCCTTATAGATACTCTCATTCTTAATTCATTGTAAATGACATTCTCCATAGAATGTGTCACTTCCAGCTGCCTGTAATGAATTCTTGAATTTCTAAGTCCCATATCCATAAAATAGTATTTCATTGGTGTACCGATATAGGACTTTCCCTTAATATCATATCTGTTCGCCTCTTCAATTAAAAAAGCATACTCCAAATATTCAATATATTTCGTAATCGTTGTTGCTGTAATTTTCGAATTGTTTACGCTTTTAAATGTTTTCTGAAGTTTGTTAGGATTTGTCAACGCGCCAATTGCAGATGCCAAAACATCAAGCAATGATTCCATTTCTCCAACGTTTCTGATTTTGTTTCGTTTCACAATATCACTGATATATGTTTCCTGAAACATATTATCCAATAGATTCACTTTTTGCTCATCCGTTTCGGCTAATACCACCAACGGAATACCGCCATAAGTAATATATTCGTTCCATCCATCATATTTATTTCCATCATAGCAACTCATAAATTCCGAAAAGCTCAAAGGGTACATATGAACCTCATCCCCTCTGCCACCAAATTCAGTAGCTATATCTCTGGATAAAAACTTTGCATTACTTCCTGTTACAAACACATCGCAATTCTTCTTATCCGCTAAACCGTTAAGCACACTCACAAACTCATCCAGCAACTGCACTTCATCTAAAAGAAAGTAGTATAAATCAAACGCCATTTCAATGATGTGTTTTTCATCCACTCCATTTTCAAGCAAATGATTTTTAAACAGCGTTCGCAATAAATATGATTTTCCACATCTTCTTATTCCTGTTACAATTTTAATCAGACCATTTCCTTCACAATTTATAAGTTGTTCTAAATAGTAATCTTTTTTAATTTCTTTTAATGATTTTGAAAAGCTGTTTAGATACATAAAAGATAATCAGATTATTTTTAACACATATTTTAAACTTGGCTTTGATGATAACTATAAAATAGTTCAGTTTGATCATAAGCTGGCAGAGCAGCATTTTGGAAATAAATACATAGAATATCATTGTGAATTTTTCAGGGCTACCATTACAAGTATTATAAAAATGTGGTTAAAAAATGGATGTAAGGAAAGTCCTGCGGAAATGGCTGACATTATAAGGCAGGAGTATAGAGGAAGGATTGAAATCAACCGACTGAAGTTAACGTTTCGAAGCTCAATCACTATTCAACCCTGCTTTCTTGCTGTCTACGCTTGTCAAATGCCGTTACCGACATCATCCCAAGACTCGCTATTATCTGATTGGCTAGACCTTGGATAAACCGGCTTCCCACCGGCTTGACTACACACTCTTAGCGGGGCGCACAACTGGAAGTTGTCACAACACAACTTCTTTTTATTTGCTGCAACTCCTTACTTTGCTAAATTCATAATACGTTCTGCCATGTTTTCTGGATATAATGTCACCATACTGGCGTGTCCCATATTTTTCATTTCTATAAACTTTACATGTAGAAAATGTTCTTTTACATATGCTAAATCTTTTGCTCTTTCTTTACGTTCTTTATCACCGTACCAATATTCTAATTTACCCGAATATTCTATAGTACCTTCCGGCATCCTGTAGTTGTTGCATGATTCAAAAGTTCTCCAGATGGTCTTATAACTGATAAAGCGGAAAACTTTCGCCATATATTCTAAATCTTCCTTGCTATATTCATCTGTTGCAAACACCTTTTCCAGAAGGCTAAACCCGCCTGTTTTTCCCATAGAGATCAGCAGAAAATCCTTAACAGCAATGAATCGAGTAAGTAACCATGGTATCTGATATGGTGTGATTCCGCCATCGCATATTGTGTTATTTACGGTAATTTTCTTATCTGCAAGCATTCTTAAAACAATACTACCTCCCATAGAACAGCCATATAGAACATCAATGGTGGTAATCTTATTTTTTACTAACCACTCTGCCAATTCCCCGGCGATATTTTCCACGCTGGTAAAATTTTGCTGTGAATCATTTTCATCATATCCCGGTAATGCCGGAATAATTACATGACAATCCTTTTCCAATAAAGGAATTAGATATTCAAAAAAATCCCACATCACTACAGATGGATGTACCAGAACCACTGTCTTTGCATTACTTTTTCCATATTCATGAATTGTCATTCCTTATCTCCTGTATACTTCCCAATCAATTTGATAACTTCCGATTTGTTACTTTCTATTATACATTATATCGGCAGAATCGAATATCCATTCGATGCCATATTTCTGTAATATAAAAGCCGGATGCGTCAAACCTCAGTGGTTACTGACGAATCCAACCTTTTGTAGTCCGGCAAGCACCTTGTACCACGAACATTATACCGCAATCCACTCATGCAGCGCCGCCGAATGTCTTTTGTCTACGTCCTTTCTTGTAGCCTCACACTCATGCGGATGTTGCTGCAAACGCTGATCCATCCGGCGGACATATTTGCCAGCCTCCCAGAAGCTATCATCATCTGCGCCAATCAAAATTAACTTTTCCTTGATATTTTCAACCTTTATCATTTCTTCTTCCGTATGTTCCCGATCTTTTTCGGAATCTATGAACAGGCATGTGGAACGCTCAATATCACCTGAGCCTTTCGTTTCCTCTTCAACCTTTTTCCAATACATTGGATGTTCGTAAACAAATGGCATATAAGCAAGCGGCTTCCCATGATAGGAAAGTCCTTTCATCAAATTCCTGTTTGAAGCTGAAAATGCTCAGCCTTTTATTCTTGCGTCTTTACCTCCCAGACAGCCACATCACCAAAAGCCCTACCGGCAAAGCAATCACCGCCTGGCTGAACATTCCTATCACCGCATATTTAATATGATGCCAATAATCATGGTAAGCATCCACCAAATCCTCAGTTCCCGGAATTATCATCTTCTTACTATGGCAAAACCACAGACAATCCACCACCAATGCATCAAACCACATCTCAACTACCCACATGATATATCCGTGAAACCATCCTTCAGAGAAAGTACGTGCACCGCCGATATAGTACGCTAATACAGTCTGCAAAAATATGTATCCGATAAATAATCCCAGTTTTCCTATCGTTGCTTTCTTCTTAAGTTTCCCGGAGCTTTCCTGAATCAATCCAAGCTCTCTGCATCGATCCTGTATCGCCTTGGGGTATTCCTGTATCATGCCAAGCTTTCCCTTCTTTGCTATATTGATACCGCAAATTGTGTAAATGATAACATTAAAAATAACTATTTCTAATAGATAATTCATTTTGCCTCCTCATCGAACACCAGCCATGCAAAATCGCCTCGATCTATCTGACAGACGCTGCACTGATCGAAACATCGAGATTGAGTTAGTTGTCGCTAACCTAATATTAGCATATTTTCCTGAGAATGTAAATGAGTATAAAACAGCCTACTATATTTGCAAATGGCTGGATGAAGAACCCCCCTGTAGGGCCACTACAGGGGGGTTCGTTGTACTAATGGTAGTACATCTTGAAATATCGATATCGTTTTATCTGCTGACAGGAATAATATGGGAACGTTCCGGCACAGTTCCCAGACCTGTTTTATTATCATAATAAGATTCAACCAGAGCGCAGTCCATGATCAAAACGTAGAATACATTTCCATAATAACGGTTTTCCACTATTCTTCCGTGATCAAGAACAGGAAGATATGTTCCATCTTTTTTTGCAAAATGGAACCTTACATAGTCATTATTTCCACTGGTCTTTGCATCAATCTGTTTCCAGATGCTGGTCTCAACAGAATCCCGTTCGTCTGGATGGACCAGATTTCTGAATCTATGATCTGTGTAATCCAGAAAATCATCAAAATCCCTGCAGCCAGCAAATTCTATCAGTTCACGATTTGCAAATAAAATATTATCATTTTCAGGATCAGCTATATATATAAGGAAAGCTCCCGGAAGATTCTTTGATACATCCTGAAGTGCAAATCCAAGCTGGCTTCTGTGCTGCATCTTATAAGCTCCTCGATAAGGACTGCAATTATTCTTTCCATGAAGTTTTACCGCGTAAAGTGCCATATCCGCGCATCTGATAAGCTCCGAAACATCTTCACAATCTTTTGGATATTCTGCATACCCAAGAGAAATGTAAAATGGATGCTCCCCACCATTATATGTTATATGCCGTGGCTGAAGAGTAAATTGTTCTATTTTCTTTCTTGCCTCTTCCTCTGTTGTGTCAACCAGAATGGCGGAGAACTCATCACCGCCATTTCTGCAAATAATAGAATTATCATTGAAATAGCTCTGCATGTCCTGTGCAAGACTTTTCAGTGCGGCATCTCCAACCACATGACCATACATATCATTTATAAATTTAAAATCATCAATATCCATCTGTATACCCACACAATGAATATGAAGATCGCTCTGCATAACCTTTTTGAGCTGTTCGTCAAAGCCCTTACGATTCAAGAGTCCGGTCAGTGGATCTGTTATCGCCATTTTTTTTAATATATCTCTATGTCTCTCAATCACAAGGATGACAACCGTTAATCCAGTTAAGAGCAAAATAACACATATTCCCAAAAACAGCTGTGGAAATACATTCCACCCATGACTCCAGCCATCAGCAGGCATTACCTCAAAATCAAATAGACAGCCGCCAAATTCAAACTCAAATGTAATCGGATTCTTCATAATATTGCCGGATGATGATACTATCTCTGTATCATCAGACAAAGGGGAAACTGTCTTTGTCAGGGAGTAATCATAACCGAATTTTGTGAGTGCCTGAATTGATTCTGTAAATATCTCCGGAACACGTATAATTACTATGGTAAATCCCCAAAATACTGGAGAGCCATCTGCCCCCTCCAGATATACAGGATTTCTAATCGCAATGCCCTGCCCCCCCTGTTTTAAATCAAAAGGACCCTGCATCGTGACTATATTTTTATCTCTTCCATAGCGGCATATCTCTCCACGACTTTCATCATGAATCAAATCTATCTTTCCAGCTTCATTCCCCGCCTCCGGATATATATCTGTGACAACACCGTCAGGCGCAATCTGTATGCTCTGAATAAAATCTGCCATCAGATTCCGGGCAACTTTTTGAAAATTGTCAATTTCCCCATTTGCGCTGATTGCTATCTCTTCAAGTGTATCTGTAATTGCAACTCCACGGTTCATGTCATTCTGTAGTCGTTCTGCATATGTTGTGGCATTAAGCGCTGTGACATTCCGTACCTGTTTATAATTTGATCTGTATGAATGGTATAAAACTACTGTCAAAACCAGACAGCCAACCAGAAAAATGAGAATCGGCAACATAAGTTTTTTATTATGGTTTTTACGCGAATTCATAGTATGTCATCTCTCCTTATTTTGGATGCTATTTACAAGTTCTCTACAAATTGCACATATTTTATCGCATTCTTTTATTTTTGACAAGCCAGCATTCAGGGGTGTTTTTTTATAGGAATAGTACTATAATACAGAAACGAAAAGAGGTAATCGCTATGCAGATAAGTATAATTTTGCTCGGAAAGCTTATTAACTTTTTTATTATGATCCTGGACACACTGTAGCACAATGCTCTCCGAAAAGCCACACCTGGAATGGAAAAAGATAATATATAACAAAGATGCTACATACTCCAGTCTTTTAAATGTATTTACTACTTTGTTCTGTATCATAACCATGCCTTTGGCTGTCATATTGTTCTCATGGCTGATACTTTAATGGGGACGTTTTTTTACTTTAATGGGGACGTTTCTTTTGTCATGAGGATTGTCCCTGGAACAGACAAGCAAAAGAGCCCCCCGCATACCTGCACCTTGCAGATACACGGAGGGCTCTACGAATATTAGTCATCTGTTATTAAGTAATTACGCATTTCTTACATTATTCGATTGCGATGTAATTACTCTTCTCTACTTTCTTCTGCTCTTCCTTCTTAGGAATCGACAGTTTCAGTACGCCATGTTCATACTTTGCATGAATGTCTTC
>NZ_QTLL01000006.1:6239-16592 GCF_003434675.1 Coprococcus sp. AM14-16
GGAATCGACAGTTTCAGTACGCCATGTTCATACTTTGCATGAATGTCTTCCTGAGTAACTCCTTCACCGACATAGAAACTTCTGCTCATGCTGCCGGCATAACGCTCACGTCTAATATATTTGCCGCTCTTCTTGTCCTTCTCATCCTTATCCAGACCCTTTGCAGCCTCAATTGTCAGGTAACCATCAGCAAGCTGAACCTTTACTTCATCTTTCTTGAATCCTGGGAGATCCATATCTACTTCATATGAATCATCTGTCTCACGGACATCGGTCTTCATCATGTTCTTTGCATGCTTACCATACAGCGCACGCTCGGTAGGTGCTAACGCTTTACTAAACTCCTTGTCAAAATCCCTTCCAAATGGGAAATAGTCATTCATCCAATCATCAAATAAATCTTCTCCAAAAATACTAGGTAACATAAGTCATTTCTCCTTTCAATCTCAAACAAGTGTCGGAAATTGTGGTTTCTTATGAAACCCCAAGGCACTTAGACTTTTTGTTTACTGTTACTTTCAAAATAATTATCAAGATAAACTTTCGGGATTCTTTCTCTTCTTTCTAATCCCTTTCCTTATCCTTGACTATGTTATACACCCAGTTGTTAGCACTGTCAAGAGGTGAGTGCTAATTATTTTGTGAAGATTTTGTGTCCACTCCCAGCCTCAAAGTGGTATTTGGCAATTCCAAGATCTATCTTCGTGCAGATTCCTCTCGGAGCTTTCGCTGTCACCATCTCATCTTTCAGCTCAAACATGAACTTCTGCTGGTTCACCGCTGTCGGTGCCAGACACACCGCCTCCATCCCCTTCGTGAACCAGTCTGTCTCCACATCTGCACTGCTGATTTCTGATATATCTTTGCTCTTGTGTGCAACACCCTGATTCTCACCATACCCAAGGGCAATCACTATCAGCAGTTTCTGTCCTTTGCCTATGACTGCCCTGGTCTTACCATGTGACATTGCAACCCAGCATGTGTTAAGTCCAAGTTCCTGACATCCAAGCACCAGCTTTTCACCGTAGTAGCCGGCCTTTTCCTGGTCGTTCTTCGCGCCAACTATAGCTATATAATTAGAAACATTTGTGAATTTGCCGTAATGCGCCATAAACGAATCAAAACAGTTCGGCTCATCGTAGACCGCCTGCATACTCAGTCCGCTCTCAAAATTTATCTCAGAGATAAGCCTGTCGATCTCCGCACGTTTCTCCTGCTCGATTGGCTTATCTTTATATTGCCGCACACTGTGCCTCTCCTTCATCAACTGTAACATATCCATGCATTTTCCCTCGCTCTCATTCTGATATCTACGCCGAGTATAGTCCATCAAACTTGAAGTTATCCTTCATATTTATTTTCCGCCAGTTTCTCCGGTACCCTGATAATATCAATATATGCTGTCTGATTCGCAGGATGAGATTCTTCCTGTAATACCTGTTCAAACGGTCGGACATAATTCATCTTTTTCTTTGTCTGAATCATTCCAAATCCCACCTGTCATGTGTCCTTCTACACTTGATTTTTCATTCTGACAAACTGGAATTGAGATTTCATGTATTCCAAGGGATTTAATAATTGTTATATTTTATTATCAAATATCTCTGAATCCCTTGAAAACACTAAGTTTGTCGCAGGTGATCTTTCCCTTAGACTTTCCCTTATGTTATATCTTCCCATATGGATTTATGAACCCTGATAAGGGAAAATACAAGGAAAAGAAAATCCTCTAAAACAGTATAACACAAAATAAAAACGACATGGTGAACTGATTGAAATGCTTCTGATTTTTGTAACAAATGATTGATTGAATGATAAGGAGATTTGATACGATGAGAACAATATTTGCAGAATACAATCCACAACGCAACAGCATTGATGTTTATACTTCTGCTGGCTATATGCTCCGCATTGACTGCTGGGAAGCAGAAAAGAATTTAAAAACAACACCCAGATTAGATTGTGCATTAAATGCACTTGCTATTGATGAACCACTTGAATATGCAAGACTATACCTTGATGGAACTATGCAGATGTGGGTTGATGCCGAAGATTCATTTTATTTATGATGATTATACTGTCACTCCTAGTGTCTCCAGAGAGTGACAGTTTCATTGTCATTTTGAGCTCGTCTTTTTTAAGACAAGCCTCGTATATTTATTTGTAAGCTGCGTTCGCTTCTTCTTGAGTGATTTTCCCAGTTTTAACAGCATCAGAAATTGCTTCGTCTAATTTAGTATAAACAGTAGTTGTCACAACTCCGAAGCCGCTGACGAACAGCAGAGCGATCCACAGCCACTCATACTGTTGTCGCCGGTCTGCGGATTCTGAACATCATCCGAAGGCTTGGTGGTATCGTCAGACTTGGTAGGAGCGGCAGGTTTGGTTGCCTTCTGACCTTCTTCGATAGTCTGAGTCGTTACTGCAGAGCCACCGGCAGAATCAAAGGTTACGGTATAGTTTTTATTTCTTTGTTGTAACAGTCTTAGCTTTTGACCAGCCTGAATAAATCCTTATGGATTTGCCGTTAATCTTAACTGTCTTATAGGTGCGAACTCTTACATAATACTTTTTCTTGCCCGAAAGCTTTGAAATTTTCTTTGATACTGTTGTATTCTTGCCTACTGTTACGGTCTTAGCCTTGCTGAATTTACTTGAGGCACTGTACTGTACCTGATAGCCTGTTGTCTGTGTAGCCTGCTTCTTCCACTTTACTGTAAACTTCTTTGAACCTGCTTTAAGTGAGGAAATACTTGTTGCCTTTGGCTTGATTGTGAAATAAAGCGTCTTTGTTCCGCTGTATTTACCCTTAAAGGTAATCTTTACTGCGTACTTGCCAACATACTTTCTGCCTTTTGCATAAGACACAGTATAGTCAGTATTCTTAACAAGTGTCTTTCCTGTTCTGTCCTTAACATTAACCTTAGGTGTTCTAACCTTTCCGTTATATGTTAATGATGTTGCTTTAAGCTTTATGCTTGATGCCTTTGGAATTACTGTCGTTGAAAGAGTTTTCTTACATACCGAACAGTAATTTACTATCTTGCCGTTTGCTGTTGGGGTTGCCTTTGTTACGGTTTGCTTTGTGGTGTGGGCAATCTTAGCAATATTGCCCCAAGATGCAAGGTCGGTTATTTCCTTTGTACCGAGTACATCTTCATAGAACTTGCCACAACCTTCGCACTTGTAGTATGCTTCCTTACCGCCCTCTGTGCAGGTGGCAGCTTTCGCAGCAACCAAAGTCAGATTGTGAGTGTGTTCTTCGTTTTTATTTTTGTAATAATATGTAACAACCGTTCCGTCCGAAACAATAGGCTTATTCAAGCCGTCAACCTTTATAAATTCATAATCATAAAGTGTTTTTGCCGGTGTTAAATCAAGCTTTGTGCCGTATGGCACGGTAAATGTTCCGCCGGCAGTGTTTGGAATTTCAGAGCCGTCCTCAAATTTATACTGAATTGAAACGGTTGTGTAGCGCTGTGTTTCCGTATTGTCGTCTGCAAGCACATTTCCGTTTTCATCGAGCACCTGAAATGCCACGGTATCGCCGCTCTTAAGCTGTGCATCAGACGGAATTTGATAAATAAGCGAGCAACTCTTTAAGCCTGAATTAAAGTCGCTTTTGATGTGATCCAAAGCACCGAGCGGCCAGAAATTTGCCTTATCATTCCAAACAGGAATGTCAAAGGTTTGTACTGTTTGAAGCGGATTCCCCGATGAATCGGTCGCAACGCTTCCGTCGGAGTGCTTAATCAACATTTTGAATTTTAATTGTCGTGCATTTTTATCTGAAATGTTTTGAATAACAGTTCTAAGCTCGATTTTTTTACCGTTCATATTAGTATTAAATCTGCTTTTGCTGTTGCCGCTCAAAAGTCGGTCATTGCGATTATATGTGTAATTATAATATGAACTTGTTTCAAGGTCGGTAAAATCAGACGGCTTTGAATAAGCGCCCGTATATTCCTTAACCTCGGGAGTTGCAACATAAAGGTCTACATCCTTAACAAGCTGAGACATTCGCTTGAAGCCCTGCAAACGGCAAACCTCACAGAATTGATAGTTTGTGTCTCTCATTATGCACTCATAACTTGAAACAAGCATTTTTGAGCCGTAAGCATTGCGGCAGGTATATGTGTTTCTAAAACCTAAAAGCTGTCGCCATTTTATCTTTTCCGGGTCTTCAACCGAGGAAAGATTGAGTGATTTAAGTTCCTTATCGTCAAGCAAATATCCGTTACTGTATTCATCACCGAGACCGAGCAAACCGTGTCCAAACTCGTGTGCAAAAGTTTTTGACGCACGATAACTGTCTGATGGCGAAATGAAATAATGGAAGCCGTATTCACGGTTATTATAAGCACCGCCGAAATCTGATTTTGTGTTTACAACCATAGCGAACTGAGCAATATAATCGTGAACATAATAATAAGGCTCATATTCCGAACCGGACGGAATTGTGTTTGGATCACACTTTTTTTTGATATGAGCATCGTGAATTTTCTCGATAAATTCAGGACCGATACATCTCTCAAAAATATGATTTTTCCACTGACTTCCGTGGAGATTATTAGAAATAACAGGCGAATTATATTTGTCGACTATAACATCAAAGAAGGTGCTTCCACCATTGTCAAAAGTCGATTCGGAAGCTGTGCAAAGAGCGTAAACATTGAATCTGTCGGCATAACTGCGATACGGTTCATATTTCATAGCGTCCTGCCAAAGTCGTTTGACATCATTGATGAATTTGCCCTGCTGACTTTTTGTGTATCCCTCGCCGCAAACGACAACAACCATATTTTCCGTGTCGCTGCGTGTTTTTTGGATGGTATAAACAGGGATGGTAGGATTAGAATATTTTCCGTCATTTGAATACCACGGGCCGAGGGTGAGCTGAATGCTTTGCTCGGTGCTGACATTCCAATCGGGATTTGCGTCCTCGGCAGGTTCCGAAATTGTATAATCATCCTCTTGCTTATTTGGAGCAGAGCCGATATAAGGACTGCTTTGTGAGCCGCTGCCGGAAGTTATAACAAAATATTCGGAATCGAGATAAAATGCAGGTCTTACGCCCAAATCGGAATACCACGGAGCATAACGACCGACCTGACCCGATGAACTGATATAACGCATATCGTGATTGCAATCGGTAACAGGAGTGCGAAGCCAATAAGGCCAAGCCATACCGTCATTATTATACGCAACATAATAACCTTTGAGATTTTTCCACACGGCATTAGCCTGCTTTACATCAAGAAGAAAAACCTTTTCGGTTGTAGTTTCAAAATATGAACTGTCGTAGTTTGCCACCGCTTCCGAAATATCGGTGTAGTATAACAAATCCGAATTTGCGTCTCCATCAACTATGCCCTTGTTGTATTCGGGATGAGAAACGAGAGAACGCTGGGTAACGGTTTTCATTGCCGCAATTTCAGATTTTGAAAAAGCGTTGAGAAAACCCGCTTTTTCGTTGTACGCTCCCACACCGCTTACATATCCGTCTTTCGGAGGGTTGCCGCAAAGCCAATCGACTTTGCCTTCAGCTGCGGTCGAATTTAACCAAGAACGCATATTGCTGTCTTTCCAATAGTTAGAACCGTAATCATCACGCTTATAGCTTCTGCTGTGTGATTTTGAATTGCTGTTGTCATTTGTTTTGGCATCATATGCAAGGGTGTCAACAATTTTGTCTGCAAGCATAAGCGGTCCGTTATTGTCAATGCTTACACATCGCCAAAGAATTGAGGCATTGTTATACGCGCCCATTTTAACATAGTCGCCAACTTTAATATCGGGCTTTGATGCCGCCTGAATGGTCATCGGCAAAGCGGAGATTGCCATGCACAATGCCAAGAATATTGCGGTTATTTTTTTCGTCATTAAGGAACCTCCTTTATAAGCTATATATTTGCTTTTATTATATTGTAAGGTGTTATATGCGTCAATGAAAATCCACCTTATTCCGTGAAACTTACCATAGTGTTACATCCCTTTTTTTCAGCAATAATACCTGCTGGAAACTGATTTTCGCAATACATTTTATTTCACCCACTAGGTTAAACAAAATTTTGTTTTTTTACTGTATCATCATGCATTATCCTGTATAATGAAAGTATCAAAAGATAGGCGGAGGCAGTGCAATGAAGAAAATACACATTGAATTCAGCGATGAGCGGCTCATTACTCCCAGTGGTCTGGTATTCGTAGGGCAAATACTTGGAAAAAGCAGTTTTGTTAAAAAAATCAACCGTGCTCCAATTTCAAAAGATTATCTGCAGAAACAGATAAAAAATGGAGACGTGCTCCTCACCTATATTGGTATGCTCTGTCAGGGAAAACCCCAGTATGAGGTTGTCCGTGAAATGATAGATGACCCTGACTACTACAAATACGCATTAGGCATCTCCTATGCGATTCCTTCCGCCGAAACACTCCGTCAGCGTTTTGACATGATCGGGGATTCCCTGCGCAAAGACATCCAGCAGGCAAATGTCGACATGCTGCGTGAAATGCACATAGAGCCGACAGCCCTGGATAACGGCTTTGTTCCTGTCGATATTGATGTAACCCCCTTTGACAATTCGAAATCCAATAAGGAAGGCGTATCCCGTACCTACAAGGGTTTTGACGGATATGCACCAATTATGGCATATATCGGCACAGAAGGATACCTCGTCAATCTTGAACTGCGGATTGGGAAACAGCACTGCCAGAAAGAAACTCCTGATTTCCTGAGAGAGACCATTGAACTGTGCAGACAGCTGACGGAAAAACCACTGCTCATCCGGCTGGATTCCGGCAACGATGCATCTGAAAACATAGGCATCTTTATGGAAGAAAGCTATAAATACAACAATGTGTCTTTCATCATAAAACGGAATCCCAGACAGAAAAGTAAAGAAGAATGGCTGGAATCCGTCAGGGAATGCTGCCAGAATATCCAGCATCCACGTGATGGGAAAACTGTTTATATCGGACAGACCTTCCGAAATGTGACATATTCCCTTTCTGATAACGAGGAGAAAACTGTCGGAATACGCACAATTTATGAGATCACGGAAAGAACCATTGACCGATATGGGCAGTATTTTATCGTACCCGATATAGAACTGGGCACATACTGGACAAACACTTCCCTGCCAGACGAAACAGTCATTGATCTTTACCATGCCCACGGAGAAAGTGAGCAGTACTGTCAAAAATCCTCTCCGTCACTTGTGACAAAATAATATGACAGATCAGTAATTGAGACAGCTACATGCTTTCCCCATGGGGTGTTTTTTTCATATCATCTATATTCCAAACAACTTGATCTATGTATTTATAATCAAGCCATATGGCACGATTAACTTATTCGGTCAATTCCGATTTCTCAGTTTCAAAAACTTGAAGTTGTAGAAATCCTGATCGGACATATTGTCGTTCTTGATCTTCCCGGCGGTTTCCATGACAGCTTCCACCAGCGGGCGAATATCCATAACAGAGGTGTCCTCCTGGTGCTGGGTGCTGATAAGAAATGTGGTGATGCGACCTGTATCATAATCATAGAAAACTTGCGCTTTCGCATCCGACAAGACCAGTGCAAACTTTTCATCAGAATTAACTTCTTTGTTTTCCTAATCGTGTTTAATGTATTTAGTGATAGTATCGATTAATTCCTCCATGTTAATCGGCTTGGAAATATGGTCATTCATGCCTGAATCCAGGGATTCCTGAATATCATCTACAAAAGCATTTGCAGACAAAGCTATAATTGGAATCGTAACTGCATCGGACCGCTCTATGCCCAAGGCTCGAATGGCTTTTGTTGCTTGGTATCCATCCATGTTTGGCATCATAATATCCATCAAAATAAGATCGTATGTGTCTCGTGGATGATTTTTAAACAATTCCACAACTTCTTTTCCGTCTGATGCGCGTGTTACGGTCATATCAGCATCTTCCAGTATTATCGTAGCAAGTTCAGCATTTAGATCATTATCCTCAGCCATAAGAACATGAATACCCGTCAAATCTCTATGTGGAGGTTGTTTTTGTTTTGATTGAATAACTTGTTCTGTCAACTCCAGTGGAATCTCCACAGTGAATGTAGTACCTACACCTTTTTTGCTCTCAACAGCAATTGAACCGCCCATCATATCTATATGTTTTTTTGTGATGGCCATGCCAAGACCAGTTCCCTTATATTGGGTTCTGGCATTAGCATCATCTTCTTGTGAAAACGGCTTGAATAATTCTTTCTGGAACTCTTCACTCATGCCAATACCATTATCTTGAACAACATAACGAATTATGATATGTTTCTCATCCGCTCCGGGGTAACTGCTGATATCCAAAGTAATCTTTCCACCGTCCTTTGTGAATTTCACAGCATTGCCAAGAAGATTCACCAAAACTTCTCGAATACGCGTAACATCCGCAAGTACATATGGGTTCTTTGGTCTTTCTCGATGTACTTCAAACTTAAGATCTCGGTTATAAAGAAGTCCATTCATAATCGCCTGGACGTTATCTGTCAATTGAGTAATGTCCACTGGCTCAGGCGAAATGATATCTTTTCCGCTTTCAATGCGACTGAAATCCAAAACGTCATTCAACAAAGAGAGAAGATGATTCGAACTTTTTTGAACTTTCCCCAAGCTATCATGAATATCTGAAACCGTGTTCTGGTGAAGCGCAATGTTTGTAAATCCAATAATGGCATTCATCGGCGTTCTGATGTCATGGCTAATATTAAGCAAAAACGCAGATTTTGCTTTGTTGGCAGCATCTGCTTTCTCAGCGGCGTTCATTAATAATTGTTTTTGTTTTTGCTCTTCTGCCTTGCTTTTCTGGTAAACATAATAGGTATATAGACAAATTAAAAGCAATACAGCTCCTGCGACTAAACCGCAGATGATGGAAATATGATTCGTCTCTTCAACCATTCCATAAGCTGATTGCATATCCATTTCAATGCAAAATGCGCCAATGATTTCTCCTGTCCCATCATGATTTGCTCTTACAGGATAGCAAGCCGTAAAAATCGGCCCCCATGTTGTATCAATGATATCCTGAGAGTACACATTCTCCCCAGAAATAGCCCTATCAATATACGGAACCATTTCTTCCTCAATATAATCTCCAGGGTGTCTTACATCATCCGCATCCGAATCCAAACCATCTACCACATAAACGAGTTTTCCTTCTTCATTTTTTGTAGCGGTGTAAATATATCGAGTAGAATTCAGTGTTCTGATTTCATTGAAATATGAAGAAATATCCTTATATATTTGCTTCTTTTCATCAGATTTATCTTTGATTTGATCAAAATCTTCTTTGCCGATTCTTCCATCCACAAGTTTGTGTACTGCATCTGCACTCGCTGTATCGCGCGCAATTTCTGTTTCAAGGGCAGTCTTAGTGTAAGAACTTTGCAGGATAAATGTGTACAGTGCTATTACAAAAATTATCAAAAGCCCCATAAGCACAAGGATACTACCTGTATTCTTCAGTCTAAGGAATTTCTTTTTCTTCAAATTAACTCCTTCTTTTGTTTTCTTCATGCTGCTCATTCACATCCTCTGAATTCTAATTTTCCAATTTAACAAATTCCGATTTTCTTGATTCTACAAACTGGAATTTATAACTCTGTTCTATACTGGTTCAATCTTGATATCGATATAGTCACCTTCATCAACATTATAAACATGTTTCCCTAATATCGAGAGAACAGCTCGTATGTCTTCAATATCTTCGCTGGCAAACTCTACATATGAATTTATTGTATCAGATGCGTTTTCGTCTACATAATCATCGTGCAGATATACATAAAACTTATCTAAAATATCTTCAAGCGGGTACTGGGATATCACTGGCTCCGAAGGAGAATTTTCACCCAAATCCGGCTCTGCTTCAAAAACTATTGAGGTTACAAAGATTTCCTTTGGAGAATTTGAGGGATCATCCATATTAACCATGACGATATCGTTATCCGTGCCTACATCCTCAATATCTCTATAATACTTTCTTCCCTCATAGTTCAGTATTAAATAATCTTCGAGCATTTCTCCTGCTCCATATTCCCAGCCCTCGACCTGTTTTAGCTTTTCAGCTAAAGCATTATCATCCAACTGCTCTAATCCGAGATAATCATCTCTCTCTGACCCAGTTTCATATGTTTTATATATTTTCTCATCTACTATTTCGTAATCTGCCGTTTTATATTTCTCCGCCTCATAAAACCTTATATTTTTCATCTTAATCCCTCACACAACTTCCGATTGAACTTTCCATCAATTTAATTGCTTCATCAACGGATACACATGTAGCAAATCTCTTTGGCCACATCATATCATTGTAATATTTATA
>NZ_QTLL01000007.1:0-12993 GCF_003434675.1 Coprococcus sp. AM14-16
TGATAGGAGTCTCCAAAACTTTTGGTGGGAGTTCGATTCTCTCATCCCCTGCTGATAATAAGCGTCAGAAAACTTGAATTTACAAGGTTTCTGGCGTTTTTATTTATATAAGAAAAGTTGACTTAGCCGTACGGCTTATTGTATAATCAGAACTATACAAAATTAGCCGTACGGCTTATTTGCAAAGCGTATATATATAATTTAGCCGTACGGCCATATGATGCGTATGAAGTTATGTGTTGATAATTTGATATAGAAAGACGAGGAATATGTATGAAAATAATAGATTCAAAATCTTTGGGTGAGGCAATCAGAATAAGAAGAAAAGAACTGAAATATACTCAGGCTTATATAGCAGAATTTACAGGATTTAGTGTAAGTTTTATTTCGGATTTGGAAAGAGGTAAGGCTACAGCAGAAATCGGAAAGGCAATTATAATTATCAATTTACTGGGAATGGATATTCTCGTAGAAAAGAGAGGTTAGAATATGAGAAATTTGGGGGTTTGGATAGAGATTGGTGGATTGCAGACATATGTTGGCCGTATAATTGGAGAAAATGAAGAAGATGCTAGATTTTCATATGCAGAAGAGTATCTATCTGGTAACATAGCCAGACCGGTATCAACACATTTGCCATTATCTGAAAACGCATTTTCCGTTGATGATACAAGGAATTTTTTTGAAGGTTTGTTACCTGAGGGATTTACCAGAAGATGTGTGGCTGGGTTATTGCATACAGACGCAAATAATTATCTGTCATTATTAGCCGGGTTAGGTAATGAGTGTCTGGGAGCAATAAAAATTACAGATGAGAATAACGAAGTAGTAAATGCAGATTATCAGAAATTGACAATTGATGAGGTTAGTCAGTTGGCAAGAGAAGGAGCAATGGAGACTGCGGAGTTAGTCACAAAGTCACATTTGTCACTTACAGGAGCATCTGGAAAGGTTGGGTTATATTATGATGAAAATAATAAAGATTGGTATTTACCCAAAGGATCAGCGCCAAGTACACATATAGTAAAGCAGAGTCATGTAAGGCTTGATGGAATAGTTACAAATGAGCAGTTGTGTATGATGACGGCAGGAAATATGGGAATAGAGATTCCTGAAAGTTTTATAGTCAATGTCGGAGATGGCAGAGATGAGGAAGTTCTGTTAGCAACTAAAAGATATGATCGTGCAATAAAGGACGGATTAAAAAAAATCAACGGGTTAAATGTTCCGTACAGGTTACATCAGGAAGATTTTTCTCAGGCGATGGGAATTTCGGCGCATAACAAATATGAGAGTGATAATGCCGGATATTTAAAAATGATGTTTGAGATCATAAGACAGAAATCGTTCAACCCGATAGCAGATCAATTGAAAATGTGGGATATATGTATATTTAATTACTTAATAGGCAATACAGATAATCATATCAAAAATGTTTCATTGCTTTATGATGAAGAGTTGAAAACAGTACGTTTGGCACCGGCATATGACATATTGAGTACTGTGATATATACAAGCAGTACCAGAGATATGGCATTTAGTATTGGGAATGAGTATGATATCGAAAAGATCAACAGAGATTCATTTAGAAGAGAAGCGGCTAATATTGGACTAGGAGAGCAAATGGCCATGAAGCGGTTTGATTATTTGGCAAATGCGTTTCCGTATGCGTTGAATAAAGCATGTGATGAATTACTGGGCAAAGGATTTAACAAGGCGATTGATATTTATGAGAGAATTAGGGACAAGAGGAGAGAGTTTATTTCATGAGAAATATAAGGTCGATGTCTAATTTAAGGGGTTGATAGATATAAAAATAGACAGTATAGCGGATAATTTTATATGCATGGATAAATAGCGAATAGAAGGGTTTTGTGCATCCTTTGAGCCGGGAGTTACCATGATATGGGAGATTCCAAAGACGTAAAAAGAGAGAACTCGCTTTTATCAGGACAAATTGCCAGAGCTTTTAGAGAGCAGGGTTACGGCTGTTTTTGCAGTGTCAGATTTTTATGCGCTTGAGTTTATGCGGTTCTTACAGGGAAAGAACATAAAAACTCCAAAGAATATCCAGATCATTGGATTTGATGACAATATGGCAAGCAGAGAAAGTAATCCTGCACTTACGACGATTCATCAGGATGCATCCCTCAGGGCAAAGACTGCTATAGAATGCATTGAGGCAATGCGCGATGGTGCGGTTGTTGTAAACACAGGGCTGAATTATTTATTGATACTTGGAGGAGAAATCATAAGAAGTGGAGGCAACATAAAAATCATCATGATCATTGATGTTGTTGGCACATGGTGTATCGGAATTCCACTGTGTCTGCACGCGGCATATGTATTCAAATGGGGAATTATAGGCGTGTACACATTGCTCACTACGGAAGAAATATTCAGATTAGCCGTATCGCTGGCTATTTTTAGAAAGCGCAAATGGATGATCAGTTTGTCATAGCGTGATTCTATGATAAATAACAAAGCGGGTGTAGTATTGCTCCACGGTAAATTCTTATTTTATGTGTGAAGGGGAATATATATTGAGAGTTATATCTAAAGATGAAGCAATCATTTTATGGGATAAATTAAATAGTGAATTTAAGTTTAAGCCGGGAACAGACATAACTGGCGAATGGATTATAATACCAGGCGATACAAAAAAGTATCATAAAGCGACTCCCTGGAGTGAAGAACAAGAGAAGATAATCAATTCAATTTTGAAGGAATTAGGACTGGAAAAAATGTATGCCTTAGACTGGAATCATGATTGTTTTGAATTCTCGCCAATGGAAGATATTTCTATGAATTATAACTATTATGATCCTGATAGACAATGTCAAGTGTATTTTCCAACATATTATCCAGATGGAGATTATTATTTTTTTATTGATAGCACATGGGATTGTGGAATCTTCGGTCATCCCTGGCGAAATGAAATTATAGTAACGGGAAAAGAATTGATTAAAAGGTTTGAAAAAAACAAGGGAAGATTAGGACTTTAATGATATGGAATTAAGACTATTACGCTATTTTCTGACAGTAGCAAAGGAACAGAGCTTTACAAAAGCAGCAGAACAATTGCATATTACCCAGCCGAAAAAGAGTTTATAAAAAAGGAAGATCTCATAGGAAAACCATTGATCCTGCACGAAAGAGGAAATGTTCAAAGTGAACTCGCCAATTGGTTTGGAAAAGACTTTTCGAAACTGCAGATTGCTTTTACGAGTAATCTTGGAACCAATGCCGGAGTCATGGCAGCAAATGGATTGGGGTATCCGATATCAATCGAAGGTGCTGCAAAGTATTGGAGAGATGACATTCTTGTACAACGAAAAATTTTTCCTGAAATTACGACAAGTACTGTGATTGCCTGGAGACGAAACATTCCATATTCCCTGGCGGTCAGTAAGATGATAGAAGAAATAAATGCTTTTCAGGCATAGGAGAGAATTTAATTGACAAGACTCTTGAATTTGTATCCAGGTGGTAGGGGATGAAATACCAGTTATTGACAAAAAGTTATAAATGATATAGTATAGCAACAATTAAAAAGAGCTTGTCTCGGCACGTAAGAAGACTATAGATTTTGCTGTTTCTGAACACAACAGTTTTATCTATAGTCTTTTTATTTGGCAACAGGAGGTTGTATGAGTAAAAGAGAGTGGATAAAGAAGATAGCTGTTATAATAATTGGTTCAGTTATTGCCGCATATGGTATAACCCTGGCATTGTATGCCGGATTTGGCGGTGCAACGCTTGCGGTATTATGGCAGGGAATATCCGGTACGTTTCATGTGAGTATCGGAGCAGCATCGTTCATCGTGGCGGTGATAATGATACTTTTTGTGCTCATATATGACAGATCGCAGATACATATAGGAACGATACTTTACCAGATCGTTTACAGCTGGTGTGTTGATCTGTTTGCGCAAATGCATGTCTACAGCAAATACATATGGCTCAATATGTTGATCATGCTCGTCGGAATTGTGCTGTTTGCGGTGGGAACAGGACTGTATGCGGCAGCAGACCTTGGGCGTGGTTCATATGAGGCTGTGACATTTGCGCTTGCTGAGAAGAATCACTGGCAGGTGAAGAAAGTCAGAATGATACTTGATGCTACCATGGTTGTGATAGGTGTGATTCTTGGGGGAAAGTTTGGTGTGTGTACGGTTGTTACTGTGATTGTATCGGGGCCGATAATTCAGTTTACTGTTGGGAGAGCAAGGAGAATAATAAAACTATAAATTCTCCTTCCTATATTCATTCGGCGTAATCCCATAGTGCCTGTGAAACAACTCACAGAAATAGCTCGTACCGGAAAATCCATAGGCGTATGTCATCACATCGGTCACGGACATAGAAGAGTTTCTAAGCATAGCACATACCTTTTCAAGGTGATAGCTGTTCCATCCTTATGTAGGCTGGAAATTGCAGAAGCTGAACTTCATGGATCGCTTGGATTTCGACGGCATATCAGAGGTTGTAAAGGAGCTGTTTGGCAAGTCTGATGGAGCCTGTGTCAATCCGCCATTCTACTGCGATTACGGTTCACACGTAGAGGTTGGCAAGAACTTCTTTGCAAATTACAACTGTACAATCCTTGACGTTGCAAAGGTAACCATAGGTGACAATTGTTTCATGGCGCCAAATGTAGCGATATACACAGCAGATCATCTGATATATCCTGATGTGCGCAGTGCTCTGTGGGAGTATGGCAAGGAAGTGACCATTGGAGACAACGTGTGGATTGGCGGCAACACTGTGATCTGCCAGAAACTAGGCTGGTAATGTTACACCACAGGTTCATTGAATTTCGCTGGGTGTCAGTGCATAATGAGAACAACGTGGGCTGACACGATTCAATCCGAGGTTACATCGCTTGTGACCTATCCTGTTGCGAAAGATACAGGACGTTGGCAGACAACGAAAAACCTTGCTCCAAAGCCGAACGTAAGGGTCGGTCTCGTTGTTCGGACAACAGAAAAATCAGTCATTAGAGGGTGGGAGTATTGCTGAGGCAATACACCACCCTCTTAAACTTTGTGTAAATTATTATTTTTGTGCTAGTCATCATACTTAACATAACTTATGAATTTGTCTGGTTGAATTTAAAACAATAAGTGCTAAAATGAAACTGGTTAGAAAAAACTAACTAGATGAGTATACAGACGAAAGGTGGCTATATTTATGATGAGCATTTTACTGAGTATAGGTCTTGTTGTTTACATAATATTACTTATAATAAGCTGTAAGAATAAGGGTAATAAGAAGATACAGATTGCAACGCAGTTGGTTCAGGGCGCACTATGGACTCTGCTTGCGGTGGACAACTGGCAGAATGGACACTTGATTACACTGATCGTATATGTGGTGATCATTGTACTTTCATTTGCAGGGGTCGTGCATTTGGTTGTTAAGAAGTAGGAGAGACTCAGATTAATATTGATTTGAGGTTGTGTCAGAGGAGATGATGTGGTTATGTCATATGAAGAGTATAAAAACATGAATGTTCGTATAGAACTGCTAGAAATTCTGGCTGAGGCAGAAGATGATGTGAGAAATGTCAGGGTTGCCCCTGCATCCGAGACATTTGGCGATTTGAGAAAAATGCTTCAAGAGGGGTGATCTGTTTTAAAAGTCTGCTCAGGCGGTTGGCGGTGCTGTTGGTCACAATCCAATATCAATCGTCATCCCGTTTTACACATAGATGGCTGATGACAATAGGTCGTAAAATTAAAAAGGAGCAGATCAGTTTATGCCGCACACCCTGCAGACCTCATGGATCCAGCGGTTGGCGTCGAGCAGCAGTTCTTCGTGCTGCAGATCAAATTCACAGATATCTGGATCGGCGAAACACTTCCTGTAACGCACAAGATATTTCTCACCCATTTTCTTGGCGTAGAATACGTGGATAGTCGTTCCGGGTACGTTTATGTGTTCTCCAACGCTTGTGTACAGGTCGGTGCAGAACTGATTCTTCATGGACTCCTTGGATATGAATGAAAAGTCTATTCCACTTCCTTTGCCCATGATCTCCATGAATTTCTTCATATATTCAGAACTGTCATTTCCTTCGTTCATTTTCTTCTCAAATATTTTTTTCAGAATACCGCTTTCCTTGCCGGTGATAAAAGGATAGAACATAGGCATCATGATGGCTGTCTCAAGTTTTGCCAGCCACTTTGGCGCCTGATCCATGTCGCTTGAACCTATGATTCCATGATCTATATGTATATTCTGACGCCCGATCAGGAGAGAGACAAATGAACCTCCGAGGGAACAGCCGTATGCTGCAAACAGCTTTCCGTCAAGCTTATCTTTGATGTAGTTCTCAACCTTCAGAACTTCGTCAAGCTCTGAAATAAATGTAGAATTCTCCGTATCGTCAAATCCACTGTAGCTGACAACCAGAGTATGAAAGTGCTCCTGAAGCCCATCAAGAACGTGTCCAAAGTTGGTTTTCCAATAGCAGCAGGTGCCAGGAAAGAGCATGATGTTCGGTTTATTTTTATCCCCGAATTCGTAAATTTTCATAAAAATATTCTCCCAATTGTTTGTTAATGTGCTAAAATCAAGTGCGTTAGACATACCTAACTAATACAGATACTAGCACTGGCGAAAGCGACTGTCAATGTAGATGAAGAACCGGAATTAGCAAGTCGGTTTCAGATAATGAGTATCCCCACATTGTTTGTTATCAAGGATGGAAAAATCAAAAATCATTCAGTAGGAACAAAATCAAAAGACGAAATACTTGCTGTGATATGAATAATAAGGAGAAACACATGAGTACACGAGTGAAAGAAGCAGAAGAGAGAAAAAAGAATGGTTATAACTGTGCACAGGCTGTTGCATGCGCCTATTGTGACCTGGCTGGAATAGATGAGGAAAAGGTTGGAATTATTACTATTTTCTTGACAATAAAATAAAAATAGAATATAATCCTTATTAAGAACCAATCTCAATAAAGAGTGACGACAAGCAGGAGAAATGCCATTCAAAAAAATCTTGATATATTGGTAGAGGAAGGTGCATCAAGAAAGGTTGAAGTTCCCGATGGACCGAACCGGTTTGATTTCGCATTGAGAAATCACTACCATGTCAGGTGCGCAAAGTGCAGTGAGATTTTTGATGCGGATATGGATGAAATTACCGAATTTGCTGGAAAAAATTCGTAACATTCATGGAATTGAATTTTGGGATTATGATATTTCATTTAAAGGAATTTGCCCGAAATGCAGGGAGAAAAATAGTAAAGAAAACGGAGGTAAAAGAGATGGCAGTAAACAAATATGCAGGAACACAGACAGAGAAGAATTTACAGGAGGCATTTGCAGGAGAGTCTCAGGCGAGAAATAAGTATACCTATTTTGCTTCTGTAGCGAAAAAGGAAGGCTATGAGCAGATGTCTGCATTGTTTTTAAAGACTGCAGATAATGAGAAAGAACATGCAAAGATGTGGTTCAAGGAATTAGCAGGAATTGGTGATACAAAGGAAAACCTGGCGGCAGCGGCAGAAGGCGAAAATTATGAGTGGACAGATATGTATGAAGGCTTTGCTAAAACAGCCGAGGAAGAAGGATTCCCTGAGCTTGCAGCAAAATTCAGGGCAGTAGGTGAGATTGAGAAGCACCATGAGGAAAGATATCGTGCACTTCTTAAGAATATTGAAACTGCACAGGTATTTGAAAAGAGCGAAGTTAAGGTATGGGAATGCCGTAACTGCGGACATATTGTGGTAGGAACTAAGGCTCCTGAGGTATGTCCGGTATGTAATCATCCACAGAGCTATTTTGAAGTACATGAAGAGAATTATTAAGGAGATGAGATTATTACGAAAAAGCAAGTGATTAATTCAAAAAAAGCAGTAATGATAGGCTGTGGTTTTGTCGGTTCTGCGTCAGTCTTTGCTTTAATGCAGAGTGGCTTGTTTACAGAGATTGTACTTATAGATGCAGATAAGAATAAGGCAGAGGGAGAAGCGATGGATATCAGTCATGGTATTCCATTTGCGAGTCCGATGAAAATATATGCCGGAGATTATGATGATGTGGCTGATGCTGCAATTGTTGTCATATCTGCCGGAGCGGGACAGAAACCGGGAGAGACAAGGCTTGATCTCGTAAATAAAAATGTAGCAATATTTAAGTCAATCATTCCTGAAATAGCAAAGAGAAATTTTGCAGGTATCATGCTTGTAGTTGCGAATCCGGTAGATATCCTGACTCAGGTAGCCATAAAGTTATCAGGACTTCCAGAAAACAGGGTTATTGGATCGGGTACTGTGTTAGATAGTGCCAGATTAAGATATAAGCTTGGTGAGCATTTATCTGTGGACAGCAGGAGCGTTCATGCGTTTATTGTGGGAGAACATGGCGACAGTGAAGTGGTAGCATGGTCATCGGCAAATGTATCTGGTGTTCCATTAAGTGAAATGTGTGAAATGCGTGGACATTACAAGCACAAGGAAAATACGGAAGAAATAGCAACAGCAGTCAAGAATAGTGCTTATGAAATTATAAATAAAAAACACGCTACATATTATGGAATTGCAATGTCTGTAAAAAGAATCTGTGAAGTGATTATGAGAGATGAAAAATCAATACTTCCGGTATCGCACATGATTCATGGTGTATATGACATTGACGGAGTATCGTTAAGTATGCCAGCTATTGTAGGTGCAGATGGTGTTGAGTCGGATATACCTATTAATTTAAGTGGCGAGGAAGCGTTAAAGCTTAAGGAATCTGCAGATTCATTGAAAAAGATTATGGAGACAATTGAATTATAAATTTTACACATGGAAGGAGAAAAAGGCATGGAAGTAAGGTATTATATTTGTAAGCATTGTGGAAACATTGTTGAAAAGGTAAAGGATAAGGGTGTACCTGTAATTTGTTGCGGAGAACCTATGCAGGAATTAAAAGCCGGAGTGACAGATGCTGCTGTCGAGAAGCATGTACCTGTATATACAGTGGAAGGCAATCATGTTAATGTTGTGGTCGGGGAGACAAAACATCCAATGCTTGAAGAACATTTCATTGAGTGGATCACATTAAATACCAATCAGGGAATATATAGAAAACAGTTGAATCCAGGACAGGAACCTGTAGCAGATTTTTGCCTTTGTGATGGTGAACAGGTAGAAGAAGTATATGCATATTGCAATCTGCATGGATTATGGAAATGCTAAAATATCAGTAAGCTATCAAATACATTAGTAACTCATAAATTTGCTGATATCTTACCAGATGGGAGCAGATATAATATCATGGGTGCATCAAAAACAAAGGAGATGTGCTTATGCTTACAGAATCAGTGATCAAATTATTAAAAAATGAAATGTGGGATCTTGCCACATGATCAGATGGTGAGCCGAATGTTGTGCCTGTTGCATTCAAGGCTGTGACAGAGGATGGCAAGCTTGTGGTTGGTGATGTGTTCCTTGAGACAACTCTTGTGGAGACTATAATAGGGCTACGTCGTACAGATTCGTGAAAATCCTTGAATTTACGCACTTTTGCAGCTTTTTCAATTTCGGCAGAACCGATGTGAAAAGGAATAAAAAGCAGATAGTGGACAGAATTCATGTCGTTGTCGGCTATAGAGTCGACACGAGGGACACAATATTCTTTGATGAATAAAAGTGAATAAAATAGCCAATTTGGCAGGGATATTTAATTACAAATATTGAATATCCCTGCCTTTTATTTTTCTATTCAAGGAGGTGTTTATATGTTAAAGATAAGGCTTCAAGGGACAAAAAATGACATACGTTGGTTTGTACGTTTACTTCAGAGAGATAAACGATTTGAATTGAATAATGTCTCGACTTTTTTTGACAATGTGGGGACAGATAAATACAAGCGTGTATATGCAGAAGTGTCGAGAAAGAAAACGGATTCTGATAAGAAATCCATCAATGCAAAACAGTTGAATGAACAATGCCACTATGTAGGAAGTGGCATGGTGATTCGATAGAAATGGAGGTACAACGGTATGTGTAAGGTGATAGCAATCGTGAATCAAAAAGGTGGCGTGGCAAAGACTACGACAACAGTAAACTTAGGTATAGGTTTGGTAAGAGAAGGTAAGAAAGTACTGCTTATAGATGCGGATAGTCAGGGATCCCTTTCATCAAGCCTCGGCGTGGCAGAGCCGGATGAGCTTGACGTGACACTCTCGACAATCATGGGTAAAGTGATCAATGATGAAGATTATGGAAAGCGGGAAGGGGTTATTGTACATGAGGAGGGAGTATCTTTTCTTCCATGCAATATCGAACTTTCCGGACTGGAAGTCACATTGGTAAATACCATGCGGAGAGAGTACATATTGAAAGAGTACATAACAAGTGTAAGAAATCTTTATGATTATATATTGATTGACTGCAATTCCAGTCTTGGCATGGTGACAATGAATGCCCTTACTGCGGCTGATTCAGTCATCATACCGATAGAAGCAGCGTACCTTTCCGTAAAGGGTTTACAGCAGCTTATTACCACTCTTGGCAGGACTAAGAAATATTTGAACCCTAACCTTGGAATAGAGGGAATCGTTTTTACAAAGATGGTTGGACGTACCAATTACGCAAAGGAAATCAAGTCCATGGTGGAAGAAATTTATGGCAAAAATGTCCGTGTGTTTGGTGCGGTTATCCCACATTCTGTGAGAGCGGCAGAGACTTCCGCAGAGGGTGTGAGTATATTCAAGCATGACCCAAGAGGAAAAGTTGCGGCGGCGTATAAGAAGCTCGCAAAGGAGGTGCTTGCAGATGAATAAATCCAATAGTGCTTCCAAGATAAAGATGAAATCATTTGACGATCTGTTTGGTACAAACGAAAATCTGGAACAGGCAAATGCAAATGGTGGTGAAATTCGAGAAATACCTTTAGCAAGTCTGCATACATTCAGAAATCATCCGTTTCAGATTCATGAAGATAAGCTGGAGGAAATAGTAGAGAGTGTCAGACAGTATGGCGTGCTTGTTCCAGGGATTGCGAGAATGCGACCGCAGGGTGGTTATGAAATCATTGCCGGACACACAAGAAAAGCTGCCTGTGAACTTGCCGGTCTTGATACCATGCCGATGTTCATTCGCAATCTGAATGATGAAGAAGCTACCATTGTCATGGTGGACAGTAACATTCAGAGAGAAGATATCTTTCCAAGCGAAAAGGCAAGGGCGTATAGTATGCGTTACTATGCCATGAAACATCAGGGCATTAAGGGAGATAAGGGTAGTAGCCTTGATATCATGAGTGAGGAAACCGGCGAGAACGCAAAGAAGATTCAGCGATATATCAGACTTGCAAAGCTCTCTGATGAACTGCTTGACTTTGTTGACAGGAAAAAGATTGGTTTTATTCAGGGTGTTGATCTTTCGTATCTGAACGAGGAGCAGCAGCAGTGGGTACTCGATATAATACTCGACAGGAATATATTCCCTAATATAGAGCAGTCGGCAAGACTAAAGGCATCCTGCCGGGAAAATATGCTTACACAGGAAGAAGTGAGGAACATCATGCTTCCGGAACAGGTGTTAGCAAAGCCGAGAAAGGTAACGTTCAAGGCAGACAGATTGGATGACTACTTTGATGAAGGATATACGGAAGAAAAGATTACAGAGGTTATAATAAACCTCTTAGATGAATGGAAGAAAAGAGGTGAGAGGGCATGACTAATATTGTAAATACCGGTAATGCGTCGGTGGATGCGCTGGCAGAGATGAGCATTAGTGGCAATGTTACACCGGTAAATTGGTATAAAACAATTTTGCGTGAAAATGGCAAGCCATACCTTCTCGCTATCTGTGTGTTGTCGGAAATCGTGTATTGGTATCGTCCTGTGGAAGTACGGGACGAGCATAGCGGCATGACAATTGGTTACAGAAAAAAGTTTCGAGAGGATTTGCTACAGAAAACCTACAATGATTTTGCCGAGCAGTTTGGAGAATCACGGAGAAGTGTGAAGGCAGCGTTTGACAGACTAGAGGAAATCGGTGTGATCCGTCGTGAATTCCGTAACATAGAAACAAATAGCGGAATGGTTTTAAATAATGTCATGTATATTGATCTATGCGTTGATAGACTTTACACATGTACATATCTGAACATACCAGGAGATGACGAAGATGTAGAAAACACAGGGGAAGAAATACAAAAACAGGCTGAAAACCAAGCAAATAAGTCTGTTACAAAATTTTGTACCTCCTCATACAAAACTTTGTATGACCCTCCTACAAAATTTTGTACCACCCTCTACAAAATTTCGTATGACCCTCCTGCAAAATTTTGTAACACCCTACCACAAAACGATGTACCACCTCATACAAAGTTTTGTAAGACAAATACAGAGAATACTACAGAGAATACGGAGGAGATTACCTATCCTATCATTCCATCAGGCACAGGCGTGAAAACTGATACGATGGATAGGATGGATGAAGTGCGCTCATTTATCAAAGATAATATTGATTATGACGGATTGCTTCAATGCCATCCTACAGAGAAGATGGACATAAACGAATTGGTGGAGCTGATGGTTGAGACCATAGCGGTTAAACAGCCAGTAATCCGTATCAATAAATATGATTTCCCATATGATGTTGTTCGGAGCAGATTGGAGAAGATAGATTTTCATACGATGGAGTATGTGCTGGAATGCCTTCGCAACAATACTACAAAGGTACGCAACATACGAAGCTATATGCTCACGACACTGTATAATGCTCCTGTAACATGTAGTAATTACTATAAAGCAGAAGTAAACCATGACTTCTATGGTAAGTAACGATTCATAGCTGCTGGAAACAGCAGTTGACTATATATTTTTCACCTTCCCTTCCTTTTGAGGGGCAGGAGGGCACACCTGCCTCTCGTTTTAAGGGGATTGCTGCAAGTATGATTCTTTGATATAATCAATGCTACAGTTTTACAAATCGGGCTTTGATAAGTCCATCTAAAACAGCCATTTGAGTATTTCTCA
>NZ_QTLL01000008.1:0-8209 GCF_003434675.1 Coprococcus sp. AM14-16
TATAAATATTACAATGATATGATGTGGCCAAAGAGATTTGCTACATGTGTATCTGTTGATGAAGCAATTAAATTGATGGAAAGTTAAATCGGAATTTGGAGGTAAAAAGCATGATGAAGCTCGATAATTTTATTAATATGATGACGGGACACTTTAATAACAAAGAGCAGTTTGATAATATGCAGAGAGAAGGGAAAACATATCCTTATGCAGAACACATTAATACAATCTGTAATGAGAAAATTTTAAACCTTCCTAAAGATTTTAATGGTAAATTTGTTGTTGAAGAAAGCTACTATGAGACAAATGGTAACCGTCATGCATCTCCGCACCTTTTCCTTATTACAGAAAATGAAGATGGAATTTTACTTTCCTCCTATGAGATTCCAGAAGGAGAAGACAAAAATACATTCTCATATGATTCTATGAAAAATGTTGATTATAGTGAACTGAAAAAATCTAAAAAGTTTACTCCTGCACTTTATCATGAAAATGATGGCATCTGGGAGGGAGGCAGCACAAGTCAGTTTTCACCGGTAATGACATTTAAGCTTTGGGAAAAGTTTTCTGATAGTTGTTTGGAAGTATCTGAAATTATGGAAGTTAACGGAAAGCGGACTTTTGGATACGATGAACCAATTATCTATAAGCGAGTATAATCCAAGAATGAAATATTGCGATAAATTCCAGTAAGCTGGTGTGTTTAACCGAGAGACGAATTTGATTTTTACTAATTGTTTATGTAAAGGAATGCCTTGTGATTATATCTGCGATAGTTGTGTAATTGGACAAAAGAGAGCAAAATATGTCGGGACAAAAATATGCTTTGGAGATAAGATGTGTTTTGTAGGAAGGAGTAAATAAGCATGAGCTGGTTGGAAGATATCACTTCATCAATCAAATATATTGAAGGACATCTTACAGATGAACTTACTCTGGAAAAAATTGCTGCAAAGATTAATCTTTCGCCATTTTATTTTCAAAAAGGGTTTTCGATTCTTTGTGGAATTACGGTATCCGAATATATAAGAAATAGAAGATTATCACTTGCCGGCAGAGATTTGCAAACAGATGGTGTTAAGGTTATAGATGTAGCAATGAAATATGGCTATGATTCTCCAGACAGCTTTACGAAAGCCTTCACCAGATTTCACGGTATTACGCCTGCACAGGCGAAGTCCGGAGACGGTGAACTCAAAAACTACCTTCCTCTAAAAATACATGTATCTATGAAAGGTGGATTTGAAATGGAATGTAAAATTGTTAAAAAACCGGCATTTACTGTTGTCGGAAGTGCCAAAATTATTAAAAATGAAGAAGGGTATAAAGAATGCCCACAATTTTGGACAGAGCATTATGAAAAGGGAAATGGTAAGTATATTTGTGGTATGTATGGAATCTGTTTAGATGATGGAGCACCGGAAGGATTCTTCAAGTACATGATTGCTGATGATTATATCCCTTCAAAAGACATACCGGAAGAATTTGAAACGGTAGTTATTCCTGAAAATACATGGGCAGTATTTCCATGTAAAGGATCTATGCCGGAAGCGTTACAAAAAGTGAATACAGAGATTTTTAAGGAATGGCTTCCTGGGAATAGTGATTATGAAATTGCAGGAATGTATAATATAGAATACTACACCGCACCTTGTGATTATCCGAAAGGAAATCAGGATGAGAATTATTATTGCGAAATTTGGATGCCGGTGAAATCAAAAGAACAGTAGATTTTAGAATAATTAGTTAAATTCTTGCGAGGATATGATATGAATAAGGCCAAAAGAATAGTAGATAATATGGATTCTGAAAATGCATTTGCGGTTTGTTCGGAGATTGGAATTATTGATGAAAATGCAACACCGCTTAAGCAGGTAAGATATATTAATGAGCTTTTAAATACCACTGAGAGTATGAAGATATATATGACTGATACTATGCGAAAATGTGGTGGGTGCTGCTTGTCAACCAATGCTATAAAAATAGCAAAAAAATTATACGCTAAATCTAACGATATAGCAGAATTTTTGAATCTTCTGAATGAAGCAGATATTGGCGGAAGGAACTTACATATTTTTGATGGAAAGATTATTGCTGTATACAAAAAATGTTATTGTAATATACCTAAAAAAGTTGAGAATATGAATAAAAAGTATTGTGAATGTTCTGCTGGTTGGTATATGCGATTGTTCTCTGAGGTTTTTGAAAAGAGTGTAACAGTTACTATTGTTGATACAATTGTCAATGGAGCTTCTGAATGTGTATTTGAAATATCAGATTATGTATAGACAGACAAATTTCAGTTTGTCACATAGTTTGTCAGAATGAAAAATCAAGTGTAGAAGGACACATGACAGGTGGGATTTGGAATGCTTCAGACAAAGAGAAAGATGGATTATGTCCGACCGTTTGAACAGGTATTACAGGAGGAATCTCATCCTGCGAAGCAGACAGCATATATTGATATTATCCGGGTACCGGAGAAACTGGCGGAAAATAAATATGAAGGATATTACCTTGTAACAACGGCAGAGGGAAGTTCCTAAAAGTTATCTTTAGCACTTGTTGTGAGGTGACTGTTTAAAGAAAAAGACCCAAAATCAATGATTTAGGGCTTGAAACTATAGGAAGGAGCAGATTTGATATATGGGTTTATTTAATAAAATGAAAAAAATTTTTTCGTGCTTTAAGTATAAGCTGGACAGAGAGATTTTAAGGGAATATCTCCAGCATACAATTAATTTTGCTGTCGAGAATAAGTTGCCATTTTGTGATGAATTTTATATTGCTGACAGTCTTGATGCAAAGGATAGATTACATGTCGCTATCCTAAATTATGATGTACCGGGAGAGGCTGTTTATGAGATTGAGAAGAGTTTTAAGGGAATAGTTATTTTGGCGAATCACGAGAAATGTTACAATCCGGAAAATGATCATAAGTATATTAATGCGGAAGATTTTATAAGCCGAGAACTTTGCACGTTGCCAGAAGAGTTTTTTGTATTCATGGATATGGCGCCGACTATGCTTGAACAGTATGAGATTTAGGGACGTTCCTTTTGTCACAATGAGCGTTCCCTGTCTTACTTATAACATGCCACAGGGACACTCCTCGTGCCAAAAGGAACGTCCCTGGGAGTGCTATTTTAATTCAGATAAAAATTTTTCTACCTCAACCGGAATTCGCTCATCTCTCCAGGCAAGGAGAATTTCTGTCGAGAGGTTCGTATCCTTAATAGAATAGGCATGAAGACAGGGCTTGAGTTCTCTCATGGAAGAAGGGAGGATGGCAACCCCTAAACCATGTTCGGCCAAAGTTATGGCGGTTCTGGCATCTTCACATTCGCAGTATATGTCACAAGTTAATCCATTATCTTCAAAAGCAGATATAATATATTTGCGATAGCGATGAGAAAGTATCAAGGATTTTTGTGATAGTTCTTTTAATGAAATATTTGTATATCCAATATCAAAAAAGCCAGGGATTGCCATTGCTACTAAATTCTCCTGTAATAAAACGCTGGTGTTGCATTCGTTTAATACAATCGGTGTTCTAAGTATTGTAATATCTACCAGGCCATTTTCTAATTCATTTTTTAAAGCAAATGTAGAACCTTCATGTATATCAAAGTGAATATCAGGATATTTTGAAGCAAATCGAACTAAGTAATCAGACATAATGGAAACACTGGAAGGTGTCAGACCAATATGGAGAGTGGCAGACTGGCTTGCCTTAATTACTTCACGTTTGGTGATATCCGTCATAGTAAGCAGACTGGTGGCTCTGGCATAGAGCACTTTACCGGCTTCGGTTAGAGTAATTCTTTTTGTACCTCTGATAAAAAGCTGTACTTGTAATTCTTCTTCCAGCATTTTCATCTGGTAGCTTAATGGTGGTTGTGTCATGTGCAGAGCTCTGGCGGCAGCACTGACATTTCCCTCGTCTACAATTGCACGAAAGTATTCTAATTGTTTGATCTCCATATGATTTTCTCCTATTGAAAAAGATATATAAATATTGTTACATTATTGTATAAAAACAATATTTTTTATATATTTTAATTCGTGTTATACTTGGAGTCAAGGGAAAGAAAGCAAAAAAGGAATGAGAGCATGAAACGAATTGATTTTGAACACGGAACAATTACAGGAAATATTTTAGGCGCGGCATTACCGATGCTGGTGGCACAGATATTGAGTCTTTTGTATAATATCGTGGATCGAATTTACATTGCCAGAATTCCAGAAGTCGGAACAACAGCACTTGGAGCGGTGGGCTTATGCTTTCCAATTATTGTGATTATCACAGCATTCAGCAACTTGTTCGGAAGTGGCGGTGCCCCTTTATTTTCCATTAATAGAGGAAAAGGAAATACAAAAAAAGCTGAAACAATTATGAATACATCATTTTCAATGATGTGCATTTGTGGAGTGGTATTGATGGTAATCGGCATGTTGTTTGCAAGTCCGATACTGGTATTATTTGGTGCATCAGAGGAAGGGTTATCTTATGCGTATTCATATATGATGATTTATCTGATAGGAACAGTGCCATCCATGATCGCAACAGGAATGAATCCATTTATTAATGCACAAGGTTATGCTACATCAGGCATGCTGTCTGTAACAATTGGAGCAGTTGCCAACTTAATTTTGGATCCATTATTTATATTTGGATTGCATTTAGGAATAAAAGGAGCTGCAATTGCAACGATTATTTCACAGACTTTATCAGCAGCATATGTATTTTATTTTTTAAGAAAGAAATCGGAGCTAAAAGTTCGAATGCTCTCCAAGGCAGAATGGAAAGTATGTGGAGCAGATGCAAAAAATATCGTGAGTCTTGGTAGTGCAGGATTTATTATGCAGCTGACAAATAGTTTAGTAACAATATGCTGCAACAGTGTGCTGGCAGGTATCGGAGGAGATGTTTATATATCAGTGATGACAATTGTATCAAGCATCCGGCAGATGGTAGAAACACCGATTTATGCTATGAATGAAGGAACTTCTCCAATTTTAAGCTACAATTGTGGAGCACAGCGTCCCAAGCGTGTTAGAAAAGCAATTAGAGTAATGACTTGCATGATTCTTATTTATACGGCAATCATGTGGAGTGTGATCATTTTTGCACCGGAATTTTTAATCGGAATTTTCAGTTCGGATAAAGAACTACTGGTAGATGCAGTAGAAGCATTGAAGTTGTATTTTGCAGCATTTATATTTATGGATCTGCAATATATTGGACAGACGGTATTTAAATCATTAAATAAAAAGAAACAGGCAATCTTCTTTTCATTACTTAGAAAAGTATTTATAGTTGTTCCATTAACATATTTGTTTCCATATACATTTCACATGGGAACAAGAGGTGTGTTTGTAGCAGAACCGATATCAAATGTAATTGGAGGAAGTTTGTGTTTTATTACAATGCTGGCGATTGTGATGCCGGAGTTAAAGAGAATGAAGGAGGAAAATTATGAGTAAGTTAGATGCGATTCAGGAGTTTTATGAGAAGGATCGGAAAGAAAAAATTGATAAATATCGTATTTTAAATGAAGTGGTTGTAAAGGGACAAATCCTTTTTACAGGGTCATCGTTGATGGAACAATTTCCGATAAATGAATTGTTAATGACTGAGAAAATGGATTGTATTATTTACAACCGCGGAGTTGGCGGGTTCACAACAGATGATATGTTAGAAAACATGGATGTTCAGGTGTTTGGCACAGAGCCGTCTAAGATTTTTATTAATATTGGAACAAATGATATTAGTAATCCGTCGATTTCTTTTGAGGAAGCACTTACACATACCATAACAAATTATGAGAAGATTCTGATGCAAATTAAAGAAAAATTGCCGGAAACACAGGTGTATATGATGGCATATTATCCTGTTAAAGAGGATGCTCCGTTGCCAGAGGGGGAATGGGACAGAACAACGTTTAAAAATCGAAATAATACAAATATACCGATAGCTAATGAAGAAGTCAAAAAACTGGCCGATAAATTGGGCTATACGTATATTGATGTGAATAATGGATTGACAGATGTAAATGGAAATTTAAAAGAGGAGTATACGATAGAAGGCGTACATATGTATGCAAATGCGTATAGATGTGTTTTAGAGAATCTTAAGCAGTATCTATAAGGTATAATGCAAGTTCTAAAAGGATACGCAGTGCGTAGCGAATTGGAACTGTAAATCGGAACTTTTTTGCAGAGTTCACAATAAAGTAAATAAGTGCAGAGAAAGGCGTGAGTCATAGAAATGTGGTAAACGCTCCACTGTGGGTACCCCCACTATAATTAGCCGCTCGTCTGAGCGGCTTTATTTCTGTATTATTTCCTGCATTCTGCAGGGAGTTCAGCTGACCAGGGCAGAAGCTTCTCGCAGAAATCATTGTTCTTAGTGTCACACATTACCCAGTTCTTTTTGCCGATACAGAAACTTCTGATACTTTGTTCTGCGGCATTATTATCTATCGGAATCTCTCCGTCATCCACAAATCTTCTGAGATATTTTTCCTGGTTAATTGAATAACTGCTTCACGAATCAAGGTCATTCTGATAATCAGCGCATTCCAACTTGACTAGACTTACTGAAAGCGGTGTGGAGTTACGATTACGAGAAATGGGGAAGAAGTTAGGTGTAGAAAAGGTACACCCACATAAGGTCAGAAGGACTATGGCCACCAGAGCAATTGAGAAAGGTATGCCGATTGAACAGGTACAGAAAATTCTGGGACATGAGCAAATATATACAACGCTCAGATATGCAATGGTTAATCAAAACAATGTGAAGCTATCGCATTGAAAATATATTTCATAGATTGACTGTAACGCAAAAGACGTTACAATAAAAGAAAGATGGAGGTGTATTCTATGGGAAAAACAGCAACATTAAATATAAGAGTAAATCCAGATGTAAAAGAAAATGCAGAAAGTGTATTGGCACAATTAGGGATACCAATGGCTACTGCTATAGATATGTATTTAAAACAAATATCATTAGTAGGAGGAATTCCCTTTTCTATTGTATTACCCAAAGCAGCTAATTCAGTGAATGCAGATATGATGTCTGTTACACAGATTCATCAAAAGTTAGAAAAAGGATATGCCGATATAGAGAAAGGAAATGTTGAGGATGCAGCTAGTGCGTTTGTGGCATTTAGAGAGAGGCATTAATGAAGCAATATAAGGTAGAGATTACAAAAGAAGCTTTGCAGGATATGGAAGATATATACAATTATATTGCTATAGATTTGCTTGCTCCGGATAATGCAATGGGGCAATATAATCGCATTGCTGATGAAATACTTACATTAGACACTTTCCCGGAACGATTTAGGATTATGGATTCTGAGCCGGAAAAGAGATGGAGTTGCGTAGAATGCTCGTCGATAATTATTCAGTGTTTTACACAATCCGTGACGAAAGGGTAATTGTAACGGATGTGTTATACATGGCATCTGATATAGAAGCACGTTTGAGAGGCGAGCTATAAAAGCACGCGTTTATTTGAAGTTGTAGGAAGGGAGAAATGATGAGCGAGAAAGTAAATGATACAATAGCATTGTTTATAAGTAAACTATCGGAGACTACAGGATATAAGTATTTGAAGAGCAGAAGATCATTAAAGAAAACGATTGGTCAGATTGTATTTGAAGTTTTGTTTTTTTCATCAAAATGGAATGATGATAATAATATTGAGATAAATGTTGATTTTCGGGTTTCATACAAAAAATACGGTGCTGCATCAACAGCATATAGTGTTGTAGCAAGTAAAAGTTTTGAAAATAATAAGGAATATTGGTATGATATTTCAAATGAAAGTAAGTTTGATGAGGTAATGAAATATTTTGAAACAGAACTACAAACAACAGCTGTCGATTTGTCTGATAGATTTGATAAAGATTTCACTGCTGCGTGCCAGTACCTTCTCGAAGAAAAGTTCAAAGAATACAATGTGTTTTTTGATTTCCTTGTAGATGTTCTTGGGGAAGAAAAGGTAATGTATCGAATAAATGAATTTATGGAACAATTAAGCGAATTCGACAAGCAACAAATAGCTGATTATAAAAAGGGTGCTAAGGACAAGACTTGGATGCTAAATAGGTCTAATATGCGTTATGTTGCGGATAATGGATATCTATAAATTCCAGTTTTTGAAACTGAGAAATCGGAATTTGTGAGGGAAAGAAATGAA
>NZ_QTLL01000009.1:0-7839 GCF_003434675.1 Coprococcus sp. AM14-16
TTCATTTCTTTCCCTCACAAATTCCGATTTCTCAGTTTCAAAAACTGGAATTTGACTTAATATCCATGGTCAACATGCTGCCACTTTCCGCCATCTGTTCTAACTAAAATCCACTTCCAATCACTGTATGTACTATTTGGATTCAAAGACCCGTTTCCACCAGATGAATCAACATCGAATGAAGATGATAAAACAATGACTTCATCTGCATTGTTTCTGTCTGCCCAATCTTTATGATCTTTCGTGCAGTCATCTCCGGCATAGTAAATTTCTGTGAGAGTGCATCCTTTCCAGTCACTCTTAAACTCCTTTTTTATTGTGTCAATAGCGGCTTTAATATCCTCTTCTGAATAGCTCTCAGATTCAACATTATGAGTTTTCTCTTCACTGACATCTCCACCACAAGCACTCAAACCAAATAAAAGCATAATACATAGCATTGTACATACGATTTTCTTCATACAAGACCTCCTTAAATCCCGATTCCTCAGTTTCAAAAACTGAAATTTTCGAGTGTGTCGCTAAATTAGATTTTTTCATCAATTATCATTACTAAAATACTCATTTCTAAGTATGGAATAATAAACTTCATCCACAATACCTTGATTACAGGTTCCCGACTGCCTAATTATTCCTTCTTTTTTCATTCCCATTTTCTGCATTACACTTCCTGAGTTTGGATTACCTGCAGCATGCTTTGCATATACACGTTTGACTTTTACTTCTTCAAAAAAGAATTTTACCAATGCCCTTCCTGCTTCTGCAGTTATACCTTTTCCCCACCATCTGCTTCCAATACCATACCCGAGCTCCACACTTTCTGTTGCCTCATCGAGACTTACTACTGATATATCTCCAACCAGTTCATGCGAATCTTTTAACTCAATTGTCCAAAAATAGAAATCCTGCTTATCATACGATTCTATCCAATCAATTAGTAATTGCTTTGTCTCGTCGACATTTTTATGCGGTTGCCAACTTAAAAACTTTGTTACATCTTTTTCTGTTACCCAGTTTTTAAACATGATTTCTGCATCATCTAATACATGTCGTTTAAGAACTAATCTATCTGTTTCTATTCTAATTGTGCCCTTATGTTCCATACGCATCCTCCACCATCAAGAAAATTCCGATTTTCCAGTTTCAAAAAAGGATTTTTCAAATTAGTCTTTGCAAATAACCTTTGAACCTTCACCATCAATTACAATTCCCTGATGGTTGTTAATAGGGCATAGATTCAAATCCGAAAACTCAGTCATTATTTTCTCGGTAACTTTCTTAAATGGTGCTGTAAGATAATGCGGAAGAACATAGAAATCAATCAAATCAAGCCCTGCATCATCTTCTTGTGAGTAGTCCTCCGGCTTTTCATCCATTTGCTCGATATATTGGATGCTTGGAGCGCATATAATTGCGCCTGCCGACTCGCCGATCATCAATTTTCCATTTGCCAATTCCTTTTTTAGCAACCCATCAGTTCTTGTTTTACGGAGTTGGTCCATAAGAAAGAAAGAATTTCCGCCGGTAAAATATATCACATCTGCATCTTCAAAAACAGACTGTATCGTTGAATAAGCCTCCGTTGAAATATCAATTTCAGTTACGATTGCTCCCAACTTTTTGAATAATTTTCGAGCCGAGCCGACATAACCGGTGTAGCCTTCACGCAACGAAGCTGTTGGAATAAATGCGACTTTCTTATTTTCAATTTCTTCCTTTATCAGACTTCCTACACTTGAAAAGTGCGAACATAAAAATAGTTTCATCAATATTCTCCTTTATAAATCCCGATTTCTCAGTTTCAAAAACTGAAGTTTATTTACTTTTCTTCACAACCGGATTCTTAGAAAACATATCTTTTATTCATAATCCAATTATAAACACTCCGAAAAGTGACCATATAATAAACCCTGTCATATTGTTTCTCCTTACAAATCGAATTAAAAGCCACCATAATGAGACAATGTCTCTGTTGCAAATTCTGTACCAACTCTCATAGCCTCGTAAATATCACCAATTAACATATGAGAACACACAAAGCCTGCATGGTAGCTATCTCCGCAACCAGTAGTATCAACTATTTCTAAAGCTTCATCAGCCGGGACAAAATACTTTTCACCATTATAATATGTAACACTTCCTTTATCAGCTAAAGATGCATTAAATAGTCCTTTATACTTCTTGGAAAATGCTTCAAATATCGGAAGAATTGATTCCTCTCCACTAATCAGGAAATAATCTATATATGGTGCATATTTTTCCATCTCCTTAAAATTACGATATTCTACAAAATCCACAGCCAATCTGAAGTTATTATTCTTTTTTAAATCTATAATTTGTTCAAAACAGCCTGCCCAGAAATGTATAAATACAACCTCTGATTTTTTTATAAAGTCCAATTCGTCTTGATTCAATATCATTTTATCAACAATATCACCCGTCCATGAATCATCTTTGTAATATCTGTCACCGTCAGCCGTAAGATATGTACGATTATTTGCAGTTACTTTATCCTCTTCAACTCTTACATGGCTTACATCTATTCTCTTATCAGAAACAGAATCCATAATAAATTTTGCGTAGGAATCCTGTCCAACCGCACCCAATATTGAAACATTAAACTCCTCAAATTTTGATGCATGAACTGCAAAATTAAGGGCTTCACCACCTGCACGCAATTCATCTGTTCCATCAAAAACATCTACACAGAGGCACGGAAGTGCCACTAAATTTATCATTCTTGTACCTCCCTAAATTCCGATTTCTCAGTTTCAAAAACTGGAATTGTTCGAGTTTTTCAAATACTAACGTCCTTAATTTTGTTCAATAATTGATTTATAGTAGTTACCAAAGTCAGCAAGTGAATTAACAATTGGAAGCATTTTTGTTCCGAGTTCCGTTAAGCCGTATTCAACTCTCGGTGGCTGCTCATGGTAATCGTGGCGATATGCCAGCCCATCACTCATCATTTGTCTTAAACTATCTGTCAAAACCTTTTGTGAAATACCATCTATACTTCGTTGTAGCTCATTGAATCTCCATGGACGCTCTTTCAAGTTACGCAAAATCAGCAGTTTCCATTTTCCTCCGATGAGAGATACCGCTGTTGCAACTGGGCATTCCGGTAATTCTTCTTTTGCTCGCATAATTCTCACCTCCGAGTCTATTGTAACACATTCAATTTTGAGTGTACAGTTACAAAAAGGTGCGTACTTGTTTTTGTATGTGTCTCACACTATACTAATACCAAGCAACCAGAAACTACAAATCAACTATGGAGGTATTATTATGACAAATTACACAAAAACAACTATTGGAAAGGAAAACCGAATTGAGCTGCATGAAAAGTTGTCTTTAACAGGTGCAGAAATCAGTTTAAACGAACTACCTGCAGGAGCAAATGTCCCATTTGTTCATTCTCATAAAGAAAATGAAGAAATCTATGGAATTCTTTCAGGTAACGGCAAGGCCATAATTGATGGAGAAGAAATCAGCCTTTCAACTGGAGACTGGATAAAAATCGCACCTGCTGCAAAGCGTCAGTTTTTTGCATCCGATATTTCCGGAATTACTTATATCTGCATTCAGGTAAAAGAAAATTCTCTGAAACATTTTACAGCAGAGGATGCCGTAATAGGCTAATTAAAAGTATTTATTTACAAAAATGCACAGTTCCCGATAAGCTAAGAACTGTGCATTCCTTTTTTTTCAATTTTACGATTTCTCAATTTTTCAAACAAGAACTTCTCGATTTCAAATGGCGATAAATAAATCTCTCCACCATCATCAGTTTAATTTTCGTTTAGATTAACGATTTCTTTTTCCGGTATTCTCTGTCCCACGGATTTCCTCATGATAGAAATAATCTACGATCACCGGATGTCCCTGCGGGACTCTGCCATAAGGCATTTCATTATCCACAAAGGCACAATCATACTTCTTAGCCATTTTCTCAGCTTTTACTTCAAGTGCTTCAAAGTAGCTGCGGTTATGCTTGTTATAGATCTCGTCGTAAAGTGGTACAAGATCAGGATATTTTCCGGCGATATAATCCATAATTGTCTTTTTGAAACCGCCTCGAAGATTGAGATTTTCGAGCCAGAACAGATCGCACTGATCCTTTACCCGCTCAAAGATTACTTCAAAATTCGTGATACCGGGGAATACCGGGGATACGAAACAGACTGTACGGATACCTGCTTCATATACCTGCTTCATAGCAGCGATACGGCGCTCAATGCTCGAAGCAGAGTCCATATCGTTCTTGAAATTTTCATCCAGTGTGTTGATCGACCATGAAACGGTTACTCGTCCAAGCTTCTTCAGCAGATCAATATCCCGTACCACAAGATCCGACTTTGTGCAGATCAGAATATCTGCGTCACTGCCGATCAGCTGCTCCAGAAGTTTTCTGGTATTCCCGAATTGCTCCTCCTGTGGATTGTAGCCATCTGTCACAGAACCGATGACCACCCGCTGTCCAGCATATTTCTTCGGATTTTTAATTTCCGGCCAATGCTTCACATCAAGGAAAGTGCCCCATTCCTCCTTGTGCCCGGTAAAGCGCTTCATAAAAGAAGCATAGCAATACTTGCAGGCATGTGTACAGCCTACATAGGGATTGACCGAGTAACCGCCTACCGGCAGACTAGACTTAGTCATGATGTTCTTTGTTTCCACCTCACGAATGAGGATTCCATTTATTACTTCTTCCATGATTTCTGTTCCTCTAACACTTTATTAAATTCTTCCGGCATTTCCTGAATCATAATTTCATCCCCTATGATAGGGACAAGGTCTTCCTTCATAAACACCGGAATGCCGAGCTTATGTGCCTGGTCCGCCAGAGACCATGCCCATTCCGGCTCCGTATGAATCTTCCTGCTCTGAGCTCCGGTCATGGTGCCGACAACGATCCAATTGATTCCGGAAAGGTCAACTGTGCCGGGATCGTCGAATAACGGCTCAAAGGTAACATGGTAATGTTTTGCTCTGACATTTTTCCGAAGGGCGTCGATACGCCACAGTTCTGCTTTCCTCGTCACCGTAACGCCAAACCATGCGTTTTCCAGATCGGTATCAAAATCCAGCAAATCAGGTCGCTTGGTAAGGAACAGGAACTGATGCTGTGGGTTTTCACAGATCTTTGCAAATACCTCGTCTCTCCATTCCGGCTTCCATCCGGAGAGATCGCTCATCCCGGTAAGAAGAAAGTTCTTCGGACGTTTCTTTTCCATCATCTTGAGCTTACCCGGAAAGAATTCAGGGTCAGAGAAGTCATCAATCATATGCCAGCGTTTCACGTTGTTGCGGGCATAGCAATATGTACACCCCACTGTGCAGCCAATGACGATATTCATGTTCTGAATCTGATCTTTGATACAAATACTCATGACTTCTGCCACTCCTCAAGATTCTTTCTGATGCGGTCTAGGCATTCCTCAAACCGGGTAATTTCTTCCTCTGAAAAACCTTTGTAGTAAATACTGCCCATCTCATCAGATACAGAATCGTACTCGCCCTTCAAGGCATGTGCTTTCTCAGTCAGAAACAGGAGTGTTTTCCTTTTGTCCGTTTCAGACTGAACACGGCTTATCAGCCCTTGATTTTCCATTCTTTCCAACATCGTAGTAAGAGATGTTATCGCTAATCCGCATTTAGTCGAGAGTGACCTGATTGAGATACCATCCTCCTGCCACAGCACATAAAGAATACGCCCCTGAGCTCCATTAAATGCATCAATATTCTTTTCACTGAGAATCTTCTCGAAAATCCGGTCTCCAAGCTGTTTTATTTTGGTGACAAGAAATCCTCCATTCATTTCCATGCAAAAGCTCCTATATAGTAGTTTATTAAAAACATACTATATAGGAGCTTTATTGTCAACAGTTTATATGTCTTAATAGGTAAATTCCATTTTTTTCAATTCTCCAAACTGGAAGTTACCTTCTGCTCATATAAAATATATCAATAGCTTTACTTGCAAACTCTGCTGTGCCAACTCCTCCAACATCATCAATATTTTCCGTAAGTTCTCCTCCACCGTCATACATTCTTCCAAGACCGCATAAAATCTTATCAGAACATATATAAAAATGATCTGTAATGTAATCCTGAAGTTTCCTTACCTGCAACTGCACCTGTTCATCTTCTGGATCCATTTCTTTCATTTGTCCGAATTCAACAAATAATTGCATAAACTCATTTGCAACAGTAGCTTCATCGTCTTTCGTCCAGTTCTTTGTTTTCTCTTCAAACTCCTTATACTCAGAGGTTTGTCCCCATTGTTCTTTTGCTCGTTTAGAATACTCATCAATCTTTGTTGTATCAAATACTTTAAAATCCATATATTTCACTCCTATTCCTTTTATTCCTCGAGCGAAACTAATAAGATTTTCAAGATGCTCTTTTTTCATAGTTAGCAATTCAATCTGCTGCTCTAATGCTTTGTTCCTGTCAAAGTTAGGGGCATCAATTATCTTTTTAATCTCCTTAAGCGGAAATTTCAATTCTTTAAACAGTAAAATTTGTTGCAGCCTTTCCAAGGATGTATCGTCATACAACCTATAACCTGACTCTGTATATTCAATAGGTTTTAAGAGACCAATGGTATCATAATACTGCAGAGTGCGTATACTCACTCCTGTTAATTTACTTACCTCATTCACTGTCATCATTGTCATTTCCTCCTCTCGATAAACACATCGTAAACTATTACGTTGCGTAGGAGTCAATAGTTTTTCAAAGAAATTTTCAAAATTAGCAGCTTGATAAATTCCGATTTTCACGTTAGGTTTCATCCAAATATATTTCTATTTTGCTGAATACCTTATCTTTACAGAAATTAAACTCAGGAGTCTTTTTGATATAGCTGAATATATCTTCTTCAATGTCCTCATTCCATATAGTTCGTTGAAAATCTTTATTTCCTTCCGTTGGAATATATAACACATCCACGTGAATTTGATAATACTCTTCCTCATCATTAGGAAATTGTCTAACCAAAGAAAAGTTAAACATAGGTTTTCCTGTAAAAGAATAGGTTCCTGTTTCAAATAAAATCATATCTTCTTTAAGTGGCATATTACACATCTCTTCAAACACGCTTACTATGTGTTCCAGACTAGAATTATCTGAAATGCTATTTTGCAAATATCCTAATAAACTTTCCTTTGATGTCCTCTTAAATCTATCAAATAATCCCATTTGAACCCTCCTGTAATTTATACTTATAGGCTCAGCATAAGCTCCCAATATCATGTATGATATATTATTACAACCAAACTCTAACCCATGTTGTAATATCGTTCTGATTCCATAAAAGACTCAATAACCGCTTTGCCTATTTCCTCAGCATCTGCATCAGCAAATAGTATAAATTCTTTGATGATTTCATCATATGCATATTGTCTTTTATGTGATTTTTTCATCGAATGTATTATATACTGATTATCTTCAGTGATTTTAACACGAACATAATGATTATTTTTCCAAAAAGCTACTCGGCTTCTATATTTCGTATTTTTCTTCCATGCAGCATTTTCTTTTCGCTCATTAGGCGTCAGCGAAGATAAAGGACTGTTTCTTATGTAATCAATAGCACTTTTTACACCTTCACCGACAGAAACAGCATTGTCCAAATCTGATAAATTTATGAACCAATCTGAATCAATCGAATATCCTGCAATATGGTCAATAAGCGGAACAATTAACATTCGTCCCTCTCCCTTATATATAGATATTAATAACGGATATGAATGTAACATCATAAATTCACCTCATTTACAAATTCCGATTTCTCAGTTTCAAAAACTGGAAGTTATCGAGTTATTTTACAAC